>RRZV01000068.1 GCA_003931895.1 Mesohalobacter salilacus
AAATTGGTTGTTTTTAACTTAGAATGCTCAGTGTGACATAAATTCTCATTACTGGTTTAATAATGTTTATTCGTTTATTTTATGCTTAATAACTAAACTCAAACAGTTACGTTTTAGCTTAATTGTTTAAAATATGTTATCCTAAAGTAACTTTGATTTGTTTTACGCGCTTTTCGTCTATAACTTCGGCTACAAAACGATAGGTCTCAAACTTAATTTCCTGATTTTTCTTTGGAAACCCTTTTGTAATTTCTAATAAAAACCCAGCTATAGTTTCAGCATCGCCACGGTGATTTTCAAAAATTTCAATGCTATCATCACTTAATTTTAAAATTTGATAAAAATCTTTCATTGAAGTTTTACCTTCAAAGACATATGTTTTACTGTCAATTTTAGAATAAATAATGTCTTCATCATCAAATTCATCGCTGATGTCGCCTACAATTTCTTCAATAATATCTTCAAGTGTAATCAAGCCGCTTGTTCCACCGTATTCATCAACAACTATGGCAAGATGGTTTTTCTGAGCCTTAAACTCATTGAGCAAATCATCTAGTTTTTTGTTTTCAGGAACAAAATAAGGCTCACGTAGAAGGCTTTGCCATTTAAAAGCTGATTTGTCGAGATAAGGCAATAAATCTTTGATGTATAAAATACCAACTACATTATCTATATCTTCTTTGTAAACTGGAATTCTTGAATATCCCTGAGCATTAATAAGGGCGATGATATCTTTAAAACTTTCTTCATAATTTAAAGCAAAAATATCTAAGCGCGGTTTCATCACTTCTTTGGCATCTATATTTCCAAAAGAAACAATGCCTTTTAAAATTTTCTTTTCTTCAGATGAGGTTTCACTTTCTCTTGTTAATTCTAGAGCATGAGAAAGTTGATCAACACTCAAGTTGGGTTTTTGTTTACCTAATTTTGACTGAATGAGATTACTAAAACTTCGCAGAGGTAAACTAGCTGGCGTTAAAATTTTATCTAAAGCAAAAAGCGGGTAAGCCATAAAATGTGAAAATTTTACACGGTTACGATTAGCATATACTTTTGGAAAAATTTCACCAAACAACAGTAAGAGAAAAGTAACAATGACTATATCAATAATAAAAATTAAGCTTACCCCTAAAATCTGTAATTCATTTGTCGGTCTAAATAAATGACTTATAGAGCTGTAAAGTAATACAATAGCTATATTTATAAAGTTATTGGCAATGAGAATAGTTGCCAAAAGCTTTTTAGGCTTGTCAAGTAATTTCACTAAGATTTTTTCTTGGCTAGACATTTTATTTTCGTCCGCCTCAAAGTCTGAAGGTTTTAAGGAAAATAAAGCCACTTCAGAACCAGAAACTAAGGCTGAAGACAGTAATAATAATACAATTAGAAGCAGTCCTATAATTTCAGATAAGGCCAGTTGAAATAAAAGTATTGAACTAAAGGGTTCGGGTTCCAACAATTTGGATTTTAGAAATTAAAACGGTAAATCATCGTCTTGATTTTCATCAGGCTCAGAAACTTGTTGAGGGGCTTTAGCTTGCGGCTTTTGCGGGCTTGCTTGGGCAGTATTAGATTGCCCAGATTTATCTTTAGGCGTTAAAAATGTAAACTCAGAGCAATGTATTTCGGTAGAATATCTATCGTTGCCTTTGTCATCTGTCCACTTACGGGTTTTAATACGCCCTTCTATGTAAACCTTATCACCTTTTTTGAGGTATTTTTCACAAATTTCTGCGGCTTTATTACGCACAACCACATTGTGCCACTCGGTGTTGCTTACACGTTCATTGGTATTTTTATTGACATATTCCTCATTAGTAGCCACCGGAAAGCGCCCTATACAATTGTTGTCATCAAAATAATGCATCTTAACTTCATCGCCGGTATGACCGATAAGCATTACTTTATTTAAGGTTCCTGTAGCCATAATATCAATGTTTTATAAAAAGTAAATGTAATAAAAGTTTTAGTCTTCTAAAATATGTTCGTTTAGAAATTTATCAATCAAAATTGATACGGCAAATTTACGAATAGATTTAGAATTAACCACTTTGTACGGTTCAAGATTAAAATTTTTAAATTCTATAGCGCATTGTACTGCCCAAAAATCAGCATAAATATCTTGATGTGTTAAGACGTGCTTGTAGGTTTTGGGATTTAGCTTTTTAAGTTTAACTTCATTTGAAATATTTAATTTATCAAACAATTCATGGTCAAAAATAGGTTTAGGCGTTGCTGTGGCTTGAGTTTCAACTAAAGGAAATTCGTAAAGTTTTTGCCAAATATCTTTTCCTAAACGCTGATTTATCAATATTTCACCCCCTGAAGATTGAAATATGATATAATTAAAGTAACGTTTCCTGCGCTTCAGCTTTTTAAGTTTTACAGGTAGGGATTTGATTTGGTTTTGTTGAAAAGCCACACATTTTGAGTTAAAGCTGCAAAACATACAATCTGGCGACTTAGGCTTGCATAGTAAAGAGCCATATTCCATAATCGCTTGGTTGTGTATGGCTGGTTTAGCTTCGTCTAAAATTTCATAAGCTTTAGACTTAAATATTTTAGCGCCTTCCTTAGAGTTAATGGGTGTATCAATACCAAAATATCGTGACAAAACCCTGTAAACGTTGCCGTCTAGAACCGCAACAGGTTCATCGTAAGCAAAAGAGGCAACAGCAGCGGCGGTATATTCACCAATTCCTTTCAATTTTAATAATTCTTTATAAGTATTTGGAAATTTACCATCGCATTCATTTGAAATATATTTAGCTGTAAAATGAAGATTTCTTGCCCGAGAATAATAGCCCAAACCTTGCCACATTTTCATTACTTGGTCTTCGTCAGCATTGGCGAGTTGATGCACATCAGGAAAAGCCTCGATAAACTTTTCATAATACGGTAAACCTTGTTTGACTTGGGTTTGCTGTAAAATAATTTCGCTTAACCAAATTTTGTAAGGGTTTTTAGTGTTTCGCCAGGGTAAATCACGTTTATTCTCTTGGTACCAAGATATTAGGTTTTCTGAAAAATGCTGAGTTAAAGGAATAATTCCAACTTTAAAAATTATTATGCAAACATAATAAACTAATCAGTTGATTAATTGAATATTAATTGATTATATTTGCACCCTTAATTTTTTAAACAAAACACCTGAGTTATGACAAAAGCAGATTTAGTAAACACCATTTCGGAGAGATTAGGTTTAGAAAAAAATGAAGTTCAAGGCACTATAGAAGCCTTTATGGACGAAGTAAAAGGTTCTCTCGAAAAAGGTGAAAACGTTTACTTAAGAGGTTTTGGAAGCTTTATTATAAAAACTAGAGCCGAAAAAACAGGAAGAAATATTTCTAAAAACACAAGTATTATCATTCCAGCACACAATATTCCAGCGTTTAAACCCGCTAAAACATTTGTAAACAGTGTGAAGGAAAACGTAAAAGTCAAGTAAATTTAATTTAAAAAAACATTATTTATGCCAAGCGGAAAAAAAAGAAAAAGAGCAAAGGTTGCTAACCACAAAAGGAAAAAGCGTAGCCGTGCCAACAGACATAAGAAAAAGTAAATCTTATTAACTATAAGTTCTTTGACATCGATGCATGTTTTTAATAACATTAAGCATCTACATCCCGTTATAACTTAATAACATTAAGTATAACACAAAGTTTAACAAATTCTCAAACCATTTTGAGAGCTAAATCCAATACGCATGAACAAAGAATTAATTATTCAATCCAGTTCTAATGCTGTAGATTTTGCCTTACTCAAAGATGGAAGACTGATAGAATTACATAAAGAAAACGAAGACACAAAATTTCTTGTTGGCGACATTTTTTTAGCTGATGTAAGAAAAGCCCTTGGTGGTCTTAACGCTGCATTTGTCAACGTAGGCTACGAAAAAGATGGGTTTTTACATTATCACGATTTAGGGCCGCAAATCAAAACGATGATACAATTTACCAAAAAACTTAAATCTGGTAAATTGCGCAATTACGACCTTAAAGATTTTCACAACGAAAAAAATATCGACAAAAACGGAAGTATTACCGATGTCATTCACCCTAATCAATCTGTTTTAGTGCAAGTCGCTAAAGAGCCTATATCAACAAAAGGGCCAAGATTGAGCAGTGAACTTTCACTCGCAGGACGCTATATTGTGCTTGTTCCTTTTTCAGAACGCATATCTATTTCTCAAAAAATAGAAAGCGCAGAAGAAAAGGAAAGACTCAAACGACTCGTTAAAAGTATCAGGCCAAAAGGCTTTGGTATCATAGTCAGAACAGTAGCAGACGGCAAGAAAGTTGCCGATATCGATAACGATTTACAAAATTTGATGAACCGCTGGAAAGCCATGTGCAAGAAAGTGAGTAAAGTTCAAAAACTTCCGTCAAAAGTTCTGGGTGAACTCAATAAGACTTCATCCCTTTTAAGAGACATATTTAATGACTCCTTCACATCAATTTGTATTGACGATGAAGCGCTTTACACCCAAGTCAAAGATTATGTCGGCGAAGTAGCCCCAGACAAAGAATCTATCGTAACACTTTATAATTCTAAAGTTCCCATTTTTGAAAAGTATAATATTGAGCGTCAAATCAAGACCTCTTTTGGCAAAACGGTTACCATGACCAAAGGCGCCTATCTCGTCATAGAACATACAGAAGCTATGCACGTCATAGACGTTAACAGTGGCAACCGAAGTAACAAAGCCAAGAGTCAAGAAGACACAGCGCTACAGGTTAACCTCATCAGTGCCGTAGAAATCGCCAGACAACTCCGCCTTAGAGATATGGGCGGCATAATCGTTGTCGATTTTATAGACATGCACGATGCAGAAAACCGTAAAAAATTATACAACACATTGAGAGATGAGATGAGTGATGATAGAGCAAAACATAAAATTTTGCCACCAACCAAGTTTGGTTTGGTACAAATCACTCGCCAACGTGTAAGACCAGAGTTAGACATCAAAACCCGCGAAAAAAACCCTAATGATGATGGTGAAGTCGAAGCGCCCGTAGTTGTAGTCAACAAACTACAAGCCGACCTTCAAAAACTCATTAAGAAAAATCATAAAAACCTTACGCTTTCCGTACATCCATTTGTAGCAGCATATCTCACAAAAGGATTACCATCACCGAGAAGCAAGTGGTTTTTTGACCATAAACGCTGGGTAAAAATTCAACCTCGAGACGCTTACACTTATCTAGAATACCATTTTCATGATAAAGAAGGCAATATCATCAATGTTTAAATCTACCTATAAACCCTGTTCTATTTTGAGCAGGGTTTTTTTATACCTTAAATTCAAATAAAATTTAAATAAGAAAAATTTGTACCGAAATGTGGGGCTTCCGCTGCTCCAAAGTCGCATCGGCGGGCTTTCGGCAGTCGTCCCGCTCAATGCGG
>RRZV01000098.1 GCA_003931895.1 Mesohalobacter salilacus
CTAATGATTCAATTCCTCTTCTCCTTCTTGTAAAGGCACATTTTGTGGCACAAAATCTTGACCAGCAATGACGTAGTCACTTTCGTCTGAGTTCAATTTACTATAGTCATAAGACCATCGGTAAACTGTTGGCAAATCACCATACCAGTTGCCGTGAATATGCTCTACAGGCGCTGTCCATTCTAAGGTGTTAGAATCCCAAGGATTTTGTGTTGCGCGTTTACCGTAGAAAATAGAGCTAATAAAGTTGTAAATAAACACAATTTGAGCCGCAGCCGTAATAAAGGCAAATACAGAAATCAATACATTGGTATCTGCTAAATCATCAAAATATGGAAACGCCGTGTTGGTATAATAACGTCTAGGTAATCCAGCCATTCCTATAAAGTGCATAGGGAAGAAAACACCATAAGCTCCAACGGCGGTAATCCAGAAATGGATATAGCCTAAATTTTTATTCATCATCCGTCCAAACATTTTGGGAAACCAATGATAAACACCAGCGAATAAGCCGTAGAGTGCAGAAATACCCATTACCAAGTGGAAGTGAGCCACAACGAAATAGGTATCGTGAACGTTAATATCTAAGGTGCTATCTCCAAGAATAATACCAGTCAAACCACCCGTGATAAAGGTAGAAACCAAACCTATAGAAAATAACATCGCGGGATTAAATTGTAAATTACCTTTCCATAATGTGGTGATATAGTTAAACGCTTTCACCGCAGAAGGAATTGCAATTAATAAAGTTGTAAAGGTAAACACAGAGCCTAAGAAAGGATTCATCCCAGAAACAAACATATGATGCCCCCAAACGACGGTTGATAAAAAGGCAATCGCCAAAATTGATGCAACCATAGCACGATAACCAAAGATTGGTTTTCTGGCATTCGTGGCAATCACTTCAGAAGTTATTCCTAAGGCTGGTAATAATACAATATAAACTTCTGGGTGTCCAAGGAACCAAAACAAGTGTTCATATAAAACTGGTGAGCCGCCTTGATGGGCGAGAACTTCTCCTTGTATGTAGATATCACTTAAAAAGAAAGAAGTACCAAAACTCCTATCCATCAATAAGAGTAAACCAGCAGATAATAAAACAGGGAAAGAAACTACACCAATAATAGCGGTTACAAAAAACGCCCAAACCGTTAGAGGCAATCTTGTCATAGACATCCCTTTTGTTCTCAAATTTAAAACTGTAACAATATAATTTAACGACCCTAAAAGTGATGAAGCAATAAAAATTGTCATAGACACTAACCATAAGGTCATTCCAAGACCTGAACCACCAATGGCTTGTGGTAAAGCACTTAAGGGAGGATAAACCGTCCAACCCGCAGATGCTGGTCCGGCTTCAACAAATAGGGAAGAAATCATGACAACAGAGGAGATGAAAAACAACCAGTAAGACAGCATATTCAAGAAGCCTGATGCCATATCTCGAGCACCAATTTGAAGTGGAATGAGTAAATTACTAAACGTACCACTCAAGCCAGCTGTCAAAACAAAGAATACCATAATGGTACCGTGAATGGTAACCAAGGCCAAATAAATACCTGGATCCATTACGCCGTCTTGACCAAATTTACCCAATAAGGCTTCGAAAATCCAAAACTTTTGGTCTGGCCAAGCCAGTTGAAGTCTCATAAGCAAAGACATAGCAATACCTATAAAACCCATTATCAAACCTGTGATAAGATATTGCTTCGCAATCATCTTATGGTCTGTGCTAAAAATATACTTCTCTATAAACGGTTGTTCGTGATGATGGTGTGCGTGATCCTCACTATGCTCCTCAGAATGTGCTGTTGTTGCTATTGCTGACATCTTTAATTTGTTTCTTTAATTATTGTTTAGCTAATAATTCTCCAAAGGTCTGTTGCTCTTCCATCCATTTGTTGAATTCTTCTTCTTCTTCAACTACAATTTTCATTTGCATATTATAATGTGTAACACCACATATTTTATTACAAAGCAAATAATATTCAAATTCGTATTCATCTAATTCAGAACGGCCTTCAGCTATTAAATCTTTACTTCTTTCATCGCGAATTTCGTTAATACGTTTCACTTTCTCTAACATGTATTCGCTATTTTTAATTTCTTTAGAAGTTGTTGTAGGCGTAAACCCAAACTCGGTAATCATACCTGGAACAACGTTCATTTGTGATCTAAAGAAAGGGAAATACGCAGAGTGTAAAACGTCTTGAGAGCGGAACTTAAAAATCACAGGTTTATCTACAGGCAGGTGTAATTCGTTAACAATGACGTCATCTTTTCCATACTCATCGGTTTCATCAACACCAAGCTGGTTGATACCTTCAATGAATCTTACGTTCGCCTTTCCAAGAACATTATCTTGACCTGCATAACGCGCTCTCCAGTCAAATTGGTAAGCATAAATTTCCACCACCATCGTATCTTCATCTTGCTTTGGATTCATAATTTGAGTCCAAGACACTAAACCGTAAATTATTAAACCTGCTAAAACGACAACTGGTATAACAGTCCAAACAAATTCTAAAGTATTATTATCGGCATAAAACAAAGCACGTTTTCCTTTTTGACCTCTATACTTATAAGCAAAAATATGAAGTAAAGCTTGTGTAATTACCTGAACAATCATAATGATACCGATAGAAATAAACATCAATTGGTCGTAACTTGAACCGTGTTCTGATGAAGCTTCTGGCAAATAAAACTTACTTAAATTCCAAAATGAGTAAATCATCAAACCATAGAAAAACACCATAAATGCAAGCATAATTTTAGCTTGCTTTTGGTTGTCTTTATCATTGGCAATAATGCCATCGTCATCAGAAGGTTTTGACAATTTATAAATCTTAGAGATTTGCCAAAATGTAATGGCTAAAAGTGCTAAAACGATTATAATTAAAAATGCTGTCATATATTTTTATCTTTCAATATTGTAAATTAATAGTGATAATGTTGACTTTCTTTTAAAAATGGCGAATGCTTTGGAACCAAAGATAATTTACTGATCCCTTTAAATACAAACCAAATAAATAAGCCTAAGAAAAATAGCACACTGCCAATTTCAGGAATACCTATTGCCCAAGATTCGCCCACTGTTCCTGGCATAATTAGTAAGAAAAAATTGAAATAGTGACCGACTAAAATTAAAATACCAGTCAATACTACCAACCAATTAATTCTTTTAAAATCAGAGTTCATCAAAATTAAAAGTGGACCAACAAAGTTAATAGCAACAATGCCAAAAAACATCAGTTTATAATTTTCTAATCTTGACACAAAATAAACTACTTCTTCAGGCATATTGGCATACCAAATTAGCATAAATTGAGAAAACCATAAGTAAGTCCAAAATATACTAAACGCAAACATAAATTTAGCCAAATCGTGAATATGACTGTCGTTAACTTGCTCTAAATATCCTTTTGACTTCAAATAAACCGTTACCAAAGCAATGGTTGTAATAGCCGAAACAAACATGCTTGCAAATACAAACCATGGGAACAAAGTACTGTACCAGTGCGTATCAATACTCATGATCCAATCCCAAGAAACAACAGCTTCTGTTACAATAAAGGTAACTAAAAATGCAATGGATAATTTGATATTCTTTTTGTAAAGACTTAAATTAAGTTCGTCGTCTTGTTTTACAGAATTGCTTACCAATATTTTTCTAAAACCGACCCAAGCTAATAATATAACAGCCGAACGTATTAAAAAGAAAGGAATATTTAGATAAGGTGTTTTTTCTTGAATCACTTCATCATGCGCCACAGTTTCAGGATCCATCCAAACAAATAAGTGGTTTAAATGTAATGAGGATAAAATTAGAAATAGATAAATCAATATCGCCCCAGGTAACATGTAATTTGAAATGCCTTGCATCACTCTAAAAAGCACTGGAGACCAACCAGCTTGAGATACATTTTGAATAGCATAAAATACAAGCGCACCAACGGCAATCAAAAAGAAAAACAACATCGGCACCATAACAGCAGACCAAGGTCTATTTTGCATTTGATGATAGGCGTGCTCAAGATGTTCATCGCCGTGAGCTTCATCAGCGTGTTCACTACCGTGTGCATTATCTTCAGAAACCTGATGTGTGTTTCCTTCTTCAGCATGAGAATCGCCATGAGCTGCCTTGTGTTCTAATATTTCTTTCGCATCAGCTTTTGAGCTTGGGGCATTCAAAAACCCGTAGGCAATCCCTATAACACCCACAACCATAAATATGATTGCTGATAAGCGAAGTTTGTTGGACATTTTATACATGATAATCTATCTTAATTTTATTCTTTATTCAGTTATTGCGACTTCCTTTTCTTCAGTATTTTCAACATTCTCTTCAACTTTACTCTCAGTTTCAAAAGCCCGTTCTGGTTTCCCTTCTAATTCAGCCTTAAGTTTCATTACATAATGGTCAACTTGCCAAAGTTCTTTTTCACTCATTTGAGAGGCATAAGATCCCATTGTGTTTATACCATAATACATCACATGATATACGCTACCTTCTGTAATCGCTCTTCCTTGATCGTCATAAGCAGGCACGCCAAGTATTTTTTCTTGTTGAACTAACCAACCTTGTCCATCACCTTTTTTGCCGTGACAAGTGGCGCAATAAATATTATATAATTCTTCACCTTTTTTTAAATTCTCCTCAGAATAAACTAAAGGGTTTTTGAGTTCTGCTTTGGCTAAATCGTAACCTTCTAAATTATCTTCATAATCATAAGGTAGCCAACCTCTTGAAATTGAACCTTCAACTGGTTTCATCGCTTCTTGCTCATTTGGAAATATTTCAGCTTCTTGATATGTTTCGTAAGCTAAAGATTCATACATATCTGGAAAATACTGATAATTAGGATCATTTTTATCAGCACACGAACTCAAGCTAAGCGCAAGACAGAGTAAGATTAAAATTGAATATTTCATAAATTAAGATTGTTTTAATGTAACTTCTTTAGCGCCTGTGGCGTGTAAAAACTCAGCGACGCTTTGAACATTATTTTTTTCTGCACTAACTTCCATTAAAAAATGGTCGTCTGTTGTTCGTGGATCTGGATTTTCTGCTTTTTTAAATGGCCAAATTTTAGAACGCATATAAAACGTAATCACCATCAAGTGAGCTGCAAAAAAGACTGTTAATTCAAACATAATAGGCACAAAGGCTGGCATATTTTGAATATAAGAAAAACTCGGTTTTCCACCGATATTTCTTGGCCAGTCATCTATCATCATAAAGTTCATCATCCAGATAGCAACTCCAAGTCCGAGAACCCCATACATAAACGATGTGATGGCCATTCTTGTGGGCTTTAATCCAGCGGCCTTGTCAAGTCCGTGAACTGGAAATGGTGTATAAACTTCCTCAATATGATGATTGCCTGAACGCGTTTCTTTAACCGCTTTCATTAAGTGGTCATCATCTTCATATAATGCTTGTAAAGTATAATTTGCCATGATTATTTCTTATTAAGTAAATTAGCTTCACCTGCCCAAAATTTCGTTTTTGATTTCGGAAATTTTTGAATCAGTTCGTCTAATATTCCAAATTCTTTTTCCGTCATATTAGAAATTTGATTGTAAGTATAAACTCCAATTTGATTGAGTTTTTCTTCTAAAGCAGGTCCAACTCCTGATAATCTTTTTAAATCGTCAGCAACTTCTTTTGAAGCTTTACCAATATTTAAAATTAATTTTTCAGCTAAACCTCCACTTTCTTCAACTACATCCTCTTGTTGACTTTCTTGTTCAGCAATAAGTTTTTCAAAATCTGGCAAAGGTTGTTGCTTTGGCAATTCGTAAAGCTGAACGTCATCACCTTGTGCTTCACGCATAGCTTTATAACGGTCTCCTGATAATTTCAAAATACTTTTGACCTCAGCTTGAGCAATTACTGGGAAACTTCTTGAATATAGTAAAAACAAGACAAAAAAGAATCCAATGGTGCCAATAAAAATACCAACATCAACAAAAGTAGGCGAGAACATGGCCCAAGTTGATGGCGTACGTCCTTTACTCAAACATAAAACAATAATATCAAATCGCTCAAACCACATACCTATGTTAATCACAATAGAGACGATGAATGTCCACATGATATTTCTTCTCATCTTTTTCCACCATAAAGAAAGTGGCACTATAATATTACAAATAATCAATGCCCAAAATGCCCACCAGTAAGGTCCAGTAGCAGCGCCAAATGACAAATAAGTATAATCTTCATAAGGACTACCGGAATACCAGGCAATAAAAAATTCTGTTATATAAGCGGTACCGACAATACCACCTGTAACAATAATCACTTTGTTCATCAATTCAATGTGATCGACGGTAATATAGTTTTCTAAATTTGAAACTTTACGCATAATAATCAACAAGGTCTGCACCATGGCAAAACCTGAGAAAATTGCACCAGCGACAAAATAAGGTGGGAAAATTGTACTATGCCAGCCTGGCACAACCGAAGTAGCAAAGTCAAATGATACAATGGTGTGAACAGACAACACAAGTGGTGTCGCCAAACCTGCAAGCACTAAAGAGACTTCTTCAAAACGTTGCCAGTCTTTCATTCGTCCACTCCATCCAAAAGACAAGATACCATATATTTTCTTTTGAAAAGGAAGTTTTGCACGATCTCTAATCATCGCAAAATCCGGTAGCAGTCCTGTATACCAAAATACAAGTGAAACTGAAAGATAAGTTGAAATTGCAAATACATCCCATAAAAGCGGTGAGTTAAAATTTACCCACAACGACCCAAATTGGTTTGGTATAGGCAATACCCAATAGGCTAACCAAGGACGACCCATGTGAATAATCGGGAATAAACCCGCTTGAACAACTGCAAAAATAGTCATTGCTTCAGCAGAACGGTTTACTGCCATACGCCAGCGTTGTCTGAATAAGAGTAAAACAGCCGATATCAATGTTCCGGCGTGACCGATACCAACCCACCAAACAAAGTTGGTAATATCCCAAGCCCACTCAATCGTGTTATTAAGACCCCAAACACCAATTCCAGTGGAAACAGTGTAAATGATACAACCTAATCCCCACAAAAACGCAAACAGAGCAATGGAAAAAACAATCCACCATAATTTGTTGGCTCTGCCTTCAATAGGTCTCGCAATATCAACCGTAACATCGTGATAAGACTTATCTCCGGTTACAAGCGGTTTTCTAATGGGTGCTTCGTAATGAGACATAATATATTTTCTAATTAATTAGTTTAAACTTCTTCTCTATTGACAATTTTTGTTTGATAGAACACATTAGGTTCAACACCTAAATAGCCTAACAGATAGAATTTTCTATCATCTTGTAATTTTTCATAAACCACACTGCTTTTATCATTTTTATCTCCAAAAACTAAAGCACCACTATCACAAGCATTGCTACAAGCGGTTTGAAATTCTTCGTCTTTGACAGGTCTGCCATCACGCTTCGCATCTAAAATGGCTTTCTGTGTCATTTGAATACACATTGAGCATTTTTCCATCACACCTCTTGAACGCACGGTGACGTCAGGATTGAGCACCATTCTTCCTAAATCATTATTCATGTGATAATCAAACTCATCGTTTTTATTGTATCTAAACCAGTTGAAACGTCTCACTTTATAAGGACAGTTGTTACCACAGTAACGCGTTCCGATACAACGGTTATAAGTCATTTGGTTTTGACCTTGTCGTCCGTGACCAATAGCTCCAACTGGACAAACCGTTTCACAAGGTGCGTGATTACAATGTTGACACATCACAGGCTGAAATGCCACTTGTGGATTATCAAAAGATTCAACTTCAACTCTTCTATGGTGTTCTAAAGCACTGTCATCTTCGTAACGTTTTTGTTCTTCATCAAAGGTATCACCAGCCGAGTAGTAACGATCAATACGTAACCAATGCATATTTCTGTTATTTCTAACTTCTGCTTTACCAACAACTGGCACGTTGTTTTCTGAATGACAAGCAATGACACAAGCACCACATCCTGTGCAGGCATTTAAATCGATAGACAAATTAAAGTGATGTCCTATTGAACGATCAAACTCTTGCCATAAATCTACTTTTGGTGAATCAAATGGATACTCTTGATGATCTTTAGAGAAAACCGGTGTAGGATTCCATTTTTCTTTGTCTTTATTGACGTAGTCTGCAAGACTGGTTTCGACAATAATGTCTTTTCGACCAGCCATTGTATTTTGCAATTGTAAACTGGCAAATTCGTGATTTCCAGAAGTCTTTTTGATGTTGACACCCTGAATGTTGCTAAAGTCTTTATATAAAGGATAAGCATTTACACCGACTTTCATTTCATCCTGCAAACCTTCTACTTGTCCATAACCAAGCGCTAAACCAATTGATCCAGGAGCTTGACCAGGCTGAACCATAACTGGCACATTGCTTAAAGTCGTTTTTCCTAAAGTGATATTAACTAAATCGCCGTCAATAGCACCTTTAGAAGTGACTCTATTTTCTAAACCGAGTTTGTCGGCGTCGGTTTTGGAAATCGTTAAATAATTGTCCCAAGTATTTCTTGTAATGGCATCTGGAAATTCTTGCAACCAAGGGTTGTTAGCACCTTTTCCATCACCCATTGCAGCTTTAGTGTAAAGTGTCAATTCGAAATCACCCTTAGACGAATTAGAATTAAAACCACTAATCATTTGGCCTAAAGATTGAGCTGAAGTCGAAGCCGAATTCTCTTCCGTTTCTTCTGTTGAAACTTCATTTTTAGCTTCAAAAACACCATCGTGTAAAGCAGTATTCCACTTGACACCATTGGCGTATTGGCTAAAACTATTTTTGAGATAATCGTAATATTTTTCGTCGTTATCAGACCATTTCAAAAGACAATCTTGAAATTGTCTGGTATTGAATATTTTTTGGATTGTAGGTTGTGTTAAGGCAAAATGATTTTTGGTCATTTGAACATCGCCCCAAGACTCTAAATAATGCGGTGTAGCCGCCACATATTTTGATAACATTGCTGTTTTGTGTTTTGACATTGCAAAACTCACACTACATTTCACTTTTTTAAGCCCTGAAATGAACTGATCCGCTTCGGGTAAAGCATAAGCTGGGTTGACACCACAAGAAATCAGCGCACCAACTTTTCCGGCGTTCATATCCTTAATCAAAGTTTTGACGGCGTCGTCATTACCTTGTCTGACCAAACGGTAGTTTTCAGTATCAATGACTTGAGAGCCAAGCGATTCATTGATAGCTAAAGCCATGGCTTGTGCAGCTTTATCTTGAATACCAGTGACAAAAATGGCTTTACTTCCAGCTTTTTTAAGATGCTTAGCTGCTTGGGTAGCCGCTTTTTTGTATTTCGCGCCAAGTTTTGGCGAGACTGATACTTCACCAGAAATTTGTCTGTATATTTCTAAAAGAACATTCTTTTGAACACTTGGTTTAGCAGGCACACGTTCATCAGCATTGGCGCCTGTAGTTGTTAAATTAGCTTCAAATTGGATATGTTTGGACATTTTCCCATTTTGAGGCACACGACTTTTTGAATAGTCAGCGTCAAAACCGCCACCTTGCCAATCGCCTAAAATATCAGCGCCGACAGAAACAGTACTTTCAGCTTTAGAAAAATCGTAATTCGGCAAAGCTCTTACGCCGTATTTCGCTTTAAACGCTTCTAACATTGAATGTTCAGAAACAGCATCGTAAGTAATATGTTTTGTCGTTGGATATTTTGTTTTAAAATCTTCTATCAATTTTTGAGTGCTTGGACTCGCAAAAGTTTGGGTTAAAAACACAATAGGTTTTTCACCAACGGCATCTAATTCTTTTTTAACCGCATTATCAAAAGTTTTCCAAGTTACATCAGCTCCGTCAATCATTGGGTTTTGAAGACGCTTGGTATCATATAAAGACAATACAGAAGCGTGAACTCTTGCACCGCCAGCTGCTTTGGCTTTAGACTTATCATTCCACTCAATCTTAATCGGTCTTCCTTCTCGAGTTTTAACGAGAACGCTTGAAAAGTCATATCCATCAGCCATAGTCGTAGCATAGTAATCGGCTACACCAGGAACAATGCGTTCAGGCTGAAATACGTAAGGAATCGATTTAATCACGGGTCCTTCACAGGCAGCTAAAGTAGCAGCTGCAGTACTAAAGCCGACATACTTTAAAAAGTCTCTTCGGCTTGTAGAAGATTCATCTTGAGATTCTTCTTCTCTAATCTGCGATTTGCTGGGTAAATCCTCAGTAAATTCTTTGGCTTGAATCGCCTCGATTACAGAGCTATCAGCGTTGAGCTCTTCGGGGTTTTTCCAGTATTTTTTATTTGAAGACATATAAGACTAAGTATTTCTAAGTTTGATTAATAATGACATTTACCGCATTCTATTCCACCCATATCGGCTGCTGTAAATTCTTCTACATTATATTTTTTTGATAATTCTTCGTGTATTTTTGTGTAATATCCATTGTCTTTCACTTTAACATTGGTCTCGCGGTGACAATTAATACACCAACCCATTGTGAGTGGAGCGTGTTGATACATCACTTCCATTTCTTCTACAGGGCCGTGACAAGTCTGACATTCAATCTGCCCAACAGTAACGTGCTGAGAGTGATTAAAATAAGCTAAATCTGGCAAATTGTGTAATCTTACCCATTTTACAGGTTTGGTTTCACCAGTATAAGATTGCGTGGTTTTGTCCCATCCTACAGCCTCATATAACTTAACAATTTCAGCATTGTAGTCAACATTAAACTCTTCTTTTCCTTTAGCCTGTGTTTCAGGCGCTACTTCTGCTATTTGTTTATGACAATTCATACAGACATTAAGCGAAGGAATTCCAGAATGTTTTGAAACTCGAGCTGAAGAGTGACAATATTTACAGTCTATCTTATTTTCTCCTGCGTGGATTCTGTGTGAGTAATGGATAGGTTGAATGGGTTCGTAACCTTGGTCAACACCAACTTGCATTAAGTATCCATAACCAAACCAAGCTGTGCCTAACAAAAATATAACTGCGGTAACCAAAACTAAAAATCCATTTTCAGCATAAGCTTTCCATAATGGTTTTCTCGGTTGCCCATCTTCAGATTTCAGTTGAACACCATTAACTTCAGCAAAACGGTTAAGGGTTTTATTAACTAAATATAATATGACAACAAGCAATAATAAAACGAAAGATAAAATTGCTAAAATTAAGTCTGTAGAAATTTGATTGCCCTGAGCTTGTCCACCGACAGCTGCATTGTCAGCTACAGCGACTTTAGGTTCAGGTTTAGGTTGCTCCACATAAGCTAAAATATTATCGATATCTTGATTACTTAACTGCGGAAAGGCATTCATTGCCGTCTGGTTGTATTCTTCATAAATCGCAACCGCTCTTGAATCACCAGATTTAATAAGTTTTTGACTATTTTTTATCCAAGCATAAAGCCATTCAAAATCTCCGTCATATTTATTAACAACACCGTGCAAAGCTGGCCCAACAGCTCTTTCGTAAGGCTTATGACAAGCTGCACATAAAGATTTGAATAATTTTTCACCTTTTGCAGGATCGCCACCTGGCACTACCGAACTTGCCGCTTCAGTGTTTTCTGCTGAAGCTGTCGCTGTGCTATCGGTTTTGGCATCTTGAGAATAAGCACAAATGCTGAAAAGGATAAAAAATAAAGCAAAAAGAGAAGGGCGTAGAATCACCTTTTTCATAATAGTTTTCAATTAATATTAAAACAGGCTTTTCGTAACCTGAAAAAAAATTGAATACAAAAATAAGATATTAGGATGATTTTGGTAATACTGACATTTGTTAAAAGTTAATTTAAAGTGTTTCTAAATAATAAAATCAATTTGTCCATTAAAATATTTTAGTTTTGTAGGACGTTTGAATTAATACTTTATGAAAACCATATTCTGCATCTTATTCATTGGCTTGAGTTTAACTGCAAAAGCTCAAAACACAACTGTTAATACTCAAACTTTAGACAGTTTACTTTTGCTGAAGAAAAAAATGATTAAAAACCACGAAATCAAGTCTTTTTATACCATTCAATTATTTTCTGGTGAACGAAAAAATGCTGAAGATGCTAAGAAAGAATACGACGCTAAAGCTTATGAATACAAAGCAACAATAGAATACGAAACGCCAAATTATAAAGTCTGGGTTGGTCAATTTAGAACTAAACTTTATGCTGATAAAGCTTTTGCTGAACTCAAAAAAGATTATCCTAATGCTTTAATTTTTAGACCTGGACGATAATTTGATTTGTAAGGTTTATAAAATTCTATCGATAAAACAAAATTAAAACCTCAACATTGAACTCAAAAACTGCTGTTCTTATTTTTGCCAATTCACCTGAGATTGATGCTCGGCGAAAAGGAATTCAACACGGTGAAGAGTTGTTTGAAAACCTGAATAAAAACCTGATCCGAAAGGTAAAACGCAGTCGGTTACCCTATTTTATATCCACCGAAAAAACCCAAAAAGGGCAAAACTTCGGTGAACGTTTTTATAATGCCATCAGCAACGTTTTTAATTCGGGGTACGATCAAATCATTACGATTGGTAACGATACACCTCAACTTCAAACTCAACATATCCTCAAAGCTCATAAAGCTTTAATTCAAAACAAAACTACGTTAGGGTCGTCTGCCGATGGTGGATTTTACATTTTAGGAATTCACAAAAAGACCTTTAATGATTTAGATTTTAAAAATTTAGCTTGGCAAACTTCTCAATTGTTCAGCCAAATTAAATCGGCTTTAGAGCAACTTGACAGCAAAGTGCTTTGCTTAGAAACTTTTAATGACATTGATAATGTTGAAAGTTTAAGACAGATTCAAAATTTTATTCATCAAATTTCAGCTCAAATTCAAGGTTTAATTTCAAAATTAATTAAACAATTTGAGTTTATATTTTTCAATTTTCTGCTTTCTGATTTTGGTATCAGGGCAAATATTCCATTTAATAAAGGTTCGCCGCGATTAGTATAAATCCTGTGCTAAAATTTTATTTTCAAATCCTTTATTAAATCTAAAAAATGACTAAATTTTTAAGCTTGTGCTGTATCCTATTGACTTGGATAGGATTGGCTCAACAAGACATCAACGTCACTGTGATTGATCTTGAAAACAATCAAAGTGTTTCAAATATTGATATCAAATTACAAAACGAAAACCAAGGTATAAACATTACCAAAACCACAAATGAAAAAGGACAAGTCGTGTTTAAAAACATTTTGCCTCTGAACGGGTATAAGATCGTTTTTGAAGGTAACGCAACTTATGCCCAACAACAATCTGAACAAATTGATATCCGTTCCAACGAAAACATCAACCTACCTTTTTATCTCGTCTCTAAAGATTTTGCGGAACAATCTTTAGATGAAGTCTTGATTACGCAACAAAAGACGAGTCGAATAAACCGAAGAGACGCCGAAGTGTCTTTTGAATTAGAAGCCCAAGAAATCGAAGAAATCCCTGTTGAAGGACGCGACATCACTCGAGTATTATTTAGAATTCCCAATGTGACTCAGGCGACAGGTTTTTTTCCTGAAGCGCCCAATGTGAGTATTAATGGAGCAAATTCGCTTTTCACCTCCTATTTAATTGATGGTTTAGATAATAATGAACGTTTTCTCGGCGGACAGCGATTTGCCATTCCAGCGGGTTTTGTTAAAGACATCACGGTGTTGACCAGTAATTTTTCAGCGGAATACGGCTTGACCAACAACGGTGTGATTGACATCACTACCAAATCCGGTGGAAATGAACATCACGGCGAAGTCTTTTTTGTTACCCGACCAGGCCCAGAAATTGATGGCCAAACCGATTTTGCTCAACGTGATTTGTCGGGTAATTTGGTCCAGGATGGTTTTGCTCGTTACCAATCCGGATTTGCGGTTGGCGGTCCAATTGTAAAAGATAAAACTTTTTATTTTGTCAATTTTGAACATACCACAGACCAAAAAGATAACCTTTTAAATTCGCCGGACTTAGGCGTTGTAGAAACGGTTGAAGGCACCAATACATTCAATTATTTTTCAGCTAAAATTGATCAGATCTGGCAGGAAAATTTCAGAAGTTCGTTAAGAGCCAATGTCGGTGTGATTGATATTGAACGTCAAGGCGGCGGACTTGAAGGCGGCGTCACTTTTCCATCGGCTGGAAATGCACAGGAACGCAACAGCATCAATTTGGCATTAAAAAATGCCTATAATATTGGCAATATGAGTTTTGAAACCAATCTGCTTTACGGCCGTTTTCGCTGGAATTACGCCGATCCTGATAACGATGCTTCACCACAAGTGACCGTAAGAAACCCTGCCGATCAACCCATTGCGATTGTGGGTCATCCTGGATTTGTATTTGATGAAATTGAAAACACCCTGCAGTTTCAACAAAAATTTAAGTGGTATTTAGACAATCATACCATCAAAGCAGGTTTTAACTACATCAGTGGTGACCACGAATTGTTTGGTGGTGGCAATCCTAATGGAAATTATATTGTAAGGTTAACTGAAGACCAACTTAATACGCTCAACAACCAAAATATTGGCGGCGCATTAAATGTCGATGATATTCCTTCAGATGCTGAAGTGGTGAATTATGGTGTGGAGTTGAGACCTTCATCGTTTGGCACTACCCAAAACATCACCTCGTTTTATATTGAAGATTTATGGGAAATCAACGATAAACTCAACGCTACCATCGGCTTAAGATACGATTATGACAATTTATCTGAAGGCGGCAGCACCGATGGTGATACCGACAACATTGCACCACGACTCAATTTTAATTACAAACTCACTGAAAATTCTGTGATACGCGGTGGGTATGCCATTGCCTATGATAAAATAAACTATGCGATTTACAGCGATGCACTTCAATTAAACAACAATTCTGAAGACTATAAATTACAAATTCAAGAGCTTGTTAATCAAGGCTTATTGCCGGCTGATACGGATATTGATCGCGTGACTTTTAATGGAAATCTGACGGCCAATTTCAGTAATGTCAACTTTTTAGAAGGTCCAACTCCTGCCGATTTAGCCGGAAGTGAGCAAAATGTATTTTCTAACGAACGACGAATTTTAAATCCCAACGGTTACGACAATCCGTATTCACATCAATTTACTTTAGGTTATCAAGTGCAGTTGGAGAATGACAAATTGTTTTTTGTAGATGTGATGCACAATTTGGGTCGAAATTTATTTCGTTTAAGAAATCTCAATGCTGCGGAGCCATTCCCCATTGATAGCAATTTTTCACCAGACGATGTAAGAAGCATAGAAGAAGCTGACGCCACTCGCCCAATTCCTATCGTGAATGGTGTCGGCATTATTAACGGCCAGGAAGTTGAAGGCGTTGCCAGAAATGTGGTCATAACTGAAACCGAAGGCGAGTCTGAATATTGGGCGGCGAGTTTTAATTTGCAAAAAGCCCGAGGTCAAAACAACTATTCATATCGCATCAATTATACCTTGTCATCGCTAAAAAATGATACGGAAGATATCAACTTTAGAGCGATGGATGCCAATAATTTTGATGCCGAATGGGGACCGTCTATCAACGATAGAACGCACAATATCAATGGGATTTTCAATTATTATCCGTTTGAAGGCACGACCATTACTTTGGCTGCACTTTTACAAAGCGGACAGCCCATCAACAGAATTCCTGACGGTGAAGTTTTTGGCACGACAGATTTGAATGGTGACGGCTCGGGCTTTGGTGATGCTTACGTGGGCAACAGTGACCGCTCGCCCGGAGAATCCAGAAACAACGATCGCTTGCCGTGGAATAACACTTTTGATGTTGGTATTCAGCATCAGTTTAAATTGGGAAATAACCATCGCTTGGAGTTTCGCGCTGATATATTTAATGTCTTGAATGCAGAAAACTTAAGTGGATTTTTTAACAATGCCACGCAAAGTAATCAAATTCAGGCTGGACCAGCGTCTTCGGGGCGTTTTGTGCAGCGAAATGCTGGGCCACCGAGACAGTTTCAGTTTGGGGTGAGGTATTTGTTTTGATTTAAAAATTAGAACTTATTACTTAGACCTTACAGGTCTTGGAGACCTGTGGGGTCTTGAAATAATGTGAAGTCTTGAGCTAATTTGATGAATATTTTTTTAAAAATTTATATAAATGGTAATTAAGAGTTCGTGTTTGGCTTAGGGATAGAAGCGGCATCCTTTTTGATGTTTGGCTTAGCGAAGTTGTCTTTTGAGTGTGCCACAAAAATGGCACGCTCAAAAGACTTACTGAGACTTACCAAACACCAAAAAGATATAGCGAATAGCCCGCTCGAAGCCTATAAATATTTAATAAAAAAAATGCATAAATCCATTATAACCATAATTCTAATCTGTTTTTTAGGCTGTAAAACCGATAAAACTCCAGACCAAAGCGTCGATTTATCGGATTGGTCGGCCGTGGAAGCACAAGGCCAACACCAAAGCATCAATATGATGATGTGGAAAGGCGACCCGAAAATCAATGCGTATATGAATAATCATGTGTTGCCAAAGGTCAAGTCAAAATACGGGATTGGTGTCAATATCGTTAGCGGTCAGGGTAATATGATTGTGCAAAGTTTGATGACTGAGTTGCAGGCCAATAAAAGTGAGAGCGAAATTGATTTGGTGTGGATCAATGGCGAAACCTTTTACCAACTGCGACAGATTGATGCGCTTTACGGCCCGTGGACGTCCGTATTGCCCAATGCTGAGTTTATAGATTTTGAAAATCCGTTTATCGGAAAAGATTTTCAGCAGGATATCGACGGCTATGAATTGCCTTGGGGTAATGTGCAAATGACTTGGATTTACAATCAAGCAAAGGTTAAAAACCCACCACGAAACAAAGCCGAACTGCTAAATTTTGTCAAAACCCATCCGGGTCAATTTACATTTGATAATCATTTTACGGGTTTGACTTTTTTAAAAAGTTTGTTGATCAGTTTTGCCGAAAACCCCGATGAACTTTATGGAGACTTTGATGAAGCCACCTATAAAAAGTACAGTCAACAACTTTGGAACTATATTGAGCAACTGAAACCTTATCTTTGGCAAAGCGGTGAAGTGTTTCCAGAAAATGTCGCTCAAATGCATCAGCTATTGGCGTCAGGTGAAATTTGGTTCAGTATGAGTAATAACGATAGCGAAGTGGATAACAAAATTAGCGAAGGCCTTTTCCCGAAAACCGCTCGCGCTTATGTGCCAGATTTTGGCAGTATTCAAAACAGCCATTATTTGGGGATTCCAAAACTGTCTCAGCATAAAGCCGCAGCGATGTTGGTGGCCAATTTTATGATTTCAGCCCAAGCCCAAGCTCACAAGTCTAAGCCTGAAGTTTGGGGCGATGGCAGTGTTTTAGATTTAAAAAAATTACCCAAAAATGAGAAACAACATTTTAAAAATATTGCTAAACGACAATATGCACCACCCAGAAGTGAGCTTGATCAAAAAGCCTTAATGGAGCTCCATCCTGAATATATGATTCGTCTTGCTGAAGATTTTAGAACAAAAATTATTAATCCGTGAAGTTGAAGGTTTATCCTGTTTTTATTAAGCTATTGTTTTGGCTGCTGATTATGCTTCCTGTGCTTGCAGGGTTGGGCTATGCGTTAAGCTATAGTTTAGGTTTAACAGGTTTATTGTCTAAAGGTATTACGTTTGAATATTGGCAAAAGGCTTTGACGTCGCAAAGTTTATGGGCGAGTTTTTTATACAGTCTCAGCATCGGACTTGTCAGTGTTTTTATCAGTTTGTGTTTTGCGGTGAGTATGGCCTTAAGTTGGAATAAAAGTATTCAACAGGGTCGATTGAGTTATTTTATATTTTTGCCCTTGTGTTTTCCAGCTACGGTGATGGCGTTTGTCGTTTTACAGTGGCTTTCGCCGTCTGGTTGGTTTTCTCGAATCGCTTTTGAATTGGGATTTATCCATAGTTTAAACGATTTTCCAAATGTAGTCAGAGATTTTTATGGTATAGGCATCATCTTTTGCAGTGTGTTGTTGATTACGCCGTTTTTTACCATTTTGATGTCTAATATTTATAGAAATGAAAATCTATTGCATTTAGAAAATTTATCAAAAACCCTCGGAGCATCAACTTCAGAAACCTTAAGACGCGTCACGCTTCCAATATTATTTCAAAAATCTAAAATGACTTTATTATTGTTTGTCATATTTGTGATGGGCTCTTATGAAGTGCCGTTGATTTTAGGGCGGCAATATCCGCAAATGGTTTCCGTCGCGATTGTGCAAAAAATCCAAAAATTTAATCTGAATGATATCCCTTTAGGATTTGCGATGAGCGTGTTGTATGTCATCTTGGTCGTTTTGGTTTTAATTGTGTTTGGAAAGCCATCGCGTAAATATTTAAAACCCCATTTCAAATGATGAGCAAAATCTTAAAATATAGTTTTGTTTTGGCTGTGGTATTCCCTTTGGTGTTTTTATTGGGCTTGTCTTTAGCGCAGCAATGGCAGTTTCCAGAAGTTTTACCACAACAATGGACACTTCAACATTGGGGAAACAGTCTCTTTCAACAAGGTGATATTTTAAAAAGTCTATTCTTATCACTCGGTTTATCTTTAAGTTTGGCCGGTACAGTTAGCGTTTTTGCGTTTTTTATGTCTAAACACATCGCCTACAGTAAGCATCGGCAGCTTTATATGCGCTTTACGCTTGTGCCTTACATTTTATCGCCCGTGGTTTTGGCGGTGATCTTTCAGTATTATTTCACGGTAGCGAATTTGTCTGGCAATTTTATCGGGGTGCTGATTGCGCAGCTCTTTTTTGCCTTGCCTTTTGGCATTGTCATTTTCAATAATTTTTGGAATGAGCATTTAAAGTCTATCGAGCAACTCTCATTTACCTTAGGGGCAAGTTCAAGACAAAGCCTGCTAAAAGTCATTTTGCCTTTATCCAAACCCGCTATTGTTTTGTGTTTTTTTCAATCCTT
Organism: Mesohalobacter salilacus; assembly: GCA_003931895.1. Classification (GTDB taxonomy): domain Bacteria; phylum Bacteroidota; class Bacteroidia; order Flavobacteriales; family Flavobacteriaceae; genus Psychroflexus. The sequence goes on from RRZV01000098.1 coordinate 18,951, forward strand.
TTTAGTCTCTTGGTTTGAATACGGGCTAACACAATTTATAGGTTTAGGCAAAGTCAAAACCCTCACGGTAATGGTGTTTAGTTTTATCAATGAAGCCAATGTGTTTTATGCAGCTTTGGCTTGTATTTTGCTTATTTTACCACCAATTGTTTTGTTGTATATGAATAAAAAAATTCTAATTTTAGCCCGATGAGTGAAGCTTTTCTCCGTATAAAACAACTCCATAAATGGTTTGGTCAAAACCAGATTTTGAAAAATATCAATCTTGATTTAAGCGATGGCCAAACTTTAAGCCTCATTGGAGCCTCAGGTAGTGGTAAAACGACATTACTCAAAATAATAGCCGGGCTTGAAAATGCTAATCAAGGGCAAATCTACCTTAGAGAAAACCGTATTGACGCGCTTTCTCCACAACAGCGGAAAATCATTTATTTATACCAAGACGCTCTGTTGTTTCCTCATCTATCAGCTTTTGAAAATATTGCTTTTGGTTTGAGATTGCAAAAAGCAAAACATATTCCTGCTCAAGTCAACGCAATGCTTGATAAACTCGGTATGCAAGACCAAGGCCATAAAATGCCCAATCAACTCTCCGGCGGACAAAAACAACGTATTGCTTTTGGTAGGGCTTTGGTGATTCAGCCGCAATTGCTTTTACTTGACGAACCTTTTGGCGCTTTAGACCCTGAAATTCGTTCGCATATGCAAAAACTTTTCAAAACTCTGGTGTCGTCTCAAAATCTATCTGCTATTTTTGTGACGCACGATTTAAAAGAAGCCATCATCATTGGTGACAACATTGCTAAAATTGAGCAAGGAAGCCTTATTCAATACGACTCTAAAAAAGCTTTTTATCAAGACGACAAAAGCGGCGTAAACGACGAAATTTTATTTTGGAAACACTTGAAAAACGAAACAAATGAAGACTGATTTTGACCACATTGAATCCCTGTATTGGGTTTTTACCCAACTCTGCAACGACGATTGTGACCATTGCTATAACGACTCAAGTCCGTTTGGTGCGCGTATATCTCAAGACGATTGCTTTAAAATTGTAGACAATATGCCGAGCAAGATTGACCGGCTAATTTTGAGCGGTGGTGAGCCAATGGCAGATATCAAATTGTTACACGCTATTCTGGACAAAATACAGGACAAATACCAGGGACGCACTCAAATTATGTTGCAGACCAACGGCGATTTACTGAATACCAAAAAACTTCAAGTGCTTATAGACAAAGGCGTTACTCGTTTTGATATTGCCAGTATAGACCGTTATCACAAACACGCCGGCAATCGTTTAATGGAGTTAGCAGAGATTTTTGAAAGTTGTGGCGTTAATGGAGAAGACAAAGACCCCTTAGTGGACAGCGAAAATTATTTAACTGAAAAAGATTTGAGTTGGGGCTATTGGGGTGCCAATGAAGACATGTGGATTGGCGGCAATTGGGCACGTGGGAAAGCTTTAAAAAATGATATTCATTATAAAAATCCCGAGCATAATTTCTGCACGATTTTATCAGGCGCACGAAATTTTCTGGGTGGTTATGATGATATTCCCAATGAAATCAGCATCCAACTATGGCGTATTAATCCGTGTTGTCCAGGCACGCATTTTCCGATGGGCGATGCGCGACAAGAAAAGGTAGCAGACGTGTTGCAACGAGCTTCACAAAACATTGTATTTAAAGCTTTAAACGATGGCGAACCTTTAAAAATGGGAAAAGCACTTGGCATAAGCGAAGACGAAGCCAAATCTAAAAACGAAGAATTAGGCAATATTTGTTTGTATTGCGACCATTTTATGAAATGCCATAAAGACGAAATTTTTGATAAAAATGGGGTAAAACCAAATCTTGATACCGATGTCTTATCTTCTTAAATATCTAACTGTGTTTTTATTTAGTCTAACTGGAATTGCTCAAAACAGCATTGATGAAGCTATTCAGAAATATAATTCTGGTAGTGTAGACTATATTGAAGTTGAAACCCTAAAAACAAAACTCGACGCTGGAGAAGATATCGTGTTATTAGACACGAGAGCTAAAGCTGAATTCGATGTGAGTCATCTTAAAAATGCCATTTGGATTGGCTACGATAATTTTAAAAAGGAGAACGTAAAACAGCTTGACAAAAACACTGAAATAGTAGTGTATTGCTCAATTGGCGTGCGTTCTGAACAGATTGGAGAACGATTGAAAAATATGGGGTTTAAAAACATACAAAACTTATACGGTGGAATTTTCGATTGGGTTAATCGCGGCTATCCGATTTACAAAAACAGCAAACAAACCAAAAACGTGCATGCTTATGATAAATTTTGGGGGAAATTTTTGGAACGCGGTAATAAAATTTTAGAATAAAGTTAAATTAAATCTTAAGTCTTTCTTCGCCATTTTACAAAATTCAACCCTTAAAAAATGAAGAACATAAATACTTAATGCAACTTAACTTCTTAATGGTTAAAAAAATAATATGAAAAACTGCTTAATCATCTTTACGAGAAAACCCGAAAAAGGCAAAGTCAAAACCAGATTAGCTCAAGGAGTCGGTGATGATAAAGCTTTGGAGATTTATAAATTTTTATTGCAACACACGGCAAAAGTAACGGCAAAAGTCAAAGCCCATAAACAAGTTTATTATACCAAAGCTATTGCTAAAAATGATTTTTGGGATGATAAGATTTTTGAAAAAAAAGTTCAAATAGATGGTGATTTGGGTCAGAAAATGCAACAGGCTTTTGAACAGGCTTTCCAGGATGGATTTGAAAAAGTCGTTATCATTGGTTCAGATTTGTATGATATTAACCACAAACTAATAGATAAAGCTTTTGCAAAACTCGACCACAATGATGCGGTGATTGGTCCAGCTACTGACGGCGGATACTATCTTTTGGGAACAAAATCAATTTTTCCTGAAGTTTTTAAAAACAAACCTTGGGGAACTGATGAGGTTTTAAACTTAACCTTACAAGATTTAAAATCAAAACAAGTAGCTTTGTTAGAAGCTAAAAATGATATAGATTACCTCGAAGATTTAAATGATTTTACAGAATTAAAAATGCTATTAGAATGAAATACCTTAAAGAAACCACAAAATACCTCAAAGAAAAAGGCTTTAAAAATCCGGAAATCGGCATTATTCTCGGCACAGGTTTGGGTCAACTGTTAAATCAAGTTGAGATTATTCACGAAGTGAGTTATAACCATATACCACATTTCCCAACAGCAACTGTCGAATTTCATAAAGGCAAACTCATATTTGGTAAAATTGAAGGTAAAACCGCCGTAATAATGCAAGGACGATTTCACTTGTATGAAGGCTATGATTTACTTGATGTCACTTTCCCTGTTAGAATAATGAAACGCCTTGGTGTTCAAAAATTACTTGTGTCTAATGCCGCTGGCGCCATCAATCTTAACTTTAAAAAAGGAGACTTGATGTTAATAGACGATCATATCAATTTACTCGGCGGTTCTCCTTTAGCCTACAAAGGCGTTTCAAAGCTTGGTAATATTTTTGTAGATATGAGTTGCCCGTATGACAAAAGTATGCGTAATAGTTTAATTGAAATAGCCAACAAACAAAACATCAATTTACATCAAGGCGTTTATGCCTCAGTTTTAGGACCACAACTCGAAACCCGAGCCGAATACCGTTACCTAAAAACCATCGGAGCCGATGCTGTTGGGATGAGCACCGTGCCAGAAGTTATTGTCGCCAATCACCTACAATTGCCAGTTGTTGCTGTTTCAGTATTAACAGACGAATGCGACCCCGACAACTTAGAACCCGTAAATGTTGAAGATATTTTAGAAACAGCCAAAGTTGCCGAACCTAAAATGGTAAAGCTGTTTTGTAAATTATTAAGACAAATTTGATTTTAGGTTTGGAATTTTATATTTACAGCCATTAGTGTCCGATAAACATTTTTAAAAGCGGGATTTCCTTTAAGGATTTCCCGCTTTTTTTA
>RRZV01000015.1 GCA_003931895.1 Mesohalobacter salilacus
GTCCGATAATAATTAAAGATGAATAATAACCAAAACGGTCAACGCTATTTAGGGAAGGTCAAACGTCAAACAGTCAACAGTCAACAGTCAACAGTGAACAGTCAACAGTCAACAGTCAACAGTGAACAGTCAACAGTCAACAGTCAACAGTCGACAGTGAACAGTCAAAATAAAAAAATAAGTCCTCACCCTTCGGGGGAGCTAGAGGGGGCACCAAAGTCCTCACCCTTTGGGGGAGTTAGAGGGGGCATCAAAATCCTCACCCTTTGGGGGAGCTAGAGGGGGCTTTACCAGTCAACAGTCAACAGTCAACAGTCAACAGTCAAAATAAAAAAATGAGTCCTCACCCTTTGGGGGAGTTAGAGGGGGCTTAACCAGTCTACCAGCTCAAATACTCAAAAACTCATCACACACTAAAAACATACTTATAACTTTTTATATATTTACAATAAGTTATAATCATAATGAAAATAGATAGCCTTAAAATCCCTTCCAAAATAATAAAGCGTTCTACCTATTTAGACATGGTAGCGCCTTATGTTGGGCAAAACATCATAAAGGTGTTAACAGGTCAACGTCGTGTTGGTAAGAGTTATTTGCTTTTTCAAATCATTCAGTGGATTGCACAGCAAGACTCAAAAGCTTCTTTTATATACATTAACAAAGAAGATTTAGCCTTTTCATTTATAAAAACCGCTTCAGATTTGAACAAGTATGTATTAGAAAATGCATCAAAATCAAACAAAACCTATGTTTTTATAGATGAAATTCAAGATATAGAAAACTTTGAAGAGGCCTTACGCTCGCTTCTTCTTCATCAAAATTTAGACCTGTATTGCACAGGAAGCAATGCAAATTTGCTGTCAGGAGATATTGCAGGCTATATAAGTGGACGCTATATAGCCATAGAGGTTTTTAGTCTTTCTTATCCAGAATTTATAGCTTTTCATAAGCTAACAGAAGATAAAGACAGTTTAGATAAATATTTGAAATTCGGAGGCTTGCCTTATCTTATTCATTTAGAACTCAAGGATGATATTGTGTTTGAGTATCTAAAAAACATCTACCAAAGCATTGTCTATAGAGACATTATCAATAGATATGCCATTCGTAATGTTAATTTTTTAGAACAATTAGTCACATTTCTAGCAGCACATACAGGAAGTATTTTTTCTGCTAAAAAAATTAGTGATTTTTTAAAGTCACAACGTATAAAGATGGCGCCTAACCAGGTTCAAACTTATATTCATCATTTGGTTAGTGCTTTTTTAGTCCATAAAGTGAGTCGCTTCGACTTAATAGGAAAGCGAATGTTTGAAATTGGCGAGAAATATTACTTTGAAAACTTAGGCATTAGAAATGGACTTTGGGGATACAGACTAGAAGACAGAGGAAAAATAATGGAAAATGCCGTTTACAACCATCTTATTTTTAAGGGTTATCGAGTTCAAGTTGGCGTTATGGAAGATAAAGAAATTGATTTTATGGCGAGCAAAGATGGAGAAAAAATGTACATTCAGGTGGCATTAACTATAGACGATAGTAGTACCTTAAAACGCGAGTTTGGTATTCTACAACAGATTAAAGATAACTACCCTAAAAAAGTCATTACCATGGAAAATTTTTCTGGAAATACTTTAAAAGGCATCCAAAATGAAAGTTTACGTGAGTTTTTAATGAATTCAGTTTGATTTTGACACGAGTCAACAGTGAGCAGTGAACAGTCAAAATAAAAAAAGAGTCCTCTCCCTTTGGGGGAGTTAGAGGGGGCTTTACCCGTTTACTAAAAAAAACTAAGAAAAAAAGGAACTTGTTGTAAAAGATGATATAGAAACAGGATTTTTGAAGAGCATTCCTTTATGGCAGTTGGGGTTGAGGTATTGAAAGATAAATCATTGAAATAAATATACTTAATCTTAGTCTAAAGAATAGTTGATTTTGAACAAGCAAGGCTTTAAATCTACCCGAAAATGAATTCAGGTAATAAAGTATTATAAGACAAGCAAACATTAATATGAAAGTAGCATTAATAACAGGCGTAACAGGCCAAGATGGGGCTTATTTAAGTGAATTTTTACTTAAAAAAGGTTACGAAGTGCATGGCATCAAACGAAGGTCTTCACTTTTTAATACTGATAGAGTAGACCACTTATATCAAGATCCGCATGAGGAACATCAAAAGTTCATCCTGCACTACGGGGATATGACGGATAGTACTAATCTCATCCGTTTAATCAAAGAAATACAGCCGGACGAGATCTACAACCTGGCAGCCATGAGCCATGTGGCCGTGTCTTTTGAAATACCGGAATATACAGGCAATGCCGATGGATTAGGGACTTTAAGAATCTTAGATGCTGTTCGTTTATTAGGATTAGAGAATAAAACCAGAATTTATCAGGCCTCTACTTCAGAGTTGTACGGGAAGGTACAGGAAGTGCCTCAAACCGAAACTACTCCCTTTTACCCGCGCTCACCTTATGCCGTTGCCAAACTATATGCTTACTGGATCACGGTGAACTATAGAGAAGCCTATAATATGTTTGCCTGTAACGGAATTCTGTTTAATCACGAATCCCCCATCCGAGGCGAAACCTTTGTGACCCGTAAAATCACCCGTGCGGTAGCAAGAATTGCTTTGGGACTTCAGGATAAATTTTACCTGGGAAACCTGGATGCACAGCGGGACTGGGGCCATGCCAAAGACTACGTCAGAATGATGTGGATGATTCTTCAGGCGGAAGAAGCGGAAGACTGGGTCATTGCCACAGGGAAAACAACAACGGTGCGCGATTTTGTAAAAATGAGTTTTGACAGAGTGGGCATCGAACTGGAGTTCAAGGGCGAAGGAGAGAATGAACACGCTATTGTAAAACACTGCAAAAATCCTGACTATCAGTTGAAAAAAGGCCAGGAAGTATTAAAGGTAGATCCAAAGTACTTTAGACCCACAGAGGTAGAGTTGCTTATTGGAGATGCTACCAAGGCCAAAGAAAAATTAGGCTGGGAATGCCAGTACGATCTGCAAGACCTGGTGAGTGAAATGATGGATGCCGACCTTAAACTCATGCAAAAAGATCAGTACTTAAAAAATGGAGGCTTTAAGACGATGAATTACTTCGAATAAATAACCTTTAACCATTAGGCGTTGACTTTTTGAAAGCCTAACCTTTGGTCAATTGTATGTATTTATCTTAAAAGACAAAGACAAAGACAAAGACAAAGACAAAAACGAAGAAAAATTGAGAGATTTTAGAAAATATGACATTTGGATTGACGCTATGCAACTTGTACAGGATGTATATGATCTGGTTGATGGTTTCCCAGCCAATGAAAAATTTGTTTTGAGCTCGCAGATTACAAGATCAGCTATTTCTATTCCCTCAAATATCGCTGAAGGGGCGTCAAGAGTTTCTGAAAAAGATTTTGCTAGATTTTTAGAAATTGCATTAGGATCCAGTTTTGAACTAGAAACTCAATTAAGAATAGCGAGTAAACGAAATTATTTTGATTCATCTGAGTTTGAATCATTGTTTAAAAAAATAGTTAGTCTACAAAGGAGGATTTATGCTCTGAGAAAAAATATACTAAATAGTTAAAACTAAAACGAAGGCTAAGATAAAGACCGAGATCTAGTCATCGTTTTCGTCTTCGTCAATGTAAATAAAGCAATCAAAAACCAATGATCAAGAGCCAACAAGTCAAAGGTCAACAGCCAACAGTCAACAGTCAAACCAGAATATTCATCGCAGGCCACCGGGGCATGGTCGGCTCAGCGATATGGAGAACTTTAGAAGCCAAAGGCTATAGGCATCTGGTGGGTAAAACTTCCAAAGACCTGGATTTAAGAGATCAGTCTGCGGTCAAGGAGTTCTTTAAAGCAGAACAGCCCGAAGTCGTCATCGATGCCGCTGCGCGGGTAGGAGGAATCCTGGCTAATAACGAGAATCCTTATCCGTTTTTGATGGAAAACCTGCAAATCCAGAACAACCTGATTGATACCGCACACAACTTTGAGGTCGAAAAGTTTATCTTTTTAGGGAGCTCCTGTATTTATCCAAAACACGCCCCACAGCCACTGAAGGAAGACTACTTGCTCACCGGTAGCTTAGAACCCACAAACGAATGGTATGCCATCGCCAAAATAGCAGGCGTAAAAGCCTGTGAAGCGATACTTAAGCAATACGGGAAGGACTTTGTGAGTTTGATGCCTACTAACTTATACGGACCCAACGACAACTTCGACTTAAAAACCTCTCACGTGCTTCCCGCCATGATCCGTAAGTTCCACGAAGCCAAACAGTCAACGGACAACGGTGAACAGTCTACAGTTAACTTATGGGGAAGCGGAACGCCCATGCGGGAATTCCTGCATGTCGATGACCTGGCCGAAGCCGTAGTGTTTGCTTTAGAACACAAATTGGAAGATAACTTATACAACATTGGCACAGGCCAGGATTTGACCATCAAAGCACTGGCGGAAACCATTCAGGAGATAGTAGGACACCAGGGAGAAATACACTGGGACAGCTCCAAACCCGATGGGACACCAAGAAAACTCCTGGATGTGTCTAAAATGAATACCCAGGGCTGGAAAGCCGAAATTGACCTCAAAGACGGTATCCAACAGACCTATCAGTGGTTTTTGGAGAACAAGACTAAGTTTAAAGAAACAAAAATTAAATAGTTGACGATTAACCAACTATACGAAATAGTAGTTATCATAAGATATTACTCCAGAGCTATATGAGCTTAAAAAATAAAGCTCTTAAGGGTGTCTTTTGGTCTGCTCTCGAACAATTCGGCAACCAAATTATAGGATTTGGCATCTCTGTTATTTTGGCAAGATTACTATTGCCAGAGGAGTTTGGTCTTATAGCCATGCTTGCTGTTTTTATGGCTTTAGCCAGAACCCTGATAGATAGTGGGCTTACACAGTCACTTATACGTACTGAAAATCCTGACGATGCAGATTATTCTACTGTTTTCTATTTCAATCTAGTAGGGAGTTTTGTTATTTATGCGATTATTTACATGGCAGCACCCTACATAGCAGATTTTTACAGTCAACCACAATTAACTTCTATCACGCGAGTTTTTAGTGTTGTATTTATCATCAATGCGTTTGCAGCGATACAAAATACACGGCTTACAAAAATGATGGATTTTAGAACACTTATGCTGGTGTCCACCCCATCTTTAATCATTAGTGGTATAGTAGGTGTTGTTTTAGCTTTAAAAGGTTACGGAGTTTGGAGCTTGGTCTGGAGCAGAATAGCACAAGCCGTAGCCGCGACAATACAACTTTGGTATTGGGCCAAATGGAAACCGCTTTGGCTATTTAGTAGAGAGAAATTTAAACAGCATTTCAATTTTGGCTTTAAGCTCACGTTATCAGGGATTTTGGACACTATCTATGTGAATGCTTACCCTATCATCATAGGTAAGTTTTTCGCACCTGCCCAGGTGGGTTTTTACACCAAGGCTGAAGGGTTGAAAATGCTTCCGGTAAGAACCATAAGTGGTATTGTGAGTAAAATCACCTATCCTCTTTTTTCTGAAATACAAAATGATGATGTACGTTTAAAAAATGTTTATAAACGTATTATGCAGATGGTTATATTCTTAGTTGCGCCTACTTTAATTTTCATAGCAGTATTAGCAGAACCCATCTTTCGATTTTTATATACAGAAAAGTGGTTGCCTGCGGTACCTTATTTTCAAATTTTATGCGCGGCAGGAATTTTATACCCTATACATGCTTATAATTTGCAAATTTTAAATGTAAAAGGCAGAAGTGACTTATTCTTAAAATTGGAAGTCGTCAAAAAAATATTAACTGTAATAGTTATTATAGTAGCTTTTCAATTTGGTATCTATGGCTTATTATACGGAAGCGTAGTTTTGTCTTTATTGGCTTTTATTATCAACACCCATTATACAGGCATGTTTATTAATTATACGGCCTGGCAGCAAACCAAAGATTTACTTCCTACAATCTTATTAGCCTTACTAGCAGGCCTGGCAATTTACGGAATAGACTACTATTTAAAGTCTTTCGACTTTCATGATTTTATACGAATTATATTAGGGGGACTTTCAGGTTTAATAACCTTTACTTTCTTGGCATTTATACTCAAACTGGAATCTATGTATGAGCTCAAAACAATTTTAAAACGAAAAAAATGATCAACGTCACTAAAACTTTTTTTCCGCCGATTGAAGATTACCAAAAGCAGTTAAAGCGCATCTGGGAGAACCAATGGCTGACCAATAATGGGGTATTGTATAAAGAGCTCTCTGAAAGGTTACAAGAGTATTTAGGTGTCAACTATGTCATCCCAATGACTAACGGCACTTTACCGATTCAAATTGCTTTAAATGCTTTTGCCAACGGAGGAGAAGTCATCACCACGCCCTTTTCTTATGTAGCCACTACGGCAACAATTGTCTGGGAAAAATGTACACCTGTGTTTGTGGACATTCATCCTGACTATTTGACTATTGATGAAACCAAAATTGAAGCGGCCATCACCGATAAAACAACCGCTATCTTAGCTACCCACGTTTATGGAAATCCTTGTGCTGTCGAAGAAATTGAAGCCATTGCTAAAAAACACAACTTAAAAGTGATTTACGATGCAGCGCATTGCTTTGTGGTTAATTATAAAGGACAATCCATCTTTAATTATGGAGATGTGAGTACCTGTAGTTTTCATGCGACCAAATTATTTCATACAGGAGAAGGTGGCGCTTTGTTTTGCCAGGATGAAGCGACACGACAAGAAATGTGGTATCGACATAATTTCGGTCATGACGGTCCGGAAAAATATCATGGTTTAGGACTGAATGCCAAGATGAGCGAACTCCAGGCTGCGATGGGTTTAAGTGTATTACCTTATATGAAACAAATTATTTCTGAACGTAAACGTGTATGCGACTATTACGATGCACACCTTGATTTTAGCCAATTGAGTAAATTAAAATTAAGAGAATACACCGAATGGAATTACGCTTATTATCCAGTTGTTTTCAAAACCGAAGAAAGTCTATTAAAAGTAAAAACAAGCTTAGAATACGAAAACATCAACCCAAGACGTTATTTCTACCCGAGTTTGGAAGAGCTGCCTTACATCCATTCCTCAACTTGTCCAATCGCAAGAGATATGGCGAAACGAGTCTTGTGTTTACCAGTATATGATAGTTTAAGCAGTGAAAGCTTAAATAAAATAACTTCAATTATTAATAATGAATAGTAATAACAATTCTATTGCAGTAATGCAGCCCTATATTTTTCCTTATATAGGTTATTTCCAAATGATTGCTGCTGTAGATAAATTTGTCTTTTATGATGACGTGAATTTCATAAAACAAGGCTGGATTAATAGAAACAGAATAAAAGTGGCTGGTAAGGATTTTATGTTCACAATACCTTTAGATAAACCAAACTCTTTTACGAAAATCAATAAAACATTAATAAAGACCATTTCTTATGAAAAATGGAGAAGAAAAATACTGCGGACAATAAATCAGAATTATAAGAAAGCTCCTTATTTCAATTCGATTTACCCATTGATCTATAATACCTTAAATCAAGAAAAGGAAACTATAAGTGAACTTTCCATTTTTAGTGTAAAAACAATTGCTGAATATTTAGACTTGAATACCCATTTTATTATTTCATCAGAAGCTTACCAAAATTCCGAATTAGATAGGCAGCAAAGGATTCTAGATATTTGCAGTATTGAAAAAGCCTCTCTTTATATAAATGCGATCGGAGGAAAAGATCTATATAATAAAAAGGATTTTCTCAAACAAAATGTTGAACTTCGTTTTATAAATTCCCGAACTGTAGAGTACAATCAATTTTCAGATGAATTTATACCTTGGCTTTCAATTATCGATGTATTAATGTTTAATTCAAAAGAAAAAGTTAAAGACTTTCTGAATATGTACGAATTATTTTGACGCTTGTGAGAGAGGATATTATAACTTTAATTGAAAACAATATAGGTAATGAAGAAGAGATTAGGGTTTCTTCGACTATTCCAGATTACGTCGATAAACTAATGGAAAAAGCCCAAATAATAACTTACTATTCTCGTGGATCTTTGAAAGGTGTTATTGCATATTATGCTAACAATTTAGAAACAAAGCAGGCTTATTTATCTTTAATTCTTATTGATAAAAGATTTCAATCCATGGGAATAGGGCGGTTACTTTTTGAGGCTGCCAAGTTTGACCTTTCAAGAAATAACTTTTTAACTTTTGACTTAGAAGTACTTAATACGAATTCTCGTGCACAAGACTTTTACAGAAAATATAATTTTAAACTTTTTGAAGAAAAAGAAAAGAGTGTAATTATGAGACTATTAATAAACAAAAATTAATATGGTTAGTGTTATTATGATTACTTATAGACATGAAAAGTTCATTGAACAAGCCATTATAGGTATTCTAAATCAGCAATGTGAATTTGAAGTTGAGTTAATAATTGCCGACGACTGCTCACCTGACCGGACTTATACTATTGTTGAAAAAATTAAAAATAAACACATTAATGGTAGCTGGATTAAATACACTAGGCATAAGGAAAACAAAGGAATGAATAAAAATTTTTCTTGGGCTTCGAAGCAATGCAAGGGTGAATATATCGCAATATGTGAAGGCGATGATTACTGGATTGATGAGAACAAACTTCAAAAGCAGGTGGATTTTTTAGAGAAAAATAGAAGTTATGGTATGGTTTCAGGTAATATTAATCTAATAAATTCAGAAGGTTTTGAAATAAAAAATACTTATTATCACTTACCGGAAAGTCAAACCTTAGAGAATGGTGATTTATTTTGGTTATTGATGAATAAAAATTTTATTTATACTTTAACTGTATGCGTGAGAAAAGAATTGATCATCCGCTTTACAGAAGAGGCAGAAAGTAAAAATCTTGATTACGTCTATGATTATTGGTTCTGGTTATATATTAGTCTAGTTAGTAAGATTAAAATACTTAAAATGCCCTTAGCTAACTATCGTATACATAATGATGGAGTTACTAAAAAGTTAGATTTTTTTTCTAGACGAAAAGATCTGGTAAAAATTAACATAATTAAATCTTCACGATTATATAAAAATAAACGAATCTCCAAAAACCAACGACAAGTTTTAAAAAATGTCTTCATAAATTATTTCAGAAACAGGAAGATTAGTTTAACTTCTAAGTTAAAAACATTACCGTATCTATTATTGAATGTAAAAAATATTATCTAATGATAATTAAAATAATAATGTTTAAAATTTATGTAGCATATATTATTGTAAAATATGCATACAGAAAATTTTTTTTTGGGACTGAGTATGCAAATAAATTATTTTATAATTTAAACAGACATGCTGTCGTGCACTTGTTGAGGTTTAATAAAGCATCGATAGGTAGAAACACATTAATTGATTCTCCTTTAATTATTCATTATAAAAACGATGATTTATCAAAACTAAATATCGGCGATAATTGTAGAATAAGCAAAAACTGTTTTTTGGATTTAGCAGAGAATATTACAATACATAATAATTGTACGCTAGCTATGAATGTTACAATTATTACTCACACAGATAAAGGAGAAAGCAATTTGGGAGATTCACTCCAAAACTCTAAAGAGGGAGTTATTGTTAATCAAGGAACATATATAGGGGCTAATGTTTTGATATTACAAGGAACTACTGTAGGTAAGAACTGTCTGATTGCTGCAAAAAGCCTTGTAAATAAAAATGTCTCTGACAACTCTAAAGTGCTGGGTGTCCCAGCAAAAAAGATCAAATGATTCTGAACGATTTAAATTAACAATAACAAATGAATATTATCGCAATAATAGTCACATATAATGGATTAGAGTGGATCCAAAAATGTTTAGGTAGTTTAGTTGACTCAAGTATTTATGTGAAAATACTCGTTATTGATAACGGATCTAATGACGGAACTTTAGATGTAATTAAAGATAAGTTCCCCAAAATAGAGGTTCTAGAAACTGAAAAAAACTTAGGTTTTGGGAAGGCCAACAATATTGGTTTAAAAAGAGCTTTAAAAGAGAAGTATGATTATGCTTTTCTCCTTAATCAAGATGCCTGGGTTGAGTCTGACACTATAGAATCATTAATTAATATTCATAAAAATAATGAGCATTACAATATTTTAGCCCCAATGCAACTAAATGGTTCTGGAGCACTTATTGACAGGTTATTTTTAGAGTATAGTGTTGCACCCTGCAGGGAGTTGTTGACGGATGTTTTAGTAAATAGTGAGAAACAAAAAGAAGTTTATACAACAGAATTTGTAAATGCAGCATGTTGGTTATTGCCACATAAAACGCTAGAAAAAATTGGCGGTTTTGATCCTTTATTCACTCATTACAGTGAAGATAATGATTATATAAACCGCATAACTCATCATGAAGGGAAAGTTGGATTATGCTCTTCACAAAAGGTTTTCCACGATAGAGAGTTTAGACAAAAAGATGATGATTTTGTTATGTTAACTAATAGATCTTATGTAAACTTACTTGCCAACTTGAAAAATAATAATGAAAATCAAAAAAATAAATTTTATTACATTAAGTGGTTAATTTCTCATTTCATAAATTGGATTTTTGGAAACAACAAAAAACACTACAAGGCAGAATTTTTCGCAGTTGTAAAATTATTAAAAAATTATAAAAGAGTTATAAAACATCGAAAGCTATGTCAAGAAAAAAATGCGCACTTCATTGAATAATTTAATTGAGCTTTTTTTAACTCCTAGTTTCATGGTTATTACTAGTTACAAAATATACTTACAATAAAATCTACAAAATGATTATAAGTACTTGCCAATGAGAAACTAGATATTGCAATTGATTACAAAACTTACATTTGAAGAATAAATTTTAGTTTTCCAAACTTATTTCATTTATAACTATTATGCATGCCAACCTTGCTACATATTCATTAGAAATGGATGTAATTTACCAAGCAAAGAACAAATAATAACTTATGATAAAACCCAACTTACTTGTTATTGGTGCAATGAAATGTGCGTCTACAAGCCTTCATAATTATCTTGATCTTCATCCAAAGATTCAGATGTCTGAACCAAAAGAACTAGAATTCTTTAGTTCTGAAGAGAACTTCAGTAAAGGTCTTGAATGGTATAGTCAGTTCTTTGATCTTCAATATCCTTTAAGGGGAGAATCCTCTACGAATTATACGAAGAGACATCGTTTCAAAAATGTACCCGAAAGAATAAATGAAACTCTTGGATCAAACGTGAAGTTAATTTATATTGTTCGAGATCCGATAGAACGATTTCAATCTCATTTTACAGACTCAAAGACTTACGGTCACACTCCAAGTAACTGCGACATTAACATTACTGTTGAAAACCTTTCTTTCGATGATCATATTTTGCAGACGAGCAAATATTATTATCAAGTAAAAGAATATCTTCAAATATTTGATAAGAAAGAAGTTTACTTCTTGAAGAGTGAAGATCTGAAACATGATCCCCAATCAACTTTAAATAAAGTATTTAAATTTCTTGAAGTTGATCTCATTGAAATCATTAAAATTGAAAGTAATCTGTCAAAAACAAAAAGCTACCCTTCATCTGGCTATGCACAGTTTATAAATATAAGGTCTATAAAAAGTCTAAAAAAATTGCTTCCAAATTCATTAATCTCTGATTTAAAAAACTCTATTCTCATAAAAAAGATTTCTAGAAAAAAAATTGATCCTAGCATAGATACACTCTCAAGTCAATCAAGAGAAAAACTTCGAAATCTGTTGAGAGAAGATCTAAAGTTATTCAAAGACGAAACCGGTATTGACTATTTAAAATGATTAGGAAATTGGTTTCAGTTATTATTCCCAATTTTAATGGTTTACCTTTTTTAAATGAAACCATTCGATCTGTTCAGAAGCAGTCGTATGAAAAATTGGAAGTAATTATTGTCGACGATAATTCAACAGATGATTCGTTAGATTTCTTAAACTCTATTGATGATAATCGGTTTAGCGTTTATAAAAATCTTGGCAAAGGCGCCTGCGCGGCACGAAATTACGGCTTAGAATTGGCAAGTGGTGAATATATTCAGTTTCTAGATGCTGACGATTTATTGAGTACAGACAAAATTGAAAAACAAGTAGACCTATTAAAAAAATATCCAAATCGTGTTGCCGTTTGCAGTACAATGCATTTTTACGATAATCCTGAAAATGGAAAAATTGTAGATCGTGATTTTATGTTTTCCACAAATCAGCCCGAAGATTTCTTACTCAAACTTTATGGAGGTAACGGAGAACATCATAACATGGTACAAACCAACGCATGGTTAACACCAAAATCAATTCTGAACAAAGTAGGAAAATGGGATGAATCACTGAGCAAGGACCAGGACGGCGAATATTTCTGTCGGGTGGTGTTGGCATCAGAAGGTGTCTGTTACTCTGCAGAAGCTTTAAATTATTATAGAAAACACGTTGGAGGAAGTAATATTGCTAATCAAAAACAGCGTAAAAATATAGAGAGCCAATTAAAAGCATTAAATGCAAAAGCAAATCATTTAAAAAAATTTGCTGATAGCCAGGTATATAAAAATGCATTTGCTTTACAGTACAAATTATTAGCTATAAATGCTTATCCTAAGTTCAAAGATGTCTATAAAATTGCAAATCAACAGTCAAAAACACATGGTGGTTCCAAGCACTTGCCTGCTTTGGGAGGACGTATCATTGAAAGCATTAAACAAGTGTTTGGATGGCGTTTGGCAAAGCAAGTTTCATATTGGATACACAAAGTAATTTAAATTTGGAACAGATCCTCTTACTAACCACAGCAAGCCTCGCTGCAAACCCAAGACTCGTAAAAGAGTTCGAGTGTTTAAAAGAGCACTTTAAATGTACAGTTATTTGTTTTTCACATCAAGATTGGTCTGCTCCACTATCCCAAAAAATTATTGCAGCTAATCCTTCAGTAAACTTCGTTCAAATTGATCGAAAAAACGAACTTTTTTCCACGATTTGGTCAAAAGTACTACATAAAATCTCTATTCGTTTGAATCCATTTTTTAAAAGCAGCTTACGTATTGCCGCTTTTGCCAGCAATGATAAAACACCACAACTGAGCAAAAAAACGATGTCAATTGTTGACCAGCAAAAATTTACGCATATCATCGCCCATAATCTTGGGGCGTTCTATCCTGCAATTAAGTCAGCAAAAAAAAGCAAAGCAAAACTTCAACTGGATATAGAAGATTTTCACCCCGGGGAGATGCCTTATTTTAATGCTCAAAACGAACCAGATAATCGTCAACTTATAATGAAAAAGACCTTGAAAAAGGCTGAGCACATAACATATGCATCACCAATGATTATGGAAGAGTGCCTGAGTTTATTCGAAAATAAAAACTCAATTGAAAGAAAATCAACAGTGGTTAATAATTGTTTTTCAGAAAAAGAATTTATTTATAAACTCAATAATTCAGATAAGTTGAAGTTGGTTTGGTTTTCACAAAACATAAGTTTAGGAAGGGGCCTAGACCAAATTATTCCTGTATTAAGAAGATATTCAGACCAAATAGAACTTCACCTGTTTGGAAATTTATACGGTGATTTTGCAAAACAATTTAAGAATGAACTTGATAACTTCATTACTATTCATAAGCCTTTATATCAAACCAGATTAAATTTGACTTTAGCCAATTATGATATTGGACTAGCGATAGAAAGTAATTTATCAGATTATAATAGAGAGATTTGCTTGACTAATAAGATTTGGGCCTATTTGCAATCTGGACTTTTTATCTTAGCCTCAAACACAAAAGCTCAAACCAGATTCCTTAAGGAACATAAAGATTCAGGCCTAAGCTCTCCAATGGATGAAGAGAGTTTAAGTGAAAACATAAAATATTTAATCTCAAATATTGATGATATTCGAAAAAATAAAGAGACTAGATTTGAAGAATCGAAAAAGTTTTCATGGGAGAGGGAACAAATAAAATTAAAGAATAGTATTAAATGAAAAATGTTCTCATCATCTACCCACATTGGCATCCAGTAAACTTAGCAGGTGTGCATAGGCCACGACTAATAGGCAACTTTTTACCAGAGCATGGTTGGCACCCAATAATTCTAACCGTAAAGCAAGAATTTTTTGAAGAAAAACCGGATTACGATTTCGAAAAGACTTTTCGCGATCATTACGAAGTCTATCGCGTTGATGCGTTTAAAGTCGGTAAAATACGTTTAGTCGGTGACATTGGCTTGAGAGCATTTTTTCAACTGTATAAGGAGGCAAAAAGAATTATTAAAAGCAAAAAGGTTGATTTTATTTGGATACCTATTCCTTCCTTTTATACTGCATTACTCGGAAGGCTTTTGTATAGAAAGACAAAAACACCTTATGGCATTGATTATATAGATCCATGGGTTCGTAATATTATGAATCAGAATAATTGGCGTGCTAAGATGAGTCAGTATGTGGCAAAAATACTTGAACCCTATGCTATAAAAAGAGCATCCTTGATTACAGGTGTTTCAACACCCTATTATGAACCAGTACTCAAGCGAAACTTTAAACAAAACCCTGTTCACGCAGGAATGCCATATGGTTTTGATCCCAATGATCATGAAGTTGTTTTAAAAGATCTTGAGTTGCCTTGGGGTAGCCAACCTGATTGTAAACCGTGGATATATGCAGGTGCTTTTTTACCCAATTCACATTTGTTTCTTCAGTCCTTTTTTGAAAGTATAGCCGAATTAAAAACAGAAGGACAGTGGGATGAAAGTATTCGTCTATATTTTGTTGGTACTGGTTCATATCCTGCAAAACGCATAACAGCCTATGCTAAAGATTATGGTTTAGATAATATTGTTATAGAACATAGAGAACGCTTCTCATTTTTGCATATACTGAATTTTTTGTCGAATGCTCATCGTGTTATGCTATTTGGAAGTACTGAAAAGCATTACACCGCGTCTAAGACTTTTCAATGCTTATTGAGTAAGAGACCCTTATTCTCTATGTTGCATGCTGAAAGTTCTGCAGTAGAAGTGATAAGGAATGCTGGTGCTGATTGTTTTCTTTTGCCTTATAAAGACAGTGATACTAGATCACATCTAGTTAATCAATTAAAACCTCTTATCATCAACTTCCAAAAGGATTTAGATTGGGATGTTGACCTGAAATCATTAGACGCTTATACTTCAAAGCAATCTGCTAAAGTTTTAGTAGAAGGTATGGATAAAGTTCTAAAACAAAATGAATAACTAGTTATTTTCTATGAAAAAATTAGCAATAGTCATAACCCACCCTATACAGTATTATTCGCCATGGTTTAAATTATTAGCAGAACGGAAAAAGCTTCAGTTACGTGTTTTTTATACCTGGTCACAATCTGCAGATACAGTAAAGGATAAAACTTTTGGTCTTGATATTAAATGGGATATCCCATTATTGAAAGGTTATGATTATGAATTTGTTAAAAACAGGTCTAGAAAACCAGGGTCTCATCACTTTTTTGGTATTGACTGCCCTGACTTGATTCCACGACTAAAGTCTTTTTCCCCAGATGCTATTTTGTTTTTTGGTTGGAATTTTAAGAGTCATTTGAAAGCCATGCGTTACTTTCACGGCAAGGTGCGTGTTTGGTTTCGAGGTGATTCTACCTTATTAGATGAGGTCGGTGGATTAAAGACAAAACTGAGACGCATTGTGCTTAAAACCGTATATCGATATGTCGATAAGGCTTTTTATGTTGGGCAGGCGAATAAGGCTTATTTTTTAAAACACGGTTTGTCTGAGGGTCAATTGATTTATGCACCTCACGCTGTTGATAATGAGCGTTTCACAGACAATAAAGTTAAAAAATATAAAGCTCAAGCAAACAAGTTAAGAAAAGAACTAGGCATCAAAGATGAAGATTTGGTTCTTATCTATGCAGGAAAGTTTGAGTTCGTTAAGCAAGTAGATTTACTTCTGAAAGCTATAATTAAAGCTAATTTAAAGAGAGATTTACCTATAAAAATAATATTAGTCGGAAAGGGTCCTATGGAGCATTATTTAAAGAAACTTTCCAAATCTTATGGCTTTATTTATTTTTTTCCTTTTCAAAATCAAAGTCGTATGCCTGTAATTTATAATGCAGGTGATTTGTTTTGTTTACCTTCAAAAAGTGAAACTTGGGGGCTTGCAGTTAATGAAGCTCTATCGTGTGGTAAAGCTGTTCTAGTAAGTGATAAAGTAGGTTGCTCCTTTGATTTGGTTCAACATGGAATTAACGGTTATATTTTTAAACATGATAACCCTAATGAATTAATCTCAATATTAACTAATTTAAGTAAATCGAAATTAAACCTGATGTCCACTTATGCTCATAAGTCAGTTCAAAACTTTAATTTTCTAAGAATTGTATCCAAATTAGAAAATAACATTTAAATTAAACTTATAAAAATATATCCAAATGGCATTTTTGTTTAACAAAAGCGGGATTTTTATCTCGACATTTGTTTTTTTCTTATTAACATTTGGTTTTGAATTAAGCTTTCCAGCGCATCATATTATTTACCCATTGACTTATTTTATGTTGCTTAATTTTTTATATGCTATAGATAGAAGATTTGCATTACCAGAATTAATAAGTTTGATTACTGTGATTATGTATTTAACGACTCCGGCTCTTATGTTTGATATTAATTCACAACAATATTTACCCCCAAACACTTTTGGATATGAAATTTTAGCAGTTGATCCAGATGAATTTTATCTATATGTAATCCCATGTGTTGTTTTCTTTTATTTAATTACAACCTTGAGCTTTAGAAAGTATAGAGAAAAAAATTATATCCTCAATATTTTTAATAAAATTAAGCAACGATATAATGTAAAAAGAATTATCATTATGCTAGGATTTATAGCATCGTTTTCAAGTTTGTTTTCAGGAAGTTTTAATACATTGAATCAACTTTTTTATATAGGAACACAAATGCTCCCAATCATTTTGATTCTGAGTATTTTAATAGATTCAAAAAAAACGAAAAAGTTAATTTTTGTTTTCATTACTTTAATTCTTATAATAAATGTTTTAAGAACAGGAATGTTTTCAGAATTAGTATTTTCATTACTGTATTATGCTCTTTTTTGGATTCTTGTAAATGGATTATCAATTAAAACCAAATTATCTCTTCCTCTTTTAGGAACTTTCTTATTGATAATACTTCAGCTTTTTAAAACAGATTATAGGAAAGAAACCTGGAATGATAGTGCTACTAATATAAGTCAAGTTGATGTTGCAACTAATGTAATTCAAAATTTGGCTGATAATTTTGATGTTGAGTTTTTGAAAGCATCATCAACTTATACATTATTTAGATTGAATCATGCCTATTTATGCTCTAGAGCTCTAAGGTATGTGCCCGCCCAAGAGCCATACGCACATGGAGAAACCATTGTAACTGCAGTGTTCTCAATAATTCCTCGTGTAATTTGGCCAGAAAAACCTAAACTTAGTGGTCCCGAATTAATGACTAGGTTTGGAAAATATACTCCGAGTAAATACGTATCTATGAGTATTGGACAGCTAGGTGAAGCCTACTCAAATTTCGGATACATAGGTGGGTTTATTTTTTTTGGACTTTATGGATTATTCATTTCCTATGTTCTATATAAGTTAATTAATAAGTCAATAGGAGGAGCTCCCGTGTTAATTTTTATCCCAATTGTAATGTACCATATGACAAAACCAGAAGTGATTTATAGCAAAGTTTTAAATACAGCTTTTACAGGTTTTGTGTTTTTATTATTAATGATATTTTTTATGAATAAATTTTGCCTTAATAAATCTAGTAATTATACAAAAAAACTTTAATTTTTTTTTAAAAAATTATTTTTTGAATAAAGTCAATTATATTAACAGAAAGCCTAGAATAGGGAACTATAGTATAGAATTTATTTTTAAAACAGTTTCATCTAATTTATCTAGACATTTTATCGTCAATACAAGTGAAGTAAAAAAATATGGTGGTTCACCTTTCGTATTATTTGTAAACTTGGTCTTTTTTAAAAGGCAAAAAGGCATCTATCACATTACTGGTGATGTACACTATATGGCTTTAAGATCTGGGAAAAAGACAGTGCTCACAGTTCATGACGTAAATTCTATACTCAAAGGAAATTTTTTTAAAAAAATTTATTTTAAAGTAATTTGGTTCTACTTACCTGCATTGATTGTTAATAAAATTACAGTAATTTCAGAATTTTCAAAAAGTGAACTTTGCTCTATTATTCCATTTGCTAAAAATAAAATTAGTGTAATACCTAATCCTATTTCAGAAATTTTCAATTTTCATTCTTTAAATTTTAATAGTGAAAAACCCAATGTTTTATGTGTGGGAACAAAGGATAATAAAAATTTATTGCGAATTTTTGATGCCGTAGCAAGTATTAATTGTCAGGTAACAATAATTGGAAAATTGAATGCTGATCAGCTTATAAAGCTTGAAAGTTTGAAAATTGAATATATTTGTATGTCTAATCTTGATGACAAACAAATGATAGCTGCTTATATAGAAGCAGATGTGCTATGTTTTCCCTCAACATATGAAGGGTTCGGTATGCCAATATTAGAGGCTCAAGCAATGGGTAGGCCTGTTCTTACATCAAACATAGGAGCAATGAAAGAGGTGGCCTCTAACTCCGCATGTCTGGTCAATCCTTATTCAGTAAAATCAATAAAAGAAGGTCTAGAGAAAATCATATCAGATAAAGAATTTCGCAATAACTTAATTGAAGAGGGACTTAAAAACATTCAAAGGTTTAAATTATCAAAAATCGTAAATCAATATGAGTCTATTTACCATAGTTTAAGTAAAAATTAATTGCAAAACACTAAACCCAACATTCTCGTGTTTATAGACTGGTTTTTACCGGCTTATAAGGCCGGTGGCCCTATACAGTCGGTCAGAAATATCGTGGAGCAACTCAGTGCGTCTTATAATTTCTTTATCGTGACCTCAGATGCGGATATAGATGCGTCCCTGGATATACCCAATGCAGATAAAAACAGGTGGATCCAAAAAGAGGTATACCAGGTGATTTATCTGGATACTACTCACCAGACAGGCTCCTTTTATAAGTCGCTTTTTAGTGAACAAGCCATCGAGGTCATTTATATAAATTCCCTGTTTTCAAACAAATTTTCCATACTGCCCTTAAAAACCTTTTCTTCAAGTTCAAGCCAAACAAAAATTGTATTAGCGCCAAGGGGAATGTTAGGCAAGGGAGCTTTGGCGATCAAACCTTTAAAGAAAAAAATATATTTACGACTATTTAAACTTTTTGGCTGGCATAAAAGAGTGACCTGGCACGCCACAGCAAAAACAGAAAAAAACGAAATTGAAAACAAGTTTGGAAATAAAGTCAGAATACTTACTGCTTCCAATTTATCCCAAAAGAGTAGTAACAACTTACAGATTAAAGATAAGGCAAAGCATCAATTAAATGTATTCTTTCTGTCTAGGATATCCTATAAAAAGAACTTACGATCAGCCATAGAGGTACTTAAAAAAGTAGATGCAAGCTGTAGGATACAGTTTACCATCATAGGTCCGTTAGAGGAAAAGGACTACTGGGATGTCTGTGAAACAGAATTAGAAAAGCTGCCACAGCATATCCAATATAAAGCTTTAGGCGCTGTTCCCAATGAGAAAATTCCAGAGCTATTAAACCATCAGCATGTCTTGTTTTTACCAACGCGGCATGAAAACTTCGGTCACGTCATCGTAGAAGCCTGGCAGAATGGCTGTCTTACGCTTATTTCAGACCAGACCCCCTGGGTAGATTTAGAGCCAAAGAAAATTGGAGTAGACATTCCCTTAGCAGAGGAAGATAAGTTTAAAAATAAACTAGAAATGTTCGCCGCTATGGATCAAGCAGAGTTCAACACTTGGTCATCCAATGCAAAAGACTACGCCGAGACAATCACCAATGACAAAGCACTTATTGAGCAGTACCATGAAATTTTTAAACCAATTTAATGTCACCTCGAGCGGAGTCGAGAGGTCATTTAAAGCAGATAGCATTAACAAGGTCTCGACTGCGCTCGACCTGACAACTTTATGTCACCTTGAGAAGCCTGTCCCGAGCCTGCCTTCCAAGGAACGCAGGCAGGCGCACTCTAAAGGGGTGTCACCTCGAGAAGCCTGTCCTGAGCCCTTCCACCGTGCTCAGGATAAACTCCGACGAAGGGCAGTCGAGAGGTCATTTAAAGTAGATAGCATTAAGAAGGTCTCGACAGAGTTTATCTTGATG
>RRZV01000020.1 GCA_003931895.1 Mesohalobacter salilacus
ATCGTCATAACATTGGTAATTTTTTTTACTTTTTTTCTTTTCGTTTTTTACATAGCAGGCAACTAGTATATATCGTCAAAAATACACCACTTTTTTTAATTTTCTGAGTCGTTTTCTGTGTTTTTTGATAATCTATCTAAAGGACTTTCTATATTCTTTGTGCTGTTTTGACTCACATGCGTGTAAATCGTCGTAGTCTTTATACTATTATGACCCAATAGCTTTTGTATAAATCGTATGTCTGTGCCACCTTCAAGTAAATGAGTTGCAAACGAATGTCGTAAGCTATGGATGTTGACTTTCTTATCTATTCTTGCAGATTTTAAAGCACGCTTCATTATAGAACGACAACTCGCAGGTGAATAAGGCTGACCCTTAACTTGACCTTCAAAAACATAGTTCGCCGTTCCATATAATTCTTTATAGGTATTAAAATAGTCTATAATAGAATAAGGCAACATTACAAGCCTGTCTTTCTTTCCCTTTCCAGATTTAACCGTGATTTTATGTTCAGCAAAATCAATATCGCTCCATCGCAGATTACAAATTTCACTTACCCGCAATCCGGCCCCATAAGCCAGCAACAATATCAACTTATGTTTAGGCTGTTTTACAGCTTCTATAATACGTCTGCACTCGTCAACACTCAAAACCTTTGGTAGTGTCTTTTCTTTCTTTGGACGTGGAATTGTCCAGGATTGAGTATCATCCCATTCCAAAACATGCTTGTAGTAAAATTTTAAAGCATTTACAACCATATGGCCACTAGCAGATTTTAAACCGTATTCAGAAAGTTTAGATAAATATTTAACGACTGTCTTTCTATCCATTTGCTCTGGATTGGCATAATCATGTGCTATTAAAAAATTTGTAAATGCATAAGTATAACTATTAATAGTAGAATTGCTGTAATTCAAAGCCATCAGCATATTTACCATATCTTCTACATAACATTTAGCATGATTAGGCACCATATCCAATAGCCTTTGCTTAGTGTTTGAAAGTACTTCAGACTTTCTGTTGATAGACTTTTTACGACTAAAATAATCGTCTTTTACATGCAAAGTAAATTTAACCTCTAAATCACTTAATAACAAACGAAGCGATTCTAAATTTTTAGGCGTTGCAGGAAGCAAATAAGCATTTTCAGCTTTGGTATACTTAGATTGGTTCAGCCGCCTTAAAACGTCAATTAATCTAAAATCTTTAGTAAATTTTAGCATAGCATACCTTTCATCATGCTGATAACTAAAAACTTCAACATTCAACTCTTTTGAAAAATTCTGTTTAAAGAAATAGTCATCGTCAAATAATGGGACGCCAAAAATAGCTTCTACTTTTTGTTTTGCATTTGGATGACGATACACCATATAAGCCTTGTGAGTTTTATTCCAAAAAACACCTTTTACTTTTTTAATGGCCTTGACATAATGTTGAACATAATTCATCTTAAGCACCCAGTATTTTCCTACAGGATCTAACACTTTCAAATTCAATCGCGGGTCAATCTGGTGTTCTTCAGATTTATGTGCCGAATTACCAGCATCTTCATGATGTGATAACGGCCGTTCGCTGTCTTTAGCTATGGACAAATGTTGACGCTCTTCTTGAGCGCTTGTCTTTACGTTTGAATTGTCTCTGTTATTATCTTTAGAATCAGTTAGATTTTCAATAATTAAATTATCAAAATGTTTCTCTAATAAATTGTAATTTTCTTTATTGTAAACCAAATGCCAACACTTGTGGGTCTTGCTAAAACGAGCACCAAGTCTCTTCATTTGTTGACGCGTCTTCAAATCATCCCACCTAAAAAAAGCAGCAATGCGATACTGTCCTCTATGCCATATTTTTTTTAAAGTAATAGCCGAGTAATCGTTTTTGGGCTTTTGGGATGTAGAATCTAAACTCATTTTAAAAACAATTTTGAAGCAAAATTAAACACAGCTTCGCTACTGCAAATCACATAAATAATTTGAATGAATAAAGATAATAAAAAAGCTTAAAACAAAAAATAAAATGAATTAAAATAGAAAAACTCAACGTTCACGTAGCCTGAGCTAAACTTAAATTTGATAATTTCGTGGAGTAAATACTCTAAGATAAATCAATTTTATTCAGGCAAGTTTAACGGGCTATACGCTATATTTTTTTGGGGTTTGTCAAGTCTCAGTAAAGTTTTTGAGCGTACCACTTTTGGCGGTACACTCAAAAACTAACTTCGCTATACCAAACCTCAAAAAAGATGCCGCTGCTATCCCTACTTGAAAAAACAAAACGCTATTAACTTTAATAACCATAGTTCGTTTTCGTCATAAAACAAATATTTGATTATCAGCATATTACAAAATGTCAGACAGAGCAGTCGAAGCTTATAAATTATTTTCTAAAGTTTATTCCTCTGCGACTTTAACCATTTCAGAGCAAAAAAATAGAATTTTTAACGTTTGGGCTATATGTAGTGCGAGCCAAAAAAACCAAAGCCTTTCTCCCGAAGCTTCGGGACAGCACCGACCCAAGCAAACAATTTTTGATTTATAAATTTCAAACCATAAATATATAAATTGTGAACGAAAAAAATGCCAAAATCATCGAATTTTGCCCATAATCTCGCATTACTTACCAGCCTGCTGATAGCAGGTAGCCTCGTGTTGTGGCACGTATTTAATTACATTTTAATTGAAATATTTACTTTTCCACCAAGTCCTTTTTCCACGATATCATAAAGAGTTTTCAATGTTAAGTTACTCCCATTATTTTCAACTCTTGAAATATAAGTTCGCTTTTTGTTAATCAACTCTGCAAGTTGATTTTGAGTTAAGTTTTTTTCTTCGCGAGCTTTTCTTAACAAAAAACCGATTTTAAAAGATTCAAAATCTCTTTCAAGCTCATCTCTTCTTAAAGTTCCCTTTTTTCCGTAAACTTCATCCTTAATAATTTTCCAATCTTTTGTTTCCATTATTTTTTATTTTTGTCCTCGTAATAAGATTCCATTAATTTTAATGCTTTATTAATTTCTTTTTTTGGTGTTTTCTGTGTTTTTTTCGCAAAACCATTTAATAAAATCACTAATTTTCCTTTATCAAAAAAACAGAATACACGCCAAATATTAGAACCTAACTTTATTCTCGCTTCATAAAGCCCTTTAGTTCCTTTAATTGCTTTCAAGTAATGAGATGGAATCCTTTCAAAGGTTTCTATAGCTTCGATTACTTTAAATATTTTATTTTGGACTTTGACAGGTTGTTTGGTCAGAAAGTCCTGAAAATAATTTTTATAACCGATAACTTTTCTAATTCTATCCATCGGCACAAATGTAACTTAAAAGTTACTTTTGTCAAAATTATTTTTAAAATTTGTTCTTGAAGCCTTCAGTTATATGTGCCACAACTTTAGGCATATAGTAAATACTTCAGAAAAATACAATTCAATAGCCTAAGTCTATAAACATAAATACATTAACGTCAAATCGAGCCTTGAAAATTTTGCAAATTTTATTTAATATTAAGTGACTTTTTGAGAGTTAGAATCGGAAAAATCGGCATACAAAAATTTATCGTAAAATTTGAAGTGAGTCCTGCACATGCGGGTTAGGCATCTAACGATAAACCCGCCTGCCAGACCTTTAGATTTGTTAGCCTAGCGTTTTTTGGTTCTCCCGACACTTCGGGATTGGCAATGCAAAAAAGAACATAC
>RRZV01000050.1 GCA_003931895.1 Mesohalobacter salilacus
TAAAAGTCACAACCGCCCAAGCCAAGTCGCAGGTGTTGAAATTGATTGTGGAGTAGTTAAAACCTTTTAATAAAAAACTAAAATAATGACAAAATTAATTAACACAACAAAAAGTCCCCCTTTGGGGGATTTAGGGGGCTTATACCTAGATAGTTTTAGTCTATTTTACTAAACTCATCTGCGACTTGTTTTTTGAAGGCAATTCAGTTTTGCCCATCAAATGCTTATCCATTTTTCGGGCAGCTTCTCGACCTTCTGAGATGGCCCAAACCACAAGAGATTGTCCACGGCGTGCATCTCCAGCAGCAAAAATCGATGGATTTGAGGTTTGATAAGAATTGGCTTTAACCGTTCCTGCTTGGGTTTGCTCAACATCTAAACTTTTTAAAAGTTGGTTTTCAGGTTGAGTAAAACCGATAGCTAATAATGCCAACTCACATGGAATTAAGCGTTCTGTGCCTTCAATTTCTTGCATTTTCTGGCGACCAGCTTGATTTACCCATTCAATATCCACAAGTTTGATATGTGTAAGTTTACCGTTTTCGCCTATAAATTCTTTAGTCAAAACACTCCACTGACGCTCACCACCTTCTTCGTGAGAGGACGAGGTTCTAAGTGTCATAGGCCAATTGGGCCAAGGGTCTTGCTCTGTTCGGCTATTAGGCGGTTTGGGCATCAGTTCTAATTGTAAAACTGTTGCTGCATCTTGACGATGTGATGTGCCTATACAATCCGAGCCTGTATCGCCACCACCAATAACCACTACATTTTTATCTTTAGCTGAGATTTGGTCTTCAATATCTTGTCCTGAGACTTTTTTATTTTGCTGAGTTAAAAAATCCATAGCAAAATGAATACCTTCTAAATCTCTACCAGGAATAGGCAAATCTCTTGGTACTGTTGAGCCTGTGCAAATGACAATAGCATCAAAATCTTCTTTAAGTTCGTCCGGGTTGATGTTTTTACCCACTTCAGCATTCACTTTAAAGCGAACACCTTCATCATCCATAATTTTTATGCGGCGCTCAACTATCCATTTTTCCAATTTAAAGTCAGGTATACCGTAGCGCAGAAGTCCGCCAATATTAGATTCTCGTTCAAAAACTGTAACCCAGTGTCCGGCCCTATTGAGTTGGTCTGCGGCAGCTAAACCAGCTGGTCCTGAGCCGATAACTGCAATTTTTTTATCTGTGCGATGCTCAGGCGGGTCAACTTTAATAAACCCTAATTCGTGTGCTTTTTCAGCTATGGTTTTTTCAATATGCTCAATCGCTACTGGAGGTTTGTTAATGCCTAAAACACAGCTGGCTTCGCATGGTGCTGGACAAATTCTACCAGTAAATTCAGGAAAATTGTTAGTTGAGTATAAAATAGAAGTGGCTTCCTCCCAATTTTCTTCGTGCACGGCTTCATTAAATTCGGGTATGATATTGCCAAGAGGACAACCCGAGTGGCAAAACGGCACGCCACAATCCATACATCTTGCGGCTTGTGTTTTGGTTTTTTCTACGGGAAAATCTTCATAAATTTCTTTAAAATCACCCACACGCACTTTTGTCGGTCTTGTTTCAGGTAATTCTCTATCGTATTTTAAAAATCCGTCTTTTTCTTTCATTAGGCTACTATTTTTTCCTGTTTCTTTTCATTTTTTGATTCTAATATTCTTTTGAAATCGTGAGGTATAACTTTTGTAAACTTTAATTTGTATTCTTCAAAATGTTCTAAGATATATTTTGCTTTTTGACTTTTGGTATATTGAACATGGTTTTCAATTAACTCTTTAAGTTCTTCAATATCTTTATCTTTTGGTTGTTCTAATCCAACCAATCCTTTGTTACATTTATTTTCAAAACTGTTATCATCATCTAAAACATAAGCGATTCCACCACTCATTCCGGCGGCAAAATTATGTCCAGTTTGTCCTAAAACTACGATGCGACCGCCTGTCATGTATTCGCAAGCGTGGTCGCCAACACCTTCAACAACGGCTTTTACACCGGAGTTTCGCACACCAAAGCGTTCGCCAGCCATGCCATTGATATAGGCTTCACCAGAGGTTGCCCCGTAAAATGCCACATTGCCGATTAAAATATTTTCATCAGCTTTAAAGGTAGAATCTTTAGGCGGATAAATAATGAGTTTACCACCAGACAAGCCTTTTCCGAAGTAATCATTAGATTCACCTGAAACTTCAAAAGTGATGCCTTTTGCCAGGAATGCTCCAAAGCTTTGACCAGCGGATCCATTAAATTTGTAATGTAAAGTATCGTCTTTAAGACCTTTGGCTTTAAACTTTTTACTGATTTCATGAGATAAAATAGCCCCAACGGAACGATTGACATTAATGATATCAAATTCGGCTTTTAAAGGTTGAAGATTTTCAAAAACGGGTTTAGCTTGTTCTAAAAGTTTCCAGTCCAAAACACCGTCCATTTCATAATCTTGTTCAATTTGTTTGTAAACTCCAATTTGTTCTGGAATATGTTCCTGATATAAAATTGGACTCAAGTCTAAATCTTTAAGTTTCCAAAACGGCACGTCTTTTCTCACTTTCATGACTTCTGAATGACCAACCATATCATTAATGGTCTTAAAGCCAAGCTGTGCCATAATTTCTCTTAAATCTTGAGCTAAAAAATTAAAATAATTTACCACATGGTCAGGATTACCAGTAAAGAGTTTACGCAGTTCTGGATTTTGAGTAGCTACGCCTACAGGACAAGTATTAGTGTGGCATTTACGCATCATAATACAGCCTTCAACTACCAAGGCAGCCGTAGAAATTCCCCATTCTTCAGCGCCGAGTAAAGTGGCAATAGCGAGATCTCGACCTGTTCTAATTTGACCGTCGGCTTGAACCGTAATTCGGCTTCTCAAATTATTTTTAACCAAAGTTTGGTGCGCTTCAGCAAGTCCGAGTTCCCAAGGTAAACCGGCATGTCTAATTGAAGTTAAAGGCGAAGCTCCTGTACCGCCGTCAGCTCCTGAAATCAAGACGACATCGGCGTTGGCTTTAGAAACACCAGCGGCAACGGTGCCAACACCAGCTTGTGAAACCAATTTAACATTCACTCGTGCGTGTCGATTTGCATTTTTTAAATCAAAAATGAGTTGCGCTAAATCTTCAATCGAATAAATATCGTGATGCGGTGGTGGAGAAATTAAACCCACGCCTGGTGTAGAATGCCTAACTCGACCAATCCATTCATCAACTTTGTGACCTGGTAATTGTCCGCCTTCGCCTGGTTTTGCGCCTTGTGCCATTTTAATTTGAAGTTCGTCAGCATTGGCGAGATAATAACTGGTTACGCCAAATCGCCCTGAAGCAACTTGCTTAATAGCAGAACGTTCCCAATCGCCATTAGGCTTGACTTCAAAACGAGCTTCATCTTCGCCACCTTCACCGCTGTTGCTTTTAGCTCCGATACGATTCATAGCAATAGCCAAAGTTGAGTGGGCTTCATGTGAAATAGAACCAAATGACATAGCACCTGTGGCAAAGCGTTTCATGATGTTTTCGGCGGGTTCGACTTCAGCTATGGGAATAGGCGTTCTTTTTTTAAATTCAAATAAACCCCTTAAGGTTAAATTGTCCCTGAGTTGGTCATTGATTTTATGAGCAAATTTTTTGTAAAGTGAAAAATCATCTGTTCGTGTAGAATGTTGAAGCAGATGAATGGTCTCTGGATTAAATAAATGTTTTTCACCGCGTTGTTTCCATTGGTAAACGCCACCAACTTCTAATTTTTGGTTGGTTTGTTTATGGGTTGGAAAGGCGTGTCTATGTCTAATTAAAACTTCTTTTGCTAAGCCGTCAAAATCAATACCGTCTATTCTCGAAATGGTACCTGTAAAACACTTTTCAATGACTGTAGAATGTAAGCCGAGTGCTTCAAAAATTTGTGCACTTTGATAAGATTGCAAGGTACTGATACCCATTTTAGATAAAATCTTCAGAAGTCCATAACCGATAGCATTTTGATAATTTTTAATCGCATCTTCTTTTGATAATCCCGGTTTGAGTTTTCCTTTATCGTGAAGATGTTCAATGGATCGAATAGCGAGATACGGGTTGACTGCGCTTGCTCCATATCCAATTAATGTTGCAAAATGATGAGTTTCACGTGTATCGCCAGATTCTACAATCAGACCTGTTTTAGTTCTTAAATTTTTGCGAACCAAATGTTGGTGTATGGCTCCAGTAGCCAGTAAAGATGGAATTGGTGCGGTGTTTTCATCTATGCCTTTATCAGAAATAATTAAGACTTTTTTACCCTCGAGAGCAGCTTTTTCAGCTTCAATACAAATTGCGTCTAAGCCTTGTGTCAGTCGACCAGGTTGGTTATCTGCTTTGAAAACGGCTTTGATGAAGGCATAATCAAAACCTCTGGATTTCAAATGTTTAAATTTTTCAATATCCGCATCGGTTAAAACCGGTTGTGAGATATGAATTTGTTTGGTATGTGCTTCGGTTTCTTCGAGGATGTTTAAACTTTCGCCAACTCGAGTAAAAAGTGACATGACCATGCGCTCTCTAATGGGGTCAATTGGTGGGTTGCTCACCTGAGCAAAGAGCTGTTTAAAATAATTGGCAATGTGTTGGCTTTGTTTACTTAAAATGGCCAATGGCGTATCTGCACCCATAGAACCAATCGGTTCTGTTGCGCGTTCAGCCATATCTGATAAAATGACTTTGAGTTCTTCTGAAGTGTAGCCGTAAGCCCGTTGGCGTTTTAAAATTGATTTATCAGAAAGCCTTATTCTGTCAAATTTTGGTTTGGGCTGTAGTCTGAGTTTAATTCGTTGATTGATAATCCATTGATAATAGGGTTTATCTTTTACGATGTTATTTTTAATCTCGTTGTCATATAAAATCTTATTTTGATTCAAGTCTGCTAAAATCATTCTACCGGGTTGAAGTCTGCCTTTTTCAATAATATCTTCTGATTTTACAGGTAAAGCACCCGCTTCTGAAGATAAAATCAATCGATTGTCTGAAGTCACGCAATACCTTGCAGGTCGAAGACCGTTGCGGTCTAAAGTGGCGCCCAAACGTTTACCGTCGGTAAAAATCAAGGCTGCAGGACCATCCCACGGTTCCATAAGAGAGGCGTGGTATTTATAAAAGGCTTTACGTTCTTTGTCAATTGACTTGTTGTCCTGCCAGGCTTCAGGAACAATCATCATCATGACATGTTCAAGGGGTCTGCCCTCGAGCACTAACATTTCTATGATAGCATCGAGATTAGCAGAGTCTGAGTGTTCTGGATTGGTTACGGGTAATAACTTTTGAAGCTCATCATCGCTAAAAACTTTAGAATTAAAGTTGGCTTCTTTAGATTTCATTTTAGTGACATTACCACGAATAGTATTGATTTCACCATTATGAGCTATAAAATGGAAGGGTTGAGCTAATTTCCAGTTTGGAAAAGTATTGGTTGAAAATCGAGAATGCACAATAGCAAAAGCAGTTTTGAATTCTGGATTTTGTAAATCTTTAAAATAATGTCTTAGTTGATTGGTTCTGAGTTGACCTTTATAAACAAGACTACGACAAGATAGACTACATACGTAGAAGGCTTTGTTGTTGGCTTTAATTTCACGACCGATAAGGTGAGAGGTGTAATTTCTCAACACAAAAAGTTTGCGTTCAAGTTCAATTTCTGATAAATTATTTTTCGCTTGAATAAACACCTGTTTTATTAGAGGTTCAACAGGTTTTGCACCAACACCAGGAATTTTATGGTCAACAGGCACATCGCGATAGCCTAATATATCGAGGTCTAAATCTTCGGCATTTTTTTCTAATAATTCAAGACTTTCTTTGGCAACGGTATTATGTTTTGATAAAAACAACATTCCGACGCCCACAAATTTGTTGTTATCGGCTTTAATATTTGCATCATCGAGCAATAAATTAAGTAAGGGTTTATTCAATTGAATCAAAATGCCAGCACCATCGCCAGTTTCAGGGTCTGCGCCTGTACCACCGCGATGTTCCATGTTTTCAAGCATGGTAAGCGCATCATTTAAGGTTTGGTGGTTTTGAGAGCCATCAATGTTTACAATAGCACCGATACCGCAGGCGTCGTGCTCAAAACTAGGATTATATAGTGATTTTTTCGACATAAAATTGTTTAGAATTAATTGTTAAAATCCGAAACAATATTATGAATAAACTGAGTTTTTTTGCGTTTATGTCTTGTTAAATCATTTAAGTTTTGATGGATAATCAAAAAATCTATCTCAAAATTAAAATTTAATAAATAATAGATTTAAAAATGGAATATTCTTAATTTTATTTTTCTTTTTGAATTAAACTTATGGCAAAGCCACCGCCTTCTTTTAGCTGAAATGTTTTACTGCTTCCTTTTTTTATTTCAGTTGATTTTATTGTGATTGCAGTGGGGTTATCTTTATAATGTGTATTTTCTGCATCTTGATAAATTTTTGCTTCGTAAGTTTTTCCATCTTCTAAAAAATCAAAATTGATTGTAATTTCTCTGTCATTTTCATCAGTAATACCACCGATAAACCAGTTGCCTGTCTTACGCTCCTGACGGGCAATGGTTACATAATCACCAACTTCGCCATTCAAGGTAATACTTTGTTCCCAATCTACACCAACATCTCTTATGAACTGAAAAGCAGGTTGATTTTCATAATTTTCAGGTAAATCGGCAGCCATTTGTATTGGGCTGTAAAGGACAACATACAAGGCCAACTGCTGAGCCAAAGTGGTGTTGATTTGGTTGTCTGGTTTTGTTGGTAATTTAATGTCAAAAATACCCGGTGTAAAATCAATAGGTCCTGCGAGCATTCTTGTAAAAGCTACTATAGGTAAGTGTTCTGGCGGATTTCCGCCAT
This sequence comes from Mesohalobacter salilacus, assembly GCA_003931895.1. GTDB lineage: Bacteria > Bacteroidota > Bacteroidia > Flavobacteriales > Flavobacteriaceae > Psychroflexus. The sequence continues at coordinate 6,868 of RRZV01000050.1, forward strand.
CTGATGCCCAAGCATTGAATTCTTGTCCACGTAAGCCTTCACGAGAAACAGCATTGGGATAAGTTCTACGAATACCCGTTGCTTTAATGGGTTCGTGTGCGTTTATAGCGACTTTGTATTTAGCAGCAGTTTCCAAAACTTTGCGATAGTGTTTAACCATCCAATGTCCGTGATGATATTCGCCTTTGGGGATAATTTTTCCAACATAACCTGTTTTGACGACATGCATTCCCATATCATTCATGAGTTGAAAAGCTTTGTCCAATTGCTTTTCGTAGGTTCTTGGTGCAGCAGAAGTCTCATGATGCATAATGAGTTCTACGTCTTTACTTTCCGCATAATCTGACAATTCTTTGATATCATAATCAGGATATGGTGTAACAAAATCAAAAACGCCTTCTCGATCCTGAAAACCAATCCAACGTTCCCATCCTGTATTCCAACCTTCAACCAAAACCCCTTTGATACCGTTTCTCGCAGCAAAATCGATATAACGTTTGGTGTTTTCAGTTGTTGCGCCGTGTTTCCCGTGAGCTTGACCTGTATCAATCCATTGGCCGTTTTCGTTCATAGTCATTCCGTAATCCCATGTGGCTTTGTCAACGTGCATTTCCCACCAAATTCCTACGTATTTTTGAGGCGTAAACCAATCTATATCACCCAGTTTGTTAGGTTCATTGAGATTAACAATTAAGCGAGAGTCAATTAAATCTTTAGCTTCATCGGCGATTTGTAAGGTTCGCCAAGGCGTTTTTATGGGTAAGTTTCGGTAAACTTTGTAGTTGGTTCTATCGGAGCCAACGAGTTCACTTGTCAATTTAAATGTTGTTGTGTCAACTTTTAAGGTCATACCAGCGTAGTCGGTTAAATTGGCTTCGTGAAAACTCAAATGCACGCCATCGTCAGTTCGCATTGTTACAGGCGTGTTTACAGCATTTTCCGGAATATGGCTTTGTGCTAAATTGTCGTCATCAGCATAAGATTTAGCATTGATTTCAGAGACTTTTGTAGTGCTATAAAGATGTTCGTAAATATCCCAATCTCCTGGGATCCACCAAGCAGTATGATTGCCTGTGAGCTGAAACTCTGTGTTTTCGTCATCAATAATGAGACTTTTTAAACCGCCTTGTTGAGGAATTTCATAACGAAAAGCAACGCCATCCTCATAGGCTCTAAAATATAGGTTGACGAGTTGTTTGGAGTTGTTTTCTAATTCTACTTTGAGCTCGTTGTAATTGTTTCTGACTGTGCGTTGTTCACCCCAAGGCATTTCCCACTCTTCATCAACACTAATCTTTTTAGTATTTTTAATAGTAAAAGGCTCAGTAAACACATTTTTATTTTTAAAATCAAAACCTAAATTAGATTTGTCAATGATGAGTTTATCATTGTGTTTAACCCAATATTGAGGTTGACCCTTTTCTGATAACTCAAAATAAACAGCATTAGATTTTTCGGGTGATTCAACCTGAATTGAACTTTCATTTTCAATATCACTGCAGGAAATCAGGGATAAAATTATTAAAGAAGAAAAAAAGCTTTTGAAAATACGCATAACTTATTTTTTTGCTATGCAATATACTCAAATCTACCTCTATTTAAAAAAGATAATTTGTTTACTTTAAACCTAAATTATTTAGGCATTTTCAATTTGATGGTCAAAAGTTCTAACCCAACTCAAAGATTTTTTATACTTAAAAATGCTATTGTTTTCTTTAGGATCTATGACTAAAAGATAAATCCATTCGTTATCTAAAAGACTTTTTAAATTCTCATTGTTTTCAAGAATGTTTTCAATTCTTTCTTTAGGCGCGTGAATGTAAACTGAAAGTCTTAAGGGTTGATGGTATAATTTTTCATCAGTTTCTTTAACAGATTGAAGTGGCAAGCCTATTTTAAGGTCGCTACCATTACCCATAACTACTCCAAATTTTCCGGTAATATTGTGGAATATTTTTGAGCCGCCACCAAAATTTTCGTTATCTACAGTTGAAAAGTAATAATGGTTGTTGATCCATTGGGTAACAACCATTGGCCCTTGCATAATGCCTTCAAGAGCAGCACCTTCTTTATCGAGTTGCCACTCGTAGGAATGTAAAAAACAATTGCCTTGCAAATTCATACTTTTTGTCAATGCTCTTGAGCCAATAACAAATGCTTTATTTTTGGCCAAACCCCATTCTGGTCTGGTTTCTGACCAATCGTTTGTTTTTTGATGAGCCGCTAAGACACTTTTTTGCTGAACTGATAAGCGTTCTTGTGTTGCTGTGGTTTGTGCTAAAGCTAAATTTGTTTTCAGCTTGTTTAGTTTTTCGATATGGCTATCAGGAACATCCGAATCAAATAAAACAATTTCGTCAGTTGTAGTGTTATGTTCTGCACCTACAAAAATTGTTTGATCTGGGATGTCAAAACCATCAGCTTTAAGTTGATTTCTAACCTCTTTTTCGTTAGCTAATCTTGCCAGCATTCTGGCGTTATGTCGTCCAGGACTGGCCGCACACGCACCACAATCTAAACTTGATGCAAAGGGGTTGTTTTTAGAATGACTGCCGTGCCCAGCAAAAACAACAATTTCAGCAAAAGTTGTCCATCCTAAAAGAGAGAAAGCCGATTTGACAATAGCGACTTTTTCTTCGATTTTCAATTGATTTTTATCTGAATCAATTGGGGATAATTCTGGATGGCAAATTTTCTCGTGTGATTGGTCTTCTTTCTTTTTGGAATTGTATAAGCGTTCAGGAAAAAGTGTTCTCGCCAGCATATTTATGCCGTAAAATACGCCAGAGCCTTCCACAAAACCAAAGGCTGAGGGTAGCATGTTTTTCATGCGTTTGAGGAAGTAGTTTTTAAATTTTATTTTATCTTGTTTTAAAAGATATTTTTCAAAAGTTTTGCTTTGCTCTGACTTGTGGGTTTCTGAAGCTTTATAAGCCGAATTGAGTATGGGCGGGCAGGATTTAATATTTAAACCACTATTTAGATTTTCGTAATCCATAGCAATTCCAAAAAAGCCCGCATAGCCGAAAGTTTCGTAATTGCCCTTGCTTTCAACGTGTCGTCTAATTAATTCTGACCTGGTATCAATACAAAAGACAAGTTGCGCTTCGGGCGTTGAGTTGCTTTTTTTAGAAATTTCTAAATTTTGTTGGAGTTCGTTTGATAATTGGTTTTGAAAACTGGTTTCCCAAGCTTTTAACCAAAGGTATTTTAGGAAGTTACTTTTTTTGACCTCTTTACTTTCTCTGGTTTTAGGGAGAATTTCAGCATCAATACTCAAAGCGATAGCAAGCCTGACGGCTAAATAATCAACCAATGTTAAATTGAATTTATCTTGCCAAATAGATTTTTCTTCTGTTCTGTATTTGACGTAACCTGCCCAACCGGGAAGCGCAGCAATATGGTGTTCAATAATATGTTGATGATGGTTTTCATCAAATGCTTTTAGAATCCATTGAATAGTGGCTGTAGAACTATCTGGTAATTTGTCAATTATATCTTTATTAATTTCTTTATCATATTCGGCTAAGCTTTTCCAGGCTTTAAAAAATCCTTTCTCTTTATTTGGCATTTGCCATTCAGCAAGCCCTTCATCTAGAAAGGCCATTAACCATTTTACAAGAATTCGATCTACATTATTATGATAAAGTTTTTGAGATTTTTGTGGGTTTGATTTTAAAAAGTCTAAGCATTCAGATGGACTGTCATCAATTTTATTTTCAACCAAAATAGATTTGAGGACTTCGTTGTTAATTTGACCTGTCTGCCAAGCTTCTTCTAAAACATTGACCTCAGGATATACATTTCCACCGACCAATTTTTCTGCTTGATTTAAGGCTTCGATGAAGTGAGAACCTTCATAGCCACTTAATGGGTTTGAAGTCACAAAAGCATAAAGCGGCCATGTTTTACCGATAACTTTTGAGGCTTTTTCTATTGTATTAACAATATTTTGGTTGTCCATAGTGTTTATTTTTTTGAAGTAAAGACAGTTGTTTTATTTGGTTGTGAAAGATTGAGAAGTTTGACATACAACCAATTTGAATTTTTATAAATTCCTAATTTCATAATAAAAAAGCCTATAAGGAAGATAATTCCAAATGCAATTTGTAATCCAGTTAAAGCCTGTGGGACTTCTATCATTGGCATTTCTGTCATGATGTGAGTTACGAGATTGTAAAATAGTGCATAAACCGCAATACCCACAATAAACAAAATTGCTGAAAAAACAAGCTTTTCAACGTAAGTAAACAGAGACTGCTTTACAATATTATAGGTAGCTTGACCAACGGTAATGGCAACGATTAGGGTTAAGAAAATACTGCTGTCGACCATTGAAGTTTTGCCCGTAAGAAATGAAAACAAAAAAGCACCAGCAACGCCAAATATCAAGACGACAATGGCTTGTAAAGGTTTAATTTTAATTATAGGTGAATCTTTTGGAGCGTTTCTTGAAATTTCTTCTCCTGAGGATAAAAATAGATAGGCTTTGTAAAACCCGTGCAAAATCAAGTGAGCAATAGCCGCATTAAAAAAGCCCAAACCACATTGCATAATCATAAAACCCATCTGAGCAATGGTAGAGCATGCTAACTTTTGCTTCACATTGACCTGTAGCAATTTGGTGAATTGTGCTAAAATAGCCGTTAGACCACCAATGATAAATATTAAAGTTAATGTGTCTGTTGCAATAAGTAATACAGAAAAAAGCGTTAGCAAAATACCTGAAGCATTAACAAAACCAGCATGCATTAAAGCAGAAGCCGGTGTAGGTGCAGTCATGGCAGAAAGTAACCAACGATGAAACGGAAATATAGCCGATTGTATTAATGCAGCTACAATGATAAATAATGCCGAAAGCAGTAAATAATGATTTGGTATGCTATCTATGCTTTCCAGAATGCCGTTTAAAGTGTAATTATTTGCTTGATAAGCCAATAAAATCACACCTACACTAAAAAGAAGCCCACCAAACCAAAAATACTTTAAGCTAAAATAACCTGCCTGCTTAGCTTCTTGCCAATCTGAATTGACACCAATTAATTTAGCCATAAAAAAACTGGTTAAAAACCAAGAAAGTAAAAGCGGTAAAATATGATTAGACATCACAAAAACCATCACAGATACAGCAAATCCCAAGCTCAGTAATGTGAATTTTTGGTGATACTTAAAACCTTTAACGTAATTTTTTGCGTACGAACTCAAGACAGCGCTAAAAAAAAGAACAGTGGTCCATATAAGTAATGTGAATCCGTTGACTCTAAAAATAGTTTCGAAGTTCCAATTTGGTTTTTCAATTTGATAAAAAATTAAACAAGCTGAGCTTAACAAAAATAAAACCCATAAAAGACTTGAAGCTATTTTTGAAACAAAAGGAGTTTGGATATTCTCTTTGGAAATTGTTTTGCTCTCAAGTGGATTGTGAAGTGATTCTGATTGCATAAAAATATTTTATTAAAAATTATATTTACAGGTATTTATTAATCAACGATGCTTATTTTGAGTTCACCCTCGATTTTTATGCTCTTACCACTATTCTTCATTTCTTTAATAAACGCTTTTGCTTCACTTTTTGCTTTCTCAAGTTCATTTATTCGATCAATTATAGGTTGAGGATCGGAACTATGATCTCTTTCCCAATTTTGAAGGTTTTCAACTTTGTGAAAATTTATTTTTTTATCAATTAGCGAAGAAACTACATCTGATGCTTGAACAGGAGTAAAAGTGCCATCAACGAGTTTTACCTTTTGCATTTCTTTTGTCATGGTTAATATTTTTTTTGCTGCAAATATTAAATTTTTAAATAGATAATTAATATTTATATTTAATATGTTAAGCATAAATATATTAAATGTCTTTTGTTTAGTCTGATATAAAAAAAAAGGAAGAAGGAAGGAAACTTACGAAGTAAAACCCCTTGAGATACTGTGTTTAATTCCAACTCAAATATGTTAAAATTTAATATCTTTGTATTGA
>RRZV01000095.1 GCA_003931895.1 Mesohalobacter salilacus
TTTACCGTTTTTTATCATCTTTGTTTTGTTTATAAAACGGTCAACTTATATCAGAGAATTACATTTTGTGAAGGTGATGAGTGAAGAGTGAAGAGTGAAGAGTGTTGAGTGAAGAGTGTTGAGTGATGAGTTGTTGTTTGTTTTGAAGAGGTCGTCCGTAGGCAGTCAAGGAAAATAGAAATTGTTGTTCTGCTGATCAGACACCAGATGAATTGCTGCTATTGCAGGTTAACCCCAAAAGAATTACTGAGAAATTGTATCATAGCAATAGGTTTCACCAAAAAAATTAATATTTTTATACAATCAACCAAACCTCAAACGGCTTTACTTCATGGCATTATTTCAATCTACCGTTTTTCAGAAATACCTAAAAGCACAAAATAATGCATTATTACACGACAAGTGGGAAGCTTACAAAAGCCATTTTCACAATCCCAGTATTCAAGAAAACATTAGAAATGCCAAAGAAGAACAGTATCAAGAAGGCTTTTTAAGAGATTTGTTTGTCAATATTTTGGGTTATACGCTTAATCCTGATACCGATTTTAACCTGACAACTGAACTTAAAAATGTCAAAGATGCCAAAAAAGCTGATGGTGGTATTATGGTTAATGAAAAAGTGGTTGGCGTGATAGAACTTAAAGGCACTAACACCACAGATTTAAGCAAAGTAGAAAGCCAAGCGTTTGGATATAAAGTCAATCAACCGCATTGTAACTATGTGATCACTTCTAATTTTGAAAAATTGCGTTTTTATGTGGATAACGCCATAGAACACATTGCCTTTGATTTATTTCAGTTGACCGAAGATGAGTTTAAACTCCTGTATTTGTGCTTGGCTTATGAAAATATCCGACAAGACATCCCTAAAAAACTTAAAAGCGAATCGCTAAGCCAGGAAGATGTTATCACCAAACAGCTCTATAAAGATTACAGCTTATTTAAACGGGAGTTGTTTAATAATTTAACGGCTCTCAACCCAACCGTTGAACCGCTATTACTATTTAAAAAATCTCAAAAACTCCTTGACCGCTTTTTGTTTTTATTTTTTGCAGAAGATCGCCATTTGTTACCGCCAAACTCGGTGCGATTGATTTTAAAACAATGGAAACAACTCAAAGAATTAGACGCTTATACACCCTTGTTTGACCGTTTTAAAAAATACTTTGGCTATCTCAACACAGGACACAAAGGCAAAAAATACGATGTTTATCCGTACAACGGTGGTTTGTTTAAACCCGATGATATTTTAGATAACATAAAAATTGATGATGATTTATTGTATCAACATACGCTAAAACTCTCAGAATATGATTTTGATAGTGAAGTTGATGTCAATATACTCGGACATATTTTTGAAAATTCGCTAAACGAAATTGAAGAAATACAAACCCAACTTGAAGAAAATCCACAGGAAGACGTCAAGATTAGTAAGCGAAAAAAAGACGGTGTGTTTTACACGCCAAAATACATCACCAAATACATTGTTGAAAATACCGTTGGCAAACTTTGTGAGGAACAAAAAGAAAAAAGAGACATTGCAGAAGAAGAATACACCATAAACCGCCAAAAGAAAACCAAAGAAAAACTCCTCAAAAAACTCAAAGATTATAGAGATTGGCTATTGCAATTAACCATTGTTGACCCTGCTTGTGGCTCTGGAGCGTTTCTCAACGAAGCTTTAAATTACTTGATAGCCGAACACCAGTATTTAGATGAATTGGAAACCAAGCTAATGGGTGGTGGTTTTGTGTTTCCTAACGTTGAAAACAGCATTTTAGAACACAACCTTTACGGTGTAGATATCAATAATGAATCCGTTGAAATTGCTAAATTATCTCTTTGGCTCAGAACGGCACAGCCCAACCGTAAACTCAATGATTTAAGCAACAATATAAAATGTGGAAACAGCCTTATAGATGATCCAGACGTAGCAGGCGATAAAGCTTTTCATTGGGAGACAGAATTTCCAAACGTGTTTAAGGAAAAAGACAAGCGCGCCTATCATATTACAACGGCGCTACACGACAGTAGAACATCCAAACGGATGATAGACTATAAAGTAAGAGAAAAGAGAGATGGCGGCACAAATCCCTACCCCAATTATAAAAAGCTAACGGCAGAAGAAGAAGTACTGATTACAGAAGAAGTATTACACATAGTAAAAGAAGATAAATTACAAATTCTGGCCTTCAATGTATGTGCAGACCACATGCATCTGCTTCTAGTATGTGAAGAGGAAGACATCCCCAAAATCATGCAGAAAATAAAAGCAAAAACAGCCAGGAAAGTCAATATCCATAAAGGTATAACTATACCATCAACAAAGGAGCAAGCAAGCAATCACATCCCAACAAAGGAGCATGCTCCTTTGCCCTCACAGAAAAGAAAAGAAGAGCATGCTCCTTTGCCCTCACAGAAAAGAAAAGAAGAGTATGCTCCTTTGCCTCAGAGAGGCAAAAAACAAAACAGCCTATGGACACAAAAATATGGTTGCAAACCCATCACAGATGAAACACAGCTTCACAACACTATAAAATATATCCAAAACAACAGAAGTAAACACCATTTACCAGAATCTCAAAACCTCAACAAACTAATTGACGACCTCTGTTGCACTACAGATGTAGCCTTTGCCCCTGAATATAAAGGTGGCTTTGATGTGGTGATTGGGAATCCGCCTTATGTTAGACAAGAATTATTTTCTGAAATTAAACCATATTTAAAAGAACATTACTTATGCTTTAATAGTGTTGCAGACCTTTATACGTATTTTGTGGAAAAAGGAATTGAATTGATTAATGATAATGGAATTTTTTCTTACATATTACCTAATAAATTCTTGAAAGCCTCTTATGGCAAAGAAATTCGTAAAGTGATTTCTTCCAAAAGTAATATTATTTCAATCTATGATTTTGACGATTATCCTGTTTTTCAAGAAGCCACTACATACCCTATAATATTTGTCGTTAACAAAAATTTTGATAATGATTTAAAGACTTTTAAATTTTCAGAAATTAGTAATAGGAGCAATGCAAGTGACCCAATTCATCAATTAAAAGAAAATGAAGTCAACGTTAATAAACCATTATTAAATGAAGAAAATTGGCAATTTCAAGATGTGAAAACATCAAATTTGGTAGATAAATTAAAGTCAAATTCAACATCTTTAAAGGTATTTGTAAATGATAAGATATTTAGAGGTGTATCAACTGGAAGAAATGAGGTTTTCATAATTGATGAAAAAAATTATAACGAATTAGTAAATGAAAAAAATAAAGATTATTTAAGAAAAATTGTTACTGGAAAAGAAGTTAAAAGAAACTCTTTAGTTTTTGATAATCTATATTTATTATTTATACCATGGGAATATGATTTAGAATTTGATGAAAACATAAAGAATTATCTATTAAAAAATAAAGATATATTATCATCAAGACCAGAAGTGAAAAAAGGTAGATTTAACTGGTGGTGTTTGAGCAGATATGGAAGTAAAAATTCAGAATATTTATTTAAGTCTAAAATTATTTATCCTAGAATAAATAATGAATGTAACTTTTATTATGACCAGTCAGGAGAATTTTCTTTATCAGATAATAATTTTTTTATATCGACTGAAAAGAAATTTTTGTTACCCATACTTAATTCTAAACTCACTTTTTTTTATTTAAAAACAATAGCTTCTACATTACAAGGTGGGTATTTAGATTTTAGAAGACCCTATATTGAGACCATACCTATTAGGTTACCTAAAAATGAAAATTATTTCATTAAGAAAACGGATATAATGTTAGAATTAAATAAGGTATTGCTTGATATAGAAACAAAATTCCAACGTTCCTTAAAACGTGAATTTCCCGAAGCCTTAGAAAAGCTACCCAAAAAACTTCAAAATTGGTATGAGTTAAGTTTTGCCGACTTTGTCAAAGAGCTAAAAAAGAAAAAAATAAAACTCAGCCTCAGCCAAAAAGCCGAGTGGGAAGATTATTTTTTGGCAGAACAACAAAAAGCCCTCGACCTGCAAGCCCAAATCAACGCCACAGATGCAGCAATAGACCAAATGGTATATGAGTTGTATGGGTTAACGGAGGAGGAGATAAAAATTGTTGAGAATAGTTAGAGATGGAGGAAAAAATAATGTTTATAGGCGAATGGTGGTTGCCAGGTAATTCTGACAATAAATTTGGAGGTGTTTTGTCTGTAACAGAAAACAAAAAATTTGAGCTTATGCTAATAGGCGATTTTCAATCTGAAAATTGGAGAGAAGATTTAATATATGGTAATGCAACTAAGACAACTGAGAATAAACAAAACTATTTTATTTTACACACTAACCATAAGGTACAGTCATCATATTTAGGATTTAGTAAATCTAAATATTTGGTTCATAAATTTTTGAAGACTTCCATCAGTAAAGGTGTTTTCCAACATCGATTTTTGAATTGTAATTTAAAATCTAATAATTATTCAAAAATACGCAGTATTTCTAATCGCAAAGTAAAACCAGATCCAGACGGTTCACTTTCAATTGAAGTGGGTAAGTTTAAAACCTTTTTGCTTTTAGAAAACCAAGAAAAAAAATACATATTTCAAATAGGATTAGGCTACAAAGCTAATTTCGAAAATATTACACTGAATACTATAAGTTCAATAAATATCGAATACAAAGAACCCGTTTTGTTTGAAAAGTTTGATATTGATAGGAAAATATTAGATTGCTTCTTTACCATAATTTGTGATAATGTAACGTATTCAAATGACATCAAAATTTATTCTGAATATCTGAATGAAAAAAAGCATAAAATTGCATTCGATTTATATCAAAAAAATAAGCTTCTAACAACCAATCATAACTCTGCCAACGCTTATGAAGTTCTATTTAACCTACTAGATTTAAAAGATAAAGATTATCTGCTAAAATTTCATGACTTTTATCTGAATAATGAACAAATATTTGGTTATTTTAGTGACAATAAATCAAACGAAAATCTACAAATTCAAAATAGGTTCTTGAATATTGTAACTGCTTTAGAGATTTACAGTAGGTCAATCAAGCCAGATGAAGAAATAAGAAAAACTCATTCTAAAATAAGAAATGATATTTTATCAAAATGTTCTAAAAATGAACGAGAGTGGTTAGAAAAAAGGTTAAAATCAAAAATTCAATTAAAATTGAAAGAGCGAATTTTATTATTAATTCAAACTTTTATACCAAAAAATGAATTAGGGTTTTTATTAGGTGATTTAGACAATATTATTGAAACTAGGCATAAACTTGTTCATTCAAATATTAAAAACCCTGATTTGGTAATTACAGATACCTCTATGCTATTTATACTAACTAACAAACTAGAAATTCTTTTTTCAATTATAAGTTTAAAAGAGTCCGGTTTTAATAAAACTCAACTTTTAGAAGCATTCAATAAACTGCTAAATAATCGCCCATATTTAAATTAAACTATGATAGCAACCCAACTCCCCATCATCAACTTTTTAGAATAATTAAATGTTATTATTTAAATTAAACCCATAAACATCCTTATCGCCCCGGACGCTTTTAAGGACAGCCTATCGGCAATGGTGGTCGTGCTTCCATAGATATTACAATTCGCAATACTTTTTTTTCGCTATTTCAAATTTGGAAGTTTAGAAAAGGCGATGAGAATTCATTTTACGCTCAATAACTAAAAATTGGCGTCGCAGAGCAATTAATCCTTCCCTTTAAACCCATCAAAATGTTTAAGCTCGAGAGCTTCAGTAGATGGTCCCAACCCATTAATAACGTGATTAATCCCGCCATGTTTTCCAGAAAAGGTTGAGATATGGTGTATTAAAATCCCGGAATGGTTGGGGACTTCCACGGCATTTTCTACCCTAACTTGGTTTGTGATTGTGGGCTCACCACTAAAGAAACTGTAAATACCCAGCCCGTAGGCTTCGTGGTGTTGTACGTAATCTGCTACTTTATACGATGCATAACCGGGTTTTCCTTGGTCGTTCCATACCTTATTACTTGGGGGACGATAAGGAATCTCAGACTGATAAAAATAAGTTCTACCGTATTCTCCATTCCAAAGCGTTTGATAAGCTTGAAAATGCTCGTTAAACAACCCGTAAATAGTCACATAATCGCCATTCACCACAAGGCCGTGTTTATTTACTCCATCCAGCCAACCTGTGCCCACACCATGATCAGCACGCCACAACCAAAAATGATCACCAATAACATAGTTGCTGTTGATGGTCAAGGTGGTTTCTGCGAGACCAGCTTCAGCACCACCCACTCTGCAATAAATATCATGCAGAGAAATGGGATTGTCGGGATAATTAGAGTTAACGTCCTCAGTGCCTATTTCAATCAATGTAGGTGATAGTTTAGGTCCGGCATCTACCATAAACCCTGCTAACTTCACGCCTGGAATATCCAGCGTCGCCAGGGCTACCTCGCCGTTTTGCGGAATAAGTGTTGGCAACCCAAGTCCTAGAACTACCGTATTGGGTTGAGTGATATGAAGTGTTTCATCAATTTTATAAATTCCTGGTGTTAATAAAAGATGTTTACCCTTAGCTAGGGCTTGATTTATAGAATTGGCGTCATCTTGATTAGGATTTGCAATATAAAAAGATGTTATAGGTATGAGCTCACCATCTTCATCAGCATTTATCCAAGTTGGCCCTGAAGTTTTCCGACGTAAAGCAGGAACAAAAACTGCATAATCTCCGGATGGAGTGTAAGTTAAGAATGGCTTTTCACGAATGACTGGTGTTTTATCAATAATAGTGGTTGGTTTTGTAGGCCATGTATCTTGTGGTGCACCTTTTACACCAATAAATACGCGGTTCCAGTTGCCACCTTCCCAAGAACCAATGCTAGAGTTTCTGGTCATCCATTGTTGTCCAGAGGTCAATCCCGCTCTGCCTTCTACAACAGAATTTGCCAAAACACCACCACTCGCCCAACTGCCTTTATCAAAATTGATATCACCGACAACATGCATCCTTCTGTATGGAGCAGCCTGTGATACTGCCCAATATATCATTTTATCATCCTTTGGTATAACTTTAAAATTTTCAGCGCCACGCCAAAACATAGTCGTGACTTTATTAGGAATATTATCATTGCTGGTGCTGGTGGTCGATTGGACTGCTCCGCGGATGGTCACATCTTCGGGATATCTGCCTAAGCCTAAAGCCTGCATATAATAATCTACTGTTATATCCAAATCGTAGATCCCAGGTTTAAAAAGCAAAGCGTAGCGTTCTGAGCCAAATTCTCTATATCTCTGCTGCTCATGTAAAGCTTTTAAGGTCTTTTTCACCCTATATGGATCCATAGTATCGTCAAAAATAAATACATTTTTCCCGAATATTGAGGTATTTTTAGAGGTATCTACGGCACTCTGCTGATGTTTGACATTTGAGCATCCGTAAACTATTGCGAACAAAATCAAAACAAGTAAGGCAACTACAAAATATCTATGAAAGCTTATAAAATACATCTCATGTATCATCAATTTATAGGTTAAAGTGGTATCAATAATACAAATAAAATGAGAAGAAAGCCAATTTTCAATTAAATATACATAGACGTAGTAATTCAGATTCAAACCTAAAAGGCTGATTAAACACTATTAAAAGTATCATAAAGAAAATATTGTGATTTAAATGAAAAAAAAGAAATTATATCCATAAGATTTTGCTCTCGTTAATAATCTTATTTTTGTTCTAAAATTGAAGTTATGCTAAGAACCTTGTTTCTTCTTGGACTTGTGGTGATGATGTGGTCTTGTGTCAATCAACCAAAATCGGAAACGTCGAAACCCACTGAACAATCCAAACCCAGCGCATTTAAAATAGATTATGCAAAAGGATTTGAGGTACAGGTCTTTGAAGGTTACAAACTTCTAACAATAACCGAAGCCTGGCCCAACGCCGATAAAACCTTTACCTATTTACTACAAGAATCTGAAGATATCAATATATCCAGTTTAGGTTATGACTATAAAATAAAGGTTCCTATCAAAAGTCTTGTTGTCACCTCAACAACACATATTCCAGCTCTAGAAGCTTTGGGTGTGCTCGACCTCTTAGTGGGTTTCCCCAACACCGATTATATTTCTTCAGATCAAGCCAGAAGTTTGATAGACCAAGGTGAAATCAAAAATGTAGGGCAAGACCAAAATTTAAACACTGAACTCTTATTATCTCTACAGCCCGATGTGTTAGTGAGTTTTGCGGTTAAGGGACAAAACAAATCTGTCGAGAGCATCAAAAAAGCTAATATTCCTGTGCTGTATAACGCCGATTGGGTGGAATCTCATCCCTTAGGCAAAGCCGAATGGATCAAGTTTTTTGGACTGCTCTTTGGCAAAAACGACAAGGCACAGCAAATTTTTAATACCATTAAAACCGAATACGAAAAAGCCAAAACCCTAGCCTCTGAGAGTCAAACCAAACCCACTGTCATCTCTGGTGCCTTATGGAAAGACCAATGGTATTTACCAGGCGGTAACAGTTGGCAAGCCCAATTGATAGCCGATGCCCATGCCGAGTATCTGTATGCTGAAACAGATAGCAGCGGAAGCTTGTCCTTGTCGCTTGAAAGTGTATTAAACGACAGTCAAAATGCAGAGTATTGGATTGCGCCAGCACAATTCACCTCTTACCAACAAATGTCGGATCAACAAAAACACTACGAAAAGTTTAAAGCTTTTGAAAATAAAAATATTTATACATTTGCTAAGGCCAAAGGTCAGACCGGTGGCGTATTGTATTATGAATTAGCTCCTCAACGTCCAGATTGGGTGCTTAAAGATTTAATACAAATCTTTCATCCTGAGCTTTTAACCGATTATGAACCAAAATTTTTCAAACCCTTAGATTAGTGAAAACGCTTAAACTTAGCTTATTTAGCATTTTAATCCTTTTAGTGGTTGTAATGTTTAATATCAGTTTAGGTTCTGTTTCTATTCCTTTACAAGATATAATTCAAGCTATTTTTACTGGAGAAAGCTCAGTCAATACCTGGACTTATATTATCTTAGATTACCGTCTTCCTAAAGCCATGACCGCTATTATTGTCGGTTCAGGTTTAGGTATAAGCGGTTTACTCATGCAAACATTTTTTAGAAATCCTTTAGCTGGTCCTTATGTTTTAGGCTTGAGCAGCGGTGCTGGTCTCGGAGTTGCTTTATTGTTGATGGGCAGTGGACTTTTGGGGTTGAGTTTTGCAAATTCGTTGTGGTTTTCTAAAACAGCAGTCATTCTAGCATCCAGTTTAGGCAGTTTGATGGTGATGATTGCCGTTCTGCTTACGTCTGTAAAAATTAAAGACAGCATGGCTTTGTTGATCATCGGATTGATGTTTGCGAGCTTAACTGGCGCTGTCGTCAATCTCCTCTCCTATTTTAGCGCTTCAGACGAATTACAGCAATTTGTATTTTGGTCTTTAGGTAGTTTAGGCGATTTGTCGTGGAGTGAAGTTTCAATTTTAGGAGTGTTTTGGCTTATGGGGTTAATGCTCTGTTTGTTTCTCATCAAACCTTTAGATGCGCTACTTATCGGCGAATCTTATGCAAAAAGTTTAGGCGTTAATATCAAAGTATTACAATACACCACGATTATCGCGACCTGTGTTTTAACTGGAAGTATCACGGCATTTGCTGGTCCGATAGCCTTTATTGGTTTGGCTATTCCACATCTTATGCGTTTAGTTTTAAAAACCAACAAACACCTTATCATGTTGCCAGCCGTATGTTTTGGTGGCGCTGTAGTTATGTTGATTTGTGATAGCATTTCTCAGTTGCCAGGTTTTGATTACACCATTCCAATCAATGCCGTGACGTCTCTTTTTGGTGCACCGATAGTGATTTGGCTCATTTTACGCTCACGACAATTAAACTTTTAATCTATGCGACTAGAGACACGAAATTTGAGTATTGGTTACGATAAGCCTCGATTGGAAGTAGCTCAATCAGTCAATATCAAAATAAAAGATACGGGCTTAACTGCTGTAATTGGCGTCAATGGTTCTGGAAAATCAACTTTAGTCAAAAGCCTAGCTGGGCTTTTAAATGTTCAAGCAGGAAACATTTTGTTATATAATCAACCACTTGATTCTTATAACATTAAAGACATCGCCAAAAAAATAAGTTTGGTATTGACCAAACAGCGTCTACCTCAACACCTCAGTGTTATAGATTTTGTAGCTTTAGGTCGACAACCGTACACCAATTGGCTGGGTTTACATGAATATCAGGACAAAAACCATATCATCAAAGCCCTTAAACAAGTGGAGCTTTACGAGATTAAAGATAAAGCCTGCTCTACCCTAAGTGACGGTCAGTTGCAAAAAGTGTTGATCGCAAGAGCAATTGCACAAAACACACCTATAATTATATTAGACGAACCTACGTCACACTTAGACATGTATCACAAGGCTATGGTACTGAATTTGCTAAAAGATATTAGCACAAACCACGATAAATCTGTGGTTTTTGCCACGCATGAGATAAATTTAGCTTTACAACTCTGTGATACTGTTATTTTAATAAAACATAAAAAAGTCATTCAAGATACGCCTCAAAATTTAATTCGTAGTGGTGTATTACACGAATTATTTCCCCAAGATCTGATTAAATTTGATGAAGAAGCTCAACTTTTTAAAATGAATAGAATTTAAATTTGCCTAAATTTTGTGGTAAGATTTAAATGAAATATATTTGCAACCCCAAAACGGCCTCGTGGCGCAACTGAATACCTGCCTGCCGGCAGGCAGGGCGCATAAGAGATATGAAATATTATGTATATGTTCTTAAAAGTAAAAAGGATGGAAGACTTTACAAAGGTTTTACAACTAGATTAAAAGATAGAATAAATGAACATAATAACGGGAAAACTAAATCTACAAAGGGTTATAGACCTTGGGAATTAGTATATTGCGAAATATTTTTCACTGAAAAAGAAGCAATTAAGAGAGAAAAATATTTCAAAACAGGCTCTGGAAGAGAATTTCTGAAGAGCAGAATAAGGCCTCGTGGCGCAACTGAATAGCGCATCTGATTACGGCTCAGAAGGTTGCAGGTTTGAATCCTGCCGAGGTCACGAATAAATACTTCAATAAGAAAAAACGCCAAGCTTGCTTGAGCGTTTTTTTGTTTGAGCTATTTTCAAAGCGGAGCTTTGTCAGGATCTATAATCCTGCCGAGGTCACTTAAAGCGCAAACCCTGCATGAAAATGTAGGGTTTTGTTTTTTCTGGAAAAGCTGAGCAATAGCTCAAGGCTTTGGAAGAAAAAACTAAAACCTCATCGCAATAGCGATGTATGGTTTGCATTTTCAGGTGGGAGCTTTGTCAGGATCTGTAATCCTGCTTAGGTCACGATAAGCTTAAAACCAACCTGACATTTTTGTATTTTTTAAGACCAACGTCAAAAGCATCAGGTTTTTGTAAGTGTTGGATAAGAAAAACTCATTCTCTTGTGTATTAAATTTTTAGTAAATT
This sequence comes from Mesohalobacter salilacus, assembly GCA_003931895.1. Classification (GTDB taxonomy): domain Bacteria; phylum Bacteroidota; class Bacteroidia; order Flavobacteriales; family Flavobacteriaceae; genus Psychroflexus. The sequence goes on from RRZV01000095.1 coordinate 11,503, forward strand.
AATCAAAAGTAGCTCCGCTAGGAATCGAACCTAGATCTAAAGTTTAGGAAACTTTTGTTCTATCCATTGAACTACGGAGCCTTTATATTTTAATTAAATAATTGATTATCAGTATATTAATATTTTAAAAATTTTTAAAAATGTTGACCACATGTTGACCACTTTCAAGAAATATAAAAAATGTTGACCATTTGTTGACCACAAAATGTATATTTAAAACATAAATATAAGACATGTCAAAATCTGTAAGCATAGTTTACTCAAAACGTTCAAACGAACAAGATTTTGGTTATTTGAATTTAAGAATAATCGAGAACAGGAAAACTCAAAGAAAATCTTTAAAAATAAAATTAACCGATACTCAGTTTAAAAACTACTTTAATGAAAATAAACAGAGATTTCGTAAAAACTCCAATTTCCCAGAAGGAAAAAAGTACAATAAAAAAATTGAGAAAGCACTTTCTGAACATGAAATAGAGGAAAGTAATGAAAAAGACAACATTTCTTTTATAAAATATTTTCAGAGGAAAATAAATTTGATTAATAATCACGGCACTAAAATTAAAAAACAAGTGGTTCTTAGTAAGCTCGAAAAATTTTTAAAATATAGTGGAAAAGACGACCTTATGTTCAATGAAATTACACCAACATTTACAGAGAATCTTTTTTATTATCTTAAAAATAATAAAGACCCAAAAAAGTTGTCTAAAAACGTTGCTATTCATTACATCAAGATAATTAAGTCAATAATAAATAAGGCTAAAAAGGAAAGAAAGTATGTTTTTAAATATGACCCATTTTCTTCATTAGACTTAAAGAAAGGGCCAACATCACCAAAATTTTTGAAAGTTGAAGATTTAGTGAAGCTTACAGATTCAGAAGTTGAAGAACAATATATTGATAGAGCTAGAAACCTTTTCTTATTTCAAGTTTTCGCAAACGGTATGAGAATCTCTGATGCATTGATGTTAAGATTTTCAAATTTCAATAATGGAAGACTTAAATATAAAATGCAAAAAACGGGAACAGAACTGGAATTTCCTTTGAATGTTTACCTGTGTGTTTTATTATCAAAATTTCATCCTGATTTATTTAACTATAATGATTCAAAGCAAAATGAAAAGATTGCTTTAAAATTCGAAGGTGAAAGAGATTATATGACTATTCATGAATTAAATGAAGAAATTGATAGAAATCATCTAATTCATTTTTCTAAAAAACCTGAACAGAATGAGTTTTTGAAAAAAATAATAGATGAAGATTTAGAAAGTGAAGATAAGTTGATTCATTACTATGGTTATAATATTGATTCTACTTCTGAAAACTTTGAGTATCTCAAATACCTAATCGACCGAAAGCAGAAGTTAAATGAAGAAATAGATAAACACTTCTTAGAAAACTTTTTTAAGTCTTTGCAGGATTATGAAACCGATAAAAAGGATGAGTTTATCTTTCCTTTTCTGGATAAAGAATTATTTGAAAATAACGATTCTGAATTGACAGAAACTCAATACAAACATTTAAAACATAAGACTATTGTTATTAACCGAAACCTAAAAAAATTGCAGAATTTAGTAAACATCAAGAGCAACATTAGCACTCACGTTGCAAGGCATACATTTGCGAATCTCATTTTAACAACTGGAGAAGCAAATATGTTTGAAATCTCTAAGCTTTTTGGACATTCCAGTTTACAAATCACAGAAATTTATTTAAGACAGAATTTCGATTCAAGTCGTCTTGATGATTTAAGTATAGGCGTTCAAGGTAAATTTAGGTCTAAAAATTTGTAATTTCTATCCTGCATTTAAAAGGACTTTCTTAAATAAAAGAAAAAGGTACTAAAACGTACTTCTGTGTATATTCAATTCTAACTAATAACAGAGTCAGTAGAGTATTTTCAATCATAAAACCTTATATCATATTATGAATAAAATGGAATAAGTCAATTTAAACTTGTTCCAAAGCAAACAATTCACTGCCATAACCTCTTTAAATCAATTCAATGGAACTTTTAGCCAATAAGCCGATAACAGAGCAACTTAACCTAAGATATCCTCTAAGAGCCTACCTGGACGATGGTTCAAACGAGTTTAATAGCACACCTATTGAAGAAAAGGTAAATACACTTGCAAGACTTGTCGACAAGGGATTTGGTTTAAACGACGTTGTAAAACATTATAAACAGCAATACAGCTTACCCGGTTATAAGCACATCTTAGATAATCTAGACTTCACACTAAAAGAATACATTTCTTTTTTGGCCACAGGTAATATAGTCAACTGTGAAACTTTTACAGCCTTGGAAGAAGCCTCTGATAGAGAAATTACCAAACTACTAACAGAACTTTTAAAAGAATTTATTTTAAAAGAATATAGCGCTACTAGCTTAGTACTAAGTTATATTGACTTTAAGTATCATAATGAACCGAAAGAGTACAAGAAAATCAGTGGATTCCTGAATATAGACTTTGATTCAGAAGAGGCGGAATTTAAACATTTTCAAGGGGTTTGTAAAGAAAACAACTTCAATGAAGAGGCTATTGAAAAAATTTACAACAAAGGGGAGGGTGAGTTTGAGTGGGACAACATTCCACTATTTAAATTTTTAAAAGAATATGTTTTACCTGATTTAGGTAAAGTGGATTTAGGAAATAGATTTGGCTCCAATGAAAGAAGTTTAAGTTTTGATGAGGAAGGTATTAGAGGTGGTCCTAAATCGGTAGCTTACTTCATAAATAAACATATTAAAAATAAAGCCAGAATAAGTTGCGACAGTGATTATCGTAAATCTTGTTTATTAAAGTTGTCAATTGATTTAGTCGAGATTCTCTATTTCGACAAACCTTTGTTTGATTATAATGTGTTTCATATCAAAAACGAATTTATGAGAGAGGGCTTTATAGAAGAACTTTTTGATAGTGACCAAGCAGCTCTTTTAGTTGAGGGCAATTTTAGAGAAATCGAAAACAACCCTGAGGTACAGAAGGATGAGGTTTATCGAAAAAATAAATTAAGATTTATTGGACTATGGGGTGAACTCAATGCTTCTTTAAGACAAAAAGATACATTGATTGTAGCTTCATATCGAGGGCATAGTGAAGTTAAAATTGGTTTAATTAAGAATTGCTCACAAATAGAAATAGACCCGCTAAATCCAGCTTATAGGACTTTACAGTTAACAGAAGTAAAAACGATAATCAAAAAAGAACATGTTATACTAGATTGGATAACTCGGTCAAGATTTATGCTTAACAAGATAACTGATAAGTCTGATTACATCACTTCAAAGTACTTTGGAAAAAAGCCAAATACTACTTATGAAAATTTAAGTGATTATTCGATTAAATTGATGTGCATGGAATGGTTGAGAACCAGACTCGCCCCAAAGCAATATCGCATTAAATATCTTACAAAATTTTCAAGGCAATTAATGACCAACGTTGATATTTATGGACTAACGGCAGATAATAAAGTAGTTGCTGCAAAAGTTATATTTCTAAATCAGCGTGATATAATTCAAGAGGTATTAAATCAGTTTCATCAAAGTAAAAAGACATTGAATATTGTTTTTAGTGAAATTGATATCGAGACTTCTATTCATGTTTATAACACTAAAGAAATTTTCAATCAGCTTTATGAGAGTAAGTACAGATGCTTTTTAGCTAATCTAGTAGGAGATTAACATTATTAAATAAACATAGAAACTTTAGCACATAAGAATTTTCAAGTCATCAAGTTCTATAAAAATCTAGATATGGACGAGAGTAAATATCAACGCTTTAATCAGAAGTGTACTGAAATTTTTATTTTAAAGTACTAATTGAAAGTATATAATCTCCAGTTATCGTGATACTATAATCTGAACCATCAGTATAAGTTACCTCATATCTGCCTTGAATTCCATATTCTGTTTCAGTTTGACTGTCTTTTAATACAAATATATTTTCAATAGTATTAGTGTTATTTTGAGAATCGTCCACAAACAAACTTTTGTCTGTTTCATCATAATACATTATCAATTCAAAATTATTTAGGCATTCTGAATCAGGAACACCCAAGCCATCTACTTCCGTGGTAACTTGAATAAAAGAATCACTTGTTTCATCAAAGTCAGATTTTAATTCTTCATGTGCCATGCCTATTGTGAATGAGAATTCTGAATTCTCTATATAAACAATAGCCAAAGTGGCATCCAAATCAGATGTAGGATCAGCACAGTTATCATAATCAGAACCAATTGCATAGGCCATAAATGTTTCCTCATAAGTTTCTCCATTCCTTGTTAATCTCATGTAATCTTCACCCTCTAAAGGATTAGAATCAGAATTAGAATCATCAGAAGAGTTACAGGAAATAAACAAAATAAGTGGGATGATTAAAAGTAAACTAAGCTTTTTCATAATTAATTTAATTGCTTTAAACGAATATACATTTTCTATGAAATTCATCAACCTGGAAAAAATCTAAATTGATTTATTTCTTACCCTGTTTTTAGTTATCTGTTGGGACCCCTTTTCAATTTATTACTAAAAACCTCTTAACAAAAAACTCACCCCGTGCTTTTTGAAATGTAATTCGTATTTTATTCTCTTAACTTGATGAAGGATTTCAATATATAACCTACATGCCCGTGTACTCTAGCTTTAAAATAATTCTCATCTATCTTTCTAAGTATTAAAATGTTAGAATCCTTTGGACATACATATATTACCTTTGCATTTATATCAGGTTTTGATAAAAGCTTTTTTTCAAATACTGGATTATCAAAAGTTGTCATATAACTTTGAAAACCTGTTGACTCTTTATTCTCATAAGAATTTTGTGTGACATTATTTTTTTTGCTAGAATAATAACCATTTTCAATTCTTTTGACTCTATCAGCAATAGGTTTTCGATATTTTATTTTAAGAGATTTTTTATACCATTTTATGCTTTCCTCTTCATTACCAAGAGCTAAATTTGCTTGCCCTAATAGCATATGGAACTCTGAATCTACTGCATTAACTTTTAAACCAAGTTCAGATAACTTTATTGCTCCATAATAATTTTCGTCTTCCAAATTTTCAAAAATCTTTTGTTTTAATTTCTTGATTGCCTTTGATAATTCTACAATGTTGTTAATGTCTATATTATTAATCTGATTATACATGGCACCGTCAATATAAGTGACTTCGGTTGCCTTAAAACCTCCTGAATTATTATTTTTTTTAGAATAGAGGGCTGTTTGAAAACCTCGATTGTAACCATCTTTAAAGCTATTGGAATTTTCATATGCATTAGGAACTGGTGAAACAGGTGGAGACTGTGGTACGCAACTTAAATTTGAATCATGACAATAACCTTCTGAATAACCTTTTTTAAAACCCTCTGAAAAGTTAGATTGAGCGTTAATTAATAATGGTAAATTAAATACTATCAATATTAATATTACTTCAAAGTTTTGATTTAAATTAAATATTTTTTTCATCTTATAAATTTACCGAAAATTAATTATCGACTAGTTGTAATATGTTTATAATCTTGGTTGTGTATGTGTTTTTGGCGGGAAAATAGGCGCAAGTTTTTCTGTTTAACTATTAAATCTTAAAAATACTAAAATTCTTTATTAAGTCAGATTAAAAGCCATAATACATAGTGTTGATTACAAAGCACTAAATATATCTTCAAATATTTTGACAAATGCGAGTCGACCAATTGATATATTTCGTTGTTAAAGCTTGTTTGCCTATATGTTCACGTACTTTATTGGATTTTGACTTTTCTTGCTAAAAATATGTTCAACTGATTTTAGCCTATATTTTTCTCTAATATCTTTTGGTGCTATCTTTCCAGTAAACTCATATCGGCCATCTAAACTTTCCTTAGTATCAAGTGGTGATTTTGAATTTTCAAGCCGAATGCTTTCAGTGGTTCCTGCTTCGTGCCATTTAAAAATTTCATAGACTTCTTGAATAACACCTTGGTATACAGCAAAACCATATTTAGCATTTTTAGCTCTATCAGGATTCAAATTCCACCGACCACGTGTGTAATCATAAAGTTCGTTTTCAGTCATAGAGAATCGAAATGATTGATTGACTTTAATTAAAATTGAAGGTTCAGTTATGTCAACAGGTTGCTTACTATATATTGAATTGATTTGGTCAATTGTCATTCTTCCAAATGTTGCGCTTTTATAACCACTTTGTTTGTTCGTTAGATTCTTAATTCCAATTAAGTCAATTATTGAAGACTCTACATTCAATGCAATTTTTTCATCTTCTAATCCGTGAACTAAAATTTCAATTTTTGGTTGTAGTCCTTGATTCTTTAATTCTTCAATATACCTTACTTTTTTACTTTCTGACTGTTCCTTTAAATGAGAAAAAGCCCTATTTCCGTTCCCTTTTCCGACATAAAAGATTTCGTTGGTCTCTGGGTGTAAGTATAGATAAACGTAGTATCTAAGCTCAGTAATTACGTGATTTGTAAAACTCATGTGGTTGGTTTGGAAAAAGGGAATAGTAGATTTGAATATGAAGACCTGAAAACGCTTGCTTTAAACAAATTCAATCTAATACTTTATTTTACCAGAGTTCATCCTTTTATCATATTCATAAAGAATACGATCAGATTGAGAGAATGGAATTTGGAATAATTCACACACATGTTTTAATTCATCTAAATATTCTAAGTACTGGATAATACTGTCGTTTAAAGATGTTTTAAATTCGAATTCAGTTCCATAAATCAATCGATAAACTCTTTGGTCAATTATCTGATAAATCTTTGGATTTTTAAACCTTAAAATGGTAGAAGCCATTGGTAGACGAATTCCTTTGGTTTCAAGTAAAAGCATTAAGATTTCACCAGTTAGAGAGTCATCGATTACATCAGAGTTCTTGTCAATCTTATTAATCAAGTCAAGTGTTTGTTTATTTAATTGAGCATATCGATTAGTTTTCCATAACACTATTTCGTTTATTATTGCTTGATTAAAATCTGAGCTGTTTTTATCTAGTTTATCGGTTAGTTCTGGTTGAAATTTATATTCCAAATTCAGAAGTTCATTTGTGGAAGGGTTAAGCTCTTGTATTCTTTTCATTTATATGTATTTGGCTTAGATCTAAAGGCGTTTATATGTTGAATAATAACATTTATTTGAAATTCATCTTAAAATTTTTTAAATCACTTTTAGAGAACAAGTTTTTAATTTTACCAAGAAAAGATTTAGCTTTGGTTAACTTAACTCTTTTATCAATTAAATTTTCAGTATCAAATTCTTTTATTAAGAAGTCAATATGTTTATTGAAAGACCTATTCAATAGAAAATTAGTTCCATCTTCTGCTACTATCGAAATATTAAAATCAGTTTGAATAATATCACAGTTTTTAATTTCTAAGGGTTCAAATTTGTTTGGTCTTATTAATTTCTTTTGTTCTAATCCAAACTCATTATTATTTTTTGTTAATCTTAATATTTTACCCTTTTTGAATTTATTAGTTTTATTTATTAGTAAAATTTTAATTGATAAATCATTTTCTTTATCATATAAAATTTTATCTGAGTTCTTCATAAGGTCAAAAACTGGGTAAATGAATAAATATACAACCTTATCTGTAAGTCTTTTTGCTCTTTGGTAAAAGAATAAACCAATTATAAAGAATATCAAAGAAATTATAAATGCCATGACAGGGCTATAAATACTAATAAAAACTAATATTACTGTAAGTACAATTTTAAAAACTTCTAAAAAAGAATCAACTAATGGAACTGGAGATATAAAAATAAGTAGTTCTATAAAATACTTGACGGCTAATACAACCATAAGATAATATGTTGTAGCTATGATAATAAGGATAGATTTAAAGTCCAAAGAAAAAATGCCAGCTTGAAGAACAACTTCATCATTGCTTGGATTACTGCTCAAAATAATAGGTAATATAATAATAACACCATTTATAACTAAAGCAGCCTTGTCTTCTAAATATTCATCAGCTAATTTTATTACGTTTGTAAATTTACTCAACGCCAGAGTAGGTCTTACAATTAAAGTGAATAGAAAAAGAAAACCAAATAATGAAACAACAATCCAATTATTATAAAATGGATGAGTTTTAACATAGTCATTATGTATTCCAAATTTTGAACAGATGGAAGTGAAGAAAACCGCTGTATATGGATTAATACTCATCGAAGAAACCTGAGCCAATTGGTCAATTAATGTTCCATTATAACTTATAATGTCTTCGGGATTTTCTAGTTCTTGACTTGATAAAATTGTAGGAAATAAAATCAAAAGAAAAATTAGTTTCTTCATAGTAGATTGCTTAGTATTATTTTATTTGTTATCAGTTATATATCCATAGGCCGCTTTGGCTATAATTGTAATAATCCCTAAAATAAGAGAGAAGATTAAAAAGTCAAAAAAACCTGTTGGAGATAGTATATTCCAAGTAAAATTTATTAGGAGGAACCATACGATAATTAAGATTATACCTACTAAAACTTTTTTACCAGTGCTACTGGTTTTGTCATTGCCTTTTTGCTTTTTCATTTTATTTACTTTAAGTATTTATGTACGGTTGAATTTTTTAGTTAGAACTATTGGTGGAGGTATTTGCATATATTTAAATGGTTAAAAAGCAATTTCAAGTCATAGGTTTGTTTTTATTAATAATCACACTAAAATCCTAGATTCAGAATAGAATTTTATATTAAGGTGAGCTTTTGATATTTTTAATGAATATAGTCTGTTGAGAATGGATTATATAAAACAATTGATGTTTTTTCATAATCAGTAAATTCTTGTAGAATTAATAGCAATTTTCAACAATATATTTTTCAACTTCACGGTTGAAAGTTTTCCATTTTAATTCAGAGGAATATTTTGATTTCATTTTTTTTGAAAACTTTTTAGAATTATTTTGAAACTCTTCAATATCTATGTTTTCATCGGAATCAATTACTTTAAGTGCTTGACAAGTTATCTTACCCATTTTGACAGCATCTTCTTCTAGGGTTGTTTCTTCTTGACAGCTAAAAGTTAGAAATGATAAAATTAGAATCAACGAAAGTAATAGAGTTTTTCTTTTCATAAAAAATTGGATTGGTTTATCGCAATAATAATAATTTATGTTAAGCATTTAATCTTCACAGCTCTTTTATTTTTAAAGTACAACAAAAACTAGATATTTAATCCAAGTTTAATACGAGAAAAAAAATTATATTTAAAAAAAATTATAATCTAATAATCTCACTATTTTGAAATATTCATTACATAGATTGTTTTTTTACTTCTTAACAATTATTCTAATTTCTTGTAACTCTAATTCACTTCCAGATTGTAATGACCCATTTGTTAAAATGGAGTTGCGTTCTATTATGGAAGAACAATTAAATAAAGAAGTAGTGATGTATGAAACATCAGAAAAAGAAATAAAAGAAGCTCAGTTTTTTACTAGTATTTTTTCAAATAATGGTGTTGAATTTGATTTTGTTAGGAAAACTGAAATTAATGAGAAGCTTAACTCATGTGAATGCTCTGCTCAGATGTCAATTCAATTAGAACCAACAATTATTAATTTTTTTAATAATCTTACATTAGAGGAGGTGAATAACTTATATGGTTTTAATGGTATGTATTTAAATTCCTCCGAATTAAGAAGTTTATTGAAATTTCAAAATATTGATGTGCTATATTCTTTACAGACAACCGAAAATGGAGAGGTTTTTATTGAATCTTTTTTACCCCAAAAGACTTTTGAAGCATTTGAACAATACTTTCTTCTTAATAATGCTTATCAAGAAGAAATGGCGAAAAATAATTTTGGTGTTTAAAATCACTTGTAGTCTAAAGGAATAACAATATTAAATTTAGTCCATCTCATTAGTTTTTAGAGATTTTCACGACTCTATAGAACAGATACAATAGTTTGAACTGCTGTCATTTTAGAAACACTAAGATAAAAACTATTTGCAACGTAACTATTGTTAGTAATGTTTTAAATTTTTGTAATGGTCACTTCTGGAATCCCGTAACTATTGTTATATACATTATAGCTAACTTTATCGTAACTTTTAATGGTTTTAGACGGTGTCACTTCTCTTACTCCGTAACTGTTTTTATATACATCATAGCCGCCATTGCTATTAGATTTTAAAGTCTTTGAAGGAGTGATTTCACGTATACCATACTTATTATTGTAAATATCAACATCTCCGTTGCTTTTCTTTTTTATGGTTTGAGAAGGGGTAATTTCTGAAATTCCATGTTTAATATTATACACATCAATATTACCATTACTATTTGTTTTTAGAATTTTAGATGGTGAGATGCTTTGTATACCGTGCTGTTTGTGTAAATATTCCATTCCTTTTGTGCATAAGCATTAACACCAAGGACAAGAATACTTAGATACATCATTAACTTTATCATGGTCTTTCGTTTAAATTATTCTACTTTAATGGGTTTTCGGTTTCGCCCTGCTCTGTAGGAATGGTTCAACTTTTATGCCAGGTAGATTGAATTAATTTAATGAATAGAAAAACAATTTGTTTCTATCGCTGATTTGAAAAAATGTATTTTTAGCGAAATAACTCTAAAATGCAAAATGGACTTTAATTTTAAGTTGAAAGGATTCTTAACCATCTTGCTTTGCTTTTCGTTTTCCATCAGTATTGCGCAGGTCAAATTAAGCACCTGGAATATTAAAGATATGGGCAAATCGAAAACTGATGAAAGAATTGCTTACATGGCTAATTTACTAAAAGATTTTGATGTGGTTGCTTTGCAAGAAGTGGTGGCTGGTCCTGGTGGTGCGCAAGCTGTTGCTAGATTGGCAGATGAACTTAACAGGGAAGGCTTTAAGTGGCAATATTCCATTAGTAATCCTACAAAAAGTTCACCTTACAGTAGTGAACGTTACGCCTATTTATGGAAGACAAACAAGTTGGAAATTGTTGGCAAAGCTTGGTTAGATAATTTCTTTGTAAATGAGATTGAACGTGAGCCTTACTTTATTAGATTGAAATATAATAATGAAGTGTTTACCATAGCTAACTTCCATGCCATACCTAAAAGTAAGCAACCAGAAACGGAAATCAAATATTTCAAACAATATCCCTTTCTTTATCCTGAAAAGCGACTAATCTTTCTTGGAGATTTTAACGTTCCTAATACACATACTGTTTTTAATCCCTTAAAAAAAATGAATTATGCAACAGTTTTGAAAAACCAAAAAACATCTTTGAGAACAAAGTGTATTCAAGACGATTGTTTAGCTTCATCATATGACCATATATTATTAAATCCATACACATTTGAAGTTTTAGACTTTGGAGTGCTTCATTTTTATTTAGATTTCATTGATTTGAAAGTAGCTAGACGAATTTCTGACCATATTCCAGTTTGGGTTGAAATTGATTTTTAATAAATTTCGAAGTCTGTAAAATTGTATTTCGAACTGACTTACTAAGTATTGGAGTTGTAACAAATAGTCATGTTCATTTATTATCTAAACAATAATTATGTAACAATCTAAAGGACCACTAGGTGGCTTAGAGTATTCATATAAAACAATCTAAACTATTCAACATTTAGTTATTAATGAATCTCTCGTAATTTATGGCTTGAATATCAACTGCAAAATTGAGTTCAGAACCAGTTCCCATTCCTGATGTAGTTATGCCTATAACTTCACCTTTTAAATTAAACAAAGGACCACCAGAACTTCCATGGTCAATTGTTGCGTCTATTTGAATTCTATCGTTTTCTCTAAAACCTGAAATAGTTCCCTTTGTTAAAGAATTAGAAAGACCCTTTGGGCTACCAATGGCAAATATATCTTCCCCTATTCTAGGTCTTTTATTAGAAATTTTTAAAGGATTGGAAGTTCTGTAACTAGTTCTAAATATCACGTAGTCTTTTCGGCTTGAATTACTACTTTCCATGAAATCAGTAATCTCATAAACTTCATCTTTAATACTAATAATTGAATTTTCACTGTCTTCCAATACGTGATAATTAGTTACCCCAATTCCTGGTGCTATGAAAAATCCACTGCCTTGGGATACTTCCTCATTCCTATCAATTGAATATATTATAAAGACTTCATCTTGTAGTTCTTGAAATAAGTCGGATATACTCCTACTTTTAGGTATAGTTTTTTTAGTAGTGCTTGAATTTGATTGAGAAGTAACATTATCAGGTCTTGAAATAGTTTTTCTAGGCTCTGTACTATTACTTCTGTTATAAGTCTTGTTTGTATCTGGACTGTCATTAAGTGACCTTTCTGGTCGCTTACAAGAGTATATTGAACTAAATAAAATTAGAAATATGCAAAATAACGCTCTCATATATTATTGCTTACTTTTGGAATGATTTGAATAGAAAATCGTTTATTATTATCTTCAACAGGCTCACGGCATAGACCATTAAAACCACTTCCAGATATAAGTACTTCAACATTAGATTTTCTGAAATCTATATTATTAGCCAGCCAAAGATTATATACAGCTAATGCTCTTTCATAACTAGTTTTAAATCCATATTCAGAGTTTTTACTAAATCTTTTATCCCATGAGTTAGCCATATTCCCTTCCAATACAAGAAGGTAAGAAAAGTCTGGATTTTCTTTTTCAAGTTTGACTAAAAATTCTTCAAGTTTTCTACCAACCTTTATTGTAGCACCTTCATACTGTTCAAGAATAACTGTTTTTTCTGGCTCAAAGATTTCTTTCCCCATCAAGTCTTTGGCTATGAATTTTTTGCACTCTTCTAGATAATGAAAATCCCCGCCTTTCTGTAAAGGCTCAAATTGTTTTTCCAATTGAACAATCTTTTCTAATTCTTCTACTTTGGCAACTGTTTTTGCCTGTTCTACTTTAAGATAAACTACAGTCAATACAAAAAGGACCAACATCACAAAAAACATAGTAGTCATAAGGTCAGAAAAACTAACCCAAAAAAAATCGTTCTTCTTTTTCCCTCCTGCCATTAGTTGAAAAATAATTTATATAAAATCCCTAAACAGGTTAAAGTACCCACAGAAGCTAGTACAATGGTCCCTGTAGTTACCATCTTAGGCTGTTTCATTTGTACAGGCTTATCCTTTAAAATATCTAATAATTCTCTAATTGTTTTATCCTGTTGAGATACTTTTTGATTTAAACCAGATAATTCAGAAGAAACACCTTTCAAATTATCAACCTCACTCTTGATAGATTTAATATTACCACTCTCATCATCAAATACTTCTCGTGTCTTTTTTCTCAAATCCTCAAAAAGCTTTTCAAAGCCAGAACTTATTTCAACATCTTTATCATTAAACTCTTTTAGACGTCTATTAAAAGACGTTTCTAAATTATCAATCATTTTACCCGTATTACTATCAAAATCTGCAATACGGTCATTTATTGCCTGTTCACGGACGTCAAAATTCTTAAAATGGCTTTTTAAATAAGTTGAGCTATCAGAAATTGTCCCTGCATTCGTATCAAAGCGATTAATAATTGTAGATAGTTCTCCAACTTTTTCAAGTTGTTGATTGATGGCAAGGTTTAATTCTCTTGTATTTCCTATAAACCCATTCATTTTATCTAGATAACTAGCAAGGTCTTGAAGTTTTTTAAATGAATTTTGTAATTGTTGCATTACATCGATATTGTATTTAGCGATATTAGCAACATCTATTCTTTTTAACTCTTGAACGACTTCTAATTGACTATCAAATGTTTGTCTAACTTCATTAACCGTACTACTAAAGTTGGACATATTATCTTTAAAATCCTTATTAAATTTCAAAAGATTAGTCTGTAATGAATATATGCTAGATGAAGTATTCTTTGATAAAATCGGTAAAAGTTGAGTTTGTATAAAAGTAAAAAAATCGTGCTTTTGATGCTCAACTTTTTTTCGTGCTTTAAAAAAAAAGTAATTACTAAGTATGGTTAATGCTAGGCCAGATACACTAGCAAACATTGCTATTTTGACACCACCTAATAAAGCATCAATACCTCCAATGGCTCCCTCTGTTTCGCTTCCAGAAACATCCGGCATAAAGAATAGACCTCCAACAATTCCAAGCATGGTTCCCATTAATCCAAGATAAAGTGGAGTAGGTAAGTTATTGCTTATCTCGTCATCTACTTTATCAATGTTTCGGTCTACTATGTCTTTAACTAAATTAAAGTCGCTTACAGCCCCTTTATTGCGGAGCAGGTAGCCATTAACAGAACTCAGTATATCCTTTAATGTTTCATTTTTTTTACCATCATAGTCTATTAAAGAAATATTTATTTTTTCAGACATCAGCTTTATCTTTTATTGTTCTCTTTATTATCATATTCAGGGTCTTCATCATAGTCTTCATCGATTGAATCTAAATATTCAATATCTTCAACTTCATCATTATCGACTAAGGTTTCATTTTGATTATTCAAACCGCTTTCTGTATCAAATTCCTGTTTGTTTTTAAATGAAAACTCATTAGAAACTTTGCCAAACTCTTCGGGATTCTTCAAAATATCTTCAACTTCAATATTTTTAATCCATTCTTCTGGAACCGAAACTTCCACAATTTTGAAATCATTTGCTTTTTGAATCGTTCTTTTATAATCTTGAATTTTGCGGTAGTTTCCTAGAAAAACAAGTATTTGGATGACTATAATCACGCCTATAATTGCAATCAGAATAAAGTCGTGTAGATTTTCCATTATTGAAATTTTATAGTTGCTTTATTATCGTTTTTTATTACCCACTTACCATCAACTTTATGAGCAATTCCTTTTTTAATTGTTACAATTTCACCATTAAAATTTTGATTGCTATTCTCTGGTTTACAAACAGAATAAAGATAGGTGTCAGGTGAGTTAGCAGCCAATTTTAAAATAAAATCAGTATCCAAGACTTCAAATTCAGCAGTTGTAGATGTTTCATCTTTTAAAATTAATTTAAAGATGCTTTTATGTATATCTTTTTGTTCTGAAACATTAGAAAACATTCCATTTTCAGAAGTCTTTTCTGCATATAGAGTAATTGGTTTTTTTATTGACTGTTGTGGAGCAGAAGTTCCATTATCAATATCAAATACGATTTCTTCTGATTTTTCATCCTTATTACCCAATTTTTTGGTTTGTGTTATCTCTTTTAAATCGTTTTTTGATTTATTTATTTTATTTTCTTTTGTATATTTTTTTTGGAACTCATTTTTTTCATCTTGTAAAGATTTTAACTGATTAAATATTTTATTATAATTATTTTTATAATGTTCTTTTTTTTGAAAAAGTTCTTCGTTTTTAAAATGCTTCTTAATCAAAAACCATAATAAAATAAAAATTGTAACAATAGAAATCAGAAAACCAAACATCCAAAAGTTGTATTTTGATGTATATGAATTTGAAGCTAAATTACTATCAAGAGAATCGTTTGTTTTTAAGGTTTGAGTATTAGAAACTACTTTACTTAAATTCTCTTCAAGATTTGAAGAATCTTTTATATTGCTTTTAGTTTTTTGTGTTTTAACCTGATTTTCATTTGGTGATTCTGATGTCGCATCTACACTACAAGAAAAATTGACCAAAATTATGAATATGAAAAGTGTTTTTAGGTAGGTTTTCATTATGCTTTCTTTTTCTCTAATTCATAAGCCAATTCCCCTAAAGTGCCAACTAAGGGATAAAAGAAAAGTGTCTCATTAATTTCTTCATCACTTTCATCACTTATATTGCTAAGCTTGTTTTTGATACCAGTTTTGAGAGCATTCAGTTTCTTTTTTTGTAAAAAATCCTTTGTGAAATCTAATGTTGTTTTCTCAATTCCAAAATTATCACGGTAAGAAAAAGATTTATTTAAACTAAAAAAGAAGTCTAAGAATGAATCAAAATTCTTCATAGTTTCATTCTCAAATTCCTTCACTTTTTCATAACTTATTTTATCACTTCCATTTGTTTGAAGTGATGTGTTATTTATAAGAGTTTCTTTTATTTCGTTAGTATTTAAAAGATGCTCATCAGGTATTGTTATCCCTCCTTTGCTTGAAATTTCTTTTGGGTTTGAAGGAAGTTTTATGTCAATTTGAGGTCTTGACTCTAAATTAAGAATAGTTTTAAAAATCTCAGCAGTTAAAAATTTTAGATTATCGTGATTCAATGAAGTATCAATAACAGTTAATAATTTTGATGCCGTACCAGAAAAACTAATTACTCCAGGCACAGATATCTGTTTTGACTTAAATAGATGTGCGATATGATAAATTTGACTCATATAAAAGAGTAAAAAAATAATTTTAAAATCTTTATCGTTTTTCAAAAATTGAAGGAAATCGATATCAATATTATTATCAATCAGTCCTTTATTATCCTTAAAGCTAAAAAAAGCGCTAATAACATCATGGGATGAATTACTTTCTTTGATTCTCGTAGCTGCTTCAATTAATACATTTTGTTCGTTTTCTTCTAATATTTTTTTAATTTTTGAGTAATACCTATTAATATAACCATTGAGATTTATATTTCTATTATAATTATCTCCAAAAATGGCTTCCCCTGCAAATCTGTATGAGCTAAAAAGTATAGGTACTTCCTCACTATAAATCGCCACATCTGATGTACCTCCACCTATATCTATTGAAATTAAGGGTTTATCCATTGCAGGTATCCCTTCAAATTTTTGGTAATAATAATATGGAGTTAGACTTTCACATACCTTTCTAATACTCAAATTATTGCCTAAATATTTAGTAATTATTTCATGCCACTCATTTTCCATAAGGCTTAATTGGAAATTCAGCATACTGGCAGGGTAAGACCATGTGATTTGAGTTTGTTCTAATGCACCTCCATTAAGCAATATCTTATTTCGTATAATCTTTACTAATTCTTCAAAAAAGCCTTTAAGAATTTTTTGATTTTCTTCTGTGTTACTACTCCATTTTAGATTGGTACGTATCTTTGAATTGAGGTCAAAACTCTCTTTTTCATATTTGAAAGGAATACTGATATTTCCGAGTGAATAAATGGGTTGAATAAAATTAGTTTTCTTGTGGAAATTAATAGCAGTACGCTGTGGAAATTGATAAATTGCATCAGAATGTATCTCTTCTGGAATCAAATCATCCCTTAATGTTTTTAGATAGGCTTCTTTTAAATCTTTAAAAGCTACCAAACTACCAATATGATGTTTTTCTGCTTTTTCTATTTCAAGTGGCTTAGGTTTACCCTTATCTATTGAATATTCTATATGAGTATTGGAAGTACCAAAGTCAATTGAAAAATCATATTGAGAAGTCCCTCCAATTCTATCATAAAATAAAGGGACAAGAATACCAGACGCAAAATTATGTTTTAGTTGTATGTATTTAAAGTTTGAGTTGACAACATTCGCAAACATATTGAATGTCTCTTCCTCTTTATAACGCCTTTGCACTCTTTGAATTTGATTTTCTTCTAAAATTTGATTGTTAGAATTATAATAATTTAATTCATATTTATTGTCATCGAAAATATAATCTCCTTCATATAAGGCTACATTATATTCTTGATAAACGGTTTTGGGAAATTCATAAAACGGAGTAATAGCAAGGTTTATTCGGTTTTCAATAATTGCCCCTTTATTGGTGCGTTCATCGTATTCAGGTTTATGAGCCTGATTCACAGGATTGGCATAAGTTCTCCTAAAAGTGATGTGTTGGTTTTCTTGAATAGGGATACGTAGTATTGTTTCTACATAACCTCCAGCTAATGTTTTAAGTTCAAATTGTTTCTCTCCATTTATTGTTTTTTTTAAACTATCAGTTGTAAAGTATTTAAAATAAAGAGGTTTTAGTGGTAAGAGATAGCTTCCTATGGAATTATTATTTGATTGATAATTTCCGTCGTGAAAATAGTTTTTATCAATTGGGAATTCGGTTTTTATTAAAACAGGCTCTAAAAAGTCACTTATTGTTAAATAGGGGTATTTATTACCATCATTGGGTAGGGTTCTTTGACTTGGTTCAAGCTCATCAAAATTCGGAGCTTTGGCATTTGAGTCCCAAGTTTCGCTGACATACTTTAAATTACCATTAAAAACCTCATTTGGTAGAACTAATGGAGGATATTCTTCACTAATGTCACGGTCAGAATTTATAACAAAACCACTGTCTTTGATTAGCTCTTCTTTACCTTTTGCTTTTTTAAGATTAACTCCTAAAACTTCAATAATTTCTCCACCTCCATCAATATTGAGGTTTGGTAAAGAATTATAGTAATCATCATTTGATTTACTAATCTGGTTTTTTATACCTTTTTCTAAATGGCGATAGGTCTCTTCAAGATAATTATCCAATTCAGTCATTTTTGATGAAAAGCTTGAAATTTTATTTTTTAAAGAAAACAAATACTTGATATAATCAGGGTCTCTTTGGTATAATGGCTTATAGTCATCATCAAGTAATATGTCATTCCCAATTTGAAATCCATCAAGCTCGTATTTATTCGCTGATGTAAAAAATAAAGTAGCAGGCGAAGTTCCTCCTATAATGTTTAAGGGTTCAGGACCATCAGTATAATTGATTAAATAAATTTTAGATAGTTTATCGAAATTATAAGTTTTTTCATCTTGTTCTAGGTATAGCCTTAAACTCTCACCAAGAAGACGGTGCTGCGGGTTAGTTGAATTGATTAGTTCATCAAGTTGGCTTTTTTTATCCCAACTAATAATTTCAATCTTATCAGAATATTTATCCGCTTCAAAAAATATTTGTCCAATATCTAGTGCGTCTGATACCATTTTATGATAAATAGTATCACCATCTAGCTTAGTGTTAGAAACTTCTTTAAAAGCTGTTTTAATTAAGTCTATTCTAGCAAAAGGACTAGGAATAGAAGTAATCTCTCTACTTGAATGAGCTCCATTTGGATCTTCAATGGCTTTTATAGCAACTTCGTTTAAGGGGTTTGAGATTTCCCAACCTTTTAAATCCTTTCCTGTATGGAATCTAAAATTATATGCCATAATTATAAGTTGTATTTATTAGCCATTAATTCCTCTGTTGTATCGTAAAAAACTTCCATGAACCTATCTTGAATGCTTTCAGAAGAATTCATTTTTTTAGCTTTCTTATTAAGCGATGCAGTTAAACGTTCGTAGTTTTTAAGTCTGTTAACGCCAAGAAAACTCTTCTTAGGTTTAAGACCTTTTATATTTTCAAATAAGTCACCATTAGGATTAAGAGTAAAAGGTGAAAAACTTCTATCATTGTTACTCATTTCTTGAAGCCAGTTCCAAAAATCATCATTAAATCTATCAAGATTTCTATAAAAATTTTCATTCAAAAAAGATTCATTTATATCTAATCGAAGCGAAAAGTCAGCTTTTAAATTATTTTTCAATCGGTGCTTTAAATAAGTACTAAAAAAATAGTATTTGCTGACGGGTTTAAGGATGTCAATTTTTGTGCTACTTGCTAAATCATTAAAAATAATATTTTGAGATTCATTTTCAATTCCAAACTCTTTCACCTGATTGGTATTAACATTACTATCATTCGCAAAATCGATGACAGCTAATGCTGATACCAACTCAATAAAATGAGCATCATTCTCTTGTTTAACACCACCTTCATTATTATCATAATCTTTGACTAAGCTATCTCCTAAATAATACATTGAATTCACAGAGTCATTGACGCCATGCTCATAATATCTTAGCGCTGCTTTGGTTTTTGAAATAAAAGTAGATTTTTCAATATCACTTTCTTCATCTTTTTTTACTCCAAAATAAGGAAGAACAGATACTGCTCCAATAGGAGCAGAGCGAAGAAGTGCATGATTATTAAGATTTGGACTTGCAGACCTTATGTTTTTAAGTAAAAGAGGAAACCCTGCGGCGCCAGTTCCACCAAAAATTGAAGAGATAATGAAAATCTTGTCTCCTTGCGCAAAGCTACTAGCAAAGTCCTCAAAATCTTGAGAGGTATTAAATTGATTTAAAACAACGCTTCCCATATTTGGATTACCTTTAAAGCCAACTTCCAAGTCAGAATTTAAATTTTTCTTGCTAAACAATAATGATATTAATGCTTTATTGCTTTTATCTAGTCCTTGAAAATCAATAAATTCTTTAAATTTTTTCTTTGTATCCTGTACATTTATTCTAAAATTTTGATTGAGATGTTGAATCTCTGTTTTAAAAAATTGATTTGAAGTTTCACCGTCAAAAGTCAGGTCTTTTCTAATGTTTTGATAGCGATGAAGTATCTCAACAGTTTTATTAACATCACGATTCGCAGAATCTGGGTCAATGATTATTGGCACAATGGAAGTGCTATTACATTTAACACCTGAGGCTAAAAGGAAACTAAGGGATTTTAATACCCGTGCGCCTGTACCACCGATTCCGAAAACATATAATTTAGACATAGAAATAAATTTAAAAAGGGATATATGATGAATTAGTGCTTTTCCATTTTAATAATAACGAAAGCAAAAACATAAGTATGATAGTCCACATAGAATTTACAAATGATAGAATCATCATATCTGAGATAAATGATGCTGGAACTTCTTCGCCAATTCCAGAATAAATTTCAGTAATGTCATTATTTGACGAAACAAATGCTACTATGAAATTAATAATAGCAGCGGCAAAAATGGTTATAAACCAAACACTGATTTTTGCCGTAGCTGGTCTATCGATTATGTAGTAATAGGTTGCGGATAAAACAAAGCAAATAATTATAGAAATTATAGCTATTGGAAGGTATAAATTATTATCGTACATCAAAACAGAAAAATTACCAAGATAGGTAGCTCCCCATAACTCGTAAAAATTTGCAACTAAGTCTTTCAAGCCCATTATTTTAGTTTAAAGTTTTTATTTTTCAATTGATATCTCAATATTAAAGTAGTATTCATCGCTACTTCTATTTATATAAGCATCTGAAATACCTTCAACGAGCTTTAAAAACCCGAACGTCTTATTCTGCTCTAATGAATCAGATAATATATTTCTATCATTTTCACTGTGAATGTTTTCAACCCAGGTCGGAATTTTTTTCTTTAAACTGAATTTCAAATCCTCCTTAACCATTCCTTTTGTTTCAAATTGAATGGCATGAGTGAAATTTTGGTTTTTAATGGGTATGTAATCAGCTCCTGTTATTTTGGTTGAAGTCATATCATCAAATATGATATCTCGATTCTGTACAACCCCAATTTTATTAATATAGAAATTAGGATTATTAATTGTATAATTTTTTGGGTTTTTAAGAAAATCATTGGACAAAGGAACATTTTTCAAGTTTAATAACACTGTAAATTGAAGATTACCTTGTTTGGGGTATCCATGAATTTTCAATCCATTATTGTTAACCCTTAATTTACCATTAGCAGCAGTTGAATTGAGTATATTATAAGATATATCAAAATTTTCTGTTGTAAAAAAAGCATCACTTTGGTAAGAATCATTTTTTTTCAATTTTGCACCAATATTTTGTTCAAAATGCTTCATCAAACTAGATGTAGCAACAACAAAATAATAATACGGACGATTATTTATACCTAAAATTCCTTTATCATCAATATTATAATAAGATCCATTAAAAGAACTCTCAAACCAGTATATTCTAGTTTGTAAATTATCGTAATCAGATGTTGCTTTAAGAAAAGCATTCTCAGTATAAGTTTTAAGTTTACTCAATGCAGATGGTGTGTCTGGTTCACCTTTTGGTGAGTAGATAAAATCAGCTGTTATTATTGTAATATCATCTTCGGTATGATTTCGTAAAACTTTATCAATGATTTCTTCAAAATCACTACTTCCCTTGTTTCCTTTATTAGCAGTAGATTTAGGGTTTAGCTTTTCTGTTATCTTGATACTTTCACCTCCAAAATTTTCTTTTATTAGCTTATTATTGACTAAGAAGAATTCTGTGTCGAAATTAACCTTATCTTCATTATCTACTGCAACAAGCAACTCTCGTAACACGTTTTTAAAATCAGTATTGCCATTTATATAACCATCCATACTAAGGGTGTTTTCAAAATATATTTTGACCTTAGCTTCTTGCGGTATAAAATTTTCTAGTTCAGATTGTTCCTCATTTGTAAGACTACTTTCATTAGTCTTATTATTTCTATTACACGCTATTAGTATGAGAACTAATGTTATGTATATAAGTACATGATTATTCTTCATTTTTTAAGATTGGTTATAATTAGAAATTGAAAATAGGATGACTATAACTAATTCAAATTTGTTTATATTCTTTTAAAAATTCTAACACACATTTTTTATTTACTTTTTTTTATCAAGAATTAACAATCAAACATTTCACAATTAAAACTTACGGTTTACGATTTACAAAATATTTATTGTTTAAAAAAGAAAATATCTTAAAAAGTTAATATTTATTTTTTAAGCACACACTTATCAGGCATTTATTATTGCTCATCAGGTGTTTTTCATAACCCTATGTTTATTTTTTAAATTCAACATAATTTTTTTAATATCAATTCTAATAGATTCTCACCTAACTGTTTTCTATATTTCAAATTTGCATTAGAGCTATCTTTTTGAATCGTAGCTGAAAAGATAGCAAATTAGCGTTGAATTCCGAATAGGAGTTCAACCTCAATGAATTATAGCCGTTGTTGCCATTTCGTGATATCCATCAATAATTTATGTTTAAATATTCAAACACTAAGTTCAAGTTTTCTTTATCTTTTATAATAACTTGATATTTTTTTTTGTACTCAGGCAATGTAATCACTCCAAGTGACTCTAATTGATCAAGAATAATACATAATCTTTCAAAACTAATCTGAAACTCAAATAAGAGGTTTGAAGTGGAAACTTTTTTTTCTTGAATAATTTTTAATGCAACATTTTGGAACATTTCATCTCTATTATCTAATGAAATGTCTGGTTTAAGTTTCGTTCTCTCTTTTATTTTTTCAAATTTTTTTTCTTTTTTAATTTGTAGCTCTTTTTCTTTTTCTTTCTCTATTAATATTTCCTGCTTTTTTATATTTTTTTCTTTTCTATAATTAACTATTATTGAATCAATAATATACCATAATCCAACAGCTGTGGCTGAAAAATTAATAAACTTGAAAATATTTAAGGTTTTAAGCTCCAGAATACCATTATTTAATTCACCATTACTACTTGTCCATCCATAAAAAAGGAGAGAGGAACACCATTCATTATTAAGGTCAATCAAGAAGTAAATAAATCCTATAATACCAAAAATCCCTGCTATATAGCGTTTTTCTCTTATCATTTGAAACCCAATCATGCAAGACCATAAAGGTATTAACATTAATCCTATGGATCCTACTACAACAATTATTAATAGTGCTATAACAAATATAAATATACCGTTATCGGATTCTGCAGGGACTAATCTCCAATGCCCTTTTTCAAAAAAAGAACCTTCTTTCCATATCAACTTATATTCGGTTTTCCCCATCTTTTTCTATTTTTTTTAAATTATCCTTTCTTATAATGAATGCAACTCTTTATATATAAAAGTACATGTTTATCTGAAAAGTTATAGGATATAAGCAAGTTTCTATAAAAATAATCCCTTTGCATGCATTTCAATTATAAGAGTAGTTTTTAAAACTGTCAAGTCTGATTATCTTCATATTTTTAGAGTACACTTTTTTTAGTGAGACTAATTCCTGGATTCTTTATTTTTAAATTAATTAAATGATATATACTTCTCACAAATTTAGACTTACAATATCACCAGTTATATATTGTGATTATTACCTTGTTAGATTCTAATAAAATAACTTGTTTAAAATTTACTTATTTACCCTTAATTTCCACAATGCTGTTTTACTATTTAATTCTACTTTGCTTTTGATTATTTTTACCTCAGATTTTTTTAGAATTTGTTCCATTTCTGAAACAAACAATTCGTAGTCATAGATATCTTCTACATATTCTGATATATCAATTTCGAATGTTTCCTTTTTTGAAAAAATCAAATCTTCAATTAAAGAATCTTTTCTTTCACCTAAGTTTAAAAGCTTTTTTGTCATTTGTATTTTTTTTTGATTAAGGTTTTATTTGATAAACTAAGCAATTGTTGTCGTGCTTTTTTCTCTCATTAAGCTCATACAAATTCCTTTCTGATATCTTTGAATTCATCAAAGTCTGATTTCAAATCGTCAAGAGTCGGATCATTATGAAGAATTTGAGGATTGCTATGTGCGCTTATAAAGCCACAACATCTTTCATAGATGTCATTTAATGATTCTTTATGTTTACTTATAATATCACTCTTAACGTTAATAAACTTTCCAAGTGATATATGTTTTTGGTAGCGTTGAATTGTTCCATTGAAAACTTCATGTTCAATGAATAATTCCACTGCGCTCCTTAATTCAGCAAAGCCTTCCTTTGCTAAATCAGTTTCAGATCTATCTTTGGGAGTGTTATTTATTAATTTATTTATCTTGGTTATATTTTCCTTGACTTTATTTTTTTCTTCTCGTGCCTCCGTAATAATACCAACTTCTCCATAATCCTTTTTCACATTGAAAAAACTGCATTTTACTGATTTAAAATTAGACTGAGTGCTTAAATAAAGTAGACTATTAAACAATAAGACACTGTGGGTAAATATAACAACCTGTCTATCCTTGCTAAGCCTCATCATCCTTTTTGACAAAGCATCGATAATTTTATGGTCAAGGCTATTCACAGGGTCATCAAATATGACAGGGGCCTTAATATTGTCAAGTTGCAATTCTGTTAGAAATTCCGATACGGCAATCGCCTTTTGCTCACCTTCACTCAAAATTTCTAGTAACTGTCTATTTCCAATTCGGTGGGATAGTTTAGAACGCCCCCTGTCAGTTCCAAAACTCAATTCAATCGGGAGACTGGATTTGCGAAGTGCTTTGAGTTCGTCCTGAAAAATCTGATTGAAATTTTGGCTAATCAATTCTTCCCTTGCCTGTGACGTTTTCCGACTTATTGAACTGGTATTAAAGGCGTTTGAATAGTTGTTTAATACTGAAAGCACCTTATGATTCGAGATTACTTTTTTAACTTCTTCTTTTTTGTTTGATAATAACTCCCTGTCTTTAAGCCCGGCAATTTTGTCTTTCAGCTCCTTTTCCTTCTTATCTAAGTTTCCAAATAATTCACTTTTCTCTTCCAGTGCTTTATTAATTTCTGATTTTTTCTCGGTAAAAAACTGGATATAATCAGCATATTTAAATTTAAAAACACCACCCTTTGCCACATTATCATCTACAAATATTTTCTTCAATTTAGCCAGTTGCTGATTGTAATCTTGAAGTTTCTGCGGTTGTTCTGGCTTATTCTGCTCATCTAATCCAAAGCTTTCATGGTTTAGTTGTAATCGGGCTTCAACCTCATTTTTGACTTTTGAAATGAGTTGCTGTTTATCCTTCTTTACTTTGGTAATGTTTTCCTCAGTTTTATCATTCAGCAAAGCTCTGTAACTCGTTAAAAGCTCTTCGGCTGGTTGTTTAAGTGGCTGTCTGCAATAAACGCACACATCACTATCCTCAGGATATTCAGGTTTGTTAAGTATCTTAATATATGCCTCTGCTGAACTTAAAAAGTCTTTGAACTCCTTGGTTTCAAAATATTCAATGCCTTTATCTTCCGCTATTCCCTTTATACCTTTCTGTGTACTTTTCTCTAATTCGGCTATTTGCTTATTAAGTTCAATGAGTTTTTTCCAGCTTTCTGCGTTCAAAATATTTTTCGCTGTTTTTATTTTATTTATTAGGTTTAAAAGTTCATCAGACTGTGATTGCAAAGAGCGTATATCTTTTTGAAGCAATGATTTATTTAATTTGGACAGTTCCGACACCTCCTTTTTCAAGTCTTTTTCATGTTCCAGGGTAAAATTTGATAGTTCATTAAGGCATTTTTCAGTAGAATCTTTTGATAGACCATTGATAAACTTTTGCTGTGGTGTTCCTTTATGAAGATTTTCTATCCAGAATAATTGAGTAGAATGCTCAGACTTTTTTGTTTGTAATAAGCTATAAAGTTCACCCAGTTCTGCTGACACAAGATTGAATAGATGAAAACCTATTGGCGATACTATTAGTTGTCTGCTTCCATCCAGTGATATTTGAACACAGTCATTATTGAATACAGAAATATTTTCCAACTCTTTTACTCTGTTTTCTCCATTCCAAGTAAATGTGTTATCATTTCCATTCACTTTGTAGTTTATCTTTGCTGATTTTAGTTGCTGAGGGTTTCCGAATATATTTGAATAAATGGTGTCATTTATGTCATAACTGAAACCAAGAGCTTTCAATATTCTTCCGTAACCGGTTTTGCCGGTTCCATTTTCACCATAAATTACAGTGATATTCGGACTGAAATCAATAGTTTGATTTTTTGCCAGCCTGTTAACACCACTCACTTCCGATAAAGATCTAAGCTCAATATGTTGGTCGGAAGGGGAGTATGAGGGTTTGGAAAAAGAAAGCTTAGACAATTCCTTTACTAGTCCAATAGATTCAAGAAAGTATTTGAAAGTTTCTATTCTATCTGAATCTTGCAATCTATCTTCCGAATTAATCACTTTCTGAACAAGTAATTTTGCCCAATTCCCGTTACCTTCTGCCCATTCCCACAGGAAATCAACAATTTCTTTTTTATTGGTTGTTGAAGATGCCATAGATATTGCTAATTAATTGATTCTTTTCAGTTTGGTAATTTTTGGTAACTCTTTGCATATGCTCCAAATAATTATATCATTATAAAACTACACTTTTATTAGAAACAGTTAAGACTTAGACGAATGTTTTGATAGTTATATTCTAATAAATTTAATTTCGAATAATGTTACTCTTAGATTTAAGAATAACATATAAAGCACTGATTATGAAATAAATAGTAATTCAGCTGCGTTTTATGTTACTTATGCATTATATTTGCACAAAAAGTAACATAATTATGGTTAAAAAAACAACTCTAGCAATCAATTTTGAAAATGGTAAAGCTGTTGCAAACAAAAAACTTGCCCTTGGTGATGATATAGGACTATTTATTCTTTTGGTACTAGAAACGGGATTAAGATTATCAGATGCCTTGACACTAACTAAAAATAATTTTTACAAGATTGGTAAGGATTATTATATCCAGTTTGTTGCTAAAAAAACAAAGAAAGAGGCGAAGCGACCAATAAGCGAACTACTATATAAAAAAGTGATGGATAGGGGTTCTGACTGCATATTCATCAACCCAAAAACAAATCAGTATTATTCTAAGATGTGGGTAGGTAGAAATTTGAAAAAGGCTTTTCTAAATGAATGTAGAGAGGCAAAGAAAGAGAATAAGACTATCTCAGCTCATAGCTTGCGAAAGTCTGCGGGTCAAAAAGTATATGAAATTAATGGTATAGAAGCTGCTCGGGATTTTCTCCAGCATGAAACTTATCAAACTACCAAGGACTATTTAAATATTGGTGAGAGGAAGCTAAATCAACTTTTGAAGGATACTTTAATCGATTAATTTTTAAATGATAGTTATATAAAACAGTAATATTCATTCACTAAAATCTCCTGTTGTAATATAATTTTTAAAAGCTTCAAAATAGTTATCATCAACATATTGTGAGTCAATCACTTCATCATCAGAAGATAAAATGGCCACAATCTTATACCCATTTTTCAGCAAATTAAATGAATCAACACTATTGTGTTCTACCAATTTAATCTGTTTCCTGCTCACACCCCACATTACAGAAAAATCAATACTAGTCCTTTCTTCTATATATAGTTTTCTTATATAATCATCAAAATTTCGACCGTTATTTAAAGCTAATATTTCTCGCTTGGCTTTTCGTGATATATTCATAATACATTACTGTAAAATCTCATTCAATTTATCAAGTCTTTTATATCGTTTCATATCTCGTTCTTCTGTTACATCGAAACAGTTAAGTAATTTATCATTCACTAATCTTCTAATATGCCAAGAAAAATCAAACTCCTTTTTAAATAAATCATCCGATAAATCAAACTCACTAAGACCGTTTTCATACCTATTTAATTCTTCAATAAAATTATCAAAAGGGATATTATAATATTCAGAGAAAATTCTAGATTTCGCATTTTTCTTAAATTCTATAAAAAGCTCCATAAAATCCTCCAAGTGATAAACAAACTCTTCCCATAAGTATGTATCACTACTAACTTATTTTTGTGAAGGTAAAACCCAATTATTTTTGATTTCATGAAATATAAATTCACTTTCTTATATGGTCACTTGCCTTGTATAATGATTAAAAAAAACCTTTTAGGCCATTGATATTTGCATGGGTCTAAATCTTTGATAATCTCAAATATTACTTCTGCTAACGTGGTGTATTTTTTTCCCTGATTCATAGTTTTACTCGTTTTCACACTTATTATATTGGTAGATTTCAAAAAGTTTAGTTTTTGATAAAAAAAAAGAAAATTATTTTTTGATTTGAATTAAGTACAAATTAAAAGGTCTGACTTAATTGAGTCAAACCTTCTGTATACTGGATGTAATTTCTAAATAGATCAACTTTCGAACTCTAATTCAATAGCGGGTTCTGTGTACTTATCCTCATATTTGCGAAGTATAGATATCGTGTTTTTTTCTTCTTTTTCCCAAACATCATTTTTTAATACCCATAAATATCTGTTGTCTTTGGGATATGTTCCGAACTGGGGGGCATAAGTGGTGAAAATAAATCTTTTATTAGGGTCCTTTTTGTGACCGTTAAATTCATAAAAATTTTCTTCTGTGAGAAGCCATTTTAGAACGATAAAAAGACCTTGTTTAGGGAATTTGATTCCTAAACCAGAAACATCTATGACAGTCCAGTGATTGCCTTCCTTAGCGTATCCAGTGATTTCTCCATCATAGATTGGGTTATCAGGATTGCCGTTTTTACCTACTGAATAAATTTCAACACCAAAATCACAGCTTTCTATTTCACAACCGACAAATACATTTATCGTACTTAAATATGAATTTGATGTAGATTCATATCTATTTTCAAAAAACCTTGCAATTTTATTTTTATCCTTCGAATAACCGATTAGGTATTTAATGTCAGCATCTTCAAAGCCGTCTAAAACAAATTTTTCTGTTCCCATTTTCTTTTAGGGTATATATTAAAATGCAACAGCTACTCTTAATTTATCCATTTAAACATATAACAACAACTTAATCTTCATTACTACCTATCGCTTCAATAATACCTCTGAAGCTATTTAATCCAGATTCTAAGTTTTCCATAATCTCATTGGCTAAAATGTCAGGGTCTGGTAGGTTTTCTAAATCAGTTAAGCTTTTATCTCTCAACCAAAATATATCTAAGCTTGTTTTATCTCTGGCAATGACTTCGTCGTAGGTATATTTTTTCCACCTAGCATCCTGATTATCCTCACTCCAAGTCTCTTCTCTTTTATTAATATTATTACCATTATATAGCTCTACGAATTCTTTCAAATGCTCTTCACGCATTGGGCTTTTCTTTGGGGTATGATGTACGTTTGTTCTGTAATCATAAAACCAGATTTCTTTTGTCCAAGCTTCTTTGCTTGCTGGTTTATTGGTAAAAAATAACACGTTGGCTTTTACGCCTTGTGCATAAAAAATTCCAGTAGGTAGTCTAAGTATGGTATGTAAGTTTGTTGTTTTTAATAATTGCTTTCTCACTTCCTCACCAGCACCACCTTCAAACAATACATTATCAGGAAGAACAACAGCTGCTTCACCATTAATTTTTAATTGTGTTTTTATGTGTTGTAAAAAGTTTAGTTGCTTATTAGAAGTAGTTTCCCAAAAATCCTGACGATTATAACTTAAATCTTCTTTTTCAACATCACCCTGTTCATTAGTTGAAGTCATGGTGCTTTTCTTTCCAAAAGGTGGATTAGCCAACACGTAATCATATCGAGTACCATCATCTGAGACTAAGGCATCATTTGGGCTTATAAATGATTCTCCGTCAATTTCTCCAATGTTATGTAAATACATATTCATTAAACACATTCTACGGGTGTTAGCAACTATTTCATTGCCATAAAAGGTTTTGTTTTTAATGAATTCTTTTTCTTCTCGGTCAAGGCTGTGATTCTCTACTATCCAGTCATAAGCTGCTAAAAAGAAACCACCTGTACCACATGCAGGGTCTGAGATGGTTTTTAAAGGTTTAGGTTGAACACAGGCTACCATTGTCCTTATTAACGCCCTAGGCGTAAAGTATTGTCCTGCTCCACTCTTGGTATCTTCTGCATTTTTCTCCAGAAGTCCCTCATAAATTTTTCCTTTAATATCTGCACCCATCATCGACCAATCTTCTTTGTCTATAAGATTGATTACTTTTAATAGTTTAGCAGGGTCTTGTATCTTATTTTGACTTTTGGTAAAAATCTGCCCTAATGTTCCTTTTTCTGTAGATAAAGTCCTTAGTAACTGGACATAAAAAGATTCTAGCTCTGCTCCACGTTTGCTAGATAAGGTTTCCCAATTAGCAACTTCTGCATTATCCACCTCATTGCCTTCTACATCTTTTAGCCTTGGAAACTCTAAACCCTTATTGTAGGGCGGTTTGTTGAGCTCATCTGCCATCTTAAGAAATAACAAATAAGTAATCTGTTCTAAGTAATCACCATAACCAACTCCATCGTCACGAAGTACACTGGCAAGGTTCCAAATTTTAGATATTATGGTTGAGTCTGTCATTTAATATTATTTAAGTCAATTTGAAATAATTCTTCAATTTGGTTAATCATGAAAATTCTACGATTTTCTATTGTATCATAACCCCACTCAGTAACTTTATCATTGTTGTACTGGTCAAAAATCATTTGGGTTATTCTAAATGAAGCTATTTTATCATCAGATGAGCCATGTTTTCCCTTTCCTTGATAAATGAAAACTTTGTTTTTGAAAGCATCATTACTTGCTTCAATATTTTTTTTACCACTTAGAAGTGTTAAGTTACCAAGAGAATTTATAATTTCTGAACCATCCCTTTCATCTTCTATGATGTGCTTCCATCCATATATCTTGCCATAACTTTGCGGAAGAATATGTTCTACGTGAAGTGACCTATCCGATATGTTTATATATTCAGGCTTATCAATTTGATTCATTTCTATAATGGCTAGTAAAGGTTTACACCAGGCTTCTTGATAAACATTACCTTTTAAAGAACTTTCAAATCTATCTTGTATTCTATTTTCCCTAATTGACTTTTCTAGCTCTTGCTTTATTTCATTTATCAACCTTTTATCTTTTAACCACTTAATTAGGTTAAAAGAAGTCTGTTTTATTCTTGATAGAGTAAATCCAGAAATCCAGAATAAGTAAAAATACCTTCTAACTGTTTTTTTTAGTTCTAAAACATCTGGATACCCAGTGTGTAAAGCAGTTGTTACGATTGTTTTCCAATAGATTGACCATCTTAAATAAAAGAATGAGTAATCTAGTTGTGTTTCAGATGAGTAAACTTCATCATTGTATACTGTGATAAAAGCTTTAAAATCTGAAATGACGTCTAAAGGGTCATCCTTTGAAAATTGATTTTCTAGTTCATCATACAATGATTTTTTTGGATTAGCTCCTAGTAAGTAATATTCATACATTACAAAAAGCTCATTTAAGCTCTCTTCTACATCTAAAGCTAATCCCTCACAAGTTATCCAATCTTGTAAAAATTGTTTCTCTTTTTGGTCAACAATTTCAGTATCATATAGAGAATGTAATCTTCCAATTAAATAGCTTTTTATTAAGTCTGAATTTGTAAGGTCTAAGCCTCTTGCATTTAGGACTTGAAAAAGTTTGATTGCAAAGCCTACATTTGAACAATCTATTCGAATTATTTTAATTTGGTTAAATATGTAGTTCAATAAATCTCCACATTCTTTTTCACCTAAACTTTCTATTCTTTTTCTGAATTCGACAGAAGTATTAATAAACTTAAATTCTGGTGCTTCGTCTTTCCTTAAATCTTTTTTATATGGTTTTTTTAATTTTGAAGTATCACCTTTAATTATGTACTTTTCAAAATCTGAGCTATGATTTGAATGAGTAGCTAAACGTAAACGACCAAATTTATTGCTGACCATAATGGCGTTATTAATCTGTTCAATACCTATTGCAAATGGGTCTTCTTCGCATTCTTCTCGATTTATAGTAGGATATACATCTCTAATGGTAGCCATAAGGATAATGAGAGTAGTTAGTCTTTGTTGACCATCTACTATATCCAAATATTTACCACCTTTGCTAGGTTTAGCAGTGATTATTGAGCCCAAAAAGTAGTTTGGTTCTTCGTTGTTATAGCTCTCCACAATATCATCCCATAACTTATCTACTTCGTCGTCACCCCATTTGTATGGACGCTGGTATACTGGAATTTGGTACAAAGCATCCGAATCTGTGAGTAGCTTATTTATTGTTAAACTATTGGGCTTGAAACTTTCTTCCATAATTTATTTCTTCTTTTTCTCTTTTTTTATTTTTTCCAGCAACACACTTGCTGGCTCATAATCGGGCTGAGCTTTGCATTGAGCTATTTCTTCTTCACTTAACAAGTTACGCTCAAATGCTTTTTTAAGAATGCTCTGGCGTAAGGCTTGGGCTTTCTCCAAACTCTCGCTGATGTTTTGCTCTACGGCATCACAAACGGATAAACGGGATTCTATTTCTTTTACGATTTGGTGTTGCTCTTCTATTTGACAAAACGGCACTAAATATTCTTTTAAAGAATTTGAATCAATACTTTCAACTGTTGTTCCATCTTTTGAACAAGAATTCCTGATATCTGACTCATTCCCTAATAAAAACCAGTAAACATATTCTGGTATCCAATTTTGATTTAAAGAAACTGTTTGAATGTCTTGATTAACGCAAAGTTTTGTTTTAGCTATAGCTATTGGAAAAATTCTTCTTAGAATTCCGCTTCGCATAACAAATAAAATAGAATTTTTTTCTATCCATTTTGTACTTGAATTAGAAATTGCAATTTCTGTAATATGTCGCTCAGTATCTACAATTTCTTTAGTTTTTACATCTCGTGAACTAACCCATGGAATATTACCGTCTTCCCAATATTCTTTTACTTGTTTACTTGGTGTACCACCACCTTTCCAGTCTCCACAATCTTTCAAAGGCTTCAAATCTTTAATTCCTTCAAAAGCTTTTTTCAAAACTGCTTGTCTATAAATTTTGAGTTGCTCTTGTGCTTTTTTAAGGTCGGCTACGCCTTGGTCTAAATCTGAAAATAAGGCTTCTATTTTTTTGACTATGGCTTTTTGGATAGCGAGGGCTGCAATTTTGAATCTAATAGAATTAAAACTAGTTTTATTAACTAATGAAACTGTCGTAGAGGTGCTCAACTTTTCTAGTTGATTTCGAAAATTAATAGATTGAGCTTGATAGAAAGTAAATTTTGCTTCAATTCCTGAAACTGGCTTGATAGCATTTATTTGTTGATTAAAAGCAACTTCTTTTTTATTTAAACCAACCCTGCCTAAGTTTCCTATACATGTTACAAGTACCGAGTTAATAGGTAAAATTCTTGCTTTCTCTTTCCCTTTTAAGCTTAAATACTCTAAGGATGTTGTTATTGTATTATTTTCAATTTGTGGTGGTTTTATGAAGGGTATTTCATCTCCATAGTTTTCTTTTTCTTTTTTCGGTGGTGTATTACCAGTTACTGTTTCAAAAGCTTCTTGTAAAGTACATTCAATCCAATCTTCTTTCATTTATATCTTTTATAAAAGCTTAATGTTTTCAATTAATAAATCACACAAATCATCTATCGTAAAGCCTGTAAATTCTTCTTTTGTATCATCTTTAATCAATACTTTAATTTCCTCAGCCATGAATCCTTCTGCAAATGCGCTATGACTATGTTTAAACTCTAGCTTTGATTTTCCTAAAGTATAGCTTCCTATTTTTTCATCAAAAGTTGAAGTTATTGAAGCAAGTAGGTTTTTACAAATGAATTCTAATGATTCATTAAGTTCGACTTTTGAATTCCTTAGATTTAAATCTATAATTTTAATAAAGTTATCTTTTGTATGATAAAAATCCAAGAGATAATCTAATATAGGCGTATAAAGACCAAGTCTAAAGTATCTAGACTTCCCAAAGTTCTTATTTAGGTCATTAGAAAGCTGTCTAAAACTAAAATTATTATTTAGCTTAATTATTTGCCTTAGTGATAAAATCTCTAAATCATTAAACAAAGACAATAATTTTAAAGACCTATCGTAATCGTTGTTATTGTATCTATTTCTGTATTTATCGTAAAGTTGTTGTAATAAAACTTGACCAACTTTATTACTGTCAAATTTAAAAACGTTGTTACTGTAGAACTTATTGATATATCCATCAAAGTCAGCATTCTTACCAAAACGATGTTCATAAATAGACTTTAAATTATTAATATCGGCTACCAAAATAATTTTATCAAAACCAAACTTATTATGGAATTCCTTATTGTCTTCCAATGTATAAGAATCGTAATGGGCAGATATCACATTAAGAATCCTGAAAATATGTTCAGGGTCCATACGGTCTAAGTCATCAATAATTAATACCGTTTCTTTGTCATTTTCAACCTCTAATTGTTCAACCAATTGCCTAATGAGTTGTGTGTGAAAATCATCTTCAAATATAGAACCCTCTTCTTTGTATAAATTTTCAATGTAAGTTTTAGCCTTATCTAAATCGTCAGTTTTATTTGATTCTTTAAATTCTTTAAATTTTTGAAACAAGTCTTCCACTTCATCTACTACCTTGGTTAGTGGGGCTGTTTCTTTATTTAAAGAGAGACCTATTTTTAATAATGACTTTATTATTGATACTTGGTTATTTATAGCAAATTGTTGAGCAAGAAGTGAGTTAGAGAATTCTTCTTTATCAAAAGTCACCCCTTTAGAAATTAACTGTAATAGAATATCAACCTTTATATATCTAAAAATGTCTTTATTCGATGCAATTGAATAATTTATAGGAAAAACTTTGAAGATATCATATTCATCTTGTTTATTCTCAAAAAAATATTCTAAAAAAGTAGACTTACCCTTACCAAAAGGTGCTGAGAAAAATATCTTTCTGTTTAATTCATTTTTTATATGGTCATCAAATTCTTTAAAAGCTTCACTCGGCAATTTGTAATCTATATCATCGTAGATTAATTCTAGTTCATAATCTTCTACATCAGTAAAATCAAATTTGACAGTAATTTTATGAACATCTCTAAGTTCAGGGAATGTGGTTATTGGTTTATATAACTTTCCTTCCTTTTCAAATTTAAAATCTCTTTTTTTTTCTTCTTTATTGGAAATTAAATTTAAAGCAGCAGTTATCGTATCAGTTTCAAATTCTTTAGGATTCTCTTCATTTAAAACTTCAAGATTCAATAATTTTATAAATGGAACTTCTGGAAAGAATGGTATAGATTTTTCATTATTAGCACTTGTAAATTTTACTTTTCTTATCATGTCTTAAATTTAAGCCACCAATACTTCGTTTAATTCCTTAATTACATTATCCATTTCATTTCCAAAGAGTTGATACATTTTACCTCTCCCACCTTGGTTATCAAATGGTGTATAGTCCAAATCCTCTAGTTCTAAATGATAACTACTTACAATATGGTCTTTAACCATACGTAACCATTGCATTTGTTCTTTATCAAATCTATTATGCTTTCCTGCATTTTGCTTAAAAATCCAGTTTTTAAAGTTTTCATCAATGGTTTTATCAAAGGCTACAAGTTTAGTGTCAATCCCGCATGCTCTTCTTATCAATGATACTAAAGCAGTCAATTCATCTTTAGGTTGCTTGCTTTTGACCTCTTCAAGTTGAGTATAAGCATCCCAGACATAATCAGGTGCTAATAAAGGTTTTTCCAACTTCATTTTTTCCATTACCTCTTTAATCATTTTGAAAGTGATTTCTCTTCTGTTGTAGGGCTGATTATAAAATATGCTCAACGCTTTTATTTCATCTTTGTTAGCTTCTAAATACTCATTAAAATCTTTAACTATTGCCTTGGCTTTATCTACAGAATTGGTGTCCCATTCACTTTTAATCACCGTGTCTATATTGATGCTATCAATGATTTGGTCATGCTCTTTTCTTACGTTCTCTAAGTAATCATTGAACTCACCATTAAAAGTTTTGCTGGCTTCATTTATTAATTCTTCCTGAGCTTTCTTTTTGGTTTCTTCAACCAATGCTGGTGTTCTGTCCTCAATAGGTATTTTATCAATTTCAGGTTGAGCTTTATCATTAATGGCATCCTTGTCAAAAGCTGTGATGAGCTCTTTTGTAATTTGCTTTAGGTTTTTACCTTTAGAAAATTCTAGAATTTTATCCTTCTCTTTATCTGTGATTTGCTTTTCCAGGCGTATCAATCGGTTAGCTAAAGACATGAACAAATCTTCTTCTGCCACACCCATTGTAATGGCACCAAGTAAATCCTTCATCGCAACACTTGGCTTGCGTTCTAGGGGTCTACTATCTGTTTTCTTCGATTTGGTAGCACCTACAGCATCTACAATAACAAAGTGTGTTTTACTATTTGCCGTTCGGGATACTAATTGTAGAGAATCTTTATTAATAGTTCTAGTTCCTCTACCTTTCATCTGTTCAAAGTAGTTGACACTTTTGACATCACGCATAAAAAGTAGAACCTCTAAAGGCTTCACGTCAGTTCCTGTAGCAATCATATCTACAGTTACTGCAATACGTGGATGATAAGAATTTCTAAATCGATTCAAGACCGACTTAGGGTCTTCTTCAATTTTATAAGTTACTTTTTTACAGAAATCGTTGCCTTCATCAAATTCTTCACGGATGATTTTTATGATGTCATCTGCATGACTATCGGTTTTGGCAAAGACTAAGGTCTTTGGCACTTCATAGTCACCATTTTCATCGCTTCGATTAGGGAAAATTGTGGTTTTTAAAGCTCTTTTGTATTCCCGAATGATATTTCTTATTTGACTTGGATTGACAACTTTTTTATCTAAATCATTGCGTTTGTATTCTGTATCTTCATCTTCTTGTTGCCACCTCTTCTTTCTAGTCAGCTTATCACGTCTATCTACAAACCAACCTGCTTTAACGGTTTCACCCTTCTGGGAAATCTCTGTTTCAATGGTGTAAACATCATAAGGAACATTCACCCCATCAGTAACAGATTCCTCGTAAGTGTATTGGCTAACTACATTTTCGTTGAAGAATCCAAAAGTTCTTTTATCTGGGGTAGCGGTAAGCCCAATGAGGAACGCATCAAAGTAATCTAAGACCTGCTTCCAAAGATTGTAGATAGAGCGGTGAGCTTCATCTATCACAATAAAATCAAATTGTTCAATAGGTACTCTTGGTGTATATTCCACAGGAATAGCTTTCTTTTCAGACATTTTACTTTTTAGCCAACTACTTTCATTCGGATTGTCTTGTTCAGCACTTTCTTCCAATTCTTCACCTTTTAAGATAGAATACAGGCGTTGTATGGTAGAGATAGAGACTTGGCTATCAGAAGCTATATAACTTGAAGTTAATCGCTGTACGTTGTATAATTCAGTAAATTTTCTGTTGTCGTCATTGGGCTGAAAAGTCATAAATTCTTGCTCAGCTTGTTCACCTAAATTTTTTGTATCTACCAAAAATAAAATTCGCTTAGCATCAGCATGCTTCAGTAATCTATACACAAAAGTAGCAGCTGTAAATGTTTTTCCTGCACCTGTAGCCATTTGTATAAGAGCCTTTGGTCTATTTTTCTTGAAAGAATGTTCAAGGTTATTTATAGCAACTATCTGAGCAGGTCTTAATCCCATTTCATTTAAGTCAGGCATTGAGAGCAATCTCTCTCTTAAGCTTTTACCTTTTTTTAGCCATTTTGCAATGGTTTCAGGCTTATGAAACCAAAATACTGTTCTTCCTCTAGGTTTTGGGTCTCTGTAATCGGTAAAACGAGTAATAGTGCCAGTGCTTTCATATACAAATGGCAATGGGTCATTATTTAAGTATTTTAATTTAGCATTTGCATAATTAGTAGATTGGTCTTCTACGACTGTTAACCTGTGACCTTCATCTTCTCGCTTGGCTTCGATTATACCAACAGGCTTCTTGTCAACAAATAGCACATAATCAGCGGGTCCAACATCAGTTTGATATTCCCTAACTGCAACCCCTTTTTTTGCATTTAAATCAACTTTACTCTTTGACTGAACTTCCCAGCCTGCTTCAAGAAGCATCTTATCGATTTTATCACGAGCTATTTGTTCCGGGTTTTGATTTATGTCTGCGGGCATTTTAGATTGATTATTTTACGGTAAAAAGCCTTGCTATAATGATATCTTATAGGATACTAATTAGGATGAATAATGATTAGGTTACTAAAATAGAAATTTGTTTTTGTTTTTCATGATTAATGTTTCTTTTAAATTGGGTACAAGCTGAAAAATACTTAATGCATTATTAGATAACCTTAAATTAGGGAACTAAATCAATTTTAACCTTATTGACTATAAACGATGTCGTTCCCTCTAAAGGCGTAAAAACTATTTAATTTACATTTGTTTAAATTATTTAATGAATTTCTCTTCACTAATTTTTTCAATCAAAAACCATAGACTTTGCCCAACTGCCTTTGCATTCAAGATTTGTTATATCATGTTTAGGTACAGGCATCTAATACTGTCTAAGCTTATTGTTAGAAAGTATTTTCATACAATAATTTACGAATAAATTATTTAAATTTATCATACTTAATTGTCTAGAATGTCATTGAGTATTTTGGACCTTTTTCTTTTCCATCATTATCGAAATCAGATCTCATAATATTAGTGTGATAGTTGTTTTTTATATTATATTGTATTAAAGAATTTTGAAACATCGTATCATAACATTCAATATACTTAGCTGAATATTGGGTAAAAGAGTAAGTGAAAATAATATTTTTATTTTTTTATTGAAAATTTTAAAGAAGTCTCCAAAATCCTCATACGAGATATCAATAATTTTATTGGTGATAAAAAATTCGTCAACTTCATTTATAGAGATAATACCTTCAGAAACATCATAGTGAGAAGAATCAAGAGCATGAGAATCATCTAATTTGTTTCTTTTTTGGAAAATGAAATTACATCCTTCAAAAGTTTCTTCAAAATAGGATTTTATTCTATCTAAATTTGCTTTGAAATCTAATGATATGTTAGTGCTAGTTATTATATCTTTCATTTCATCATTCATCATTGTTAAATCAGTAACATAGCTTTTACAGTTATAGTTCTTAATTATTTCCTTTAGCCTTGGTAAATCCTTTTCACTATATTTTTTCTCAGTAAAATTTTTCGTTTCAGCTAATTCCTTTTTTGTTTTAATGTATTCCATATTATTTTGTATTTATGTTATATCATGCCCAAACAAAAAAGTTTATATGTTTAACACTATTTAACATTTTACTTTGTAGACATATATAGGAAAGCCTAATGCTTTAGGCAGTCCTTGTTCATAATGTACCTGTTAAATTGTTTAGAACGCCTTGGCTATTTCATAGCAGGCTTATATACCAGCTGTTTAATAATCTTGAATGTTTCAGAGTCTAAAAGTTTTAATGCCCTTTATAGAGAGTCTAGATAAATTAAACAATCTAGATACTATTAACTATACATTTATGAGTGTGTAAAAGGGGTAGATATGATAATAGAAATGAGTGTATCAGAATGTATTGGTCTGTATGTGTCACCTTTTATCTTTTTATTAAAATCTATATCTCTCTCAATCCTTCTATCCATAGTACATCACACATTTTTAACACATTTTAACAAAAATAATCTGAATAAATAGACAACAAACGGTGGGTTACTTAATATAACATTAAAATAAGTAACCTATATGATTGAAATTTTAGACTTCGAGAAGAATCTGTTTAATAATTTAATAGTAAACAAACAGACTTTAACAAAACACACATACATTACTACCAGGAAGTTAGCTAAAGATCTACTAACAATTACACTACCAATAGCTAATAAACGAAAGGCGATGATTAGGATATTTGACTTCCTAAATTATGTAGACACACACGCAGACGATGTCAATACACTAAGTATTTCTAAACAGACCTTGGAATCTTATTTCACAAGAAGTAAGTATTTGAAATATATGACTATACTCTCATCCTTAGATGTCATACATAAGATAAAACAAAACGGAAAGTATTACCGATTCAGGTTAAAGAAAGGTAACCTAAACAAAAAAGAGGTGTTATCTGAAGACTCAAAAACTAAACCTCATTGCATTAAATACAAATTACATAAACACTATCAAGAAGACAGTGAGTTAGCAATAGTAATATTAGAAGAGAACACAAAAAAAGATATTGACTTTAAGTGCGAGCTGGATTTAGATGATAGGTACAAGAACACAATTAAAAGGATAGAGTTAGATGTTCCTAAAGCAGTGTTAGCAGAAATAGATCACTGTAATACCAATGGTTACTCTTTAAACGTGCTTAGACGACGTGTAAGCAAGATATTATCAACTCTAAACAATAGATACATCAGAGAAGGTAAGAAGGTTGATAGAATCTATCACAGCTTCTCTAATCTTAGTAGGGTAGCAAGACAACATTTTAAGCAGTCATTCTATGAAATAGATATCGTAAACTCTCAACCTCTCTTTTTAGTGGCTTATCTAAAAGATAGTGAATATGGTTGTGACAGTTCTTATCAATATGACTGTGAAAATGGATCATTTTATGAAATGTTTTATGGATTATCTGAAAAGGAAGATATAGAAGTTAAACGTAAAGAAGTTAAACAATCCCTTTATCAAAACATCTTTTTCGGTTTCAATAAAAGAAGTAAATACAACAAGCTATTTAGAGAGTTATACCCTCAGACGTGGGCTTCGTTAGAAGAAATATCAAACACTGATATAAGCCTGGCAAGTAGACTGCAGAATATGGAAGCAAAGCTGTTCAATAAGCTCACACCTAAATATTCAACCTATTACTACACATTGTTTGATGCTGTTTATTTCACCAATAGTGCTGACAAGATTTTACTCGAAAAAGAAATAGACAAATTCTTCAAAAAATTAAAGATAAAAGTGCAGATGAAATAATGGGGGATGTGTTAAAATATGTTAAAAAAATAAACAAACTCTAAAGCCACAACTATAATAATAAACAAATAAATATGAATGTAATTGAAAATATATATGATAACAAAAAGGTTCTAATTGATGCCGACTCACTATGTTATACACGAGAAGGTGATTCAATAGATGTAGGTATTTCTAAACTTGAATGGAAATTAGACAAGATAAGAGAAATCACAAATCAAACTGGTGATGATTTCCTGTTTTATTTAACTGAAGGTAAGACATTCAGAAACGAATTGAGTGAGACTTATAAAGCACAAAGAAAGAAGAAACACGCAAACGTCAGAGAGATTAAAGCTTACTTGAAATGTAACTATAACACAAAGCTGGAAAGAGGATATGAAGCGGATGATTTGATTGCTGACGATTATAGGGAAGACCCAAACAACACACTCATCTGTTCAGTAGATAAGGACATTTTATATAACTTAACAGGTAAGCACATCAACCTTTATAATTTTCAGTTTGTTGTTACAACCGCCGAAGAAGC
The DNA here is from genome assembly GCA_003931895.1 of Mesohalobacter salilacus. GTDB lineage: Bacteria > Bacteroidota > Bacteroidia > Flavobacteriales > Flavobacteriaceae > Psychroflexus. The sequence continues at coordinate 53,149 of RRZV01000095.1, forward strand.
TGAAGAACATTTTTACAAGCAAATCATTTTCGGTGATAAGGTTGATAATATTGAGAAGCTAGTAAAAGGACTAGGGGATAAACGTTTAAATTGCATAAAACAAGCTTGTAGGCTATCTTTTAAGGAAATTGGTAAATACCTATGTCTAAAGAAAGGTATTAATTACACAACAAGGTATAGGTTGTTGTATATGGGTAAGTCTGAACACATTTCTTTAGATGAAAAAATACACGAAAAAATTGATGAAATAGACAACTTTATTGACTACGAGAACTTCACTTATAAAACGAATAAGAGAAAGCCTAAAAAGAAGAAAAAACAATTCGTTTGGCACTTTAATAGTCCAGCCCCTGGTAAATATCGAGGCAAAACTTGGAAAGAGGTGCATGAAGTCGATGAGAACTATGTTAACTGGATGCTGAATGTTACTACTGATAAGGGTTTGATAGATATGCTTACTAAATTAAAACAAGCATCATAATATCAGCCCCATTAAAAACGCAGAACACTCTAGCTATTGAATTATCAATATGTTAAACCTATTTCAGCCCTAAATTCAAGTAAAGGTCTGTAAGTTAAATAATGTTAATATTAATAAATATATTATTTTATAGATATTTTAGTTAATAATTATATTATATTTGCATAAAAAAGTAATGAACTGGGATAAAAGATTTAAAAGTTTTAAAAAAGAAATGGGTTATACAAATGAGGATATAGCAAACATCATAGGATTAAATAAGGCAAGTGTTAACAATCAGACACAGCCTAATGCAAAGTTCCCATCTTGGTTAAAGCTGTCGATAGTTATACACGAACAAATGAAAGAAAAGGCAGAAAATACTATCCCAGAAAAACAATTAAATTTTATCAAAGAAGGGGTAAAAGAGGGGGTTAGAGAAGAGATTAAAAAGGCTTTGCTTTCCAAGAAATTGAAGCAAATTCTAGATTAAACTATTAAAAATTCAGACCCTAACAAAACGCAATTTTAGAAAAAAATTAAAATTATGAAATCAAAGAAAATTAGAATAGAAGATTATGAATCAAACCCAATATATGATGAATGGGATTCTTATAAATGTGTTATCCCAGATGCGTTTATTAGAGGTTTTGGTAAAGAACGATTTGAGCCCCTACCATGGTGGACTGGTTTTAAAAGAGGCGATAGGTATATAATAATTAAAAACTATAAAATTTATCTAGCATGTGTTAATATGAAACGAGTTTTTGCTCATATAAGCTACTCTTTAATTGATGATATAGATAGATTTAAGAACGACTTAGATAAGGAATCAATATTTGAGAATTATGGAATACTAAAACAAGAATTGAGAAATGAGAAAATGAAACAAATCTTTCAATAAACAATTTTTAGAATTGACATATTTAGTTAAAGGAAAAATTATTAATAACATACAATAAAATAAGCAACATGATAACATTTGATGAATACAAAAAAATACCTAACGTACAAGTAGATATTATTGAAGAAATAATAAGAGCTAATAAAAAATATTATGAATATAATGGCTATAAATTATTTTTCGATAGATATTTATCTACAATAAGTGATGATAAAAGTTTTTTTTATAAAAAAGGGGTGAACGTTTATGAAGTTAAAGCTGATATTTATCAAGGAAAATTTCTTGGTCTTACACACATAACGGATAAAAATCTAAAACAGTACAAACACATACCAAGATACGACGAGCTAAAACGAGAAGTAAGACAGTATAAATTAAACCAAATCTTAAATTAAATAACTATGACACAAGAGGAAAAGAAAAAATTAGAAAAACAATACGCTGAGCTTACTCGGAGAGGAAATGAAATGCTAAGAAGCAAAGAAAGTGTTTTAGTTTATGCACCCGATTTCAACGGTTGGTTCTTTATCATTGGAACCAAAGCTTATCGTGTAGAGTATCATGTATACTATTTAAAAGAATTTGAAGAGGATTTAATTACAAGCATTGAAGAAGTGGATTTTGATTCTGTCATTAAGCATGCTAAAGCAGATAGTTTTATATGGAAGGATGTAAAGGATGAATTGATACCAAAGATTAGAGAGAGAAAAATTGAAAAAATTTTTAATTAAAAAAGTAACAATTATGATAAAAGTAAAAAAAGAACTATTGGAAGAAGGAATTGTAGCAGCTTTTAAGGCTCACAAAGCGTGGGTTGATGAAGGGAAAAATAATAGTTACTATCCTATTCTCGAAATTTTAGAAGATGATTATAACATTTACATGTGGGCAAATGGTGGAATGAGGTATCCTATTCGTGAGAGAGAGGGGATAGTTATTGAATCCATTCATTTAGATGATGTTAATAGGAGTAGTGTTAATAGCAACATACGTTACTATGAATCTTTACTGAATTAGATTCGATTGGCATAGTAAAGTAAGGAAGATGATGTCAAATTCGAATCATTATTAGAGCACTTAAAAAACACATTCAATTATTTTTAAAAAGAAAAGAAGTTTTTGAAATGACTTATGAATAGGAGGTTTCGAATTAGTTTACTATTATATGTTATTATGATAGTAAGGATTATCGGTATGGTTATCTTGGGGATTTTGAAATGACCTGAATCTCTGAAAAAGAATTATTCAAACATTTCGATAAACATGTTTACACAACTGAAAAGAATGAGGACGAAATTATAAACTGGAATCATTTTACATTTACAAATCGTATTATTTGGGATGATGAAAGGACAACTAAAGAAGCATTTCATAAAGCAAAAATGAAAAATAGAATCGCTCGAATTAAGGCTTTAGGTATTTGAGATGATGAAGACTTTTATTTAATAATCATAGTCGGTCATTTAGATATAGCTTTTAATGAATCAGATTGTTTCTTAATATATGTGACAGAAAACGAAATGTTAATTAATCTATACAACAAGAAATGAAAATCTATAAAACTAAAAATATGTTGACCACTTGTTGACCACTTTTCTAAAATCACCAGTGCATATTAAATTCAGAAATATTCACAATATACTGAAAATAAAGGTTTTATAATCAAAAGTAGCCCCGCTAGGAATCGAACCTAGATCTAAAGTTTAGGAAACTTTTGTTCTATCCGTTGAACTACGGAGCCCAAACGATGCAACAAATTTAGAGACAATTAATAAGTTGACCTTGAAATAAGGCATAAAAAAACCGCTTCTAAAAAAGCGGTTTTAAATATTTTTGTAAGAAATAGATTATTTAATTTCCATCACTTCAATATCAAAAGTCAAATCATGACCAGCAAGAGGGTGATTAGCATCAACAACGATATGATCATCATTTACAGCAGAAACTCTCAATTGTTGTTCGCTCCCATTAGGATTTTTAGACACTAAGCCCATTCCGACTTCAGGTTTAATTTCTTCAGGAAGTTGTTCTTTACTCACTTTGTGAAATAAATCATCACGAACATCGCCGTAAGCTTCGTCTTTAGGAATATCTATTGTCTTTTTTTCATTAACCTTCATATCGACAATTCCCTTTTCAAAGCCTGGAATTAGCATGCCTTGACCTAAAGTGAACTCAAGAGGTTCACGCTCTAAAGAGCTATCAAAAACTTGTCCGTTTGAAGATAATTTTCCTGTGTAATGCACTTTTACAGTGTCTTTGTCTTTAACTTGACTCATAAATTATATATTTTTTTGCAAAGTTACAGATAAATATAAGCCTACAAACTCAAATACTTTAATTATCAATTATTTAAGATTTAGGCGTAAAAAATTTATGGTTTTTTATTCAACTTTTATTTCTCTGCCAAAAAGCGCTTGAACGTGCCGGGCATTATTACCTTCAATGGAATTAATTTTTTGAATTTCTTTTGGAGAGGCGGTTAGAATTTGTTTTAACACAAACCAATCTACACTTTCGGTATATGGTGGTGTGGTTAGTGAACCGTCGTAATGATAAAAATTACTTTCTTCTGGCATAACCGACTGATTAAACATATCTTCCAAGTGCACTAAATCTTCAGATATCTCTATTTCTTCATGGTTATGTTCAGGTATTAGGTTGATAAATTCTTCGACAAATTTATTGGGTTTACCCATTTTAAACAAGACCCCAATTACTAAATACTTTTGAGTACTATCTGTTGAATTTTTTGAAGATTTCAGCTTATTGACAATATGCATTTCCATAGGATAGGTTATTCCATCAATAAGATGTTCGCTAGGGGTATGAAAATGCAGTTGTACAAATTCATAGATGTTATCCTCATATTTTACATTGGTGCCAGGTTTAAAATCAAGCTGAACGGTATGTCCCAAATTTTCAACTTTATTGATTTTACCATCAAAATTCAATTCGATATGGTGTTTACCACTTTGAGATTGATTTGTCAGAATATTGATTGGCGATTGCAAAGTTCCATGATCAACATCGGGAATGCTATAGTTTAGCATTTCGGCTGAATGTTGATCCCCTGTGTTTTTTGAAATACTTTTGCTATTATTCTGACATGATAAAACCAATATCACAGCTAGGCTCAAAAATAAATTTAATTTAGTCATCCTAATATTTTGAAGCTAAGTCGAACTTAAGTTATAAAACTTATCACAAATTTAAACACAATAAAGCAATCATTGAAAGTTTATTATTATAAAAAATTCAATATCAGCATGTTAACAGAACTAACTATTGGTCTTTGCCTCTATTTTTTATAGCTTTTCTGATAGAGTCTTTTTGCCTTTCTCTTTTTTCTCTTCTTTTTTTAGCAGCTTCCTCTTTTTCTCTTTGAAGAGCGGCTCTTTTCTCTCTTAAAGAAAGTCGCTTGTTTTGTCTGTTAGATACGTCTTTTTTAGCCTCTGTTTTTTTGGTTGCTGTTGTGCCAGCTTTTTTTACGGTATCGGTTTGGCTTTCGGTTTTAGATAGGGGTTCTTTATTTTCGTTAGTTTTGTTTTTATCCGCTGCATTGTTTGCGTCTGCTCTTCCAAAAAATTCATCTTCTTTTTCTACGACAGTTTTAGGTTCTTCTACTGCAGGATTATTTGAATCACTAGAATTATTAATTTGATTAGTTTTAGCCTCTGGAGCAGAATTATATTCTTGATTATCCATGCCGTCATAAGGTTTATTAATCAAATCCATATAGTGTTTTACATTAGGCATTAAAAGAATAGTAGTTCTTCTATTTCTGGCTCTGCCTGATTTGGTAGAATTATCTGCTACAGGCGAATATTTAGATCGTCCTGAGGCAATTAAGCGCTCACCCTCAACACCAAATTTATTTTCAAGGGTTCTTACCACAGATGCTGCACGTCTTATACTTAAGTCCCAATTATCTACAATATATGAACCTTCAGCTAATGGCATATTATCTGTATGCCCATCTACTCGGACATCGATATTTGGCTCTGCATTAATGACATCAGAAATTTTAGCTAAAAGCCTGTAGGCCTTTTTGTCAACCCAATAGCTTCCACTTTTAAACAACACTTTATCGGTAAGCGTGATTAAGACTACAGGCTCGTGAACTTTTACATCTATAATTTCATCAATAGATAGACCATCTTCGCTTATCTGTTCAGATAAATCTTTTTTAATATTATAGCCTACTGCGAGATTGATAGAATCTTCTAGTGTTTTAGCCTGAGCAACTTGGTCGGCTGGCATTTCTGATAAAATTCTTTTAACGTTTGATTTTGACTGTTCTGACAAAAGCTGTCCACCCGCTGTAAGCTCAACTTTATTTTTTGCATTTCCTTGAAGGTCTGAAATTATGTCTTTATAAGACATGACTTCCTCTTCAATGGCTTCATAGTTCATCTCGCATTCTTCTTTTTCAGATCTAAGTTCTGCGATTTGTCTTTCTAATTCACTTTTTTCTGTTTCAGCTTGAGCAAGTTCTTTTTTTGAACCACACGATAACAATAATACTATTAAAATAGTAACACATTTAAATTTCATAACACCGGTTTAGTTTTTATAAAATTAAAGATTACTACTCATAGATAAATCACTAAATTGAAAAGTTATTAAAAAAATAATTAACATTTTGTAAGTATGATAAAAACATCATCCTAAACGGCGTATATTATAAAAGGAAATACAGTAAAGAAAAAAGTCGGGATGAGAGGATTCGAACCTCTCCCGAAGCTTCGGGACGCCCTAGACGCAAACTTT
>RRZV01000053.1 GCA_003931895.1 Mesohalobacter salilacus
GTCCGATAATAATTAAAGATGAATAATAACCAAAACGGTCAACGCTATTTAGGGAAGGTCAAAAAACCAACAACCAACAACCAACAAACAACAACCAATTACTAACAACTCCTAGCCAATTACTCCAAACAATTTTCCTACCTTTGCATTGCATTTTGGTTTTACGAGACCATTTTAGGCTCGTAGATTAAAAGGGAATGTCGTGAAAATCGACAGCTGTTCCCGCAACTGTAAGCTTACTCCGATAGCTATCGGAGGCTTTTTAACCTGCTTCATACCACTGTCTCGAGACTTCGGGACGGGAAGGTTGTTAAGAAGACGCCAGCCAGGAGACCTGCCATAATGTGTCATTAAAATTCATAAAACTTCCGGGATAGAGGTTTTGAGAAGGTATGGTATATAGATTTGTTTTTATTCTAGTTGGTTTAAGCCCATTTTTAACTTGGGCGCAAAATACTGATGTTGAAATTTTAGATACAGTGTATCTTACTGATCAACAGCTTAGAAGCTTTAATACTGGCCAACAACAAATTCATATCTCAGATTCTATCATTTATTCGCAGTCCTTTTCACTCACAGATATTCTACAACGCGAGTCTCATATTTATTTTAAACAAAACGGATATGGCATGGTGTCTTCTGCTTCATTTCGGGGGACAACAGCTTCACAAACAGCTGTGGTTTGGAATGGCATCAACATTAATTCAGCCTTAACCGGTCAAGCTGATTTTAACACCTTATTGAGTGCTAATTTTTCTTCAATTGATATTAAAGCTGGTGGTGGCAGTGTGTTGTATGGCTCGGGAGCTATCGGTGGGAGTGTACATCTCAATCAAGATTTACCTCAACGTATTGAAGAAGAACACGAACTGCAAACAGGATATGGCAGTTTTAATACTTTTGAAAGTCGCTATCACTACCAAAACCAATGGGAGAACTTTAAACTGAAGTTGGCTTACGCTCGACGACAATCGGATAACGATTTTGATATTCCTGAGCAAAACAGAAACAACCTCAATGGCCAATTTGAAATGAACAGCATTGACGCTACAGTGGCTTTAGACTTGTCAAAACATCACCAACTTCAGTATTTTGGAAATTATTCGTTTGGTGAGCGCCACTTTTCGCTCTTAAGACTGTCTGACCCCAAAACTAAATTTGATAACGCAGACACGCGAAACATGCTGGCTTGGCAAAGTCAATGGAAAAATATGCAGTCTAAACTCAAATTGGCGCACCTGACTGAAAACTTCACCTTTTACGACAATTTAGACCGCGATACGTCGTCGTCATCCTCTGTAAATACCAATTGGTTGCAATATGAATTTTGGATAGAATGGCAAAAGATTAAAATGAACGCCGTGTTAAACTACCAAAGTACAACCGCTGAAGGCAATCAACTTGAAAATGCCCAACGCGATGTTGCTGGGGTTTCATTCTTGTTTCAACATCAATTATTTAAAAATTTTGAATATGAAATTACCCTGAGACAAGATATTAATGACGATTTTGAAAATCCATTTTTGATGAGTCTGGGTGCAGTTTATGAAATCCAATCGTATTGGAAATGGCGTTGGCATGCCTCTAAAAATTACCGTTTGCCAGGCTTTAACGACTTGTTTTGGGTTAACGGAGGTAATACTGACCTCAATCCCGAAATAGCTTATCAAACTGAGTTTGGCACAGCATTAAATTTTAAGCGATTAAACTTTTCGGTTACTGGATTTTACAACGATATCAGTGATATGATTCGTTGGTTACCTGATTCTAACGGGATTTGGCGACCAGAGAACACTCAAGCAGTTAATACTTATGGTGTTGAGGCTTCTACAGCCTATAAATACAAGCTAGCCACTGGACAGCAAATCAATTTAAAAACACAATACAGTTATACCGTTTCAGAAAATCAAGCAACGGGCAATCAACTAATTTATGTGCCTTTTCATCAAGCGAATGCCAATTTAGCTTACCTCAACAGAAAATGGTCTGTGGACTTAAATTGGATGTATAACGGCGCCGTTTTTACCCGTACCGACAATAATCCCAATCACCAAGTTGAGGATTATCAACTTTTTGATGTGCAATTTTCATGGCGTTTCCCTCAATTTTTAAATTCTAAACTTAGCCTGAGAGCTTTAAATATTTTAGACTTGGCCTATGAAGCTGTAGATAACAGACCTATGCCAGGTCGATCATTTTCAATAAACCTTATCACTCAATTTTAAACAATAACTTATGAAAACTATTTTAAAAATTACCGTATTATGCTTATCACTCCTTATCGTTTCTTGTAGCTCAGACGATGATAATCTTTCGCCTAACGTGCCACAAGGCGAATTTGATCAAGGGTTTTATGTGCTAAATGAAGGTGGCATTGGTAGTGTAACTTATATTTCAGATGACTTTAGTCGGATAGAGCAGAATATATTTTCAAGTGTCAATGATGGTCAAGATTTAGGGCAATTTGTGCAGAGCCTGTTTTTTGACAACAACAACCGCGCTTATATCATTGCCAATGGGTCTAACCTTATCACTGTTGTGGATAGATTCACTTTTGAAAAGCTCGGCGAAATTACTACGGATTTAGATATTCCAAGATATGGAGTCGTTCTTGATAACAAAGCCTATGTAACGAATCAGGCTTCGTTTACAACTGGCGAAGACGATTTTGTGGCTGTAATAAATTTAGACACTTTTGAAGTGGAGAGCACGATTCCCATTGGTGAAACCGTAGAATTTATAAAATCTTCAAACGACAAATTGTTTGTTCAAAATGCTGCCTTTGGGTTTGGCAACAAAATTTCAGTGATTGATCCTAATACCAATGCTGTGGAAACACAAATTCAAACCCAATCGGGGCTACAAAATATTGAGGTCAATAACAATTCACTTTATGCGTTGCATAGTTCAGGTTTAGATATTTATGATTTAAACAACTTAAATCCGACTTCAACTTTAGCTTTACCAGAGTCACTAAGCGGAGCCAAAAATCTTCAAATATTTAGTGATGAAGTTTACTACACATTTGAAACATCGGTTTATAAATCTAATTTAACAGATACGACTTTAAGTGACGAGGTTTTATTCAGTTATGAATCCTCTTCAGAATTTGGCAGTATGTATGGGTTTAAAGTTCACGAAGGTCAAATTTACCTCTCTGATGCCGGCGATTTTGCCTCTGATGGTTTTATAGAAATTTACGATACCGAAGGCAATTTTGTCTTTGAAACCACGGTTGGTTTAGCGCCTAATGGGTTTTATTTTAATTAGGTAAACGCCTTTTGGTTTTGGTATTTCTACTTCGATAAAACTCAGCACAGAGCCTCGAGATACTGTGTTTAATTCCAACTCAAATATGTTAAAATTTAATATCTTTGTATTGAAAGAAG
>RRZV01000055.1 GCA_003931895.1 Mesohalobacter salilacus
CAAATCTAATATCAAAACGATCTGTAGCCACACTCTCTGCAATGGATTGATCTACAGAAAAAGTATAAGTGTTGATTGCATTTTCATTTAATACAACTTCTGTATCTGTATAATGGTCAAATAGATAAACTGGATTGTTTGGGAAGTCGCCTACTTCTATTTGAAATACATAGTCTGTTGTACGATATTGTGAGGTGTAAAGTCCTAAAACCTCATCTGACTGTGGCAGTGCTCTATTTTCATAGCTCAATAAACTGTTATTTTCAGTCCGGGCTAAGTTTTCATCAATATTAAAAAACTTTGGTGCATCATTCGCATCTACAGCATTTGATGTGTTTTGAGAAAAATAAATCACTAAACCGTCATCTGCTGTATTGTTATCATTATAAGATAATTGATCAAACATTGACATACTAATATAGCTTGAAGGTGTTGTGCTAAAAACAGCAACTTGATTTTGAAGCACATCTTTGTCTGTTTCTTGAAATGCCAGTGATGGGTTATTTACCGCAGCCTCAACAAAAAAGGCTTGATAAGGCTGTAAAAATTGTACCATTTCATTAGTACCTGAAGCGCCTCCTTGAATCGTAGCATTGCCATTAGAAGCATTTACAGTTACAAAAGCGCCTCGACCACCAGGCTGTCCAACGTTTGGAGCACCACCTAATGTAGGATTCCAAACTGTAAAAAATCCCGTGAAACCACTACCAGTTAAAACAGCATTCATATCTACAATAGAATGGTAAGGATTCCCGACCATTGCAAACTGTCCAGCATTTATACTGAAATTTAAACTAACAGGGCCTTGCTCTATCGAACCCGTGCTTCTTAGTATAGTGTTTGTAGGTGTAGTTCCATTATTTGTAACATCTATACTTCTATCACCTCTTATCATCAACCTGTAAGCGTCACCTGCAGTTAAGGTATTAGTAGCTGTATTCGACACAGCGTTCCATTGTTGAGTATTATCGTTGCTAAAGGTAAATAGCGAAGCATTGCCAGAAGGACTATAATCAAAACCATTATTACCATCTTGAGCTATTGTGGCATTTGCTGAGCCTGGTTCTACTCCTGTAATATGTGTTCCAAAGCCTGGATTGGGATTATTCAAATAACCTGTAGCACCTTCTTGCCAATTGGCATTGATGTTTGTTGATGTCGTTACCGATGATGAAACCAATCTGAACGCTCTTCTTGCTGGAAAGCACTGCTCAACAGTTACATTACCCGAAACCATTCCAGAAACAGTACCAAATTGAGCAAATTGAGTTACTGGAAAACTACATTTCAAGGTTAAATTATTATTGGTATTTAAAGTTCCTCGATCTACATATAAAATACCAAACAAGTCAGTTTGATCGTTAATATCTAAAGCTGTTGGGTTATCAAGTCTGAGGTTTTCAAATGAACCACTACCGCTTATAGCTTGAGCCGAAGTCCCATTGATAACAACCTCACCATCTCCTGTAAACTCACCTAGATGACTTATATCTCCTTCAACATTTAAATTAACTCCATTATTAATATCTACCGAAACTCCAGTAAAAACCTCAATATTCCCTACTGTTTCATCTGTGGTTACTTGAGGATTTGCAGCGATAATTACATCTGCACCTAGAGTTGGCAAAGTATTGTTAGCCCAATTCGTATTAACATTCCAATCTCCATCACTAGTAAATACAAAATCAGTTACATCAGATAGCCTGTATCTAACAATAACGACACCTGAACCACCATTACCAGCAACCTGAGAATTGTTACCACCGCCGCCACCGCCGCCAGTGTTAGGCTGACCATCAGTAGCTGGCGTACTATCATTTGCACCATTTCCGCCTACGCCTGAACCACCTAGGCCTATTGCGCTACTTTGAGAACCGCCGCCGCCGCCACCGCCAGCATAAAAATTGTTAGTGCCATCTATATTGTTTTGAACACCAGCTCCGCCATTACCGCCAAACCCGTTTGATGGACCTCCACCATCAGCACCAGCACTTCCAGCACCGCCACCACCTCCTGCACCTGTTCCTAAGGATGCTGATGGCGTGTTACCTCCATCGTTACCTAAACCATCACTTGGAGCTGGCTGTGATGGTTGTAAGCCACTACCTGCGTTACCTACATCGCGGCTTCCACCGCCACTGCCGCCATCTAAAGCCTGTATATTTCCATTTTGACCATTCATAGATGCTCCGCCGCCACCTAATGCGGTAATTGTGCCAAAATTACTGTCTTCACCACTATTACTAACTCCAGTACCATTAGGGTTTGCTCTCTTGAGCCCTCCAGCACCAACTACAACATTTATAGGACTAGGAAAACTGGTTATATTAAAATTTGTTTTAAAAACATAACCACCAGCACCTCCTCCTGAACCACCAGCTCCTGAAAAGGAGAGATTTTCAATACCAGCACCACCGCCACCAACGACTAAAACATCTACTTCTGTTATACCAGAAGGTGGCGTAAAAGAACTTGTACCTGTAGTTGTAAATTTATGAATTACATAATCTGTACCAGAAATATTTTGTACAAATATCTCATCTCCATTTTGAGCAAAAGATAAATTACTAATAAAAATTAGTAGAATAAGAGTAAATAATTTTTTCATAACAACTTGAATAATTAGTTATTGGTTTATAAAACAGCTAATCATCAAATATGTTTATAAAAGGAAGATCATACAATAGTAGACACTACAGTACGATAGTAAGATAAATAATTTATTTAAAATATAATACCCCTATTATAAATATTTAATAAATAGCACATTAATAATTGCAAATATAATTATTTATTTTAACTATCAAATAATATGTTGATTTTGATTAAATTTCTCTGGATAGGTCAAAAGACTCTAGATATTGCGCCACGCGTTGAACAAATTGTCCGCCTAAAGCGCCATTAACTACCCGATGATCATAACTGTGTGATAAAAACATTTTATAGCGAATACCTATAAAGTCACCTTCAGGCGTTTCAATCACAGCTGGCACTTTTCTGATGGCACCCAATGCAAGAATCCCAACCTGAGGTTGATTGATAATTGGTGTTCCCATAATGCTACCAAATGTACCCACGTTGGTTACGGTGTAAGTACCGCCTTGGGTTTCATCGGGTTTAAGTTTGCCTTGTCGAGCACGCCCAGCCAAATCATTGACTTTTTTAGCCATGCCGAGTAAATTTAATTGATCGGCATCGTGAATAACAGGAACAATTAAATTACCGTTAGGTAAAGCTGCAGCCATACCAAGATTGATGTGTTTATGTTTAACTATTTTGTCTCCATCTACAGAGATATTTATCAGGGGAAAGTCCTTTATCGCTTTAACAACAGCCTCCATAAAGATTGGCGTAAAAGTCAACTTTTCGCCTTCTCTATCTTGAAACGCTTGTTTGTGTTTATTTCTCCAATTCCAAATATTGGTGACATCAACTTCTATAAAAGATTGTACATGAGCAGAAGTTTGTGTGCTGTGAATCATGTGTTTAGAAATGAGTTTACCCATTCGGCTCATTTCTATCACTTCATCTTCAGCATTAATATTAACAGAAGTTTGAACATCAGCGGTTGAGGTGGGCTGAGGTGTTGTAGTTTCAGCTGTTGCCTTACTTGAGGTGACTTCTTTTTGAGTAGAAGATTGGCGTTGTTCAACATAGTTCAACATATCGTCTTTTGTGACCCGGCCATCTTTACCACTGCCTTGAATTTGCTCTAGCTCATTTAATGAGACACCTTCTTCTCTAGCAATATTCTTTACAAGAGGAGAATAAAATCGCTGCGCATCTGAAAAATCTTGAGATTCAGGTTTTATCGTTTGTTCTGCTTTTTGCATTAAAGTTTCGGCAGCTTTAGCATTTTCTTCTTCAGATTTGGATTCCTTAAGTGAGTCTTTTTCATCTTCATCAGTTTGATCTGAAGAATTATCATCTGTGTCTTCACCTTCGGTTTCAATAATAGCAATAACTTCTCCTACTTTAATCACGTCATCAACCTCAAAACGTTTTTCAATGAGCTTACCATCAACTTCACTTGGCACTTCAGAGTCAACCTTGTCTGTTGCGATTTCCAAAACGGGTTCATCTGCTTCTATGCTATCACCAATATCCTTAAGCCAAGAGGTCAATGTGGCTTCAGCTACACTTTCGCCCATTTTTGGAAGTTTGAGTTCTATTTTTGCCATATTGATAAAAAATTGAGGTTAATAAATTCTGAATTGCAAAATTAGTAAAATTTAAGTGGTATTGTTTTAAATTTTTCTAAAAACTATTTTAGTTTGAGAAATAACATCATATATACTTTGCTTACCTTGTTTTTCTAACACATATAAAGTAACGATAATTTGAGATATTATTAAAAGTATCCAAATTGGAACTTTAAGCCCTTTCGGGTTGTAATGCAATAAACAATCAAAGCGGCATCACCTTTGCCTGAGAGGTGCTGCTGTCGCTTCCCAACAAAACATTAGATTGAGGAATTATAAATCTAAATAAATTATTCTCGCTTCTATGCTCAACTATAAAGTTAACAATTTCCTGAAATGACAATCCTGAGGGATCAAAAATTATCAAGTCCTTTTTGAAAGTTACTCTATTACTTTCTACAAAATTCAACAATTTAACCTCTTGATTGAAAACAGATTTTAGGTTTTCAATTAAAAGCATATTATCACTAAAAACATAAACTGAATTAAAGTCAATTTCAGTTCTTTCTTGTTTAGACATCTTGTTTTTTTTCAAATATTTTGCGATGAAGAAAAAAACAGAAACAACACCTATCATCAATTTTGAATTGGTGTAATGTTTTGTAAAAAAAAGTTTGACCGAATCAAAGAATCGTTTAAAATAAACCTCATCTCGCAACGTACTTTCTCCTTTAAAATGAATTATTTTCTCTGAGCCCAAATAATAGTTTTGAAACCCTGCTTTTGTGAACTGATAACTCAAATCAATATCTTCACCATACATAAAATAGCGTTCATCTAAACCGTCTAATTGATTGTAATCTTGCTTTTTAAAACACATAAAAGCCCCAACAAGTGTAGCAGTTTGTCCTTCGTCATTTTCTGATAAATTATTGTTATAAAATTGTTTTGAAAAGCCTAACATTTTTAGAGCAGCTACTTTTAAGGTCAGTTTGTTAATTTTACTTTCTGGCAAGAAATGGCCTGTGCCATCAATTAATCGCAAACCTAAAATACCGCAGTTTTTTAAACTTTGGTGCTTTTCAATAGCAGATGTTATACAAGTTTCCGTTAGAATGGTATCGGGATTAACAAGACAGATATATTCGCCTTGAGCTTGATTGATACCGATATTATTCGCTTTTGAAAAACCATCATTGCTTGGATTTTGTATAAATTTTACATTGGGAAAATGTTTTGGTATAAGCTCTGATGTTTGGTCGTTTGAGGCATTATCAACCACAATGATTTCAGCTTCTAAATCGGTAATTGCTTTCTGCAAACTTTCTAAACAAAGCATCAAGTGATAAGGCACTTTGTAACTCACTATAACAACCGAAACTTTCAATTTTTAAGATTTTAAGGTGGTTTCAAAAGGCTGTCTGTTGATGATACTTCGACCTAAAGTGATTTCATCTGCAAATTCTAATTCATCTCCTACGGAAATACCCCGAGCTATACTTGAAGTTTTAACTTCGTAATTTTGAATTTGCTTATAAATATAAAAATTTGTGGTATCACCTTCCATAGTAGAGCTTAGAGCAAATATAATTTCATCAATTTTACCCTCTTTTACTTTCTTTACTAAAGATTCTATATTGAGGTTTTGCGGTCCTACACCATCCATAGGACTAATTTTTCCGCCCAAAACGTGATACAAGCCTTTGTATTGTTGGGTATTTTCAATCGCCATCACGTCTCTAATATCTTCAACTACACAGACAATTTCACTTTGACGTTTTGAACTTTGGCATATTTCACAAAGCTCAGAATCACTGATATTATGGCAATTTTTGCAAAATTTAATCTCAGTTCTCAGTTTGACTAAAGCCTGAGCTAAATCTACGGTTTGCTCTTCTGGTTGGTTGAGTAAATGTAAAATTAACCGCAAAGCCGAACGCTTTCCTACACCAGGAAACCTCGCCATTTCTTCAACTGCGTTTTCTAAAAGCTTCGATGAATAATCTATCATAGGGAGGCTTAGCTTATTTTCTGTTGTATTTTATAGGTTTGCCTTTTTCAGGTAAACTTTGTATAATAAATTCTCTTAAGTCGTCATTGGCTTGTTTTAAATCTTCATTTCTCAAATACATCATGTGGCCACTTTCATAAGCTTTAAAGTGAAATCTATCTTGCATTCTACCACTGGGGTCAATATGCCACATCGTGTATTTGGCATTGAAATAAGTGGTTGCCCCATCGTAATAACCCGACTGAATTAAGACTTGCATACTCGGGTTTTGGGCCATAGCTTGTCGCAACCTCTCACCCGTATTGTTACGGCTGTTACGCCTATCCCAAGGTCTTACTGGGCCAAACATATTGTATTTTAGAGGCACGTCAAATTTGAGTTCATTTTTAATATAGTGATTTATAGCTGGTGTAAAGGCTTGCAACCAAGCGGTAAGTTCTGCATTGTAGTCAGGATAAGACCCTGCAACTTGACGATCAATGCCGAGATAACGCGAGTCTAAACGGCCTATGGTAAAACCTTCATCTTTTAAAAGCAGTTTCCAAAAATTATTGTAACTCAAATCTAAATTATGTTCTAAAAAAAGATCTTTATCTATTCCTGAAAAATACGCCATTTTTTCGGCTGCTTGATTTAAATCTTGTGGACTTTTAAAACCACCCTTATAGAGAAGTGGCACAAGCTTATTCATTGTAAAATCTTCAGATTGCTTTAAGGCCTTCTCCAGAGGTAATTGTTGCAATTCAGATGGTAATTGTTTATGATACCAAGCGGCTGCCGTAAAATACGGCAAACGGTTAGCGATACCGAGTATGCCATTTCTAAAGTTGCCTAATTCAGTTGGCGAAACCAAAATTACACCGTTGATATACATCCATTGACGGCTTTGCAACTCATCTGCCAAACCAGAAACGCGAACGGTGCCGTAACTTTCACCAATTAAATATTTTGGAGACAACCATCGGTTGTGTTTTTGGACAAAAGCATTCATCCATTCGGCTAAATATTTGATATCGGCTTGAACACCAAAAAATTCATCTCTGTTGAACTTTCCATCTTCATCTTTTATAGGTCTTGAATAGCCTGTATTCACAGGATTGATGTAAACGATATCAGCAATATCTAAAATACTATTGGGGTTAGCTTTAACACCGTAAGGTTGAACAGGAAAACCTTCGTCGCTTATTTTTAAAACTCGTGGTCCGGTATAAGCCAAATGCATCCAAACTGAAGCTGAGCCAGGACCGCCATTATAAGAAAAGACCAAAGGCCTGTTTTCAATATTTTTAACATCAGAACGTTTGTAATACGTATAAAACAAACTGGCTTTAGCTTTGCCATCACTGTTGTGATAAATCTGCATACCTGCTTCTGCAGTGTAGTCAATGCTTTTGCCGTTTATATTGACGTTGTGCTCAGTAATTACTGGCTCGTTACTTGGGAGTTGTATATCCTGTCCAATTGAAAAGCTATAAAAACATAATGTTGTAAAAAATGAAAAAAGTATTTGCGTAAGCCTCATAAGTGTTTATTTTATTGGTTTAAAAATACTATATTTAAAACAAATTCAGTCTCAAACACATCTAAAAGTTAGAGCTCAACTACGATGTCTTTAATATCTTTAGACATATAGGTTTGCATTTTGTTGTCATCATTGACATAAATGAGAAGCGCACTAATTTGTTGTTTTTTGATGATTTGCTTGGCTTTATCAAAGCCCATAGCCATAAAGGCCGTAGCATAAGCATCTGCTGTCATACAATTACTGGCAATGACAGACGCACTTAATACATCAGATTTTTTGGCTAAGCCTGTTTTAGGATTAATCGTGTGGACAAATTTTTGACCAGTAAGTGAATCTGTTTTGAATTTTCTATAATTTCCAGAAGTGGCTAAAGCAGCATTATTTAATGTAATGGCATAAGACAAATCTCTGGATGTGTTGGTTTCCATCGGTGTCTCAATACCAAAATTCCATATTTTATCATTCTTCAGGTCACGGCCTGATGCCACAATTTCTCCGCCCACTTCCACAAAAAAGTGATTGATGTTATTATCTTTTAAAAAATCAGCTAATACATCCACAGCATAGCCTTTAGCTATGGCGTTAAAGTCTAAGTAGAAAGACGATAAATTGGTTTTTAGACGGTTTTGCTTTATAGCGAACTGATTAAATCCAACAAATTTCATTAAGGAATCAATGTTTTTTTCAGTCAAGTCTAAATCGTAAGATTTTGGACCAAACCCGTAGGCATTTACCATGATACCTATACTTGGATCAAAATAACCCTCGGTGTTTTTATAAATATTTTGAGAATTTTTGAAAACAGTTTTAAAATGCTCATCCAGGTTAATAACTTCACCTCTATTCAGTTTTGAAATATCTGAAGTAGGAATATAAGTGCTTAAAGATTGATTAATGACTTCAAAAATAGAATCAAATTGTGGCTTAAAATTATGATCAGTCTGAGAAAAATAATTCACAGTATAGGTCGTTCCTAAGGCATTTCCTCTTAACTCTTTTTTTTTAGGACTACAAGAAAAAAGTAAGGCTACGATAGAACAAATACAATAAAAGGAAATATTTTTCATCACTTATTCAATTTTAATTAAACCCTTGTAATTTACCACGTAATCATCAATTTTACTTAATGGACGCTCATAGTCCGACCGATTAGCAAGTCCAACGCCTGCAAAAAAAGTCAGTGCATTAAATTTGTCGGCGTGGTTTTTCATTTTATTCAATAAGGCTTCGTCGTAGATTTTGGGGTCATCAGGATAACTTACCGCCCTTACGATAACAAAATGAAGTTTTTTGTTTTTGAGAGCAACAAATTGTGGGTCTTTTTTGAACTTACTATTTACAGCCAAAAACTCATAACCTTGTTCTTCAAGGTCTTTGCCAACTATGTTCATGGCTAAATTGTGAAGCTCTTGTTTACTAAGTTCTGCCATAATTATAAAAAAACCCGAGTGTTAGACCCGGGTTAATTTTTAGTTATAAATGAATTTTATCCACCGAAGTCATCAAATCTGATGTTTTCATCTGGGATACCGTAGTCTTCACCCATTTTTTGAACCGCTTGGTTCATCAATGGCGGACCACAGAAATATAATTCAATTTCTTCTGGTTCGTCGTGTTTACTTAAGTAATTATCGATGACACATTGATGAATAAATCCAACGAAACCGTCGCCATCGTCGTCTAAGTCTTTTTTAACTTTCCAGTTATCTTCTTCTAAAGGTTCAGAAAGCGCCATATAGAACTTAAAGTTTGGAAAATCTTTTTCAAGTGCTTTAAAATGGTCAATATAAAACAATTCTCGTTTAGAACGACCACCATACCAGTAAGTTACCTTACGACCAGTTTTTAAAGTTCTGAATAAATGGTATAGGTGTGAACGCATCGGTGCCATTCCTGCTCCACCACCTACGTAAAGCATCTCAGATTCGCTTTCGTTAATAAAGAATTCACCATAAGGTCCGGAAATTACACATTTATCGCCTTCTTTCAAGTTAAAAATATAAGATGAAGCAACACCGGGATTGACATCCATCCAATCGCCTTTATCTCTATCAAAAGGTGGTGTGGCGATACGCACATTCAACATAATTCTTCGACCTTCTGCGGGGTAAGAAGCCATAGAATAAGCGCGCTCTACGGTTTCATTATTTTTCATTACTAATGGCCATAATTTAAAATTATCCCATTCTTTTTGGAATTTATCAGGTTCACCTGGATGCTCTTCTGGATGAGCTTCAATATCCATATCTTCAAACTTGACTTCGCAAGGTGGCACTTCAATTTGTATGTATCCACCAGCTTTATAATCCATATCTTCTGGAATTTCAACTACAAATTCTTTGATAAATGAAGCGACATTGTAATTTGAAACAACAGTAGCATCCCATTTTTTGATTCCAAATATTTCTTCTGGAATTTCAATTTCCATATCTTGTTTAACTTTGACTTGGCAGCCGAGTCGCCAGCCTTCAGCAATTTCTTTTTTAGTAAAGTGCGGTTCTTCTGTTGGTAATATGGCACCACCGCCTTCTTTTACTATACATTTACACTGAATACAAGTTCCACCTCCACCACATGCAGAAGGTAAAAACAATTTGTTTTCACTAAGTGTCGACAAGAGCGTTGAACCTGAACTGACCTCCATATCTTTTTCGTCATTGACATTAATTGTTACAGGTCCTGATGGTGATAATTTGGCTTTGGCCGTCAATAAGACCAATACCAACAATAATATCAACACTAAAAAAACTATAACACTCGCTAAAATAACATCCATAGTACCTTTTGTTTATTCGTTTTTAGTTTTAATTAATGAAACATCGGCAGTCTTTGCATCAGGTTGGTTGTTTTCAATTTGTATTGTAGATGCCGTAGTTTGTTCTTCTGTATCTTCTTTTCCTTCAAGTTTTATACCCATAAAGCTCATAAAGCCAATGGCCATTAAACCTGTAATTATAAAAGTAATGCCTAAACCTTTAAGCGGTGCTGGCACATTAGAGTAAGCAATTTTTTCTCTAATCGCCGCAATAGCTAAGATAGCAAGAAACCATCCTATACCGCTTCCTCCACCATAAACAACAGCTTCAGAAATACCTGTAAAATCTTTTTGTTGCATAAATAATGAACCTCCAAGAATTGAACAGTTTACAGCGATAAGTGGTAAAAATATACCCAGCGAACCGTATAGTGCTGGTGAAAATTTTTCTACAACCATTTCAACCAGTTGCACCATTGAGGCAATTACAGCGATAAACATGATATAACTTAAAAAGCTTAAGTCAATACTGGCATATTCTGCACCAAGCCATTTTAATGCACCGGGTTGTAATAGGTAAGTATCAATCAAATAATTGATTGGCACTGTGATAAGTAATACAAAAATCACAGCTGCGCCAAGTCCAACAGCAGTTTTAACGGTTTTAGAAACGGCCAAATAAGAACACATTCCTAAGAAATAAGCAAAAATCATGTTTTCAATGAAAATGCTTTTTACAAATAAGTTGACTAAATCCATATGATTTTAGTTATATTGTTATAATTAATTTTCTTCTATGAGTTTACGGTTACGAGAGCGCTGATACCAAATCACCAAACCAACAACAATTAATGCCATAGGTGATAAAAGGAAAAATCCGTTGTTTTCGTAACCCAAAGCGTAAAGCCCTGTTGATTCTGCCATTGTAAGACCTTTATGGCCTAAAATTTCGAAACCTAATAGTTTACCTGACCCTAATAATTCTCTAAAGAAAGCTACAATTATTAAAATCACACCATAGCCTGCAGCATTACCAATACCATCTAAAAAAGATTTCCAAGGGCCATTACCTAAGGCAAAAGCTTCGAGACGACCCATAATGATACAGTTGGTAATTATCAGTCCAATAAAAATTGAAAGTTGTTTACTAACATCGTATAAAAAAGCTTTAAGTACTTGGTCTACTATAATTACCAAAGACGCTACAACCACCAACTGCACAATAATACGAATACGATTTGGCACTAAATTTCTCATCAATGAAACCACAACATTACCCATAGCCATCACAAACACAACAGCTAAAGACATCACAATTGCTGGCTTAAGCTGAACCGTAATCGCCAGTGCAGAACAAATCCCAAGTACTTGAACCGTAATAGGGTTATTATCATCTAAAGGGTCGGTAAGTAATTTTCTATTGGCTTTAGATAAAAAAGCTTCTTTTTCTTCAGATTTAGATAAAAAGAGAATCATTTCCTCTTTTTTCTTTTCTTCTTTTGTTTTAATTTCTTTTTTCTGATCACTCATAATTATCGTATTGCGAGTTTAGAATTTTTTAATTTTTCAAAGAAAGGCTTGTATTTAGACAATCTTTCTTTCATCATATTGGTTACTCCATCTCCAGTAATAGTAGCACCTGATATGGCATTAACTTGATGATCTGATTTATCAGTTCCGCCACTATATCCTTTTTTGACTTCTACACCTACAATTTTATTGCCGTCGTAGATTTTTTCATTTTTAAATCTTTCTTGAAACCAGTCTGTCGTGATTTCAGCACCCAAACCAGCAGTTTCACCTTTGTGGTCAAAAATAACACCTTCAATGGTATTTAGATCTTGTTTTAAAGCGACATAGCCCCAAATAGCATCCCAAAGTCCTGAGCCTCGAAGTGGAATCACAAAATAGGATTGTCCATTGTATTGGGCTTCATATAAAGGAAAATTTTGCTCATCAACTGGTTTCTTAATTTCAGTAGCTAAGTTGATATTAAAAGCTTCTACACCCTCAACAGTTTCACCTTTATAATTTAAAGTGTATTGATTTTTGATGTATTCATCAAATTTTTCAGAAGCTAACACCCTCGTTAACTCCATCTTTTTTCCATCGACTTCTAAACTATCTCCAACAAATGTGTTTAAGATATTTTGCATTTTTTCTTGCTTGACATTTTTGCTTTGCATTGGCTTTAAGCTTGTCGCTAAGAAAGACAATACAACAGCCACAACAAGAACCATTGCAATAGAGAAAATAAAAGTATAAGCATTACTATTTCTATCCATCTTATGAGGTTTTAACTGTTTGTAATTTTAATCGCTTTTGTCTTCGCTTGATATTGCCTTGAATCACGTAGTGATCTATTGTTGGAGCAAACACATTCATTAGTAATATCGCCAACATAATACCTTCAGGATATGCTGGATTAAATATTCTAATCATAATACCGAAGAATCCAATTAAAAATCCATAAATCCATTTACCTTTCATAGTTTGTGCGGCACTAACCGGATCTGTTGCCATAAACACAACTCCAAAAGCCAATCCACCAACAATAAGGTGATTAAACCAAGGGAAATTCATTAAACTGTTATTGGTAAAAACTGAGCTGCCAAGTGCATTAAATATCAATCCCATAACAGCAGCACCAATAAATCCACTCAAGATAATTCTCCAGCTTCCAACTTTAGTTAAAATAAGAACTAAAGCGCCGAGTAAAATAAATAAAGTAGAAGTTTCAGAAATTGAACCAGGTATAAATCCTGAGAACATGCTGGCACTATCGTAAGCTACTTCTTTGCCTGCAGCTAATGTACCCAAAATCGTTTCACCTGAAATTCCACTAACTTCAGTGGCTTCACTAACCCATACTTTGTCGCCAGACATATAAGTTGGATAGGCGAAAAAAGCAAAAGCCCTTGCTGTTAACGCTGGGTTTAATATATTCATTCCTGTACCGCCAAAGGCTTCTTTACCAATTAAAACAGCAAAAGCTACTGATATAGCCACCATCCACAATGGAATGTCGACAGGCATAATCATAGGAATCAAAAGTCCCGTTACTAAATAGCCTTCATTCACTTCGTGACCGCGTTTGACTGCAAAGGCAAATTCAATTCCAAGCCCCACGGCATAAGACACGATAATCATTGGAACAACCTTTATAGCACCGTGAAGAAACGCATCCATAAAGGTAAACTCCTCACCTAATTGTGTAAAATGTTGATAACCTGTATTCCAAATTCCAAAAATCAAGGCTGGAATTAGGGCAATAACAACGGTTATCATTGTTCTTTTCAAATCCACAGCATCTCTAACGTGAGATCCTTTTTTAGTGGTATGATTAGGCACAAATAAAAAAGTGTCTAAAGCGTTGACAGCTGGCGCAAATTTTTCAAACTTTTCTCCAGGCTGAAAAGGCTCTTTAATTTTGTCTAATTTTTTTCTAATAAAATTCATCGTAAATTTTTTTTAACCTACTTCTGTTATCATTAAATCCAATCCTTGTCTAATTAGTTCTTGAGCTTCAATTTTTGAAGTGTTCACGTATTCTACTGTAGCAAAATCTTCAGGTGCAACTTCATAGATGCCAAGGTTTTCCATTTTATCAATATCACCTGTCATACAAGCTTTAAGCAACTGCATGGGCAAAATATCCATAGGCATTACTTCTTCCATTTCGCCTGTAACCACGAGTGCTCTTTCTTCACCGTTTAAACTCGTATTAACCTCAAAAGGTTTGCTGCGTAGTTTAGCAAATGATGTATTGTGAACAGATGGAATATTGTTGTCTTTAAAAGGTAACCACCCAAACATACGGTAATTATTTCCTTCAGGTATTAAAGTGATTTCATTGGCAAAAAAGTTAATATGGTCGCCATTTTGAGCAATATCTCCTGTAAACACATCACCTGAAATAATTCGGGTCTTATTGGTGTCCACTTCCTCAATAATTGAGTTGATTTCAGCACCGATTAAAGTCGTGAAATATTGCCTGTCCACGGCATCACTTCCACATACGGCAATAGTACGTTCGGCATTAAATTTACCAGTCGATAACAGCTCACCTATTATCGCTACATCTTCTGGTCTTATCGTCCAAACTTTTTCACCTTTATTAATAGGATTTGTTTTTTGGATTTGAACACCAACATTTCCTGCTGGATGTGGCCCTGAAACTTTAATGATTTCAGCATTTTCTGTGTCGTGCAAGAAACTTTGTGCATTTCTATCCACACCGAGATATACTTTGCCATCTGTCAATTTTGTCAAAGCATTAATTCCATTCTGAAAATGCTCTTTTTTCTCTTTTAAAATATACTCAAAATCAGCACCGAGTGGTGTTGTATTAAAAGCTGAAACGTATATTGCTTTGGGTGTATCTTCCGCATTTGCGGGAATATCGTAAGGTCTTTGTTTAAAAAATATGCCACATCCTGCTTCAAAAATGTGATTTTTTAATTGATCTGCATCAGTTTTTAAAGGGTCTAACTTATCGTGATTGACGTATTCAAATTCTTTATCTGCTTCAATAATTACTCTAAGAATACGACGTCTCGCACCACGTTCAATGGTTTTTAACTTACCACTTACTGGTGAGACAACTTTTGTCTTTTCGTTATACTTAGAATAAAATAAAGCTTCTCCCGCTTTAACAGATGTACCTTCTTTCTTAATCAACATTTTTGGCACGAGGCCATGAAAATTATCAGGAATTAAGGCGTAGGTTTTAGATTTGAGTGCAGGTGACTTGGTTTTTTCAGCTTCACCTTTAAGTCGCAGTTTTAAACCGCGTTTAACTTTAATATCAATGGCCATATATAAAGCGTATTTTTTCGGGATACAAACTTAATAATTAAAACTTCATTTCAGTCTTAAACAAATGTTGATATTAAGTTATTTATAATGATTCTAAACAATATTTTCTTTAAAACCTAATTATTATTATAAATTTGTGAATCAATCATTTGACATGAAAAACGTTTTCGTTAGTATTTTTATTCTTACATCAGCACTGCTTTCTTCTCAAGATTACGAAGTGTTGCCGCCTGATTATATAAAAACCATTCAATTTACTGGCCAAGCTGATTTAACTGGTACACCTGTGATTTCACTAAACGATAATTTAAATTTAAGCTTTGACGATATCCGTGCAGAAGTAGCTGATTTTTATTACAAAATAGAACATTTTGATTATGACTGGACGCCATCTAAATTGGCAAAAAATGAATATATAGAAGGTTTTGACAACATTAGAATTTTTGATTTTAAAAATTCATTAACTACGCTTCAGCCATATACACATTACGAATTGCAAATTCCAAACAAAAATACCCGACAATTAAAAGTTTCTGGCAATTATATGTTGAAGATCTTTAACAGTGATAGACAATTGGTGTTTTCAAGAAAATTTATGGTTTTTAATCGCCAAGTGGATGTTCAAGCGCAAGTCAGACGTTCGCGAGATTTAAAAGAGATTGGCAAAAAACAGTTGTTGCAATATAGTGTAAGTCGAGATGGTTTTATTTTTAAAAATCCACAGCAAAATGTAAATACTGTAATTGTTAAAAACAACGACTTTAAATCTGCTATTTATGACATCAAACCGCAATTTACATCAGGTAATACTTTAGTTTTTAATTATCCCCAAAAAACAGCATTTTGGGGTGGAAACGAATATTTATACTTTGACAATCGGGATATTAGAGTTTCGACTATTAATATTCAACGTGTTGAATTGTTTGATTTATATCATACTTATTTAAATACAGATCGCGTCAGACAAGGACGTGAGTATGTTTATAATCCTGATATAAATGGCAGTTTTAAAATCAATACAGTTCAAGGACAAGACGTCAATAGAGAGTCAGAATATGCCGTGGTGCATTTTAGTTTAGATTGCAGAAAAGATTTAAATGGTGGTGAACTTCATGTTTATGGACGCTTTAACAATTATAGTCTTACCGACGAAACCCATCTGGATTACAATAAAAAAACAGGTTTATTTGAAACTCAAATCCTACTAAAACAAGGGTTTTATAATTACAAATACGTTTATCTCTCGTCCGAAGGTGAATTTAATGACCACTTCATCAGCGGTAGTTTTGATATTACCGAAAACGACTACACCATTTTAGTCTATTACAGAAATGTTGGTGCCCGTTTTGATGCGCTTATCGGTGTGGGTTCAGCAAGTAGTCGTAACATTGTCAATTGACAAATGCGAGATGGCTTTCATTGTCCATCCCTTAGTATTTCATTACTTTTGCAGAAATTTTTAGACGACTATGATACAATCTATGACGGGTTATGGCAAAGCCACAGCTGTTTTAAACCACAAGCATATTGATATTGAAATACGAACGCTTAACAGCAAAAATATAGATGTCAATTTCAGGATGCCTTCTGAACTTAAACCCTTTGAATTAGGCTGGAGAAAAAGCATCACCCAAACACTCAAACGCGGAAAAGTTGACGTGCAATTCAATATTGAAAACAGCGAACAAAGCAAAAGTATATCTTTTAACAAACCCCTTGTCAAATCTTATATCGAAAATTTGCAAGACATCATCCGCGTTAGAGATGGCATGGACAACGCTAAATTGCTTGAAATTGCAATGTCTCTACCCGATGCTTTTCAATCTGAAGAACATGAAATGACTAAAGAAGACCAAACTAAACTCAATAATGCTCTAAAAGAAGCTTTGCAACAAGTCGAAACATTTAGACATCAAGAAGGACAAAATTTAATGGAAGTCTTTAAAAACAACCTTAATGAAATTGAACAACATTTAAAACGCATCCACGAGATAGATCAAAATCGAGTTGAAAGGGTGAAAACAAAACTAAAATCAACTTTGGAAGAGCTCAGCGTTGACTATGACAAAAATCGATTTGAACAAGAATTGATTTATTACATCGAAAAATTTGATATTTCAGAAGAAAAAACCCGCTTAAAAAGTCATATCGAATATTTTGAAAACACATTAAATTTACCAGAATCTAATGGAAAAAAATTAAATTTCATTTCACAAGAAATGGGACGAGAAATCAACACCATTGGCAGCAAGGCCAACGATGCTGAAATCCAAAATTTGGTGGTAGAAATGAAAGATCAGCTTGAAAAAATAAAAGAACAAATGCTTAATATTTTATAATGACGACTTCAAAAACAGGAAAACTCATTGTTTTTTCAGCACCATCTGGTTCAGGTAAAACTACCATTGTCAGACATCTTTTATCAAAGGAAGAATTGAACCTTGAATTTTCAGTCTCAGCAACTTCTCGTGATCCTCGCGATTATGAAATTGATGGTAAGGACTACTATTTTATGTCTTTAAAAGAATTTAAACAACACATCAAAAACGATGACTTTTTAGAGTGGGAAGAAGTCTATCGTGATAATTTTTACGGCACTTTAAAAAGTGAAGTACAACGCATTTGGAATGAAGGCAAACACGTTATTTTTGATATTGATGTGGTTGGTGGACTCGACATCAAAAACATTTATCCCGAACAAACTTTAGCTGTTTTTGTCAAACCACCAAGTGTAGAAGAACTTAAAATTAGACTTAAAAAACGTCAAACAGAATCTGATGAGCGCATCAATATGCGGGTTGCCAAAGCTTCAATTGAAATGGCAACCGCTCCACAATTTGACAAAATATTAATCAACAACGATTTAGATATCGCACTCGAAGACGCCTATCAACTGGTTAAAACCTTTATAGATGAAAAAAAGTAAGCACATCGGTTTATTTTTTGGCACTTTTAATCCTATACATATTGGGCACCTTATCATGGGTAATCACATTGCAGAGTTTGGCTCGGTTGATGAAGTTTGGTATATCATCACACCACAAAGTCCTTTCAAACAGAAGGCGTCTATGCTTGAAAATCATCACCGATACGAATTGGTGTATCGCGCTACTGAAGATTACCCAAAACTCAAAGCCAGCAAAATTGAGTTTGATATGCCACAACCCAATTACACCTCTAAAACTTTAGAAAAGTTATTAGAACAATATCCTGACTATCAATTTCACCTTATTATGGGTGAAGACAACTTAGCCAGTCTTAACAAGTGGAAAAATTACGACTATATCCTCGGGCATCATCATATTATTGTGTGTCCACGCATACATCATAAAAATGTGCCCTCAGAACTTAAAAACCACCCCAAGGTTCAATTTGTTGATGTGCCCATTGTAGAAATTTCTGCCAGCTTTATCAGAAAAGCCATTGCAAAACAACAAAACATAAGACCACTCTTACCAGAAAAGGTTTGGACTTATATTGATGAAATGAATTTTTATCGGTAGAGTTTTAAAATAAGTTTATATTTGGTTTTATAATTTGTTCAATAACATTCATGTTACAAAACTTACTAAACCCAAAAATCGGCATCATAGGCAGCGGCAGTTGGGCAACAGCCTTAGCTAAAATGCTTTGTGAAAATGTGGACAGCATAAATTGGTACATCAGAAATACTGAAACCATAGATTATATTAAGAAAAATAATCATAATAAAGATTATTTGAGTTCAGTTACATTTAACACAGACCAACTCAATATGAGCGATGACATTAATGCTGTCTTCAATCAGTCTGATGTTTTGATCATAGCTATTCCGTCTGCGTTTTTAAAGTCGGCTTTAGACCAAATTACGGTTCCTTTAGATGACAAAATCATTTTTAATGCTGTAAAAGGCATCATGCCTGAAAATCAAAAACTTGTCGGCGAATATTTTCACGACAACTATCATTTAGATTTTGAACAAATTGGGGTCATCACAGGACCGTGTCATGCCGAAGAAGTCGCGCTTGAGCGTTTATCTTATCTCACCGTTGCTTGTGCAGATTTAGAAAAAGCCAAAATGATGAGCGACTACCTAAGTTGTGATTACATCAAATGTTCCACCAGCAAAGACATTATCGGCACCGAATATGCGGCTGTCTTAAAAAATATTTATGCCATTGCGGCAGGAATAGCACACGGCTTGGGCTATGGTGATAATTTTCAAAGTGTGCTGATGAGTAATGCCATTCGCGAAATGAAACGCTTTATCAAAAAACGCTACAAAATGAAACGCAACATTAACGACTCGGCTTATCTCGGGGATTTACTGGTAACAGGTTATTCCAATTTTAGCAGAAACCGTTATTTTGGCAATATGATTGGAAAAGGTTACACCGTAAAATCGGCTATGATGGAAATGACTATGATTGCTGAAGGCTATTACGCCACCGAAAGTGCCTATTTACTAAGCAAACAAGACGGCAAAAAGAAAGCGAAAACGCCAATAATTAATGCCGTTTACAAAGTCGTTTATAAACACAAAAATCCAAAATCAGTTTTTGAAAAATTAACCTATAAGTTGAATTAAGATATTATTTTAAAAACCCTCAACGGGCGTTAAATTATAATAATTGGACAGTCTTTTCAATATTTATATTCTATTTTTGCTAACTTAACATTGTTTATATGGAAAATACTCAAGTTCGCTTTAATACCAAAGATTCAAGAGATTTTATGCGAACGCTAAACAAGCGGGTTAACCACTACTTTAAAGACAATAATATCAAAAAAACAGGGAATTGGAAGTTGCATTTGAAAACAATCGTCATGTTTTCATTATTGCTTGCACCCTACTTTTTAATCTTAACTTTAGATATTCATGGTTTATGGAAACTCGCTTTAACCATTCTCATGGGAGTTGGTATGGCTGGAGTCGGTATGAACGTGATGCACGACGGTAATCACGGCACTTATTCTACAAAATCATGGGTCAACAAATTTATGGGTAGCAGTATTTATATTTTAGCTGGCAATGTTTACAATTGGCAAGTTCAACACAATGTTTTACACCATACTTACACCAATATTCAGGGGCACGATGAAGACTTAGATGCAGGTCGTATTTTGAGATTTTCAAAACATACCAAATGGCGAAAATTTCACAAATTTCAACATTATTATTCTGTTTTTCTCTATGGATTATTAACTTTCAACTGGGCGTTGACAACAGATTTTGTTCAGACTAAACGCTATTTAAAACAAAAATTGTACTATGGGAAACTTCCAAAACCATCAAAACAATGGACTATTTTGGCTATTACCAAATTAATTTATTTTAGCATTTGGATTGTTTTACCAATTGCCCTGACAAGTTTAGCTTGGTGGGAAGTGGTTATTGGCTTTTTTGTTATGCACTACACTGCAGGATTAATTTTAAGCATCGTATTTCAGTTGGCTCACGTTGTTGGTGAAAATGATATGCCAACTCCAGACTTGGAGGGCAAAATGGAAAAATCTTGGATGGTGCACCAATTATTTACCACAACAAATTTTTCAACTAACAACAGAATTGTTAACTGGTTTACAGGTGGGTTAAATTTTCAAGTTGAACACCATATTTTTCCAAATATTAGTCACGTTCATTATCCAAAAATTGCTAAAATTGTAAAACAAACAACCAAAGAATTTAGTTTGCCCTATAACGAATACGAAACCACCAGACAAGCCATTGTTGCTCATTTTAAATATTTAAAATCTATGGGTAAAAACCCACAAATGGCTTAATAATTTAAGCTTATGAAAACCAACCTTTCTCAAAAAATAAACAACTTACAAACTTCAGCCACTTTAGCTATGGCAGCAAAAGCCAGAGAGCTCAAAGCTGAAGGCAAAGATATTATTGGATTAAGCCTCGGCGAACCTGATTTTAATACGCCAGACTATATCAAAGATGCGGCCATTCAAGCCGTCAATGATAACTACAATTCTTACACACCTGTTGATGGCTATCCAGATTTAAAAAAAGCTATTCAACATAAATTTAAACGTGACAATAACCTCAACTATGAGTTAAGTCAAATTACAGTTTCTACTGGCGCAAAGCAAGCTTTATACAACATTGCCTCTGCTCTACTCGACCCAGATGATGAAGTGATTTTGCCTTGCCCTTATTGGGTCAGTTACCGCGATATTGTTGGTCTTTGCGAAGGCAAAGCTGTTGAAGTAAAAACATCGATTGATCAAGATTTTAAAATGACTGCCGAGCAACTCGAAGCGGCGATTACTCCTAAAACCAAAATGCTTTGGTACAGCTCACCTTGTAATCCAAGTGGTTCGGTTTACACTAAAGAAGAGCTTCGGGCATTAGCTGATGTCTTACAAAAGCATCCAAAAATTATCGTCGTGAGTGATGAAATTTACGAACATATCAACTTTATTGGTGGACACGCTTCTATGGCCCAATTTGACGATATGTATGACCGCACAGTAACTGTTAACGGTGTCTCTAAAGCTTTTGCTATGACTGGTTGGCGAATAGGTTACATCGGTGCACCTGAATATATTGCTAAAGCTTGCACCAAACTCCAAGGTCAAGTGACCAGTGGAGCTAATTGTATAGCCCAACGCGCCGTGATTACAGCTTTACAAGAACCCGTAAGCAAAATTCAATACATGGTTGATGAGTTTGCTAATCGTCAAAAAATTATTTTAAATCTTTTAAATGCTCTAAAAGGTTTTGAATGCAATCAACCTCAAGGTGCGTTTTACGTATTTCCTAACGTGAGTGCTTGGTTTGGCAAAACCGTTAAAGGTCACCAAATCAAAAATGCCACAGATTTTAGCATGTTACTCTTGGAAGAAGCTAATGTCGCAACGGTTACAGGCGAGGCTTTTGGTAATCCTGATTGTATTCGGATTTCGTATGCCGCTTCGGAAGCACAAATTAGAGAAGCAATTGAACGGATTAGAAAGGTTCTAGAGTAAATATTTTTAAACATTAAAAGTATTAATATTCAATTGTTCTAATCCATTTATAACGCTTTACACCATTTACAGTTTTTAAGATTTCAATCCAGTTGTTTTTATCGTCAAATTTGTAGGAAAATTTAATACTATCAACTTTTGTTCCTTCTTTGAGATGTCTAGTTATACTTAATGACTGAATTTGGTCTCCGTTATAGGTGTAATTTCTTATTCTAAAAGCGTCTTTTTTATTTTCAGAACAGCAATACTTGGCTATAATTCTGTTTTTTTCATCATAATCATAATAGAAGAAAGAAGGTTTGTTGTCGCTATACGCTCCTGAAGTTTTCACGACTTTTTCACCTTCATACTCCTTATTTATAGTGTGATAATTTTCTATGTATATTTTATTATTTCTGTATCTTTTTATTAATTTTTGATATTTTATAAGTTGATTATTTTCATTGTATGTATTGATTGTGCTTTTGTAATAATTATCAATTGAATCAACATTAAATTTTTTTTCTTTGAATTGAGTATAATCATTAAAGTCAATTAGGTTACCCGTAATAATATATTTTAAGTTAGAGTTTTCATCATAATTGTAGATATATTCTTTGATATTTCCCTTGTTGTGATATCTTATTTCTCTGAGCAACTTACCATTCTTATCATATTTTTCATATTTATGAAAAAAATAACTTACATCAGAATTCTGTTCAATGATATCTAAGTGGCCTCCTTTCTTGTGATAATAGTTTTTTATTGATGTATTGTTTTCTGATGTATTAATTTCCTGTTTTAAACGATTAGATTCGTCATAGGTATATTGATAGGTATTCATAAGTGAATCTTCTTTTGTGAACCACAAGTCCAGCACAACATTAGCATTAGCATCAAAGTGCCTTTCATAGTTTATGAAATAACAATTTTCTGTATTATACCAATCATCTTTGAAAACAGTTTTAGTCACATCTGGGCCTCTGAAGCCGTAATGTCCATAATCATCGTAATAAAGTAACTGTGGATTTTCTATTTCGGTAAGAAAAACAACTTTCTCTCTTATTTTTTTAACCTTGCCATATATAGTATCAATCGGTTGAGTATAAACACAATTAAAAGAAAAGATAATTGAGATGGTAAAGAAAAAATGTTTAAAATTCAAAATGAAAATTTGAATTAAAAGTAATAATTTTTAATTAACCAAGTTAAAAAATATTCTAAATACCAAAAACATCTTTCAATTTATCCACATAATCCAATTTCTCCCAAGTAAACAATTCAACTTCAATTGATTTTTTGCCAGAATAATTGGTATCAAAATGTTTAGTTACAATTTGAGGAGTTCTTCCCATATGACCATAACTGGCAGTTTCTAAATAAATGGGGTTTCTCAATTTTAGTCGATTTTCAATGGCTGCTGGGCGCATATCAAAAATATCTTTAATAGTTTTTGCAATTTCACCATCAGATACATCGATATGTTTATTTTGAGTATTCACCAAAATTGAAGTCGGCTGGTCAACACCAATGGCGTAAGACACTTGAACTAAAACCTCATCAGCTATACCAGCGGCAACCATGTTTTTGGCAATATGTCGAGCCGCATAAGCTGCCGAGCGGTCAACTTTACTTGGGTCTTTTCCAGAAAACGCGCCTCCACCATGAGCGCCTTTTCCGCCATAAGTATCAACTATGATTTTCCGACCAGTCAATCCAGCATCACCATGGGGACCACCAATAACAAATTTTCCTGTGGGGTTAATATGGTAGGTAATATCATCATCAAATAAAGCTT
The DNA here is from genome assembly GCA_003931895.1 of Mesohalobacter salilacus. Lineage (GTDB taxonomy): Bacteria > Bacteroidota > Bacteroidia > Flavobacteriales > Flavobacteriaceae > Psychroflexus. Next base: position 23,992 of record RRZV01000055.1, read on the forward strand.
GAATATCTTCTGAAAACAAGGCTTTTACACGTGGTATCAATATGGTTTTGATATCCTGTTTTATTTTTTCAAGCATCTTGTCATCAGCATCAAATTCGTCATGTTGAGTAGATACCACAATGGTATCAATACGTTGTGGCACATTATCATCTGAATATTCAATGGTAATTTGGGCTTTAGCGTCAGGTCTGAGGTAAGTGATCTCTTTGTTTTCTCGTCTTAAAGCGGCTAATTCTTTTAAAATTTTATGAGAAATATCTAATGCTAACGGCATATAGTTTTCCGTTTCATTAGTAGCATAACCAAACATCATGCCTTGGTCTCCAGCACCTTGTTTTTCTTTATCGGCTTTATCGACACCTTGGTTGATATCCTGAGACTGTTCGTGAATTGTTGAAATGACACCGCAAGAATCTCCACTAAACCGGTATTCGCTTTTGGTATAACCTATGTTGTTGATGACATCTCGAGCAACTTGCTGCACATCTAAATAAGTATTACTTTTAACCTCACCAGCCAAAACCACTTGACCTGTAGTCACTAAAGTTTCACAAGCCACTTTAGCATCTTTATCATAAGCTAAAAAGTAGTCAAGTAAAGCATCGCTGATTTGATCTGCAATTTTATCGGGGTGACCTTCAGATACACTTTCTGAAGTAAATAAATAAGACATATAAGTATTTTTTTACAATATTAATTTGAAAACTATGACGATGTCAAACCTTAAAAATTACAATATACAAAGCCTTGTGAAGAACTGTTTTAGCATTTGTAAAGGTTGCAATCAGTCAAATTTTTCCTCGATGCAAATGTATTAAAAAGCTAAAACTAAAATGACTTGACTTAACTTTAATTTAATAGCCTTTTTACAAATCAATTTAATACAAATGGTATTGTTTTTTAAGTTTTTTAAAATCCTCTAAATCTTTTCGCCAAGTGGCTTTAATTTCTGAACTGTTCATCCCTTTTTCGATTTGACTTTGGAGTCGAGTGGTACCGGCTAACTTTGTAAAAAAAGAATTAAAAAACTGATCTTGATTTGAGGTGTTTTGATAAGCTTCAATCAACCAATCTAAATGAATTTCTGATAAAAATTGATGTTCAGTCAAGTCCAATCCATAACAAATTTCACCCTGATGTTTAGGATATTTTGAACCTAAATTAGACTTAGGAATATACTCAAAATCGTATTTTTCTTGATCTAAAAACGGCGATCCAAACACTTGAAATGGAGTTGATGTGCCACGACCTGCATTAACGTTTGTGCCTTCAAAAAAACATAAACTCGGGTATAAATTTATAGCTTGCCCATTAGGTAAATTTGGTGATGGTTTGATAGGCAGTTCATAATGTTTTTGAGTGTTGTAATGTTTTAATGACACGACTTTTAGCTTGCATTTAATTTGATTTTTAAGCCATTGTTCTCCATTAATCATTTTAGCGTATTCTCCAATGGTTAAGCCATAAACCACAGGCACGGGATGCATACCTACAAAACTACTGTGTTTTTCTTCCAAAAGTGAACCATCGATATAATGTCGATTAGGATTTGGTCGATCCAATACAATTAAAGGAATGTCCAGCTCCGCACAAGCTTCCATGACGTAATGTAAAGTAGAAATATAAGTATAAAACCGCACACCCACATCTTGAATATCAAAGACGACAATTTCAATGCCTTTCAAATCTTCTGCTGTAGGTTTTTTATGACTACCATAAAGCGAAATAATCGGCAATCCTGTTTTGGCATCCACAGCATCATCAACTTTTTCTCCCGCATCAGCTTGACCGCGAAATCCATGTTCAGGAGCGAAAACCTTTTTCACCTTAATATCAAGAGCTAAAAGCGAATCGACGAGATGTATGTAATTTCCATTATTACTGATAACAGATGTTTGGTTAGCCACAACTGCTGCATTCTTTTGAGCTAAATCATTTAAATAGACTTTTGTTTGGTCTGCGCCTGTCTGTAATTTTTGATCTTCAAAAGATTTATCTTGAGCTTGACAACCTAAAATCAAAAACAAACTAAATAAAACTGTATTTTTGAACCTATAAAATATAGCGTACAAATTGAATTTTGAATATTTCATATCTAAAAAGCTGATTAAGACCAAAGGCTATAAAAGTAAGGTTTCTTCACCGATAATAAAAATTGCTGTAACGGCGATAACTGTTGGGGTGATTATGATGATTTTAGCTTTTGGAACAGGTTTAGGCTTACAACAAAAGATTAGAGACAAAATTACCGCCTTCAACGGGCATATCACTATTAGAAGTTTTACGAGTAATCAATCTAATCAAAATCTGCAACCCATAGATGCCCGACAGGATTTTTATCCAAATTTTGAAAGTGTTCCTGATATAAAACACGTTCAAAAAACAGCTTCGAAATACGGCGTCATTCGCACTGAAACCGATTTTGAAGGTATTGTTGTTAAAGGTATTTCTACCGATTACGATTGGTCGTATTTTGATGAATTTATCGTTAAAGGCCGAAAACTCAAGCTGACAGACAAAATCAGTAAAGAAATTTTGATTTCAGAGTATCTCGCCAATCGCCTTGGCTTTAAATTAGGCGATAAAGTGATTATTTATTTTTTAAGAGATCAAGACAACGACCGACCGCGACTGGTGGCTTTTGATATTGTTGGCATTTATAATTCTGGGTTTTTAGAATTTGATAAACAGTTTTTAATGGCTGACATCAAACAAATTCAGCGTCTCAATAAATGGGAAGATTTTCAAATTGGCCAATTTGAACTCATGGTTTCTGATTTTGATGATATCCAACAAACAGGAATTAAGGTCTATGAAAACATCGGCTCTTTTCTCAATGCGTCAACAATAGTTAGCCAATATCCTACTATTTTTGAATGGATAGCGCTTTTTGATGTCAACATTGCTTTAATTGTCATTATCATGGTCATTATTGCTGGCATTAACATGATTACAGCTTTGTTGGTTTTAATCTTAGAGCAAACCCAGCTTGTCGGGATATTAAAAGCTTTGGGTTGTCAAAATTTTAGTATTCGAAAAATATTTCTTTACAACGCGAGCTATTTGATTTTAAAAGGTCTGTTTTGGGGAAATCTAATTGGAATTGGTTTACTGCTCCTTCAAAAATATGCTAAAATTATCAGTCTCAATCCAGACACTTACTACGTTACTCATGCGCCTGTTTACATTGATTGGACTTATTTGTTGGCCATCAATATCGGCACAGTTTTGATTTGTCTTCTCATGCTTTTAGTGCCATCTTATATCATCACTAAAATATCTCCAGTCAAGGCTATAAAGTTTGATTGATAAATTATTTAAGATCTCTGAATTAGTTTTTTATTATATTTGAATAATGGAAATCATTAAAAATCACATACAAGACCTATAAATTTTATGTAAAAAACATAAAGTTAAAGAATTATATGTTTTTGGTTCTGTTGTAAATCAAAACTCAAAAAGTTATGGTGATATTGATTTTCTTGTAGAGTTTAATCATATCGATCCATTAGAATATTTTGATAACTACTTGAAGTTTAAACACGAATTAGAGTCGCTATTTGCCAAAAAAGTAGATTTAGTTGAAGTTCAAACCCTTAAAAATCCAGTCTTGAAACGTTCTATTGAAAAGAACAAAATAAAAGTTTATGGACAAGAAGATACTGAAATGGTTGTATGATATTCAAAATGCAATCTTTGAGATTGAAAGAGATTTAGAAATCATTGGTGAAGCAGTCAATAGAATTTTAAGAGAAGACCCAATTTTCCTATTGACAATGCAAGAAAAATAGTTGCGCTTAGAAATCACATTATACACGCTTATGATAATATTTCAGACGAAAACATTTGGGCTATAATTCAAAAACACTTGCCAATTCTGAAAAGAGAAGTTGATAAAATTTTAAATAATACCAAATATTCTATAAAATGAGATAAAAAGAAATTGAATTATAATTGTCTTAATCAAGGCA
>RRZV01000063.1 GCA_003931895.1 Mesohalobacter salilacus
TAGAGCCACCGCCAGCTATATTCCGTTTACCACCACCGCGTTCTGCCCATTCCCAGGTATAGGACTGGGCGGTTAAACTCGGCAATAAAACTATATATAATAAAAAGCGAATTAAAAGTTTCATAGGTTTAGTCTTTTATGAGGTGTTTTTGGTCTATAATTTGGCCATCTTCTTCTAAGACCAATTTATATTTATGCAATATTTAATAAAAACATTAAGGTATAATACCGATGTATATTTTAAGGATTCCGCAAATGCGGAAGACATTTAAAATAACTTTCGGTATAAGACCATGATAAATTGGCATAGAGGTAAGTTAAGGGCATTTAAATTTAACATCATAAAAAGGATATTTTTAGGATGAAATTAATAAATACTTATTGTAAAAATGTTAATATTTGATTTTATAGCTGATTTTAACATTTTAAAAAATGAAAATCAATGGTTTTTTTAACTTATAAATCTATAAATAAAATTTGTGATATATCGAAAGTGGTTTATTACAGCCACTAATTTAAAGTTGCTAATACACTAATATATGCAAGATTTATTAGTGCATTGGTGGCTATGGAAAAAATGATTTTGATTGAAAAATAATGTAATAAAAATCAAAACCCGGTAGTTTGATAACATCAGGGACTATCGGGAATAAGGTATTGCATCCAATTTAATAATCTTAAAAAACTCGATTAGATAATAAAGCTCTCATCTAAACTATCCTGTCTTTCGGGTGTTTGATGAGATATTCGGATGGAAAGAGTAACTTGATATTTTCATAAGATTTATGAATGGCTTTTTGAGATTTTTCAAAGTTTTTCCATTTGACTTTTTTAATATCTTCAGAAGTTTCTGGGACCAATTCGCCTTCAAAATCTGAAAACATTTCATACCAATAGGTTTCTTTGAGTTTGTATTTACCGTTGCGTTTTAAAATGTGGTAAGTGGTGTCAATAAACCGAACAATTTTTAAATTTTCAACCCCTGTTTCCTCCCAAACTTCTCGTATGGCAGCATCTTCCAAACTTTCGCCTTTATCCACTTTTCCTTTAGGTAAATCCCAACGGCCTTTTCTGTGGATAAACAAAATCTCTTTTTTAGGATTAAACACCATTCCGCCTGCAGCCGTGATAACTTTCATTTTTTTCTTCAGATGATGCAGTAACTTTTCGTCTTTTTTATGATATAAATTGACATAATGAATTTTCTTATCAAGTATATCTTTGATAAGCTTATCAAAATCAACATGTTTTATAGCATAAGATGAGTATCTTGTGCCGACTTTCTTTTGTGTTGACAAAATAATTGGCACATCATTGACAAAAACTTTATACATTTGCACTTATGATTTTAGATGAAAATACAGCCCAAGAAACTGCAAAATTACTTTTACAAATAAACGCAATAAAATTGAAACCACAAGAGCCATTTACTTGGTCGAGCGGAATGAAATCACCAATTTATTGTGATAACAGAATAATATTGTCTTATCCACCTATTCGAAACTATATCAAAGATAGTTTAGCCAAACAAGTTGAACTACTTTACGGTAAACCTGATGTTATTGCTGGTGTCGCTACTGGTGCTATTGGTATTGGAGCCTTAACGGCTGACGCTTTGGGACTACCTTTTGTTTATGTCAGACCCAAACCCAAATCGCATGGACGTCAAAATCAAATTGAAGGTCAACTTGAACCAAACCAAAATGTGGTGGTAATTGAAGACTTAGTCAGTACTGGACAAAGTAGTCTTAATGCTGTAAAAGCTATACAAACTGAAGCTCAAGCTCAAGTTAAAGGACTGCTCGCTATATTTTCTTATGGTTTTGATTCTGCTGTAAAAAACTTTGAAGAAGCCCAAATTCAACTCAATACACTTAGTAATTACGAGCATCTCATTCAAAAAGCTTATGATACTCGATATTTAAACCGAGATGAACTCAACTTACTCAAAACTTGGCACTTGAATCCAGAACAGTGGAAATCTAATTAACTTTTTAAAAATTATTATGAATCTCGAAACACCAAAAATTACCATTAATAAATCGCAAAAGGAATTATTCACTTACTTGTCGAAAGCTGATAATTACCTCAATATTATGCCTGATGGTGTAGAAAAATTTGAAGTTTTAACTGAAGACAGTTTTTTATTTCAGTTGAAAGGCATGCCAGTTATACAATTGGCATTTAAAGACAAAGAAGAATTTGGCAAAATTGTTTTGGTGGCTGATGGCGGGAAATTTCCATTTAGCCTTACAGCACATTTTGATGCGGTAGGCGATGATAAAACCGAATTTCAATTGAAATTTGATGGTGAATTTAATGCCATGATGGCGATGATGATCAAATCACCAATCAACAAATTTATTCACGCTTTGTCTGAAAATTTCAATAAAGTGATGTCTTAATAATCTGAGTTCGATTAATATTAAAAAATCAATTTCAAAATTCTCAGTAGTTTAGGTATTGTCAGGCTGAGCGCAGTCGAAGCCTATAAGTAATTAATTAAAATTAGGCAC
>RRZV01000003.1 GCA_003931895.1 Mesohalobacter salilacus
TATGTTTAACTTTTAAAATATTTGTATTATGAAGAAAATTAAAGCAATTACAGCAAGTTTAATAATGCTTGTGGGGATTTTAACTTTGGCTTTAGGGAGTCAGGAGGCTCTAGGTCAAAAAGAAATTAGCGACAATTCATTAAGTTGCAAAGGTGTTAAAGGGAGATGTACAATTACACTACCTGACGGCACTACAGGAACTTCATGGGGTAACCTAACTCAAACTGAAGATGAAATAACTATGAATTAAATTTTATAAAGTAGCTGTATTTAATCTTAATCAGCTACTTTAGATTTTTTACAATTATGGGTAACAAACATTTAATATTTTTGTTTCTTTTTTTGGCTTTATCAAGCTGTAATAACAAAAGCCAAAATAATAAGACAAAAAATAAATTCCTTACGCAAAAGGAGTTTAGTCTAAAATTAAATAAAGATAATCTTAAATTTAAGAGATCAATTCTCAAACCTTTAGAAGTAATTGAATTCCGTACAAACTTTGTGCCAGTAACACATTTCCAATCCAACTATCCAAACTCTGATACTATATTTGCAACATCTATTAATTCAAGTAAAATTTATCAGTTTGATGATCTTTTGAAAAAAGTATCCGTTTTAGACAAAAATGGATTAGGACCATATGAATTCGTTAACCCTTATGGTGTTTTAGCTTTTTCTGACTCCTTAGTTTTTACTGACGCTGGTCAAAGAAATGTTAAAATTTATAATTTGAAAAATCAACATATCGAAACTATCTTATCAAATATTGATTTCTTTTCTTTTGCTTTAAAAAATAATCAGCTACTTTATTTGTCTAATTTACCAGATAAAAATTCTATCAACCAACTTTTTTTTACAAAACATCATTTAAATAATAAAAAACAGCAAATTAACTTAACCGAAAAATTAAATCTACCTAAAAATGATTTTATGAGTTTTGCTTACCAAGGCGAGTTTAGACAAAATAAAAATCACGTATTATATTTTGGTTGGTACACAAGTGACATATTCATATTTGATAATAATTTTAATTTTATTAAAACAATCAAAACAATAGATAACTCTCAACCACCAAAACCTTTCAATCAAAAAGTAGGGAATTATACGGCACTTAATATCAATAGAGAAAAAATGATTAATCTTGATATGACTTTAGACGATGATAATATTTACATACTTAGCAATATCAATAAAAAAAATATTTATTATATAGATTGCTACAATATTGATAAAACCCAATCATATAGAGGTAGTTATGAAATCAAATTATCTCAAGAGCAAAAACCAATTAATATCTTTACGTTTAATAACAAAATATTAGTATTGTTTGAGGATTATAACTTGAAAGTTTATAAATTATAATATTGATGTTATTTATAGATTATTATGTATCTTAGCTTAAACGCTAAATCCTAATGCAAAAAACATTATTCTTCCTTTTAGCTTGTTTAGCTTTTGCCTGTCAAAACCAAAATGACAAGAATTCAAAAAATAACACAATCACCAAGCCTGTTAAATCATCGGCCATTCAAGTCAATGTCACCCAAGCAAAAGACACCACTTTTTATAAACAAATCATCGCCAACGGTAGAGTAGAAGCCCGATACCGCAGTGATTTACGCTTTAGAACGGCTGAAGTTTTAGATCAAATATTTGTTCAAAATGGTGATAGGGTCAAAAAAGGTCAAAAACTGGCACAGCTCAATCAAGACAACGTCAAAAACAATTTACTACAAGCCCAAGTCAATCTCGCTACCGCAGAAAATAAAATGCTTGAAATGAAGGCTGAGTTTCAAGTCTCCAAAAAACCAGATTCACTCATTAGACCTGAGGTGCTGTCTAACATACAGATTCGCTCAGGCTTACGCGAAGCTAATGCGAGATTAAAACAAGCACAAATTGCTTTACAGCAAACGATTTTAAAGGCTGAGTTTGATGGTGTTGTGGCTAACCTTATCACCAAAGAAGGCAACTACATCAGTCCATCAGAAGTGTTTTGTACACTAATAAGTCAAGACAACTTAGATGTTATTTTCAACCTGATGGAAGATGAGTTAAGCTATGTTTCAAAAGGAATGTCTGTGGATATTCAGCCTTTTTCAAATTCTACTAAAACCTATACAGCCGAAGTGATAGAGGTGAATCCATTTGTAGATGAAAACGGTTTGGTAAGGATTAAAGCACACATACAAAACCCCGACCGAGATTTGTTTGACGGGATGAATGTCAAAGTCTTTATCAAACAACCCATAGAAGATGTTTTAGTCGTACCAAAATCAGCTTTGGTTTTGCGGTCTAATCGTGAAGTGATTTTCACATTAAAAGACAGCCTATCAAAATGGAATTACGTTAAAGTTAAAGACCAAAACACCTCACATTATGCCATAAGTGAGGGCTTAAATTCCAACGATACTATCATTATTTCAAATAACATCAACTTGTCTCACGATGCTACTGTTGATGCCACTTTTATAAAAGCCAAAAATTAAAACTTATGCTAAGCTATTTGCTCAAAAGACCCATAGCTGTGCTCATGATAAGCTTTGCCGTTTTACTGCTTGGCTTGGCATCTACTCAAAAACTTAACACTTCTTTACTACCAAATATACCCATACCCGAAATCACAGTTCAAGTCAGTTATCCTAATAATACGGCAAGACAAATAGAAACCAGTATTACCAGACCCTTGCGAAACAGACTTATGCAGGTGTCTAGTCTTAAAGACATCAAAACCCAAACCCGTGATGGTATGGCGGTCTTAAACCTGTATTTTCAGTATGGCGTATCTACAGATTTAGCTTTTATTGAGGTCAACGAAATGGTAGATATGGCCATGAACAGTCTGCCCAACGATATTGAACGCCCACGTGTTATAAAAGCTTCAGCATCTGATATTCCGGTGGTGTACATGAGTATAACTCAAGATAGTATAGCAAGTGATGATCAGTTTTTAGAACTCAGTCAATTTGTCAATCAGGTCATCAAAAGGCGCATAGAGCAACTGCCAGACATTGCTATAGCAGATATGACTGGTCATGTAGAGCCCGAAATTAAAATTATTCCAAAATACAACAATCTGCAAAGTCTCAATTTAAGTCAGGAGGTTTTAATCCAAGCTTTACGAGACAATAATTTTGTACTCGGTAATTTAATGGTGCAAGATGGAGCATATCGTTACGATTTTAGATTTTCAAATCCACTCGAAAATGTTAAAGACATTGAGCAAATAGATTTAAACATCAATGATAGGCTTTATAAATTTAAAGATTTTGCAGAAGTTATTAAAACCACGGAAGTCATAAGAGGAAATACATTTTATAATAATCAAAAAGCTGTACAACTGGCAATCATCAAACAGTCTGATGCTGGTGTTTATGAACTCAAAGAAAAAATTAGTCAACTCATATCTACTTTTCAAGAAGACTATCCTAATTTATCATTCCACATTCATCAAGACCAAAGCCAGTTGCTCAAGTTGTCTATCGATAATCTAAAAACCAGTCTTATTTTAGGTAGTTTTTTGGCAATTATCATCATGTTTTTATTTCTTAAAGACTTTAAATCACCACTGATTATTGGCTTAAGTATTCCGCTATCGCTCGTTGTGAGTTTTTTCTTGATGTATGTTTTTGGCATTAGCATAAATATCATTTCACTATCAGGTCTCATACTTGGTGTAGGAATGATGATAGACAACGCCATTATTATTATAGATAATATTACGCAAAAACTTGAAGACGGTAAAGCACTCTTTCAAGCCTGTGCAGAGGGCACAACAGAAATGATTTCGCCACTTATCAGCTCTGTATTAACAACCAGTATTATTTTTATTCCTTTAGTTTTTTTAAGCGGTATCACAGGAGCTTTGTTTTACGACCAAGCTATGGCTGTGAGTATTGGTTTGTTTTCTTCTTTACTGGTATCTATATTTTTTATTCCTGTTTTGTATTTACTGCTCATCAAAAATCAGCATAAATCTAAAATTATTAAGGAGAGAATCAATCTTTCTCGATTGTATAAAAAAGGGTTTAAACTCTTTTATATGCAAAAAAAACTTACATTTTTGATTGTAATTATATTTTTGAGTTTTGGGGTTGTTTTGGCTTTAATATTACCTATCAAAGGCCTGCCAGATTTGAAACAAAGTGAAGCTATTATTGAATTGGATTGGAATGAAAATATCAGTATATCAGAAAACAATAAACGCGTTCAGCAATTTTTTGATACCGTTCCTTTTGTTGATTTGGCTATAGAAACTGGAGAACAAAAATATTTACTACAAAGAGAAGCCGATAAAAGTTTATCAGAAGCTGAGATTTATGTCAAATTTAGTTCTGTTGAAAAATTACAAGCTTTTCTAAAAAACTTTAAAGCTATAAGGCATGCGTATCCTAAAATTCAATACAGCATACAGCCACCAGAGAACATATTTCAATACATTTTTGGTCAAGAAGATGCCCAGTTTGAAGGACAACTATATTCAACTCAATCTTTAGAAGCTCCAAATTTAAGTCGGTTTGATAGTCTTAAAACACACATACCTTTTAATTTTAAACCACTTGCTAAACAAGAATTATTAAGCATTAAAATTCAGCACGATAAAATGCTTTTATACAATGTAAGTTATGAAAAATTGACTCAAGAACTTAAAACTTTACTTAACCAAAATTATATTGACAATCTAAAAAACACTGATCAGATTATACCCATAAGATTTGGTATTGGTGAAGATAACTTAAGTCGAATTTTAAATTCCACTTTTATTACAAACAATGATAAAAGATGGATACCTTTAAACCAATTAATAAGCGTAAATACTGACTTAAACTACAAAATTATCACGGCCAATAGGGGAGGGGAATACCTGTCTTTAATACCAGTAAATTTTATAAATAACCCAGAAAAAATTATTACAACAACACAAAATGTTTTTTCAAAAAATTCTAATTATGACATAAAATTTTCAGGTGCTTATTTTGAAAACCAAAATGTATTAAAAGAATTTATTATAGTGGCTTTAGTCGCACTAAGTTTGCTCTATTTTGTCATGGCGGCACAATTTAATTCTTTGCTTCAACCTTTAATTATACTAACTGAAATACCCATAAATATTGGAGGTGCTTTACTTTTGGTTTGGCTTTTTAATGGCAGTTTAAACGTTATGACGGGTATTGGAATTGTAGTGATGGCTGGCATTGTCATAAACGATAGTATTATAAAAATTCATACCATTAATAGTTTGCGAAACTCTGGTTTAGATATGGATGAAGCTATACAAAAAGCAGGTGTTATGCGTTTAAAACCCATACTGATGACCTCTTTGACGACTATATTAGCCTTACTACCATTTTTGTTTATTTCAGGCTTAGGTGCAGATTTACAAAAACCTCTTGCACTATCTGTAATTGGAGGATTGTTTATAGGTACTTTTGTGAGTTTGTATTTTATACCAGTCTTGTACAGACTTTTAAATCGATAATCGAAACAAGATAATTAAATAAGTTCTGCTTTAAAAATTAGATTGTGGAACTTTTTTATTTCCCACATATTCAGCCTTTTTGTAATCGCGTTTAAAGAGATTATGTTTTTTAATCATCTCAGCTGTTTGTTTAGGTAATTTATCTTCCCAGCCTTTTTCACCCTCTGCTATCATTTGAAGCACTTCTCTTGAGAAAATACCGAGACTATTCTCGTCATAATCTTCAATATCAACAACTCTACCGTTATGTTTAAAAAATTTATACAATTCTTTCATTCTCGGATGGACTTTAAGGTTTTCACTATTGATAATCTCTCCTGTATCTTGATTTTTATAAGGGTAAAGGTATACTTTAAGGTCTTTGAAGAAAAGTTTTCCAAAAGCTTCAAGTATGCCACCACTTAAATGTCTGTAGTAACGTTCATCAAACACATCAATAAGATTATTAACCCCCATGGCTATACCCATACGTTCTTTGGTGTAGTTTGAGAAGTATTCAACAAGCTTATAATATTCTTGAAAATTAGAAATCATCACAGTATGGCCTAAATTACAAAGCAAGTCGGCACGGTCTAGAAAATCAGCTTCATCTATTTCTCCTTCAGCTTTTAAGTTAGATAGGGTGATTTCAAAAACCACTTGTGTATTTTTTTCGCTAACTTTTCTCTCGTTTTGAAAGAGCTCTAAAGAGTTTTCATAAATATCCATATTGACATTAGTCACTGGGCGAAAGCTTCCCCTTAATGCCAAAATATTTTTTTTGTAAAGTACACTTGCTGGCAAGACATTATTTCCATTTGGAGCAAACATGACCGCATCAGTCATATTGTTTTTGACCAATTGTAAGCTCATTAAACGGTTATCCACATTTTTAAAACGTGGACCTGAAAAATTAATGGTATCAATTTCAAGTTGGTCTTTGTCTAAGTGGTTATACAAATTTCTCAAAACGCTACGAGCGCTATCGTGATTATAATAGGCTGCATAAATCAAATTAACACCCAAAACACCTAATGTGATTTGTTGATGCTTGGCGTCGTTTTCTTTAAACCTGATGTGCAAAACAATTTTATTGTATGCTTCGTCGGGTTTAACTTGATATTTGATACCAACCCAACCGTGGCCTTTATATTTTTTAGCAAAATCAATAGTTGTTACGGTGTTGGCGTATGTAAAAAACAACTTGTCAGGATGTTTACGTCTAATAATGCGTTCTTCAATTAGTCGCGTTTCATGATCAAGCATTTTGTTTAGCCGGTTTTCGGTGACGTATCGTCTATCGGCTTCAGTGCCATAAATAGCATCACTGAAATCTTTATCGTAAGCACTCATGGTTTTTGCAATCGTGCCACTTGCGCCACCAGCTCTAAAAAAGTTTCTAACTGTTTCCTGGCCTGCTCCAATTTCTGCAAATGTGCCGTAAATGTTTTTGTTGAGGTTAAGTCGTAAGGCTTTGTTTTTGATGGAAAGTACTTTGTCAAAGTCCTGATCACCGTCGATTGAAACTGCCATTATAGTAGATTTAGATGTGTTAATTATAACTACAAACAAAGATAATTAATTGCATTAGCTTACAAAAAATAATACCTATTTTTGTGAAAAAATAAGGGTTTTGAAAGTTACTTTTTTAGGCACAGGAACTTCACAAGGGATTCCAATTATAGGAAGTCGTCATCCTGTATGTTTAAGTGAGAACCCAAAAGACAAAAGATTAAGGGTTTCTGTCTTGATAGAATGGGATAATTACGCTTATGTGGTGGATTGTGGCCCTGACTTTAGGCAACAAATGCTAGCCAACCCTATTGATCGGTTAGATGGTATTTTATTCACACATGAACACAATGACCACGTTGTTGGATTAGATGATGTCAGACCGTTTTACTTTAGACAAGGCGATATTTCTATTTACGCCCATAAACGCGTTTTAAAAGAACTAAAAAAGAGATTTGAATATGTTTTTGCTGTGGAAAATAAATATCCTGGTGCACCAACTTTAGATATTAATACAATTAATGACTCGCCGTTTAGAATTGGTAAAAAAGAAGTTATTCCCATCAATGTTTATCACGGCAAACTACAGGTTTACGGTTTTAGAATAGACGACTTTGCTTATGTGACTGATGCCAAGACAATACCTGATGAATCTATGGAAAAATTAAAAGGTCTTAGCGTGTTAGTGTTGAATGCACTCAGAGAAGAAGAACACCATACACATCTCAATTTAAAAGAAGCTCTTGACGTTGTAAAACGACTAAAACCTGATCGAGCCTACTTTACACATATCAGCCATAAATTAGGTTTTCACGAAGAGGTACAAAAAAAATTACCTAAAAATGTCTTTTTAGCTTATGATAATTTAAAAATTGAAATATAATGCGGGAGAAAATATTTATGTTTTTGTTTTTCTTTTCTATTCTATTGAGCTTGTTTATTTATGTCAATGGCCAAAAAGTTTTGAAACAAAAAGATTATAAAATAGACAAGCTTCAAGAACAACTTGAAGCTTGTCAATAAATCAAACAACAATAAGATTATTTAGAAGAATTTACTGCAAGAGAGTAAACCACTAAACCAAATCCGATTTTATTAACGGCATCACCAATATTGTAAACAACATTCATAGCCTGTTGTGCCGCGTCGATATCAGAAACGAGCTGCATTCCAAATAAACCACCTTCAGTACCTAAAATGTAACCTAGTGGATAAATGGCCCAACCAACAAGTACAAACCAACACAATATTTTGTGCGCGATTAATACATTTCCGCCTGCAGATTCTGCCAATTTCTTAGCTTCTCCAAACCACACAATGTAAACAATGATAAAGTAAGCAATACCAGAAATTAAGCCCCAAATCCACTGAAGTGTTGGCTCGCCAACAGCAATTGCTTCTCCAAAGTATCCAGTAACTAACATCACGACTGACCAGAAAATCAATTTCCACATCAAGGACTTTTTGGCGCCTGCTGCTCTGAGAATTAAGAAAAATTCAACACACATCAATGGAACGGTTAAAACCCAATCTACATACCTAAAAAAGGTGGGCGACTCGGCAAATGCGTCCCAGTAGTCTCTCATGTAAAAATAATGAACCGCTGCAATGAACGTGATTAAACCAGAAACTAGAACCGAAGTTCTCCATTTTTTATCAAATTGACTTAATGATAAAAAGAAAAAAGCTGAAGCGGCCATCATGGCCATACTTCCCACAAAGAACGTAAAACCAACATAATCGTCAGTTGCAATCTTTGACATTTCACTTAAAAATAGTAAAGTTCTCATAGTAGTATAATTTAGTTTTTGTTTAATCAAATTTACTTAATATTAAACAATAATCTTTTTTGATATCAAATTTTTGTTTAATTTTATAACCTATTTAATTAAACAAATGAAAATTTATCATTATTCTATAGTATTGAGTTTTTTAAGTTTGTGGCTCAATTCATATTTTCCTTCAGATGGTCTTTATTTATTAGGCTTATTTTTGATTTTAAGTTTTGGTGTTTTTCATGGCGCAAACGATATCGTTATTATATACAAAACTCGTAAAGCATTGAAAAACAGATCTATAAACTATATTATTGGCATATATTTAACAGTTGTTTTATTTTTCGCTCTTTTTTTTACATTTTTCCCAGCCGTTGCCCTATTGTGTTTTGTTTTGTTTAGTGCTTACCACTTTGGAGAGCAACATTGGCATCATATCCTTAAACAAAGCTCAAAAGCTCTAAAGTTTGTATTTGAATTCTGTTATGGCTGTTTAATTTTTGGCTTGATATTTATGTTTCATCAACAAGAAGTAGAACGCATTATTGCAGATATAAGTCATTATCAAATCAATTTAAATTTCATACCCATATTACTGATAGTTTTCGGTGCAGTTTTGCTTGGAATAGGAGTTTACGTTTATAAGACAACTAGGTATTTTAAAACCCAGCTTGCAGAACAATTATTGTATCTTTTAGTCTTAGCCATAATTTTTAGAGTAAGTGATTTGATTTGGGCTTTTGCTATTTATTTTGTGTTATGGCATAGCATTCCATCATTACATGATCAAATCCATTTTATTTATGGTTGGGTCAATAAAACTACTATTGTAAAATACCTGAAAAAAGCCTTTTGGTATTGGGTTATTTCTATTGTGGGTTTGGCTGTATTATATTTATTTTTTAATGATACAAATATTTTTGAAGCGCTTTTGTTTTCGTTTTTGGCCGCGATAACTTTTCCACATGTTTTGGTGATTAACAAGATGTTTAAGCAATCGTCTTAATGGGTTTTTAACCACTCTAATACGGCTTCAAAATTCTCTTGGTTTACACCATGTCCGATAGGAAATTCTTTAAACTCACACTCTATTCCGTAAGATTTTAAAACCTTAGGTGTTTTTCTTGCCCAATCTACAGGAATAACTTGATCTGCAGTGCCGTGAGAACTAAAAACTTGAAGCGTTTTTAAAGCGTCTTTATCTGCAATATCTATCATATTTTTATCAATATAACCGCTTAAACCAATTACGTTTTTGACTAAATGTGGATAGGTGAGGGCAGTGGCAAAACTTAAAATTGTACCTTGACTAAATCCAAACAAGGTCACTTCTTCTGGATTGATATTGTAAGCTTCAACAGCTTCAGAAATAAACGTCTTAATTTTTTCTCTAGATGTTATGCCTTGTTCAGTATCACTGAATTTGTTGGCATCTGCATCAAAATTAATAGCATACCACGCATTACCCATGGGCTGCATTGGATATGGTGCTCTCACAGAAATCACTGTATAGTTTTCTGGTAAATAATCAGCAAAAGCAAATAAATCTTTTTCATCACTACCATAACCGTGAAGCATTAAGATGAGTGGTGACGCTTGATTTAAATTTGAGGGTTTAATGAGATGCGTTAAGCTTAAATCTTTTGTTGTCATTTATAAAGCTTTAAATATTTTTTGAAATAAATTTCCAAGAATTGGGATGGGTTGCGTCTTGTTGGATATCGCATTAAAAAAACCAAAAAACCAAAGCACGATATAAAAAATATACAAAGAAAAGGTAATCATCCAATTGTTAAATCCACTTGCTAAAGGAGCAAAAACAATAAAAATAAAATGAATACCGAAGGCTTGACGAATATGAAATCGCGCAAACTCATAGCGCTTTTCAGAATTCATAAAAATTGCAATTATGCTGCCTATAATTGTAAAATAAGCAACAATAGCAGCTGATTTTCCATTAGGATTCTGAGACATAAAATTGGTTTTTATTAACGATACCTAAAGCTTTTCCTTTCATTTTTTCCCCAAGGAAAATAGCATTTTTAGATTTTGAAACAATATCAGTTTCTGAAAACGTCCAATCTATATCAGGATTAAATAAGGTGAGTTCTGCATTTTGTCCTACCTCAATAGTTGATATTGGTTGATTAAAACGCATTTTACCACGTGTGAGATAAGCAAGACTTTGCTCTAAACCAAGTTTTTTGTTTAAAACACCAAAAGCAGACTCTAAGCCTATACTGCCGAAAGATGCATGTTCAAACTCTGTTTTTTTAAGTTCGATATTTAAAGGCTGATGGTCGGTTGTTACCATGTCTATAACACCAGATTTGAGACCTTTAATCAAAGCTTTTTGGTCTTGAGTTTCTCTCAATGGAGGCCAAACTTTGTATTTGGTATCAAAGTCCTGAAGTTTTTTATCTGTATAAATTAAATTAGAAATCGATACGCTACAACTGACATCTAGACCTTCTTTTTTAGCTTGTTTTACCAGTTCAACTGATTCTGCTGTAGAAATACAAGCAAAATGAATTTTAGAACCGGTGTATCTCAAAATATCTAAGTCTCTTTTTAACTGAATGATTTCAGCCATGCTAGGTAACGCTTTTAAACCTAGACTTGTGCTGATTTCGCCTTCATGCATCTGTGCATTTTCGCTCAGGCTATTTTCAATTGGGAAAACTTGAACCAAAGCTTTAAAACCTTTAGTATATTGTAAAGCCAGTTTAAGGAGGTTGGCATTTTTAATCCCTTTTTTATAATCACCAAATACCACGGCATGGTGTTGATGCATGTCAAATAACTCTGCGAGTTGTTGACTTTTAGATTGTTCTGTAAGTGCTCCAGAAATTAAGGCATTGACGATGTGGTTTTGAGTTTTGGTATTTAGATACTGCACCAATGCAGCATTGTCGATAACGGGTTCAGTGTTTGGGTTTAAAATCACACTGGTAAACCCGCTTTTCATTGCTGTATCTAAACCATTTTGTAAAGTTTCTCGCTCTTCAAAGCCAGGTTCACCGAAAGATACCGATGGATCAAACCAGCCTTGAGAAAGGTGAAGGTTTTCAATTTTAATTTGTTGATCTCCCTTTTTGTCAATATTATCTTCAATAGCTTTGATAATGCCATTTTCAATAAAAATATCTTTTTGTTTAAGGTGATGAGTACATTTGGGGTCGATAATTTTTGCCGATTTGATAAGCAATCTCATGAAATCTTATTTAATAAATCTCAACAAAAGTAACTCAATAATCATAAATATCAATGCAAAAGCAATAAACCATTGCCACAAACTTTTTATGTCTTGGCTTTCCATCAAGTTTTGTGTATAAGCTACAAAGCTATCATGGGTGTTTAAATTACTATATTCAGATAAATCTAAGTAATTGAATTGATTTTCTTTGCGATTCAAATTAAAAGCCAATTGGCTTAAGGTATCATTTTGTGGATTGGTAATAGCATAATGTCCAGGTGAGTTGGGGTTTTCATCAAATTCTAGTGTAATGTTTTGTCCTTTGGTGTTTTGCTTAGGAATGAATTTGTATTCATCTTGAGATAAACTTAAAACTTCATCAGAATTGAGTTGAGTTTTGATATTAAATTGATTAGACTGTCCTATTTCCGCATATAGCTGAGCTTTATTTTGCGCTTGCAAGGCCAGGTTATAAAAGCTTAAAACCACTAATGGCGATTGTTTAAAATTTGAATTATCTTTAATAGCAGCATTGAATCTGAAAATATCATTTTGAGATTCTAAAAAGGCTAAGCTGTTACTAAAAGCTAAGACTTTTTGAGGGTTTGAACTTTGATAATAAGAATCAAAACTTGGGTAATCAAAATTTTGAACATTTTGTGTGAATACATTTTCAAAAATAGGATGCTCAAATACAATTGAAGTTAATTTAATTGTATTAGAATTGAGGCTTGTATATGGTCTTAAATTTAGGCTGCTAAATAAATCATTATACGAGTTCAGGTCAATATCTGTTGAAGGAACGATACTTAAAACCTTATCGTTTTCTACATAATTCTCTAAACTGACTTTTAAAGATTTAGGAATGTTTTGAAGCTCATTGAGAATAACCACATCGGCTTGACTGATTTCGGCGTATTCTAAGTTGTCAATAAGGGTTTGCTTATAGTCAAATCTTTCAGTATTATAAATTTTATCTAAATAGGGCGTAGGCTGTTTTGAAATCACTAAAACTTTAATTTTTTCAGGTTCCGCTATCGAGAAAAAGAGTTTATTGTCAAAGTTCAGACTGGCATCGTCAATTTCAATTCGTCCTTTTAAAATTTGATTTTGCTCAATATCAAAACTGTATGTTTTTTGTTTTTCATCATCAAAACTTAAACTGAACTTGCCGAGTAAAGTGTTATCGTCATACAAGGATACTGGCAAACTTTGTGTGGTTTGGCGGGATGCCGATACTTTAAACATCAGTGATTTTTGTTCTGCTGAGGTTTTAAGGTAGGCAGTGTCAATACTAAAATTGGTTTGTTCAATAGGTTGATATTGCACAAAGTGATAATTGTATTCATCTTTAATATTTAAAGTGTTTATATCTTTAAAAAATTGAAAATCAGATAAAATAACAAGTTCGTTAAGCTGATTGTTTTGAGCTTGATATAAGCTTTGGGTCTTGGTGAGTATAGCGTTTAAATCTAAACTCATCGGACTGTATTTCAGGTCGTAGAGCCAAGACTTAAAATCGTTCGTAGTTAGATTACGTAAAGTCTGGTCATGTGTAGCAATGTTGAAGTTTTCATTTTCAGGAAGTGCTTTTAGCAATTCGTCTTTGGCTTTTTCAAAAAGAGAAGTATTCTGTCCTTTTAAGCTCATGCTATAGGAGTTGTCGATAAATAGGCCGATTTGTTTTTGTTGGTTTACAGTTTTTGAATCTGAAAAATAAGGCTGTGCAAAAGCCAAAACCAAACATGTGATGATAAGCAATCTTGTAATAAGGCTTAACCATTTTTTGAGCTTCGAACTTTTTCTAGACGAAACAATGAGTTTTTTGAGTAAAGCTACATTGGTAAAGGGCTCAGGTTTAAATTTTCTCAGTTGAAAAAGATGAACAATAATAGGAATAGCAAGCGCCAATAATCCGTATAAAAGTTCAGGACGATAAAATTGCATACTCAGGTTTAGAAGCGTTTAGGCAAAGATAGGGTTTATAGGTGAAGTTGATAACTCATAATTTAGATTTCACCTTATATAATTAAATAAACTATAGACTCTTTTTTTGCATACAGGATTTAAAAAATATAAACTCTATACACTTTAGTGTAACTTGATATTCTTTAAGATTGATTTCAAAGATTTATCTTTTCAGTTCTAAGCTCTGTAAACTTTGAATCCTCTACATTTAAATTCATATTAAAACTAGTCTAAATGCCTTAAAAGGGATTAAAATAAGTCTGAATTTTGTTATTTGAAAGGTTGTGTAATGTTTACTGACACTTGTTATCAGTATTAGTTACCGCTTTTATCGGTTGGATTAGTTTTTATGTCCTGATTTCGAAGAGATATCATTCAATATCCACTCAAGTTTTTTATCACGATTCTGTTTATAATCAGACCAATCGCTTTCAATTTTTATATTTGGCACTAACCCATTAGTTTGATTGTCTTGCATTCTAAATAATCGTTTAGAATATTGAACTGTCCATTTAGAATTTGGCAATAAAAACCTATCTGCGTCTTGGTAACCATAAGGATTTCCTCCTGTAGTTTCACCCACTAATTTGGCATTCAAAATTTGTTTAAATTGAACAGCATTACTAACTCCAGCCGAAAAAGTTTCTTTCCCGATAAGCGCATATATTCCGTCTTCCCAATCAAGACTGTCTATGGTGACCAACATTTGTGCAAGTACAAGTCCTTCAAAAAAGTTTCCGCCACCATTTTTTCTAAAATCAATAATCAGATACCTTATTTGGTGTTTTAATAGTTGCTTTTTAACACTTCTAGCAAACAACAACATTTTTAAATAGCCAGGATAGCTGTCAAATCTTATATAGGCAGTGTTTGTTTGAATGTCTGCTGAAAGCCATATACCATTCGCTGACCTAAGCGGCTTACCTAAATTCACTAGTCTTTCATTTAATTCCTCTGTTATTAGCCTCTTTAAATTGTTGTGGGAAATCGAATTTAATATAACAGTTTGATTGATTCCATTATCATCGGTGAATTCGAAGTTTGCAATGTTTAATTGTTTTGTAATCTTTAGCCCAAAAAGCACTTCTGCTACGTTGATAGTGAAGGGAAGAAAGTGTTCAAGAGAATGTTGGTTATCAACACCTTGAACAACAGGGCTGATTATATTTATTAATTCATTTATTTCTGTACCATCTATGGCGGTTAATTTTTTGCCTAATAAATGACGATATTCGAAAGTGGTTTTTATAACCCTTAATTCATTGTCAAACAGCCTTAAGTAAACAGGAAATCGAGAATAATCGTTACTCCAATAGCCATAGATAGTATGCCCATCACCTATTAGTCGGGTAATTCTCATCATTTCAACCATCACTTGGTATTTATTGTAATTGGGTAACATTCTTTTTAAATCTGATAGTTCGGAATCAAAATCTTTCTTGCTGATAGTGTGGTAAAGATTAATATGTTTATGCTCTAGCTGCGATTGAAAAAAGTTGATGTCATTCGACCAACTGGCTATTTGTTCAGGATTTAAGTTAAAAACTTCATTATTTACTACATTCTTTTTTGATGAAGCACAACTGAAGGATAATAGTGCTAAAAATGCAATAATTACTTTACTTATAAGTATTCTTTTAATCATTCTTTGTATTCGGATAAGAGAACATCTTATGTTTTACTACATTTATCTTTGACGGGTTATAAAAACTCAACTACATTTCTCAATACTAAACGAAATTTTAGTATAAATGCCTTCCTCAGACTCTACATCTATGCTACCGCCAAGGTTGTTGATGAGTTTGCGCACCGTAGATAAACCAATGCCGTTGCCTTTTTGTCCGCGACGGTCTTTTTCAGCAACGGTAGAAAATAATTTAAAAATGTCTTTTTGCTTTTCTTTAGGGATGCCAATTCCGTTGTCTTTGACACTAAAATAATAATAGCTTTCATCTTCAGAAACATCTATATCAACAATAATTTTTTCTTTATCGTTGTATTTTAGGCTATTACCAATCAGGTTAAGTAAAATTTGCTCAACTGCAGTTTTATTGCATTTTAGCAACATATTGTCTTCAGGAAGATTGATGTCACAATTATCGTTAACGTCTAACAGTTCAATAATATCTTCGAGAAGTTCGTGTATATCGACTTCTTCTTTGGTTTGCTTTTCAGTAATGTCATCACTTTCATAGTGGGTGAGAATGTTACTGATATAATCGCTCATTTTAAAAGCCGATTGCTTGAGGTTGTTGAGGTATTCAAAACCTGATTCGTCTAAAACTGTTTTGTATTTACTTTTTAAAATATCAATGGTCACGATGATATTAGCCAGTGGCATTTTCATATCGTGAGAAACCACGCCTGCAAAATTTCTAAGTTGTGTATTTTTTTCTCTAAGGTTGCGTTGTGTCTCTCTGAGGTTTTCATTTTTAGAACGGAGTTCAAAGAGTTTAACCACTTGGTTGGCTAAATTTTTAAGCGCTAATTTTTGTTGATCAGATAAAGTTTTAGATTTAAAATCGATGACGCATATCGTGCCAAGCGCGTGTCCGTTTTCGTGAATTAAAGGTGCGCCAGCATAAAACTGAACGCCTTTTTCTACAACAAAAGGGTTGTCTTGAAATAACTCGTTTGAAGTGGTATCTGGAATTTCGTAAATTTCGTTAGGCTGCTCAATGGCATGCGAGCAAAAAGAAATCTTGCGTTCTGTTTCACAAGTGTCTATTCCTACTTTAGATTTAAACCATTGTCGGTCTTTGTCAATTAAGCTAATTAAAGCGATTGGTGTATCACAAATATAAGCGGCCAATTCTGTTAAATCATCATATTCTTTCTCAGGTTGACTATCGAGTATATCAAGCGATTTTAAGGCTTTTAAGCGTTCTTGTTCTTTTAGGGCTGTAGATGATTGCATAAACAATAAAATGGCAATTTAACGAAAAAAATAAATAATTCCTATGCTCTTCAACTATATGTATAAAAAAACCTCGCTAAAGTGCGAGGTTTGATATATAGTTTTAAAATAAAAAATTTAAGCTTCTGCTACAACATCAAAAGTAAAATCGACATTAACTTCTCTGTGAAATCTGATTTTGGCTTCGTATTGTCCTAATCTTTTGATGTTTCCACCAAGTATAGAAATAAATTTTTTATCAATTTCTACGCCTTTATCGGCCAAGGCTTCGCTAAGATTACCATTAGTAATACTACCAAAAAGTTTATCTCCAGCGCCAGCTTTAGCGGTCATTTTAAGTTCTAAATCATCAAGTTTAGAAGCAGCTTCTTTAGCTTCTTTTATAACTTTTTCTTCTTTATGTGCGCGTTGCTTAAGGTTTTCAGCCAATACTTTTTTAGCAGAAGATGTTGCTAAAACAGCATAACCTTGTGGAATTAAAAAATTACGACCATAGCCATTTTTAACGGTTACCACATCGTCAGCAAAACCTAAATTCTCAACGTCTTTCTTTAGTATAAGTTCCATGTTTATTCGGTTTTATTTAAGTAAATCACCTACATAAGGCATTAAGGCTAAGTGTCTTGCGCGCTTTACAGCTTGAGCAACTTTTCTTTGGTATTTCAAAGATGTTCCTGTTAAGCGTCTCGGTAAAATTTTACCTTGTTCGTTTACAAATTCCATTAAAAAATCTGCATTTTTATAATCGACGTATTTAATGCCAGCTCTTTTAAAACGGCAAAAACGCTTTTTACTTTTAGTTTCTATATCGAGAGGCGTCAGGTATCTGATTTCGCCTTCGTTTTTCTCTTTAGATTGTTCTTCAATTTTTGACATGGCTTAAGCTTTTTGTTTAGTTCGTTTTACGCGTTCTCTTGCCCATTCAACGGCATACTTGTCTAACTTGACAGTTAAAAAACGCATAACGCGCTCGTCTTGTCTCATCATCAATTCAAAAGAATCGACAATTTCAGGTTTTACCTTAAATTCTAGCAAGTGGTAGAAGCCACTTTTTTTGTTTTCGATGGGGTAAGCCAATTTTTTTAGGCCCCAATCTTCTTTGTGCACCATTTCTGCACCTTCTGAAGATAAGTAATCTTCAAACTTTTTTACTGTTTCCTTTATCTGGTCTTCAGATAAAACGGGATTCAAAATGAAAACAGTTTCGTACTGGTTCATAAATATAGTTTTAAATTAAACGGGTGCAAAAATAAACTTTTTATCTTTAATAACAAGCTTTTAAGTCAAATAAAAAAAGGATGCTTTGTGAACTTTTAAAGTAATCGACCTCACCTTTTAAAGCTTTAAGCACAAACTTATTTTCTAATATAGCTAAAGGTGTTTTCTGTTCAGGGGCAGAAAACACCTTCGCCATGGTCTTTTATATAATAAAACTTCAATTCAATATAGAATAAAATTCTATTTAATTTCAAGCTTTACTTCTGTGTCATGACCAGATTGTTACAAACCACTTCAGTCACATAACGCTTATCACCATCTTTAGTTTCATATGAGCGTGTAGTCAGTTTTCCACCGATAAGCACTTCTTGACCTTTAGTAACGTGATTTTCGATAATATCAGCGGTTTTACCCCAAGCCACGATATTGTGCCAGTCTGTATGTTCTACTTTTTCACCTTTAGCGGTGATGTAATAATCGTTGGTAGCTAAACTGAATTTGGCCAGTTTTTTACCAGAATCCAGATTTTTGATTTCCGGATCTTGTCCTAATCTTCCCATGAGTTGTACTTGGTTACGTAAATTATTCATAATATAAAATTTTCGATTCCGCATTTGGCGGAACAAGTTAAACATAAAACCGATTTAGATTATCCAAACCAGCGCCGTAACAAAACGACAGGACAAAGATGAAATAGGAGGGAACTTGTATTCGGTAAATAAACATCTACTTTCGTTTACTTATGTTTGTAAACGTTTGTAAATGGTTAAAAAACAGTAAAACAGTTATTTAATAATTTAGACTATTTTAATGTTTTGTTTAAAAAGTTTTATATTTGTTAGTATTTAAAGAAGTTGTCAACATGCTATGAAAAAAATTCACTTTAAAATGACAATAAAAGATAAATTGTATTTTTTGTATCTTTGATTAAAGTTTAAAAATATGAATTTAGAAACAAGAAAAATATCATTTATTCAAGAATTCTTAAGACTTCAGAATGAGGAGATTGTTAGCGGACTTGAAAAATTTATGCATCAGAGAAAAGCTGAGTTGATTGATGAAGATATAAAACCAATGACAATGGAGCAATATAACGCTGAAATAGACCAAGCGATGGAAGATTCAAAAAATGGACGAATGATTAAAGCAACGGATTTAAAGGCTAAAATCCAAAAATGGAATTAGAAGTTTATTGGTTAAAACTTGCGGAAAACAAACTTGAAGATATTTACAGCTATTATTCAATCAAAGCAGGTAAAAGAGTAGCTGAAAAAATTAATTAATGGAATCGTTGACTCCACTATTGGAATTGAAAAGCAACCAAAAATTGGACAAGTTGAAACCAGTTTGAAACATAAAGAACAAGAATTTCGATATTTAGTGTTTAAGAATTTCAAAATAGTTTATTGGATAAATTATGACTTTAAGCGTATTGAAATTGCGAATGTTTTTGACACGAGACAAGACCCTGATAAAATAAACGAAACGTAATAAAGCCTGTTGCCAACACGAGGCTACCTGCCAGCAGCAGGCTGGTAAGTAATGCTGTATTTTGTGCTAAATCGAAGTTTTGGTATTTTGTGCTAAATTTGGTGAATGGCTGAAAAGTAATGGCATTTTTGCACAGCACTACATATAGCCCAATACGTTACCAGTAATGCAAGAAAAAATCCAAACAGTTATGAATAGTGAAGATATTTTCGTAAATTAGTATTATGGGAAATTCTTCTGATTTAGGTTTAGATTTTGTAATTGATAAGTTAACAAACTCAATTGAAAATGTACAAACTGGTGATAATTTCCCTACTGAAATTTCACTATTGAATTCTGCTGAGATAAAAAATATTACAAAAAAAAATGGTTGGAATTTTAATTGGAAAGCTGAATTTAAAAAACCAGAAAGAGACATTTTTAAACTAACTATTATTGGAAATCCTAAAATAATTCAAGGTTTAGTAAGTTTAGAAGTGAAAAAAGACCATGTTTATATGCATTTAATCGAAAGTGCTAAATTTAATATCGGAAAGGATAAAGTATATTTGGGTATTCCAGGGAATTTGGTTGCTTTTGCCTGTAAATTGTCATTTCAGAGAGGTGGCGACGGATATGTATCCTTTACTGCAAAAACTAAATTGATTGACCATTATATTGACACATTAGGTGCTATTCATTTTGGAGGATATTTAATGGTTATTAGAACCGAATCTGCGTTAAAATTAATAGGAAAATATTTTAAAGAATAAAATTATGGGATTAATAAAAGAACCTTTGGATGTTGACTTCACAGTTGACCCAAGACCATTAACAAAAGCCGAACAAAAAGCAATAAGTGACTTTATTAAAGCTGACAAGGAAAAACGACTGGCTAAAACCAAACGTATTATAAAACACAAGAAAAAAAGAAATGAAAAAGTAAACTGAAAAGAGCACTACTGGCAACACGAGGCTACCTGCCAGCAGCAGGCTGGTAAGTAATGCTGTATGATGTGCTTAATCGAAGTTTTGGTATTTTGTGCTAAATTTGGTGAATGGCTGAAGAGTAATGGCATTTTTGCACAGCACTACATATAGCTCAAACGTTTAAATAAACTTTTCTAAAACACCACTACTGACTTATAAGCGTATAAAGCATAAACACCCCAATAGCCATAAACAGAAATGCAATACTAATTTTAAGTTTATCTTCGGGTAAGATTTTTTGTAGTTTTGGGCCAATTTGTCCGCCAAGTATAACGCCAGGCACGGAAAAGATAACTAAGTTCACAACTTTTTCTAAGACCGCACCGCCTTCTGTGGCAAATTCATAAAAATGCCCAACAGAAGCTACCAAAACAGTGATAACCACAACAAAAATAGATGTCCCAACCGCAACAGGTGTTGGTACTTTACATTTAGCCACCAAATGGTATTCTTGTAATTCGGCAAGACCAACAGATATCATGCCTAAAAAAGCACCACCGACGGCGGCAAAAGTGCGTCCCATGCCTTTGTTGCAAACTGTGTATTTATAGGTTTTTCCTGAACTATCGGTTAATTTACTTTCAAAATCCTCTTCAAATTCTTTTTGGTGTTCGGCTTCTAATTTTTCTTTAATTTCTTTTCGCCAAGACGTGTAGATTTGATAGCCAATAAACAATAATCCCGTAGCAAAAATGGATTTTAATATAATTTCCGGTACCAAATCAGCATAATAGCTCCCTAAAATAGCCGCCGGCACTGAAAATAGCAACAGATTTTTAGCCAAGGTAAAATCAACTAATCGGGCTTTAAGGTAAGCAATAACACCACTTGTAAAGCCAAACAACTCATTAATTAAGGCTGTTCCTATGGCAATTTTTGCATCAAGTTGTAATGCCAACATAAATAAAGGCGAAAAAAACACGGCTCCGCCAATACCTGAAGACATAGCAATGGTGGCAATTAAAGCTGAAACAGGGAATAAATACCAGTATTCAAAAGTGATTTCCATAATTGATTATTTTTCAATTATGAGGTCGAAGCTTAAGTGTTCAACTTACTTTTTAAATATTTTGCAGTCAGCGATTGCTTTGATTTTATGATTTCTTCTGGCTGTCCGGCAGCCATTAAATGACCTCCATTTTCACCACCTTCAGGACCAAGATCGATGATGTAGTCTGCACATTTTATCAAATCGAGTTGATGTTCAATGACAACAATAGAATGTCCTTTTTCTATTAAAGCTTCGAATGATTTCAACAGTTTTTTGATATCGTGAAAATGTAAGCCGGTCGTAGGTTCATCAAAGATAAACAAGGTGTTTTGAGTATTGTGACTTTTGCCGAGAAAGGTAGCGAGTTTAATCCGTTGGGCTTCCCCGCCAGATAGGGTAGAAGAGCTTTGACCTAAAGCGACATAACCCAATCCAACATCTTGTAGCGGCTGGAGCTTTCTAACAATTTTATTTTCATTGTTTTTTTCAAAAAACTGCATCGCTTCATCAATACTCATATTGAGAATATCATCAATGTTTTTATCTTCAAACTTCACATCGATGACTTCTGGTTTAAAACGCTTGCCTTGACAAGCATCACATAAAATATGCACATCGGCCATAAACTGCATTTCAATGGTAATTTCGCCTTCGCCTTGACACTTTTCACAACGCCCACCATCCACATTAAAACTAAAATGTTTGGCTTTAAAATTTCTGAGTTTAGACAGTTTTTGTTCAGCAAACAAATTTCGGATATCATCGTAAGCCTTAACATAAGTCACAGGATTGGAGCGCGATGAACGCCCAATAGGATTTTGGTCGATATATTCAACTTGTTTTAAACTTTTAATGTCGCCTTCTAAGGCATCAAACTGGCCTGTTTTTCTACCGTGAATGCCTAAAGCTTTACTCAAAGCGGGATATAAAATATTTTTCACCAAAGTACTTTTACCACTTCCAGAAACGCCAGTGATTAAGGTCAACATATTCAGCGGAATATTGACATCAATATCTTTTAAATTATTAGCTCGCGCACCTTTAATAAGCAGTTGTTTTTTAATTTGTCGTCTTTGTTTTGGGACTTCAATTTTTTGCCTGTTACTTAAATATTGTCCTGTTAAGGAATCTGATTTACAAACCGTTTTGAAATCTCCATAAGCCACAACTTCGCCGCCGTGAACCCCAGCTTCGGGACCAATATCAATAATTAAATCGGCTTCTTTCATGATATCTTCATCGTGTTCAACCACAATCACGGTGTTACCTAAATCCCTAAGATTTTTTAAAACTCCAATTAAACGTTCGCCATCACGTGAATGCAAGCCAATAGAGGGTTCGTCTAAAATATACATCGAACCCACCAAACTGCTTCCGAGTGAAGTTGCTAAATTAATGCGTTGCGATTCGCCACCTGATAAAGTATTTGATTTTCGGTTGAGTGTTAAATAACTCAAACCGACATCCATCAAAAATTGAAGTCGTGTTGTGATTTCCTTTAAAAGTCGTTTAGAAACATTTTGATGATGCTCAGATAACGCTATATTTTCAAAGAAATTTAAAACCTTATCTAAAGGTAAATCCACTAATTCTGAAATGCTTTTATTTTGAATTTTGACGTAATTGGCTTCAGGTCTTAAGCGTTTTCCTTTGCAAGTTTTGCATTTGGTTTTACCGCGATAACGTGACAATAACACCCGATTTTGAATTTTATAAGATTTGGCTTCCAGTTTTTTAAAAAATGCATGGAGTCCTGTGAAATATTGATTGCCTTCCCACAGTAACTCTTTTTGTTCGTCAGAGAGTTTATAGTAAGGTTTATGAACAGGAAAATCAAAATGATGAGCATTGTTAACCAATTGGTCGCGATACCAACTTAAGGAATCGCCTCGCCAAGGATAAATGGCATTGTCGTAAATACTTAAGCCAGTGTTGGGAATAATCAAATCTTCATCCAGACCTATGACATCGCCGTAGCCTTCACATTCAGGACAAGCGCCATAAGGATTATTAAAACTAAACAAGTGAATGTTGGGCTCCAAAAATTTCATACCATCACGCTCAAAAACATTACTGAATTTATGTTCTTTTTCAGTTTTAATGTTTTTTAAGATGATATGACCGTGACCTTCGTAAAATGCGTTTTCAACGGCATCGGCTAAACGGTTGTAAAAATCTTCATTATGTTTAACGACAATTCGGTCAACAACTAAGAAAAGGTTTTTCCGAGAAATTCTTTTATTAAGCGCTTCTTCAAGTCTTATCACATCACCTTTAAACATAATTCTACTGAAACCTTGTTTGAGAAGCACCTCAAGATGATCTTTTATTTTACGTTTTTTATCAATTTCAATAGGGGCGAGGAGAAGGAGTTTTGTTTTTTCTTCAAAGGTTTTAACAGTATCAATCACATCGGCTACACGGTCTTTTTTGACAGTTTTACCTGAAATAGGCGAGTAGGTTTCGCCAATTCTGGCGTAAAGCAACTTTAGGTAATCGTAAATTTCTGTGGTTGTACCAACCGTAGAGCGTGGATTGGTGCTGTTGACCTTTTGTTCAATTGCAATAGCAGGCGCAATGCCTTTAATATCATCAACTTTAGGTTTGTTGAGTTTACCCATGAATTGTCTGGCGTAAGACGATAAACTTTCCACATAACGACGCTGACCTTCGGCGTAAAGCGTGTCAAAGGCCAAACTTGATTTTCCAGAACCCGATAATCCTGTAATGACAACCAGTTTGTTTCTTGGGATAACAACATCGATATTTTTAAGGTTGTGCATTTTTGCACCCTTGATGATGATGTTTTTTAATGGACTCAGTTGAGTTGGGTTTTTTGTCATAATATCTTAAAAATACAAATATAGAATGACCAATTAAGCTTTGGAGATAGCCAATTGTTAAATGTTAAATAATAAATTTAAATTTTGGTATTTTAAATAAAATTATATATTTGACTTTCAAATAAATACAAGGCCTATAGCATAGCATTACTTTTTTAATTAATATTTTTTAAAAAAAGTCCCACTCAATGGGATATAAAGTAATGTTATGAAACAACAACAAACTATATCCGAAGCAGAATTAATTAGAAGTTACTTAGATGGTAACGAAAATTCGTTATGTCAGCTTATCAATAGACATAAACACAAAATATTTGGATTTATTATCTCAAAAATTCAAGATAGAGATTTAGCCGAAGATGTTTTTCAAGACACGTTCATAAAAGTAATCAACACTTTAAAACGTGGAAAATACAATGAAGAAGGCAAGTTTTTACCTTGGGTGATGCGAATTGCTCATAATTTGGTTATCGACCATTTTAGAAAAAGCAATCGTATGCCAAAATTTGATACGAAAACTGATTTTGATATTTTTTCTGTCATCAAAGATGAAGGTTTAAATGTGGAATCTAATTTAATTAAAGATCAAATTGAAGATGATGTTAAATCTTTAGTGAAAGAACTGCCAGACGACCAGAGAGAAGTTTTAGAGATGCGTATTTACAACGAATACAGTTTTAAAGAAATAGCTTATAAAACTGATGTAAGTATCAACACAGCCTTAGGTCGTATGCGTTATGCTTTAATCAATTTAAGAAAAATAATTGAAGAAAGAAACATCATTTTAACTGAAAAATAATTCAAAATAAAAACAATAAATTAGTTTAAGAAGCGTTTGTTATTTAAATAAAATTTTTATATGGCAAACCTCTACTTAAATCCATCACCAAAAAAAAAGGTGGAAAACTTTGAACCCTCGAAGGAATGTATAGATTTCCTTCTCAACTATTCAAAAGCACTGAAGGTTATTAACCATAACAATCTTCAATTTGAAAGTATTCAGAATTAGTCTTTATTTGTTAGTTTCATTTTTAGCACCCGTTTTACTTTCGGGTGCTTTTTTTGTGATAGGCTTTTATTACAGATTGTCTGCCAATAGTTCTGGTGATAATATCTTTGTCTAAGTCCCAACCTCGAGCTGGACTATATTCTCTGCCGTACCAAATAATTTGAAGGTGAAGCTTATTCCACAACGCTTTAGGAAATAATCGTTTGGCATCTTTTTCAGTTTGTTTTACGTTTTTTCCTGTTGATAAATTCCAGCGATACATCAGTCTATGAATATGGGTGTCAACGGGAAAAGCAGGCACACCGAAAGCTTGAGACATCACCACACTTGCCGTTTTATGCCCAACAGCTGGAAGTGCTTCTAAAGCTTCAAAACTTTGTGGCACTTGCCCGTTGTGTTTTTTAATGAGAATTTCCGATAAGCCATGAATACCTTTAGATTTCATTGGTGATAAACCGACAGGTTTTATAATTTCTCTGATTTGGTCTACACTTAATTTAACCATATCATAAGGATTATCTGCCTGCTCAAAAAGCAGTGGTGTAATTTGATTAACTCTAACATCAGTGCTTTGTGCAGAAAGTAAAACTGCAATTAGTAAAGTATATGGATCCTTGTGGTCTAAAGGAATTGGTATTTGTGGATAAATTTCATTTAACGTATTTATAACGAAATTTACTTTCTCAGACTTCTTCATTTTCTGTAATTTTAAACAAAAATACATTATGACAACTTTAAAAGCCGGCGATAACGCCCCAAATTTTTCAGCAAAAGATCAAGATGGAAATGTTCATGAATTAAAAGACTTCAAAGGTAAGAAACTCGTGGTTTTCTTTTATCCAAAAGCCAGCACGCCAGGATGTACTGCTGAAGCTTGTAATCTAAGAGACCATTGGAGCACTTTTCAAGAGAAAGGCTACGCAATACTTGGTGTAAGTGCCGATTCGCCAAAACGTCAACAAAATTTTAAAGATAAATACGAGTTGCCTTTTCCTTTACTTGCAGATGAAGACAAATCTGTAATCGAAGCTTTTGGTGTTTGGGGACCAAAAAAGTTTATGGGTAAGGAATACGATGGTATTCATCGAACAACTTTTATTATTGATGAAGAAGGAAAAATTGAAGAGGTAATTTCGAAAGTCAAAACCAAAGCTCACGCTGAGCAGATTTTGTAGTTTAAATATAATTTGTAAAATAAAAAGGCTGTCTCAAAACCAGAAACCATGTCATTCTGAATTTATTTCAGAATCTTAATAATATGGTTTTCAGTTGTTATTAGAATCTGAAACGAGTTCAGATTGACAAAACAACAGGTTTTGAGTCGCCTTTTCTGCTTGATGAGAACAAAGCAATCTATTATACCAATACATCCATTAAATGTCGCTAATAATTAGCTTCAGGTATAATGCCGACGCATATTTTAAGTCTCACGTAAATACGGGAGACATTTAAAATAACTTTCGGTATTAATCTTTTAAAAGTTTAACAGACAATGTTTTATTTTGAGATTGCGCTTTTACAAAGTATAAGCCAGTGTTCAAATCTTCAATATTAAATCGATGATTGATCTCAAAATCACCTTCAAATTGTTTTACAACCTGACCTGTAACATTATATATCGCAATATTTTCAACAGATTTATTCAGGGAAAAATAATTTGATGAAGGGTTTGGATATATAACAATATTATTTTCAAAAGAGTTAAAATCTTCATTTGATAAAGTTACCAATTCGTTGCCATAAACTTTAAACTCACCTGGCGCTAATGTTATGGACATATTAGTATCATTGACTTGTAAAGGGGTTTCATCTAACAAATCATACCACATTCCAGTTTCTTGAAAAAACGGCTGAGTAGTAATGGTATTGACACCAAAATTCCCAACAATAGTTACAAATTCTAAATCGCTTGGGCCTGCATTATCATCAACTAAGAAGATTTTCTTTTCTACATCGTCAGCAACTTCTAAAGTAAAATTAGGTGTATCAAAAATGGGCTCCTGAAGTTTAAGTTGAATTAATTTGCTCCAAGTATCATAAACTTGAGTTCTATTTGAGTTAGTATTATATCCTAAATTCCACGGAATAGGTTTAGGTGCAGTTCTACAAGCATTGTTTGTCGAACCATCAGGACAGTGGTTTATGCTAAAATCGTAGCCTAATTCACCAAACTGCCAAATCATTTTCGGTCCAGGAATAGGGAAGAAGAAAGCACCAGCAATTTCTAGACGCTCTAAAGCTGTATTTAAATTTTGAATGTCATATGATCCTGAACTATTTCCAAATTGTAAATTTTTATACATCAAACGCTCTTCGTCGTGACTTTCCATATAACTCATATTAGAAGGTGTTGACCAACCGCGGTTTTGGTATTTGATAAAAGAAAAGTTTGTATTATCAAAACCCATTGTAGCTTGGTTATAGTTAAAATTAAAATTTGCCCAAACCTGCATACCCTGCTCATTAGGGTCTGTTGTTAATCTGTGGTTAATGAGTTGGGTTTCTTCACTGTTTGGTGCAAAATGCTCTAAAATAAGATAAGCTGTTGGGTCAGCAGCTCTCACAACATCATACATTCTGTTGAGGTTGTTTATTCTTGAGGCATCAAAACCACCACCGTCACCAACGACATTGGTAAAACCTTTAGTGAAGTCATAACGATAACCATCAATATTGTATTCTTCTAACCAGTACAAATTCATACGATCAAGATATTCTTCCATTGCGGGAGATTCGTGATCCATATCGTTAAAAAATGAAAAGCTTGTATTAGGATCATTAACATTAAAGAATGGATTATCACTTGTAGCTTGTCCACCTGTACATCCATTACAATCATTCCACATTCTGTAGTATGGGTTTTGACCTGTAGCGTGATTATAAACCACATCGACAATAACGGCGATGCCTCTTAAATGGCATTCATCTACAAAGTTTTTAAAATCTTCTGGTGTACCATAGTATTTGTCTAAAGCACCATGAAGTGCAGGAGCATAGCCCCAACTGATGTTGCCATCAAATTCATTGACCGGCATTAATTCAATTGCATTAACCCCCAAATCTTCTAAATAATCTAATCTATTAACAACAGCATCAAAAGTATGTGCAGCATCAAAGTCTCTTATCAACAATTCATAGACGACCAATTCGTCTTGGTCTGGACGCTGAAAATTAGGCACTTGCCATTGATATTCTGGCTGGTTCAACCGAACCCAAGTCACCATTTCACTGGTTTTACCATCGGGATAGGCTGGTAAGTTTGGAAAATCAGTACTGTCAATAAATGGATCGTTAAACGGATCTAAAATCAATTCTGAATAGGGGTCGGCAACCCTTATTTCTGCATCAACAACATATTGATACAGAAAATCATTAGTAGGTTGATTATTCAATCCTGTAATGGTTATCCAAAACCTATCATTAGATGGGTCTCGATTCATTAAATAAGTATTGCTGAGATTCCAGTCATTTCCGTTAAAGTTTCCAATGACGTGAACAAAATTCTTATTTGGCGCAAAAAGTACTAATGTAATTTCGTCAGGATTATTGATATCATAATTGATGCCGTCTTGCATTCCGGCCGGGACAGGCGCATTATTCACAACAGGCGTTGTAATGACATTAAATTCTGCAGTTTGAACCTCATTGGTGTTAGGTTCTGTGGCGACTAATTCGAATGCAGCGTCATTATTGACAGTATAATTTAAACTGTAATTTGTGGTGTTATTTTGGGTATCAATGGAGGTACCATTAGCAAATAATTCAAAATTAGCAGCTAAACTTGTTGTTGCTGAAATAGCAAGAGTATTGCCTTGATCAACAATATTGACACCTTCTAAACTATTGTCCAGAAATAATTGAAAACTTCCGACAGGCACTAAATGATCTTGGGTTTTTTTATCACCTGTACCATTTTTAGCTTTCACCAACATACCGAGTGTTCCGATATTTGTTGCATTATAAAAATTAGTAGGCGTCATGGTAAAGGAAAAAGTCCCATCGCCATTGTCTGTCATTTTTTGGGATTCACTAGAGTTTGTCCATGAACCATTGGTTGGTGAATCGGCTCCAAACGTTCCATCTGGATTGAGGTACCAAGCCCAGAGATACACGTCTGTAACACCCCAAACACCTGGGTCTACACCTGAAACGGTTATTGTAATCTGTTCATTTTCATTAAATGTGGGTGGGTTTACAGTAAAAGTACCTTGCTGCACTTGAGCATGTCCAAACACAACAAATGACAATAAAAATAAATTGAGTAATATTTTTTTCATAATAAGAGATAAAAAAGGGCATTTGATATCAAATGCCCTTATATGAAATTAATTATTCTTCTAATCGAACAAAAACGTAAGTTTCTGATAAGTCGTTAAACCATACGTCATAAGTTCCTGCAGCAACAGGAATATTTGGTCCATCCTGACTTGCAAAACCTGTTAATTCAGTATTTGATCCCCAGTTAACAGCCCAATCGTTATCAGCTCTAAATTTGGCTTCACCATCAAATAGTTCTAATCCAGTCATATACCAAAGGTGTGGATCAAAAGAAGATTGAGTCATATCCATATCTGCACTCCAGCCTGTGTCATCTCCAGTTGTAGCACTACCAATGATTCCAATAGTTGCAAAAGTGGTCGAGCCTGTTTCATCAAAAGGAATAAATTCACTTGTACCGTCTGCGGTATTAACAGTAAGTGAATAATAGCCTTCAGAACCACTCACAACAAAAGATCCAGGATCGAAACCTAAATCATCAGAGCTACTGAATACACCATTATCAAGTCCCCACTGTGGTTGCCATGCACCTCTTTCTTCAAGTAATTTAAATTCGTTAGGATTTCCTGAAAATTTACCTGTAAATGTATAAACATCTGGATTCTCAGGATCTCTTATAATAGGAGTGTTATTATTGTTGTTATCCCATCCGGCTGCAGTTGCATTACCAACTAAAAATAAATCTATAAGAGGAACATCACCACCGCCATCGTTCGATAATAGTCTTACAAATACGATTTGAACATCAGAAATTGAGTTAGGAGAATTATCCGCTTCGTTGGTTCCTAAATTACCAACAACTCTAAAAAACATTTCACCAGCATCATTTGGAATAGGGTTACCTGCCTCGTCTAAAACTGGATCACCATTTTCATCAACTAAGTTGGTTTCAGGATCGTTATCTAAACCTAATTCAGTTGTTGCGAGGTTCCATAATTGTTCTACAGTTATTGATAGTTGAGTTTCAGTAGTAGAACCAACAACGATTGGATTTTCAAAAGTACCATCAACTGAATATTCTAAATCATAAGATATATTGGATTGAACACCAAAATCTGGTGTCTCCCACGTAAATCTTTCAGCTACGTTAGGGAATGTTTGAGTAGACAGTAAATATTCTCCAAGTAAACTATTAGTAATAGTTAATTGTTCAACTTCTGCCGGCGTCTGGAATCTAAAGTTGTCATCATCTGTACAAGACTTTAGTCCAAAAAGACCTAAGCAAATTATGGTTAAGATTAAAATTTTATTTTTCATTGTTTTGAGTTTTTAAATATTAGTAACCTGGGTTTTGAGTTAAATTTGGGTTTGCAGACATACTTTCACTTGGTATTGGAAATAAGCCTCTAAAATCAGCAATTGGAATTCCACTTAGAGAGTTCCCTTTAAGAGTCCAGACATAAGAAGCACCAGTAAATAAACCGAAGCGTCTTAAATCTTGTCTGCGATGAGACTCCCAATAGAGTTCTCTGGCTCTTTCATCAATAATAAAATCAAGTGTTAAATCAGAATCAGAAATATTCCAAGTCGTACTGCCATTTTGAGCACGAGTTCTGATTAAATTGACATATTCAACAGCTTGCGCTCTTGAACCACCACCACCTCTTAAGTGCGCTTCTGCATACATGAGGTAAACATCAGCTAATCTAAACATCGGAAAATCAACTGAAGAAATATCTAAATTATCATCTTGAGTACCGTCAGATCTCACATCTGTAAACTTTATTAATATGTAGCCTTGGTCACGATTAGAAACATCTGTAATATTAATTGGTCTATCTTCTGAAATAATTGTGTTTCTCGTATCGTTCGTAAAAGCTGCGCCATTAAATAAGGAAACGAACTGTGGCGTTACACGAATAGCACCGCCCCAACCACTTTCAGGGACGCCAAGAGCAGCGCCGTTTTCTTCGATACTACCAACAGCACCATTGGTAAAAACTGTACTTGGGCCAAACGATTGAGAAAAGTTACCATCAGCTGGTACAGGAAATATAACTTCATTTTGAGCACCATTAACGTCATTATCTGCTCTAAAAACATCTTGATAATTTGGCGTTAAGCTATATCCTGCATCAATAATGTTTTGAGAATACTCCAAAGCATCGGCATATCGGTCTTCGCCAATATAAACTTCTGCATTGAGATAAAGTTTAGCTAAAATCATCCAGGCTACAGCTTTATCAGCTCTGGCATATTCATTGGTTCTAGCATCTTTCAAATTTGGCATAGCTTCTAAAAGCTCAGATTCTATATAATTGAATAAATCAACACCAACAATTTCCTCACTTCTAAATACGCCTACAGGGTCTTCTTCAGTAACAAAAGGCGCTTTACCAAACAAATCTAACATATGATAATAGGACAAAGCTCTTAATAAACGAGCTTCTGCTCTAAAGGCAGGCATTTCCTGAAGCTCTTCACCGCTGACATTACGAGAATTCAATTTAGCTTCTGTAGATTGTCTTAAAAACTCATTTGCAAAAGCAACGCTACCCATAATTCGACCGAAAGCACCACGAATAATTACATTGGCAGGAGTCCAAGTTGAACGTTGAATTTCAGCGATGCCAGGGTCATTTTCATAAGACCAAATGGCTTCATCAGTAGTGAAAGTCTGAAGATTCATTAAAGCTCTTCCATATTGACTTGTACCAGCATCTAAACCACCAATGTTTGAGGAGCCAGCATCTGAGGCACTAGTCAAATTTAAGTTTCCATAAACACCTGCAAGTAATCTCTTATAGGCATCATCTTGGTTAAAAAAATCTTCAGCCGTAGAGGCATCATCATCTAATGGGACTGTATCTAAATCGTCTTCGCAAGAAGAGACAATAAATAGTAGCCCTACAAATAGATAAATTAATTTAAAATCTTTTATAATTTTCATCTTCATAATTTTTATTTATAAATATAAGGGATTCAAAGTGTTAAGTCTGTAAAACATTTCTTAAAATTTGAAGTTAGCACCGAGTAAAAAGGTTTGCGGTCTAGGGAAAATAGTATTATCAATACCGCCAAAGACTTCTGGGTCTAAGCCTGAGTAATCTGTAATGACGAAAACGTTATTCATACCAGCCCAAAACCTTAAAGTCGTGTTTTTTTGAACCACATCTTGAAACGTATAGCCCACTTGAAAGTTATCCATTCTTAAAAATGAAGCATCTTCAATGTAAATGTCAGAACGAATCACGTCAGAGGTGTTTTGGAAACCAGTTTCTAACACTTGAGTTGGAACGTTGCCTAAAGCTGCATTGTTTTGCAAAAGCTGAAATTGAGCCCTAGAAGAATTAACATTATTATACACATAGTTGCCCAGACTTGCTCTCATATTAAATGAGAAATCAAAGTTCTTATAGTTCATGGTAGATTGAAAACCCATTGTAATATCGGCATCAGGGTCTCTAAATAAATAACGGTCATCATCATTGATAATATTATCGCCATTTAAATCGGCATAAGCGCCTTCAATTGGTCTTCCGTTGTCATCATAAATTTGGTTAAACACCCAAAATGAGTTTGGGGCATGGCCAACACTGTGGAGTTGAATAAAACCGCCTGTTCCTCCGCCAATTCCACCAACAGGAATATCAGAATCATTAGCCAACTCGTCCAACTCTTGATTGAGTAAGGTGAAGTTGTAGTTCACATTCCAATCAAATTTATCAGAATCGCCTTTGTCATCAAAAATTTGTGCATTAATTCCAAATTCAATACCTTCTGTATTTAAAGTTCCCGAGTTTTGTTCTATGGTATTAGTAAAGTTAGAACCTTCAGGAACAGGAGCAACTACAAACAAATCTTCAGTATCTCTTGTGTAAACGTCTATTGAACCTGTAAGTCTATCATTAAAAAATCCATAGTCAAGACCAATGTTATAAGTTTTGGCTGTTTCCCAGGTTAAGTCTTCATTTCTAGCTACTGGGAAACCCGCAGCTATTGGTACACCACCTATAATAACTTGAGCTGTAGGTTGTGAGGTGTTAAAACTTTCAAGTCCAATAATACGAGGTCCAATTTCTTGTTGACCGGTTTCACCATAACTGGCTCTTAGTTTTAAATTAGAAATTACCTTAGAATCAGTTAAGAAATTTTCATCTGAGATATTCCAAGATAAGGCTGCGGATTGGAATGTACCCCACTTATTACCTTCAGCAAACCTTGAAGATCCATCGCGTCTAATCGAGTAGGAGGCAATGTATTTATCTTTAAAACTCACAAAAGCACGACCGATATAACCAATTAAAACGATATCTGGTAAAGTATTAACATCGGAATCATCTATTTGGGCTGCTTCACGAGTCTCTCCAGTATTAAAACTTTTATTTGTAAACTCTTGATAGGAGTAGCCTACAGTTCCTCTGAGACTGATGTCTTCAGTGATGTCGTCGTCAAATTTTAAATAAGCATCAAACAAAGTATTTTTTATATCGCTGGTAAATCTTGAGAAACTCCCATTAAATGAACCATCATCAAGACGTTCTCCATTGATACTTTCTCTAGATAGTTCATTCGAACCACTACCATTTGATTCATCATAACCAAAATTCACTACAGCTCTCACTTGTGGTAGAAAATGTAATCTATAATCTAGGTTTAAATTACCATAAAAACGATCAACTTCTGTTTCATTTGTTCGCTGGAGTAAACTTGCCACAGGGTTTCTAGTAGCTAGCAATGGTTCATTAGTGGCTGGGTTAAAATATTCAAAAAATCCACCAAAAGGGGAATTAGGGTTTCTTACAGGTTGAGTGGGATCAAAAAGAATAGCTGCGCCTTCAACACCATCAGCAAATCGGTTGCTTTCACGCGTATAGTTAGCATTAAGATTAACTCTCAACCTATCGTCAAAAAATGTGGGATTAATAGAGGTTGAAACAGAAGAACGCTCGAATTCACTCGTTAATCTGATCCCTTGTTGGTCTAAATGACCGAGAGATAGACGAACTGGAATTTTATCAAACAATTGACCTCTAACTGATAAGTTGTGGTCAAAAGAGTTGGCCACACGGTAAATTTCATCTTGCCAATTCGTGTTGGCATCACCTAATTGGTCAACTTGATCTGGCAATTCTTGTGAAATCAGTCTTCTAAATTCATCAGAAGAAAAGACATCAACTTGGTCATTTAAGCTATAAACCCCAGCGGTATAGTTAAAGTCCACTTGAAAGTCTTTAGTCCCTTTTTTAGTTTTAATGATGATGACACCAGCCGAAGCTCGGTTACCGTAAATAGCCGTTGCTGATGCATCTTTCAAAATAGAAAAAGACTCGATGTCATTAGGATTAATAGACGACAAAATAGATCGACCACCAGCAATATCATTACTTAAAGGCAAACCGTCAATCACGATAAGCGGTTGATTGTTTGAGTTTAGTGAACCACCACCACGAATTCTAATTTCAGAACCCGAGCCTGGTGCACCACTGGTTTTAACTGTAACACCAGCTACACGACCGTTAATTAAGTTTTCTGGAGTGATAATGTTACCTTTTGTAAAATCTTCTTGGGAAATAGATGTCACTGAGCCTGTCAAATCTTTTTTGGTGCTGGTACCATATCCAATTAGAACAACCTCTTCCAATTGATCTGCATCAGGTTTAAGTTTTACATTAATTTCTGATTGCCCAGTATAGCTCACTTTTTGAGTTTTAAATCCCAAATAAGAATAAACTAATACTTCACCATTGTTGATTTCAATAGTGTACTTACCGTCAAAATCTGTTGTTGTTCCACGTTGTGTGTTTTCAATCAAAATATTGACGCCTGGAATAGGCATATTTTGACTATCTACTACGGTACCACTAACGGTATTTTGGGCTAAAATACCAAGTGGCATTAACAAGAACAGACATAAATATTTGAATGTGTTCATAAATAAGTGATTTGTGTTAAGAATATATTACTTTTTACTTCCGACTGTGAAATTAATCAAAATGAACCTAACGCAAACATTTTCGAATACCCGCAAACGTTTTCGTGTTCATAAGTTTTTAATTTTAACATCATATGGCTTTCATAAAATGAGATATTAGATAATTTTATAGACATAGTTCGAGAATTTAATAATTAGCGTAAATTTTAGTTGTATCGTAAAAAAATAATTTCTTTCATAAGTTCAAGGTTTAATAGTTATTTACTCAAAAATCTTTTCAGTATTATTTTGTTTTAATATTAAGGCTTGTAGTTTTTAGATTTGAAGCATTAATCGAAAGCTTCATTTCCCCACTATCTTCTGTAGACTCTACAATCACTACTAACTTTCCGTTAAACAATTTCATGTTAGGTTTGTGAAACATATCGAGTGATGTTGGGTCGCCATTACAAACAGCACGGAATTTACCTTCACCACTAACAGAAAAATTTAGTTCATTATTTGCTGTAGGACAGGGGATTCCATTCCTATCAACAACAGAAACTGTGATGAAAGCTAAATCTTCTCCGTTGGCTTTTAAAGTTTGTCGATCTGATTCTAATACTATTTTATCAGGTT
Source organism: Mesohalobacter salilacus (assembly GCA_003931895.1). Lineage (GTDB taxonomy): Bacteria > Bacteroidota > Bacteroidia > Flavobacteriales > Flavobacteriaceae > Psychroflexus. The sequence continues at coordinate 36,119 of RRZV01000003.1, forward strand.
TTCCAGCAGTTTTAGTTACTTTTTCTGCTACGGGGTTGTCTTTTTTGTCATAAGCAACCACTTTTAAGGTTCCTGGTTGATATTTAACATCCATCCACATTAATCTGTAACGGTGTTGAGGCGTGCTGTCGTTTTTTGTGCGAATACCTTGACTTTTACCATTAACAAAAAGCTCTGCACTATCGTAACTTGTATATACAAATACAGGTGTAGTTTTTCCTTCACGTCCTTCCCAATTCCAATGTGGCAAAACGTGTAAGGTTTCTTCTTTAGTGTTCCAGCGGCTTCTATAAAGAAAATAACGATCTTTAGGTAAACCCGCTAAATCGTTAATCCCAAAATACGAACTTCTCGAAGGCCAAACTTCGTCGTAAGGAGTAGGTTCACCAAGATAATCGAAGCCAGTCCATACAAACTCACCAATTACCCAAGGTTTATCATCTTGTAAAATGAAGTCTTCGTCAGGCAAATTAGACCAACTACAATATTCAAAATCATACGATGAAGATTGGTAATCTTCATATTGTTTCATACTAGCTTTTTCAACAGGAAACTTATAAACACCACGTGAACTGACTGTAGAAGCTGTTTCAGAACCTAATAGGAACCCTTGTGGAAATGTTTTATAAGCTACTTCGTAAAGATGTACACGATAATTTAATCCAGGTACATCTATTATAGCGCCAAATCCATTTTTCATAACAGCTTCAACTTGATCCATCCCAACAGTCACTGGTCTTGTGGGGTCTTCTCTGTGAAAAATGTCTTGTAGCCATTTAGCTCTCTTCACTCCTTTTTCGCCCCATTGGTCTGGTACTTCATTTCCAGAGCTCCACATGACAATTGATGGATGATTTCTAGTAGCTCTAACCAAATTAACAACATCTTTTTCAGCATACTCGTCAAAATAAAGATTATATCCATTTTTGACTTTAGGTTTTTTCCACTCGTCAAAGCTTTCAGCTAAAAACATAAACCCCATCTCATCAGCCAATTCTAGTATTTCAAAAGAGGGCATATTATGAGAACTTCTAATAGCGTTTGCGCCTAAGTCTTTTAAAATTTTTAAGCGTCTCTTGATTGCAGACTTGTTTACTGCTGCTCCTAAAGGTCCTAAATCATGATGTAAACAAACACCTTTAAACTTTGTAATTTTACCATTTAGTGTAAATCCAATTTCTGGATTAAAATTAATTTCTCGAATTCCAAATTTTGTTTCTTTTTGGTCGACTAAATCATTTCCTGAATAGAGTTCAATTAAAGCAGAGTAGAGGTATGGTTGATCTGGGCTCCATAGATTTGGGTTTTCAATAGCAATGTTTTGGTCAAATTCATTTTTGAATAAAGTATTGGTTTTATTTGTTGAAACTAAATTCCCATCTCTATCAAAAATACGAGTTATAAGTTTTAGTTTGTGACCCTCAACTTTTGTTTTAATGTTGATTTTAGCAAAGTCTTTAGATACCTTAGGAGTTGTTATAAATGTACCCCAATGTTTAAAGTGATTTTTGTTTTTTACAATTAAACTTACTTTTCGGTATAAACCTGCTCCTGGATACCATCGCGAAGACTTTGGTCTGTTATTAAGCTTAACAACTAAGGTGTTGTTTTTTGCTTTGACCTTATCAGAAATATCAAAATAGAAATAAGCATAACCGTATTTCCATTCACCAATTTTTTCTCCATTCAAAAACACTTCCGGTTCACTCATAGCACCTTCAAATTGAAGGATTACTTTTTTTTCTTTAGTCAGATTTGGGAGTGAAAATGTATTTCTATACCATCCTTCACCGATGTATGGTAACGCTCCTGTTCTACCAGTTTTTTCAGTAGCTTGAGTTTCCTTATTTTGGCTAATAGCAATGACTTGCTTGTCTATTTCTTTGTCAAAAGGACCATAAATTGCCCAGTCGTGAGGAACATTGACAGATTGCCATTCAGAATCATCAAAATTTGCTTGAATAGCTTCTGGGAATTTACCTTTTTGAAAAGTCCAACCTTTTTTTAAAGTGATGGTTTGTCGGATAGATTTTTTTGGTAAATGACTTTTGTCTTGGCAACCTATAAATAAAAATAGTACGGCTAATATTTGAATATTAAATTTCATAATCTATTCAGTAAACTTTAAGCTATAAAATTGCATTCCGATATTAGCGTTACCATTATGGTCAAAAAGAGCAGCGTTATCCCAATGTGAACCTTGAGCCCAGAGCGTTGAGCAATTAGTTGAAACCCATGCAGGTTCCCAATAAATAACCCCTTCGCCGCCAGAATTATATATAATTTGACTTAACTCTGTCATGTAATCTAATTGACCTTGCTGAGTAGCGGGAATATTGTTGACTAAGGCGTCAGATCCTAAGATGTTATTAGCTGTATCATTATTTTCTAAGGTAAAAGGGTAAGCAGTTTCTACAACCATTAGTCTTTTGTTGTATGTATTTATGAGCGAAGAAAAAGCATTTCCAACTTCATTAAGATTAAAATCAGACCAAAGTGGATAATAGGATAAACCTATCCAATCAAAATCTGTAACACCATTATTAGTTGCTTGCTCAAACCACCATAAACCATTTTCAGGTTGAGCAATGTGAAGCATAACTTCTACGTTTGTATTCTGCTGATTTGAAAAATCTCTTACGGCTTGAATACCTTTATTAATTAATGTAGAGTTTCGTTCCCAGTCTATTGGCCATTCAAGTTCCCCGTCTTGTAAAATCATAGGATTAATTTCATTACCAACCTGAACGATATCTGGGGTAAGATTTTCATTAGAAAGCTCAACTAAGGTGTTAAAAGTATAGTCGTATAATAGTTGACCAAGTGTTTCTGTATCATTAATATGTTCTATCCAAGCATGAGGAATTTGTTGTTGTTCAGGATCCGTCCAAGTATCTGAATAATGAAAGTCTAAAAGAATTTCAAAACCCTCGTCTTTAGCACGTTGTATAGCAAGTTTTACATCATTTAAATTTGAATAGTTAGTCCAATCAGGGTTATGCCAAAGTCTAAATCTTGCAAGATTAGTACCAGCTTCATTAAAAATTTCATAAGGATCTTTTTGAACACCATTAGCATCTTTGTAGATGGCACCACAGTCTTCCATTTCGTTGACATAAGATAAATCGGCGCCTTTATAAAAATTTGTTTCTTCTACTGGAGTAGGATTAGAATCATTAGTATTTTCATTCTCTGAAGAGCTATTTGATGAACAAGAAACCAATACAAAAGAACCCATTAAATACATTGAGATATTTTTGAAAAAAGTATACATTTTGTCTATAAATTAAACATTTAGTAAACAAATATAATTATAATATTTAAACCCTACAAGTACCTACCAGTATTTATAATTATTAAGATACAATTGAAAATTCATAGAATATTAAAAATAAAATTATTTAGAGGAAATTAACTCCAAAACATCGCATACAACACGGTCAACAAAATCATGATGGCAAATGCCCCAATATTGAATAGCGGAGACGTTTTAAACATTTGATTGTTAATCGGAATGCCTTTTTCATCATCTTGACCTTTGTGTTGAATATAACTTACAATACCAATAATAAGCAGAGTTAGTAATAAAGTATAACCCATCTGGTCTAAAAATGGCACATCTACAAAAAGAGCGTTTGAAGACCAGCCTTTAGGAGCAACTTTAAAATACATAGCAATGGGTATAGAGCTCAAAACACCTACAATGGCACCTTTATTTGTTGTTTTTTTCCAGAATAAACCTAAGAGAAAAACCGCTAAAATTCCTGGACTAACAACACCCGAATATTCTTGAATAAATTGAAAAGCCTGATCTATACCGCTTAAAAATGGAGCGACCAAACAAGCAATAACCAAAGCAATTCCTCCAGATAAACGGCCAACATTTACAGTGGCTTTATCAGTAGCGTTTTTATTGATATAAGGCTTATAAATATCCATAGTAAAAATTGTTGAAGTTGAGTTTAACATGGAAGCTAATGAAGACACAATAGCTGCAGAAAGCGCCGCAAAAGCTAAACCTTTTAGACCTACTGGTAAAAGTTGAAGTAACCAAGGATAAGCTTTATCGGCTTCGCTAACAGTTGGTAAATTTTTCTGCCCTATTTCGCCTAAGCTTGCTAATAATTCAGGATCATTAACGATGACATAAGCTGCAATACCAGGAATAACAACAATTAAAGGAATAATCATTTTTAAAAAAGCGGCAAAAAGAATCCCTTTTTGAGACTCTTTTAGTGATTTAGCTGCGAGCGTTCTTTGAATAATATATTGATTAAAACCCCAATAGTAAAGATTAGCCACCCATAAACCACCAACCAAGACTCCTATACCTGGTAAATTACTATACTCAGGATTAGATTTATCTAAAATCATTTCAAAGCGTTCTGGAACTCTGTCGTATATCACTTGAAGACCTTCTAAAACACCTTCTCCGCCAGAAACTGTGTTCAAAGCCAAATAGGTCGTCACGACACCACCTAAAACTAAAAATACCACTTGAATAACATCTGTCCATGCCACTGCGGAAAGGCCTCCGTATAAAGAATACGCGGCTGAAAAAAGTGCAAGGCCTATGATACCATAAAGCATAGGAACACCAATAATAGTTTCTAATGCTAAAGCTCCAAGATACAAGACCGTTGTTAAGTTTACAAATACATATAAGGCAATCCAAAATACGGCTAAAATGGTTTTTAAATTTGTAGAATAGCGTTTCTCTACAAATTCAGGAATGGTATATAATCCTTTTTTGATGAAAATAGGAAGGAAATATTTACCGACAATAATCAAAGTTAAGGCAGCCATCCATTCATAAGAGGCAATGGCTAAACCCGAGGCAAAACCAGAACCCGACATGCCAATAAATTGTTCTGCTGAAATATTAGCAGCAATCAAAGACGCCCCAATAGCCCACCATGGCAAAGATTTACTTGCCAAAAAATAATCTTCTGCATTTTTTTGATGACCTTTTTTGTCTCGAGAGACCCAAAGCCCAATGCCAAGAATCATAATCGCATAGCCTATAAAAATTATATAATCTAAAAGTTCAAAGTTGGTTGACATAGTTTTGTGGTTTGATGTTTATTGTTGAGTGAAATGTTTAAGGCTTAAACTTTTCAGTCTATCTGCGGCTTGTTCGGCTGTAATGTCACGTTGCGGATTGGCAAACATCTCATAGCCAACCATGAATTTCTTAACTGTAGCCGATCGCAATAATGGCGGATAAAACGACATGTGAAAATGCCATTCAGGATGTTCTGTGTCTGTTGGGCTCTGATGAATACCAGAAGAGTAGGGGAATGAGGTCTCAAAAAGGTTATCGTATTTTGTTGTTAATCCTTTAATAATTTTAGCAAAAGCTAACTGTTCTTCTTCATTTAACTGATTGATGTGTTCATTATGTTTAATGGGCACTATCATGGTTTCAAATGGCCAAACTGCCCAATACGGGACCAAAGCCACAAAGTGTTTATTTTTTAAAATAATTCTTTCATCCAATTCAAGTTCTTGTTGAATATATTCTGAAAGCAAACTTTTTTTGTTTTTATCCCAATAGGTTTTTTGTTCTTTTTGCTTTTTTAAAACCACTTCTGGAATAGAACGTTGTGCCCAAATCTGTCCATGTGGATGAGGATTACTACATCCCATGATATCGCCCTTGTTTTCAAAAATCTGCACATGACCAATATCTGGTTTTTCACCGAGGCTTTTATATTCTTTTTGCCAAAGTTTGATGACCTCGTGAATTTCATTGATAGACATCAAAGGCAAGGTCAATGCATGGTCTGGTGAAAAGCAAACCACACGACAAATACCAGATTCTGCTTTTGCTTTTAATAAACCTTCATTAAATTCAGCTTTTCCTGTATCTTCCAAAAGTGCAGAAAAATCATTTTTAAAGCTGTAAGTGCCTTTGTAATTTGGATTTTTATCACCGCTTGCTCTAGTATTACCAGGACATAAATAGCAATTGGCATCGTATGTTTCTTTTTGCATAGACATGGATTTGTCTGTTTTGCCTTGCCATGGTCTTTTGGTGCGATGTGGAGAAACCAAAACCCATTCTCCTGTTAAAATATTGTAACGTTTGTGTGGATTAGTGTTGAAGTCGGTTTGCATATTATATGGTTTTTGTGCCATCGCCGATGGTGGTTTGTATTGAGGTAAGTTGAATATCAAATTGTTCTTCATAAGCAGCAGATAGATTTTGAACAAAATCATCTACTTCATTTTTATGCACAAGATTAATCGTGCAACCGCCAAAACCACCACCCATCATTCTAGAACCGAGAACATAATCTAAATCTTTGGTAGATTTTACTAAAAAGTCTAATTCTTTACAACTGACTTCATACAAGTGTTGTAACCCTTCATGAGATTTATACATACATTTTCCAAAGGCTTCTAAATCTTGATGTTGTAAATGCTTCACAGCTTTTAAAGTTCTCTTATTTTCCTGAGCAACATAAAGGGCGCGATTGTAAATTTTTTCTGGTAAAATAGATTTGAAAGTATTGACTATTTTTACAGGAATATTAGCCAAATCTTTGTATTCGGGATACTTTTTTTGAATGGCTTCCAAGGCGGTATCGCATTCATCTCTTCGGATGTTGTATTCACTACTTGCCAAATTATGGGAAACATTGGTATTGAGTAAAACGATGATATAGGGGTCAAATTTGGCTTGTATTAATTTAAAATCTAAAGTATCGCAATTCAGTAAAATTAAATGATCTGTTTGTCCTTTAACCACGGCAAATTGATCCATGATACCACATTTTGTTCCGACAAAGGTATGTTCGGCATCGCGAGATAAGGTAATGATTTCCATATCGGTTAACTTCAGATCAAATAATGCACTTACGCCTTTGGCTATGCCACATTCTAAAGCCGCCGAAGAACTAATTCCAGAGCCTAAGGGTAAATTACTTTCTATGATGCAATCAAAACCCTGAAGGCTGTTGGGTTTTAAAACATCGATATGATAAAGCACACCCAAAACAAAATTTTGCCATTCAACTTGACTCCTTTTGATATGTTTTAAATCAATTTGAAAACTACTCTTAAAATTAGCAGAGTAAATTTGGCAGTTTTGGGTATTGTTTTTTTTGAATTTTAAAGTGATTTTCTTATTAATAGCAGCAGGTAAAACGTGACCTCCGTTGTAGTCTATATGTTCACCGATAAGATTAATCCTACCTGGTGATTCGATAACGATTTCGCTCTTAAAATTATTAGTATACAATATAATCGGTTTTTAAAATTTATAAGTTATTGTTCAATTTTCAGCTTTTTCATTTCTAAGAGTTAAAAAATGAATGTTCTTGTTAAAATTAAAATCATCCGTAATGCTAGTCATAGATTAAATTATCAAGCAATTTTTGTAAAACATAAAAATAAAATTCCTTGTTGTGGATCTTTGTTTGTTAGCTGCACTTTGACACAACAAATTAATATGTAAACGTTAAACTGATTTTCTGATATTTATTCTACTTTCATTTTCTATTTGTTCTTGGGATTGATTCATAACCATATTAGCTAATTGTTCTCCCATACTTTTGAAATCTGTTGAAATTGTAGTGATGCCGTCAATGATGACTTCTTTTAATAAGGATTCGTTGTAAGAAATCAACCCCACATCATTAATCAACTTAAAGTTCTTCTCCTTCATTCCTTTTATAAACTGAATGAGGTGTGTGTCTTCTAAAACCAAGTAAGCTGTACCTTTTTCAGGATCCTCTTTGCTTAATTCTTCACTAATTTGATAGGATATGTTTTGTGATTTATTGAAATTTATAAAACCGTTAAGTATTCCTTTAGGTTGTTTTTTTGAACTAAAAATAAGTTTAAAATTGTTGTAATTCAGCAATTTATCCTTAATTTTTGACAACCCATTAAACACATCTTTTTCAAAATTTTGATAAACGGCTGGATAAGTATTGAGTTGCTTGTGCAGTTGATCTAAAATAAATACTTTATCCTTCTGAATTAGGGAAATATCATCATTGATATCCTTGAGGTTGGCGGGCATAATAACGTAAAACGTATAATTACCAACATTTTCACTAATAATTTGATGAAAAACTTTAGGATTGAAATGATGAAAATAAATGTCAACTTTTATATTGTCATCTAAATTATCTAAAAACGCATTATATAAATCTTCTTTAAATGCATTAAGTTCATCAAAAAGCAAAAGAATTTTTTGAGAAATAGCAACATCTTCACTAGATATATAATACCCTTTACCAACTACAGAATGTATTATTCCTCGCGTTTTTAACTCATTAAAAGCCATTAAAACAGTATCTCTAGATACATTATGTTTTTTTTTAATGACATTTAATGATGGTAATTGATTCCCTTTTTTTAAGTGTCCTTTTAAAATAGCGTGCTCTAAAGAATTTACTATTTGTTTATATTTAGGAACACTAATATTTTTATTAATTTTTACTAAATTCATAAAACAAATATAGAATATTTTAATTTAAAAACAAACTGGTTTGTACTAGTAGGAAATTTAATATAATTTATCAACAATATTCTAAAGGTAAATTATTGTATATATGTAAAGCAATCGCATTGTGTTATTAATCAGTTTAATAAATGCTGAAATTTATGTTTTGAGCCATTTTGGGATTTAATTTTATGTAATTAAAATTAATGCATTAAATATAGTTGTAATATATTTAAAGTTCTAAATAATTTTGTTTGTCTCAAAATGCCAACAAATTAAAAACTAATTTACTTAAGATAAACCAATACTCATTTTATTTATTTTATCTTTAAAACATATTTCGAATTAGTTCCCAATATCCAATCAAAATGAAACAAAAACCTACCTTAAAACTTATTGCCAAAGAACTTGATGTTTCTGTTTCTACGGTTTCTAAAGCCTTGCGGGACAGTAAAGAAATTGGTACAGAAACCAAAGAAAAGGTTAAAGCTTTTGCTAAACTTTACAATTATAGACCTAATAATATCGCTCTAAGCCTCAAAAATCGTAAAACCCAAACACTTGGTGTCATTATTCCCGAAATTGTTCATCATTTCTTTACAACCGTTATTTCAGGCATAGAATCTTACGCTAATGAAAATGGTTATAACGTTATCGTAGGATTGTCTAACGAATCTTTTAAAAAAGAAGTCATTAACCTTGATACGCTTGCCAATGGCAGTATTGATGGTTTTATATTATCTGTTGCTAAAGAGACTTTGTCAAAAGGCGATTACCATCATTTACACGAAACCATAGACCAAGGTATTCCTATTGTCATGTTTGACCGTGTGATAGATGACATAGATTGCGATAAGGTTATTGTTGATGACATAATTACATCGCAACGTGCCGTTCAAAAACTTATTGATAACGGTTGTCAAAACATTGGAATCATCAGCACAAAAGATTATGTGAGTGTTGGAAAGTTAAGAACAGAAGGTTATCTAAAAGCCTTAGAAGCCAATCAAAAAAAAGTCAATTTATCATACATTTTAAAAATTCATGACGAATTTAGTTCTGATGACAATCTCGAAGCTTTAGAGGAACAAATTTTTGACTATTTATCAAAAAATAAAGATCTCGATGCCATTTTTGCGGTTAATGAACTTTATGCTGTTACTGCAATGAAGGTAGCGAGGAAGCTTGACCTTGATATACCTCATGATATGCAAGTCATAGGTTTCACAGATGGTGTTTTGTCTAAACACGCTTTTCCTCCATTAACAACTGTAAGTCAAAATGGTTTTGAAATGGGAAGAACAGCAGCTCAATTATTGATAAATCGTTTGGAAAAAGACAGAGAAGAAATAGAACATTTTGAAACAGTAGTTGTTAATACCAATATTATTGAAAGAGAAACGACACGTGAATTAAAATAATTTATATATTTGTGGCAAACAAAACTGCTTTTTACTTCCCGTTAAGTTTTGTTTACAAAGCTTATCGTTGTTTAATTTAACTCAAACGATATGCAAAAACGCAGATTATCTGCCTTAGAAATTACCAATCTGAGTTTTGGTTTTCTTGGCATCCAAATGGGTTTTGCTCTGCAAAATGCCAATGCTAGCCGTATTTTACAAACTTTTGGAGCTGATGTGCACGAACTGTCTTGGTTTTGGCTCATAGCACCTATCATGGGTTTAATAGTTCAACCTTTGGTTGGGCACTATAGCGATAACACTTGGAATCGCTTCGGTCGGCGTAAGCCTTACTTCTTGGTTGGAGCGGCTTTGGCTTCAATTGGTTTAGTTTTATTACCACAAGCCGATTTATTCATTGCCTTTTTACCAGCTTTATGGGTTGGCACAGGAATGTTGATGATTATGGACGCATCCTTTAATATCTCTATGGAACCCTTTCGGGCTTTTGTAGCTGATATTTTAAATGAAGACCAACGCACCGTAGGTTTTACTACTCAAACAGTTTTAATTGGTATTGGTGCTGTAGTGGGCTCTTGGTTGCCTTATGTTTTAACCGAATATTTTGGTATCGCCAATAGAGCAGAAGAAGGCGCAGTGCCTTTAAATTTAATATTATCATTTGTTATAGGTGCAGCGGTTTTGATTATTACCATTTTAATTACTGTTGTTACAACCAAAGAATATTCACCAGAAGAACTGGATAAAATTGAAAAAGCCAAAGCAGAAAAACTTGATGAAGTTGTTGAAGTCAAACCTAAAGAGAAAGCAAAACTCACTGATATTTTTGTGGATTTTGTAAAAATGCCAAAAACAATGAAGCAACTCAGTTGGGTGCAATTCTTCTCCTGGTTTGCTTTATTTGGAATGTGGGTGTTTTCTACACCAGCTATAGCTCAACATTTTTACGACTTACCACATACGGATTCTTCAAGTGAAGCTTTTAATAATGCTGGCGACTGGGTAGGAATATTATTTGGAATTTACAATCTGGTTTCAATTCCTGTGGCTTTATCGCTTGGTAAAATTTCAAAATATCTCGGTAGAAAGAAAACCCATATGTATGCCTTGTTTATAGGCGGAATTAGTTTTCTATCCATTTATATTATGCCAGATCGCTATTGGTTGATTTTACCTATGGTTGGTATTGGTGTTGCTTGGGCGAGTATTTTATCTATGCCTTATGCGATTTTGGCTGGAGCCATTAACCCTAAGAAAATGGGGGTTTATATGGGTATATTTAACTTTTTTATTGTTTTACCTCAAATTTTAAATGGCATCATTGGCGGACCAATGGTCAAATACTTTTACAGTAATCAAGCTATCTTTGCTTTGGTTTTGTCAGGAATCAGTATGATCATTGCTGCGTTTTTGGTCATTCGGGTGAAAGATGTCGATGATGTTCAATCAACTTAATAAATTATGAAAAACCAAACTGCTTTTATATTCGATCTCGACGGCGTCATTGTCGATACCGCTAAATTTCACTTTCTGGCTTGGCAAAAGCTCGCTAACAAAATCGGTATCGATTTTTCTGAAAAAGAAAATGAACAACTCAAAGGTGTTAGTCGTATAAAATCTTTAGAAAAAATCCTATCTTGGGGAAAAAAAAGCCTTTCAGATGAAGAGTTTCAAAGATTGATGGATGAAAAAAATCAAGATTATCTCAATCACGTCCATCAAATGACTAAAGCTGATATTTTACCTGGGGTTGAAGATTTTTTAGAGGAATTAAAATCTAAAAATCATCCTATTGCCTTAGGCTCAGCGAGTAAAAATGCTAAAACCATTTTAAAATGTGTTGGTCTTTCAAACACTTTTGAAGCTATTATAGATGGTAATAAAGTGACCAAAGCTAAACCCGACCCAGAAGTGTTCCTCAAAGCCGCAAGACTTTTGAATACTGAACCACAAAATTGCTTTGTATTTGAAGATTCTATTGCAGGCATAAAGGCTGCTAATGCAGGTGGGATGACCAGCATAGGTATTGGCAATAAAGACACTTTACACGAAGCCGCCTTTTGCTTCAATAATTTTAATGAATTTGATTATCAATTTTTTAAAACCATCAAAACACAAGCCTAAGATAAAATTTATATCTTTAAGCAAACTATAAAAACCAATTAAAGACGTTACAATATGAATCAAGATTATATCACACCCAACAAATGGTCAATCATCGAAGAAGGTTTTGAGCCTGAGCGCGTTGAATCTTCTGAAAGTTTATTCAGTCTCGGCAACGGTGCTATGGGTCAACGTGCCAATTTTGAAGAAGATTACTCTGGCCAAACTTTTCAAGGCAGTTATATCGCTGGGATTTACTACCCCGATAAAACCCGAGTAGGCTGGTGGAAAAATGGGTATCCTGAGTATTTTGCTAAGGTGCTCAACGCCCCGAATTGGATTGGCATTCATATTCATATCAATGGAGATGTGTTTGATTTGAACACTTGCAAAAGTGTTGACAATTTTAAGCGCGAACTCAATATGAAAGAAGGTTGGCACAAACGAACTTTTGAAGCTGAAATGCAAAATGGTATCAAAGTTAAAGTAGAAGCTTTACGTTTTTTAAGTTTAAGTCACGATGAAATAGGGGCAATTCAATATCAAATCACCCCTATAAATTCTTCTGCACATATCACCTATTCGCCTTATGTAGATGCGGGAATCAAAAACCAAGATTCTAATTGGGACGATAAGTTTTGGGAAATTACAGATGTTCAAATTAAAGACCAAAAAGCTTTTGTAAGCTCACATACCTTGAAAACAGAATTTCACGTTTGCACTTTTATGCAATCTTTGGTTTTTCTTGATGGTAAATCTCTGAAAAACAACTCCGAACCTCATCAAAAAGCCCACAAAGCTTTTATAGCTTACGAAGAAGATGTGCAAAAAGGGCAGACTTATACCATACATAAATTTGCAGGTTACGTCACGTCTTTGAATCACGATAAAGACCAACTCTCTAATGCTGCATCTGATGTTTTGGATGTTGCCACAGAAAAGGGATTTGATACTTTACTCAAAGAACAACAACAAGCTTGGTCAGATATTTGGCACATGAGTGACATCATTATTGAAGGTGATACCAAAGCCCAACAAGGGATTCGTTTTAATATTTTTCAACTTAACCAAACTTACCTCGGTAGAGATGCAAGACTGAATATTGGTCCTAAAGGCTTTACAGGAGAAAAATACGGTGGTAGCACTTATTGGGATACCGAAGCCTATTGTATACCTTTTTACATGGCTACCAAAGACCAAAAAGTGGCTCGTAATTTGTTGACTTATCGCTATAAACATCTTCAAAAAGCCATTGAAAATGCCAAAAAACTTGGCTTTACGAATGGAGCAGCCTTGTATCCTATGGTCACTATGAATGGTGAAGAATGCCATAACGAGTGGGAAATCACCTTTGAAGAAATTCACAGAAATGGTGCGATTGCCTTTGCCATTTTTAATTATGTTAGATATACAGGCGATTATTCCTATGTGCCTGAAATGGGAATGGAAGTTTTATTGGCTATTGCCAGATTTTGGAAGCAACGCGCCACATTTTCTAAACAAAAAAATAAATATGTGATTCTCGGCGTAACAGGTCCTAATGAGTATGAAAACAACGTTAGCAATAACTTTTACACCAATTATATCGCCAAATGGTGTTTAAATTATGCGGTTGAAAATCTCAATATTCTTAAAAAAGAATACAATGAAGATTACAATAAAATTGTAGACAAAACAAACTTTAACGAAGACGAAATTCAAGCGTTTAAAACCGTAGCAGAGGAAATGTATTTGCCGTATTCTGAAGAGCATGACGTTTATTTGCAACAAGATGGATTTTTAGACAAGGAGCTTATCACTGTAAAAGACTTAGACCAAACCCAAAGACCAATCAATCAACATTGGTCGTGGGATAGAATTTTGCGTTCGCCGTATATCAAACAAGCCGACACGCTACAAGGCTTTTATTTCTTTGAAGACCATTTTACGAATGAAGAGCTCGAACGCCACTTCGATTTTTATGAACCTTTTACGGTTCACGAGTCTTCACTTTCGCCATGTGTGCATAGTATTCAGGCAGCTTTGCTAAACCGAATGCAACAGGCTTATCAATTTTACCTCAGAACTTCACGTTTAGATTTAGATGATTATAATAAGGAAGTTAAAGAAGGCTGTCATATCACCAGTATGGCCGGCACTTGGATGAGTATTGTTGAAGGTTTTGGCGGTATGCGTGTTAAAAACGACATGATCAATTTTGCCCCAAAAATTCCTAACGAATGGGAGTCATACACCTTTAAAGTCAACTTTAGAGACAATATTATTGCTGTAAAGGTGACTAAAGATGCTACGCATTTTACGCTTGAAGGACAAGAAGACTTAGAAATAGTAGTCAATGAAGAACCTGTTGTTCTAAAACACGGTCAAAATATAAAAGCCTGATGAAAAAATTGTTTTGTGTTTTTTTGGTCTTTTTTTTAGCGAATTATTCTATGTCAGCTCAAATTGAAAGAATAGAACCACCACATTGGTGGGTTGGGTTTGAACATCAAAATCTTCAATTGTTGGTGCAAGGTGATAATATTGGCAAAGCCGAAGTTGATCTAAAATATCCAGGTGTCAGTATTCAAAATATCCACAAAGCCGATAGTCCTAACTATTTGTTTGTGGATCTGAAAATCGAAAAAAATACTAAGCCAGGTCAACTTAAGCTAAAATTTAAAATAGGAAAAGATAAATTTTCATACAATTATGACCTGAAATCAAGAGAACTTTCAGCCAAAGAATACAAGGGTTTTGATAGCTCAGATGTGATTTATCTCATCACACCCGACCGTTTTGCAAATGCCAATCCCGAAAACGATATTGTTGACAACTTAAAAGAAACAAAGCTTGACCGCAACGATGATTACGCCCGTCATGGTGGTGATATTCAAGGCATAATTAAGCATTTAGATTATATTGATGAGATGGGTTTTACAGCGATTTGGTCATCACCTTTATTGGTCAATAATATGCCAAGGGCTTCTTATCACGGTTATGCCATTACCGATTATTATCAAGTCGATCCGCGTTTTGGAACTTTAGAAGATTACAAAACACTTAGTCAACAAGCCAAAGATCGCGGCATCAAACTCATTATGGACATGGTTGCTAACCACTGCGGAAGTCATCATTGGTGGATGAAAGATTTGCCTTTTAGCGACTGGGTCAATGCACAAAGGGCTTACGAAAAAGGTAAACAATTACCGACTTCAAACCACAGACGAACCATCAATCAAGATTTATATGCCACTGATTATGACAGTCAAAAAATGACTGAAGGTTGGTTTGTGCCGTCTATGCCAGATTTAAATCAAGAAAATCCATTTTTGGCGCAATACCTTATTCAAAACAGCATTTGGTGGATAGAAACCCTTCAGCTTGGCGGTATTCGTCAAGATACTTATCCTTATCCTGATAAACATTTTATGAGTCAGTGGGCTAAAGCTATCATGACCGAATATCCCAATTTCAATATCGTTGGCGAAGAATGGAGCACCAATCCATTGATTGCGGGTTATTGGCAGTCTGGTCAAAAAACAGCTGACGGATATCAATCTCATTTAAAATCTTCAATGGATTTTCCGATGCAACAAAGCATTGTTCAGGCTTTAAATCATGAGGAGACTTGGGGCACAGGCTTGGTTCAAATTTATGAAGGTTTGGCCAATGATTTTTACTATCCAAGACCGATGGATATGATGATTTTTCCTGACAACCACGATATGGATAGGATTTTCACACAACTGAATGAAGATATCACGAAAACCAAAATGGCTTTAGCTTTAATTTTAACACTGCCACGAACACCTCAAATCTATTACGGCACAGAAATTTTGATGGAAAATTCGGCAAAGCCTGGCGATCACGGTTTAATTCGAACAGATTTTCCTGGCGGTTGGGAAGGCGATGAGGTTAACGTTTTTCAAAATAAAAATTTGACTGATGAGCAGCAAAATTTTAAATTATTTCTCAAAACTTTGTTGAATTTTAGAAAAACGTCAAAAGCCATTCATCAAGGTAAAACCAAACACTTTGCGCCATTTGAAAACATCTATACTTTGTACAGACAACAAGATGACGAAGCGGTTTTATTGTTGATTAGCAAAAATGAAAAACCTATTGAAATCGACTTAGATCGTTTTCAAGAGCTCAATTTAGAAGCGCAAAAATGGACTGAAATATTAACAAAAAATAGTGTTGAGTTGTCAGGCAATTTAACGGTTAAACCTGGTGTGAATTTGTTTTCAAATAAATTTTAATATCTCATAATAATCAATATGCTTATAATCCTAAAAACAAGGGTTTTCTTATATCTAATTCAAATTTAAAAAAATAGCAGGAGTAGATAATATTTGTAATGAACTGATTGATAAAATACTGAGAATAAATATTTTATGATAAATCTGGATAAACTAATTACTTCAAGTTCTTCAGCATCAGAAATTATTGAATTAACAGACGAAAAACACAAAATTTTAGAAATGAGTGAGCAAGACATCAAAAACGGTAACCTTATTTCTCAAGAATCTATGGATAAAAGAAATTTAGAGTTGTTAGACGCGATGTGATTTGGACTAAAACGACTGATATTCAATTTATTGGGGTTTTAGAATATTGAGCCTAAAAAAACATTATTAAAATACTGATTTAAAATAAAAAACTTAGCGACACTTGCGAAAAACCTTGCGCTCCTTGCGGTAAGACATTAAATATGGATAATAAAAAAATATCAAGCTGAGCGGAGTCGAAGCCCATTAAAAATAACAAATGAAAAATAATTTTTTAACCATTACCATCATATTATTTTATGTCATTGGATTTGCTCAAAATCCAAATCGACAATATATTTCTTATCAGGCCTCTCAAAATAAAATTGAAGTCAAAACAAACGATGGCAATTATCAATTTTCATTTTACAATCCAAACACTTTACAAACCGAATTTTTTCCAAAAACAGATCACGCATTTCAACCTTCGCACGCTATAATTTCCAAACCTGATTTCAAAAATTTTGAAGTTACTGAGCAAGCCAATGCTTTAAAAATTGACACAGAAGGTATTGATGTCATCATACAATTTCAACCTTTTCAAATTCAATATTTTTATAAAGAAGATTTTTTAATTTCTGAACAAAACGGCTATCAAAAGCAAGACAAAGGTTTTAAAATTGATTTTAATCTCAACGAAACTGAAGTCTTAATGGGTGGCGGTGCAAGAGCTTTAGGAATGAATAGGCGAGGACATCAACTTCAACTTTACAACCAAGCCGACTACGGTTATCAAACCCATTCTGAACGTTTGAATTTCAGTATTCCTGTAGTGCTGTCATCAGAAAAATATTTAATACATTTTGATAATCCACAAGTTGGTGCTTTAGATTTTGACAGTCAAAACAACAATACATTAGCCTACGAAAGTGAAGGTGGAGCCATTCGCTATCAAATTGTCGCAGCAGAGCAATGGCCTGAAATCATAAAATATTATACAGCATTAACAGGCCGTCAACCTTTGTTGCCTCGGTGGGCTTTAGGGAATTTTTCAAGCCGTTTTGGTTACCATTCTCAAGAAGAAGTTTTAAAAACCATCAACAAATTTAAAACCGAAAACATCCCCGTCGATGCTGTTATTCTCGATTTATATTGGTTTGGCAAAACTATTAAAGGTACTATGGGCAATTTAGCTTTTGATACCGATTCATTCCCTAAACCAAAAAAAATGGTCAAGCAATTGGCTAAAAAAGGCGTCAAAACGGTTTTGATTACTGAACCCTTTATTTTGACCACTTCAAAAAAATGGGACGAAGCTGTTGAAGAGCAGGTCTTAGCTTTGGACACGCTCAATAAGCCTGCGCGGTATGATTTCTATTTTGGCAATACTGGTTTGGTAGATGTTTTTAAACCGAAAGCTCAAAATTGGTTTTGGGACATTTATAAAAACTTAAAACAAGATTACGGCATTCACGGTTGGTGGGGCGATTTGGGCGAACCTGAAGTGCATCTCAATTGGGTCAAACACGTGAACGGAAAAGCCAACGAAGTGCACAATATTTACGGACATCAATGGGCGAAATTGATTTATGACGGATATAAACAAGATTTTCCTGATGAACGCCCTTTTATTTTAATGCGAGCTGGATATTCTGGTTCTCAACGTTTTGGCATAGTGCCTTGGTCTGGCGATGTCAGTCGATCGTGGGGCGGATTGCAATCTCAACCTGAAATTGCTTTGCAAATGGGACTACAAGGTTTGGCTTATATGCACTCTGATCTCGGTGGTTTTGTAGGCGATTTGCTCGACGATGACCTGTATGTGAGATGGTTACAATACGGCGTTTATCAACCGATTTATAGACCACACGCCCAAGACAATTTAGCTTCAGAGCCAGTGTTTAGAAGTGATTTTGCTAAAAATCTTGCTAAAAAAGCCATAGAACGACGTTATCAATTATTGCCCTACAACTACACTTTAGCTTTTGAAAATTCGCAAACTGGAATGCCTTTGATGCGTCCTTTATTTTTTGAAGAACCAGACAATTTTAAAACCTATTTCATTGCTAATCAATATTTATGGGGTGAAGATATGCTGGTCTGTCCAGTACTTGAGCCTAATCAAACCCAAATGAAAGTCTATTTACCAAAGGGTTCAAATTGGTTTTTAGAAGCTCAAAATAAAATGTATAAAGGCGGTCAGGAGATTTGGCTGAATTTAGAGAATTTTAAAGATGACATTCCACTGTTTTACCGCGAAGGCGCTTTTATTCCCAAAGCTAAACTGGTGCAATCGACGGATGATTATAATTTGAAAAGGTTTGATTTAACCTATATTTTACCAAAAGGAGACGCCGCAAATAAATCTTATCTTTATCACGATGACGGTTTAACTAAAAATGCTTTTGAAAAAGGTCAATACGAAAAACTTTATTTTGAATCTAAAAGAACATCAAAGTCGATTGAAATAGTTTTTACAAAAGAAATTGGGAAAAATTTCAGTTCGGAAATTAAAAACATAGATTATTTTAAAATTTACAATCTTACAAACCAACCAAAACGCATTCGATTTAAAGAAAAGTCTATAGATTTTGAATATAATAAAAACACGAAAATATTAGAACTAAAATCTTTAAATTTAAACTCAAAACAAACTAAACTTTATATTAATTTTAAAATTCAACAAACATGAAATATCTAATTTATCCCTTACTCATTTGTTTTGTTCTCTTGTCTTGCAAAAAAGAAACAGAACAGAAACCCAAAGAAAAGCCTCAAACTGAAACTTCAAGTTTTGAACCCATTTCCAATGACATTTTAGAATCCTCTGTCATTTATGAAGCCAATATCCGTCAATATTCTAAAGAAGGCACTTTAGATGCTTTTACCAAAGATATTCCTCAATTAAAAGAGCTTGGGGTAAAAGTTATTTGGTTGATGCCGGTTTATCCGATTTCTATGAAACGAAGAAAAGCTACACCCGATTTATCGATTGAAGATATCAAAGACCCTGAAGAGAAAAAGAAATATCTGGGAAGTTACTACGCTATTGCAGATTATACTGCCATCAACCCAAATTTCGGAACCTTAGAAGATTTT
The DNA here is from genome assembly GCA_003931895.1 of Mesohalobacter salilacus. GTDB lineage: Bacteria > Bacteroidota > Bacteroidia > Flavobacteriales > Flavobacteriaceae > Psychroflexus. The sequence goes on from RRZV01000003.1 coordinate 55,672, forward strand.
GAAGAATTGGTTGCTAAAGCTCACGAAAATGATATGTATGTCATTTTAGATTGGGTAGCCAATCACACTGGTTTTGACCACCATTGGATAGAAGACCATCCTGAATATTACACCAAAAACAAAAATGGCGAAATTACTGACCCACTTAATCCAGATACGGGCGAACCTTGGGGATGGACCGACGTCGCCGATTTAAATTACGACAACAAAGAACTTTGGGACGCGATGCTTAACGAAATGTCTTTTTGGGTTGATAAATATAATGTAGATGGTTTCCGCTGCGATGTGGCGGGCAATGTGCCAACCCCATTTTGGGATTATGCTGTTCCTAAATTAAGAGAAATCAAACCGATTTTTATGCTTGCCGAAAGTGAAGATAAAGATTTGTTTTATGAATCATTTGAAATGGGCTATAATTGGGAAGGTCACCATATCATGAATGAAATCGCTCAAGGTAAAATGAACGTCAAAGACTGGGATAAGTATATGAGCAAAATTGACACGACTTATCAAAAAGATGATTACTTGATGAGTTTTGTCACAAACCACGATGAAAACTCATGGAATGGCACGGTTGAAGAACGTATGGGAAATGCTGCTGATGCTATGATTGCCTTTTCTTACACCATACCAGGCATGCCTCTAATCTACAGTGGTTTAGAATACGATCTTGACCATCGTTTAAAGTTTTTTGAAAAAGACGAAATTCCAAAAACTAAAGGGCATAATTGGACTTTGTTAGAGCAACTGGGAGAACTAAAAAACAATAATAAAGCCTTAAATGGTGCAAAAAAAGCAGCCCCTTATAAACGATTATCAACATCAGATAATAAAAATATCATCGCTTTTAAAAGAGCAAAAAATGATGATAAAGTCGTTTATATTGCCAATTTTTCTGATGAAAAACAAGAATTTACATTAGATTATGAGGGAAATTTTCAGTCTTTAATCGATGGTGAAACTGTTGAATTAACTGCTGAAACATCATATGAATTTGAGCCTTGGCAATATTGGGTCTTAGTGCAGTAAACTTAAAATAATTAACAATTGTCGTAGGAGTTATTAACCGAAAACGATTTAGATTATTAAAATATTAGCATATAAGTAAAAAAACTGATATTTTTGATATATGAAAAATAAAGTAAAAACCATAGCTGTTTTAACAAGTGGTGGTGATTCTCCTGGCATGAATGCAGCCATTAGGGCGGTTGTTAGAGCCTCTGCTTTCAATAATTTAAAATGTTTCGGAATTTATAGGGGTTACCAAGGTCTCATAGAAAATGATTTCATTGAGTTGGGTGCACGTAGTGTTAGCAATTTGATTAACCGAGGTGGCACTTTTCTAAAATCAGCAAGATCTAAAGATTTTATGTCTAAAGAGTTTCGCAAAAAAGCTTTCAAAAACTTAAAAGATAGAAATATAGATGCCTTAGTCGTTATTGGTGGTGATGGTTCTTTTACAGGAGCTGATGTTTTTAGCCAAGAATTTGATATCCCTGTCATTGGTATTCCTGGTACAATTGATAATGATATTAATGGTACCGATTATACTTTAGGCTATGACACTGCACTTAACACTGTTGTTGAAGCCATTGATAAAATTAGAGATACGGCCAGTTCTCATGATCGTTTGTTTCTTGTTGAAGTGATGGGTAGAGATGCCGGGGATATTGCTCTAAATAGTGGTATTGGTGCTGGTGCTGAAGAAATTTTAATCCCTGAAGAAGATTTAGGTATAGAGAGGTTAATAGATTCTCTTCATAAAAGTAGAAAATCTGGTAAGACTTCAAGTATAGTCGTTGTTGCAGAAGGTGATCAAATTGGTAAAAACATAACACAATTAGCCACTGATATCGAAAAAGATTTACCAGAATATGAAGTCAAAGTGACCGTTTTAGGTCATATTCAACGTGGTGGCTCACCAAGCTGTTACGATCGTGTCCTCGCCAGTCGACTTGGTGTCGGCGCAGTTGACGCTCTACTCGAAGGAGAAAGTAATATTATGGTTGGTATTCAAAACAAAAAAATCGCCTATGTACCATTTGAAATTGCAATTAATGTAAAGAAAACTTTAGATTTCGACCTCATTAGAGTAGCAGATATAGTATCGACTTAATTATAATTTAATTTAAAATAAAAATAATGAAAACAAAAATTGGAATTAACGGTTTTGGAAGAATTGGAAGAATTGCTTTCAGAATCACACAAGAAAGACAAGACGTAGAAATTGTGGCTATCAACGATTTACTTGATGTTGAGCATTTAGCTTACCTTTTAAAATATGATTCAGTTCACGGAAAATACAACAAATCTGTAGAAGTCAAAGACGGTAACCTCGTTGTCGATGGAAAAACCATTAGAGTCACTGCAGAAAAAAATCCGGCAGACCTAAAATGGGATGAAGTTGGTGTTGAAGTGGTTTGCGACTGTACAGGTATTTTTAAAGATCACGCTTCAGCTTCTGCTCACTTAGAAGCGGGTGCCAAAAAAGTAGTCATTTCCGCACCAACCAAAGATACACCAATGTTTGTAATGGGTGTTAACCACAAAGATGCAAAACCTGAAGATAAAGTGGTTTCAAACGCATCTTGTACAACAAATTGTTTAGCGCCAATCGCTAAAGTGATTGATGATAATTTCGGCATTGTAGAAGGTTTAATGACTACTGTTCATGCTGCAACTTCTACTCAATTTACAGTAGACTCTCCTTCACGCAAAAATTACCGCTTAGGTCGTAGCGCTATTAATAATATTATTCCTACAAGTACAGGCGCAGCTGTTGCTGTAACTAAAGTTATTCCTTCATTAAAAGGGAAATTAACAGGGATGGCTTTTAGAGTGCCAACTGCAGATGTTTCTGTTGTAGATTTAACCGTTAGAACTGAAAAATCAGCAACTTACGAAGAAGTAAAAGCTGCAGTAAAAGCTGCTTCAGAAGGCGATTTTAAAGGTGTAATATCTTATACAGAAGATGAAGTTGTTTCTCAAGATTTTGTTTCAGAAGCTGCAACTTCTAATTTTGATGCCAATGCAGGAATTGCTTTAAATGATAATTTCTTTAAATTAATTACCTGGTATGATAATGAATGGGGCTTTTCAAGCAAAATGATTGACCTTGCAGCTCATGTTGCAAAAGTTTAAATAAACTTAATCAAAAAGGCTTGTGACTATTCACAAGCCTTTTTTTATATAAAAAAATAAAATTATGATAATCATTGCTGATGGTGGCTCTACCAAATGTGATTGGCTTTTACTTGATGATGAAGGCCAACAAGTATTAAAGACCAGAACTAAAGGATTGAACCCTGCCGTATTTAAACCTCACATTTTAAAAGAACGTTTAGAAGATAATGAAGATTTAGCTAAAATTAAAAAAGATATTACTCGGGTTGATTTTTACGGAGCAGGTTGTGGTACGCCTACGCCACGTCAAACGCTCCACGATATCTTACAAGAATATTTGCCTCACGCTGAAATCAACGTAGATGAAGATATGGTAGCTGCTGCCTATGCCGCTACTAACGAACCTGGAATAGTTTGTATCCTTGGTACAGGCTCAAATTCATGTTTTTTTGACGGAAAAAACATCCATATGGAAGTTGAATCTTTAGGCTATGTCTTGATGGATGAAGCTAGTGGGAATTATTTTGGAAAACGCTTGATTAGAGATTATTATTATAAATTCATGGGTGATGATATGAGTCGAGAATTTGCAAGACGATACGATTTAGACGCAGATACCATCAAACGAAACGTTTATAAAAAAGACAATCCCAATACTTACTTGGCTTCATTTGCTGAATTTATCTTTACTTCAGAAGAACGTAACGGTTATTTCTATAAATTAATTTATGAAGGCATGGAAAAATTTATAGAACGTCGAGTGATGTGCTATAAAAACGCACAAAATGTCCCTATTCATTTTATTGGTTCTATCGCTTTCTTTTCAGAAGATATCATAAGAGATGTCGCTAAGCGTTACCATTTAAATATAGGTAATATAATTAGAAGACCAATTGATGGTTTAATTAACCATTATCAAAAAAATGTGATTCCTCAACTTAAAGAAGCCTAAACTTAAAAGATGCCTTTACCAAATATCAATCCTACTGAAATCAAAGCTTGGACAAAACTAAATGAGATTTTTCAGTCTGAAAAGAAGCAAAGCATTCTCCAACATTTTGAAAACGATAAACATAGAACAGATCATTTTTGTATTCAATTTGAAGATTTGCATTTTGATTTTTCTAAAAATAGATTATCAAAAAAAGCTTTTGAAGCTTTGATCGATCTTGCTAACGAAATGGATTTAAAGTCGGCTATCAAAGCTCAATTTTCTGGCGAAGTGATTAATCAAACAGAAAATAGACCAGTTTTGCATACCGCATTAAGGTCAAAAGATGAGGTGAAAATTGATGGTGAATCAGTAAAAGAATTAGTAGAAAATACCAAAATCAAAATATCTAACTTCGTTCAAAAAGTTGAAAGCGGAGAATGGAAAGGCTATTCAGGCAAAGCTATAACAGATGTGGTTAATATTGGTATTGGTGGTTCAGATTTAGGGCCTCAAATGGTTGTTGAAGCTCTAAAACATTATCATAAAAAACTCAATACACATTTCATTTCAAATGTAGATGGCGATCACGTTGCTGAAACGCTTAAAGGTTTAAACCCAGAAACCACACTTTGTATTGTGGTTTCAAAATCGTTTACGACACAAGAAACCTTAACCAATGCCAATACCGTGCGAAGTTGGTTTTTAAAACACACTACACAAGATCAAATTCAACATCACTTTGTAGCAGTTTCAGCCAATGTTGAAAAAGCTAATGAATTTGGGATTTCCTCAGATAATATCTTCCCAATGTGGGATTGGGTAGGCGGACGCTTTTCGCTATGGAGCGCTGCTGGATTATCAATCGCTTGTGCTATTGGCTTTAAAGCTTTTGAAGAATTATTAGAAGGTGCTCAACAAATGGACGAGCACTTCCAAAACGAAGATTTTGATAAAAATATCCCTGTTATTCTAGCTTTATTAGGCGTTTGGTATAATAATTTTTATGAAGCCGAAAGTGAAGCCATAGTTCCATATACACAATATCTTCAAAAACTTGCTCCTTACTTGCAACAAGCCAGTATGGAAAGCAATGGTAAAGGAGTTGATAGAAACGGAAAACCTTTAGATTATCAAACAGGTACCATTGTTTGGGGCGAACCAGGAACAAACTCTCAACATGCCTTTTTTCAATTGATGCATCAGGGGACAAAACTGATTCCAGCCGATTTTATTGGGTTTAAATCACCCTTAAATGACTTTAAACATCATCATGATATTTTGATGGCTAATTTTTTTGCCCAAACTGAAGCTTTGATGAATGGTAAAAGTGAAGATGTAGTCATACAAGAACTTCAATCTCAAGGTTTAAATGCGGAACAAATTAAAGAATTAACACCGTTTAAAATTTTTGATGGCAACAGGCCAACCAACACGATTTTATTTGATCAACTGACGCCCAAAAGCCTTGGTATGCTTATTGCGATGTATGAACATAAAATATTTGTTCAAGGTGTGATTTGGAATATTTATAGCTATGACCAATGGGGTGTTGAACTCGGTAAACAATTAGCCAAAAAAGTACTTAAAGACTTTAAAGAAAATGAAGTTGGCGCACACGATGCTTCTACCTTAAAACTAATTGAATATTATAAATCTATATAATACTATTTATTAAAGAGGCTCAATCGAATTGATTTACATAACAGCAAACTTAATCTGTTACTCTGAATTGTAAACCTTTTGCTGTAAAAGATGAGGTTTTATAATTAACTATAATAGGCATAATTATAGAAATTATAATCTTTCAGTATCATTGTAGTAATAATTAATAGAAATCATAATCGGTTTATAACAAGTGTTTTATGCCTGATTTTTAATATTGCAATGGTCAATTTTATAAAAGTTTTTATGCTTATGAGAATAAATATTATATAATTGCTTCTGCGCTATTAAACCAGTAATAATGATTACTCTAAATCTTAAGCTAAAATGTCTCCATGAGCGCAG
>RRZV01000008.1 GCA_003931895.1 Mesohalobacter salilacus
GGAAATTTTATTAAATTATACATAGTTAAAATATTTTAGTTAAACTTAATTTTTAAAATCATTTGAAATCCTAAATTTTAAGCTATGTAAATTCAAAAGGTTTAGAGAAGTAAAATACTATTCTCGTAATCGATTGTCGAGTGTCGAGTGTCGAGTGTCGAGTGTCGAGTGTCGAGTATTATTAACATTTTGGGGTATTTTAAATCAAATTTATAATAAATAGTTTATATTTCATCAATCACATTAAATTTTAACATATTAAACCTGCTAAATTAAAACTCACCCACCGCAAAATTATCCATGTGGATATGGATGCGTTTTACGCCTCAGTAGAGCAAATGGACAATCCTGATTTGCAAGGTAAACCTATCGCTGTTGGTGGCAGTTCTAATCGCGGCGTTGTGGCTGCGGCAAGTTATGAAGCTCGGAAATATGGTGTAAAAAGTGCTATGAGTGGTTTTAGAGCTGCAAAACTTTGTCCTGACTTAATTTTTGTAAAACCACGATTTGACCGTTACAAAGAATTATCACAGCGCATCCGTAGAATTTTTTTTGAATACACTGATTTAGTTGAGCCTTTGTCCTTAGATGAAGCTTATTTAGATGTCACCCAAAACAAAAAAGGTCAGCCGAGTGCTACTAAAATTGCTGAAGAAATTCGTCAAAAAATAAAGAGTCAGTTGGGCTTAAATGCCTCAGCAGGAATTTCTATCAATAAATTTCTCGCTAAAGTAGCTAGTGATATTAACAAACCTAATGGTCAAAAAACCATTCCACCAGAAGAGGTAGAAGAATTTATAGAAAACTTGGATATTCGCTTCTTTTACGGTGTTGGAAAAGTCACACAAGAAAAAATGTATCGCCTTGGTATTTTTACGGGTCTAGATTTAAAAAAAAAATCACTTGAATTCCTAAAGGAGCATTTCGGCAAAAGTGGTAAACACTATTATTTGGTATCCCGTGGTATTCATCATAGCCCTGTAAAACCTGAACGTACAAGAAAATCACTCGGTGCCGAACGTACCTTTAGTAATAATATTAGCTCTGAGGTTTTTTTATCTGAGCGTTTAAAACAAATTGCTAATGAAGTAGCGAAACGTCTAAAAAATCAAGATGTCGCCGGTAAAACCATTACACTAAAAATTAAATATTCTAATTTTGAAGTTCAAACCAGAAGTAAAACTTTAAAATTGTATATTTCATCTGAAGAATTAATCTATGAAGAAGCTAAAGCTCTACTCTATCAAGAGAAATTAAAAGATTCTGTAAGGTTGATAGGTATAAGCCTGTCTAACCTGAACACAAAAAAAGAAAATAAAAAAATAACAAAACCCATTTCAGCACAACTGAAATTTAAATTTTAAACCTATGAAAAAAACAATAGAGACCATTATAGCACCTCCTCATCCTCATTTTGTTGGCGATGGATTTCGAGTGCATAATTTTATTCCTAGCGCTTACCCACTAGACATGAAGCGTATGGATCCGTTTATTATGATGGACTACAACTCTAAATATTACTTTTCGCCTACTGAAACCCCACGTGGCGTTGGCGTACATCCGCATCGGGGTTTTGAAACTGTAACTATAGCTTATCAAGGAAAAATAGCCCATCATGATAGCAGTGGCGGTGGTGGTGTAATTGAGCAAGGTGGTGTTCAATGGATGACAGCCGGTTCTGGTGTGCTACATAAAGAATATCACGAAAAATCATTTAGTGAAAAAGGTGGTGATTTTCAAATGGTGCAGCTTTGGGTGAATCTGCCCGCTAAAGATAAAATGACTTCACCAAAATATCAGGCCATTTCTAAAGATGATATTACAACATATCAATTAGAAGATAATTCTGGACACATAGAAATTATTGCAGGACATTATAATAATACCAAAGGAAAGGCTGATACTTTTTCGCCTATACATTTGATGAATGCTAAGTTAGAGTCTAAAGGTTCAGCTGAATTTAGTTTCCCTGCTGAATTTAATACTTGTGTTCTAGTTATTGAAGGCGAGGTTGAAATTCAAAACCAAGAGGTGTTAACCGATCATTTTGTATTATTTAAAAATGATGGGGAAGATTTTAAAATAGAAGCTAAACAAGAGGCTGTAGTTTTGGTTTTAAGTGGTCAACCTTTAAACGAACCTATTGCTGCTCAAGGTCCATTTGTGATGAACACCAAAGCCGAAATTCATCAAGCCATCAAAGATTTTACTAATGGAAAGTTTGGGCATTTAGAATAGAATGCTGACACCGTTTGTTTTGAAAAAATTTGTGTACTAGTGGATTATATAATATTATCTTTTAAAAAATGATAATATTATATTGGAACTTTGTGATCACCCAAGTAGTAGTATAGACTATTAACATAAACAAACCGCCTCAAAATTGAGGCGGTTTGTTATTTATTAAGATAATGAAAAAGACTTATTTGTTGTCTTCGTTCATCTTATCCTTTAAAGCTTGTAATTGAGAATTAGCATCACCTAAAGTCGCTTTTTTATCTTCGTCTTTAGCTTTAGCTGCCGCCTCTTTTACAATTTTCTCTTCTTCTTTTTTGTGAATAGACGTATGAGAAGCTACAACACGTTTGAATTCTTTATTAAATTCAATGATGATAAATTCTGCTTCTTCACCTTTTTTCAACTTAGACCCATCTTCTTTTTCAAGGTGACGGTTAGGAACAAAAGCGGTGACATCTTCATTAAATTCGATGGTAGCTCCTTTATCAACTATTTCTGTTATTTCAGCCGTGTGTTTAGTCCCGACAGCAAAGTCTTTAGAATATTTATCCCAAGGATTAGTTTTTGTCTGTTTGTGACCTAAACTTAATTTACGCGCTTCAACGTCTAATTCTAAAACAACAACTTCAAGCTCATCACCAACTTTACAGAATTCTGACGGATGCTTAATTTTTTCTGTCCAAGACAGGTCAGAAATATAAATTAAACCATCAATACCTTCTTCAAGTTCTACAAATACACCAAAGTTAGTAAAGTTTCTTACGGTTCCCTTATGGTTTGACCCAACAGGATATTTAGATGTAATGTCAGTCCAAGGATCTGGTGTCATTTGCTTAATACCAAGTGACATTTTACGCTCTTCTCTGTCTAGTGAAAGAATTTTAGCTTCTACTTCATCACCAACATTCACAAAATCTTGAGCTGAACGCAAGTGTGTACTCCATGACATTTCAGAAACGTGAATTAGACCTTCAACGCCCTCTTCAACTTCAACAAATGCTCCATAGTCTGCTAGTACTGTTACTTTACCTTTTACAGTATCGCCAGGTTTCAAATTTTCATCAAGTGCTTCCCATGGATGCTTACTCAATTGTTTTAAGCCTAGTTGGATTCTTGTTTTATCTTCGTCGAAATCTAAAATTACAACGTTGAGTTTTTCGTCAAGATCTAAAACTTCATTAGGGTGATTGATTCTAGACCAAGATAAATCTGTAATGTGAATTAATCCATCTACACCACCAAGGTCAACAAACACACCGTAAGACGTGATGTTTTTAACTACACCTTCTAAAACTTGACCTTTTTCTAACTGGCCAATAATTTCTTTCTTCTGCTCCTCAATATCAGCTTCGATAAGCGCTTTATGAGAAACTACAATATTTTTGAACTCATGGTTAATCTTAACCACTTTAAATTCCATTTCTTTACCAACGTAAGCATCGTAATCTCTAATTGGTTTAACATCAATTTGAGATCCTGGTAGAAAAGCTTCAATGCCGAATACATCGACAATCATACCCCCTTTAGTTCTACACTTAACATTACCTGAAACAATAGTACCTTCATCATGCGCTTTGTTTACGCGCTCCCAAGCTCTAATAACTCGAGCTTTTCGATGAGATAAAATTAATTGACCCTCTGCATCTTCTCTAACATCAATAAGAACATCTACTGTATCGCCAACTTTAAGGTCAGGATTGTATCTAAATTCGTTTAGAGAAATTACGCCTTCACTTTTTGCATTGATATCTATAATAGCATCTTCATTTGTGATATTGATCACTTTACCTTCTACAACATCGTTGTCTAAAGTTTCAACAAAGTTTTCTTCAACAAGTTGCTCAAATTTTTCTAACTTTTCGTCATCAACTTCTTCGATACCTTCTTCGTAACGATGCCAGTCAAAGTTTTCTAAAAATTCTTCGGGTTGGTCTTGTTGTGGGTTTGGTTTAACTTCTGTAGTTTGAGTTTCTTCAGAAGTTGAAGCTTGTTGTGCTTCGTTTTGTGAGTTTTCGGCAACTTGAGGTTGCGCTTCTTTTTTTGTGTCTTCAGCCATTGCTGATTAAAATTTTGTATTCTGTTTGTTGTGGATTTATGCGCTCAAACAGAAGTGTTTATACATTGATTAAACTTCCCAATAGAATCCACTTGCTCTAAAAGGATTGCAAAAGTACAATTAATTTTTTGAAAATCAATATATATTGAAAAAAGTAAAAATTATGGAGGGAATTAATCTTCTAAGTCTTCATCCTCTTCTCTGTTTTGAATATCGACAATGCTTTCGTTGAAGTCATCATCCTCGTAATCATCCATATCAAAATCGGCCATACTCACTTCAAGCTTAGTACTTATTTTGACTAAGTATATTGTATCTTTGGTACGGACTTCAACTGCTTCCACACTTTCATTCTTGGCATTTTTAAATTTTATGATATGCTTATCGTCATAACCGTCAGGATATTTTTCGACTAATAAAGAGAGTATTTCGGGAGTGAGTTTTTTATAGTCAACAATGATACGCTTCATGTCACAAACTTTTAAACAAACATAGTCAAAGGATTTTATTTTAAAAATTATTTCTCATTAATTTTAAATGCTTTTTGAATGGTAACTAGAGTATCGCAATTTTTAATATTTACAGCCAATTTATTTCCTTGATATTTTGATTCAATATAATAAAAGTTACAAGGTTTTTTTCGTTGTTCACTTTTACCAAAGTCCACATTGCCGTTTGTTAAAAACGTTTCAATAAACGATGTGTCAATTTTTTGTTGTTGAAAAAAAAGCAAAGCTTTATCGTCAAATATCCGCTGTTTTGTTTTTAGCGTTTTTAGAACTCTATCTTCAGGTAAATAATCAAAACTGACATCCTTTTTGTCAAAAATTATTTTAACAAAGACGATACCTATCAATAAACCAACAGCAAAATATAAAATACGTTTTTTAAGACTCATAAATATTAAAAGATCAAAAGATTAGGATCGCGATAAGATAAGTCAAACCAGTTAGCTACAGATTTGCTTGTCAAAACGCCGTGGTAAAAATACAATCCATTTCTGAGACCCGTATCAAACCTCAAAGTATTTTCAAGTCCGCCATTTTCACCAATGTTTAAAAGGTAAGGTGTAAACATATTACTTATAGACACAGAAGAAGTTCTAGCATATCGTGATGGGATATTTGGCACCCCATAATGAATAACATCGTGTTTTACTACGACTGGTTTTTCATGAGAGGTGACTTCAGAAGTTTCAACGCATCCACCCATATCAATACTCACATCTATGATTACTGCTCCTTTTTTCATTTGCTTAACCATTTCTTCAGTAACTAAAACAGGTGACCTGTTAATTCCTCTAACAGCTCCAATGACAACATCTGCACGTTTTAAAGCTTTAATTAGGTTTTTAGGTTGTAAGGTTGAAGTGTAAATTTGTTGGTTTAGTTGGGTTTGAATACACCTCAATTTGGTGAGCGAGCTATCAAAAACTTTGACATTAGCTCCCAAACCCAAAGTCGCACGAGCTGCAAATTCACCAACCGTTCCAGCGCCTAAAATAACAACTTCTGTAGGAGGAACGCCACTAGTGTTACCGAACATGAGTCCATTGCCATATTTTGTACTTGACAATATTTCGGAAGCTATAAGTATTGAAGACGTACCGGCAATTTCACTTAAAGCTCTAACTGCAGGTAAACCACCATGCTCGTCTTTTATAAATTCAAACGCTAAAGCTGTTATTCTTTTTTCTGCCAATTTTTGAAAAAATATTTTTTTTCGCATTTTGAGTTGTAAAGCAGAAATTAAGATGGATTGTGGGTTAAGCATTTTAATTTCCTCTAAACTAGGCGGAGAGACTTTTAAAACAATAGGACATGAAAATATTTTATCTTTTTCTGCACTGATAATACCGCCAGCTTCGCTGTAGTCTCGGTCTGAAAACCCAGCGTGCACTCCTGCATTTTTCTCTACATAAACTTTATGCCCGTTTGCTGTTAAAGCGTGAATAGAATCTGGTGTTAAGCAAATACGTTTTTCACCATCTGAAATTTCTTTTGGTAAACCTATTAGCATTTCACTTTTGTTCTGGGATATTTCAAGCATTTCCTCTTGCGGTAAAAGTTCTTGCTGAGAAAAAGGTGTTTGTGTGGATTGCATTAAAATCAAATTAAAATAAAAACTAATTTAGCAATAAATAGCCAATAAGCTAGTTGAATTAAATAGAAATAAATATATTGGTTATTTTTGAAACCAAAAAACAATGCCAAAAAATACCCCTTTTCATTTTGAAATGTCTGAGCGTAAATTATTGCTCAGGATTTTTGATGTCTTAATTGTTGGCTTTATTATTTTTAGCCTTAATTATATTTTTGATAAAACTTATATTTACTTTAGTGAGTACTTCTGGTTTTGGATTAGTGTTTACTTAGGTTACTTTTTAATTTTCGGAACCGTTTTTGAACTCTATGTTTTAAAAAAATCTGAGTCTCGATTTACCGTTTTTAAAGGTATTGTCCTGACTGTAATTACTACAACATTACTATACCTTTTTACGCCATATGTTACACCTGTGCTTCCACCCAACAGAGCTTTGATATTTCACTTAATAGCAGGGAATATATTACTTTTAACAATTTGGCGATTTTCTTATATTACCTTTATAACCACACCAAGATTTTACAAAAAAGTGCTGTTTGTCGGCCATAATTACGATATCAATCAAATTGTTGATGAACTGACAAAATTTGACCAAAATTTAAAAATTGAAGGTTATATTGACTCTAACTATAATAATAATAGTAAAACTTCAACTATAAATCGATATGAAATTTCACAGATTAGAGAAGTGGTTAAAGATTTAAATATTGGTGAGATTATTGTTGCAAACTCCTACAGGGGTGTTGATAAAGATTTATACAATAGTCTTACACCACTTCTTAAAGAAGGTGTTCCTATTCGTCCTTACTCAAAAATATATGAAGATATAACCAATAGGATACTACTAAAGGATGTTGAAAATGACTTTTATTATTACTTCCCCTTTAGTAGGAGTAATCAAAATAAATTATATCTAGCTTTTTGTCGAGCTATGGATATCTTCCTAAGTCTTTTAGGTCTGACGGTTATGCTCTTAATACTTCCATTTGTAATAGTTATCAATCTATTATTTAATAAAGGTCCCTTGTTTTATACTCAAATCAGACTTGGGAAAAAATCTAAACCCTTTAAAATTTTCAAGTTGAGGACTATGGTTAAAAATGCTGAAAACAATGGTGCAAAATGGGCGCAAAAAAATGATGTTCGTATTACAAAATTTGGTAAAATCTTAAGGAAAACAAGGGTTGACGAACTTCCACAGTTTATCAATATATTTAAAGGTGATATGGGGCTTATTGGTCCAAGACCTGAGCGGCCAGAATTTATAGAAAACTTGAAGAAAAACATACCATTTTACGAAACAAGGCACATTATAAAACCAGGGCTTACTGGCTGGGCACAAGTTAATGCTAAATATGCAAGCTCTGAAAATGATGCTTTAGAAAAACTGCAATACGATTTATACTACATCAAAGAAAGAAGTTTATACCTTGATTTTAGAATTTTCGTCAAAACAATTTCAACAGTTATATTTTTTAGAGGTCAATAATTTGATTTGAAAATTTGGTGATTTGAAAATTTGACTATCAAGAACTATTAAATAGATTAACCCTGGTAGCCATAGCCTTTAAGTTTTCTTTCATCTGAACGCCAATTTTTATCGATTTTGACATAAATATCTAAGAATATTTTCTTTCCAAAAAATCGTTCCAAATCTCTTCGTGCTTCTCGACCAATACGGTTTAAAGCTTTACCTTGATGACCAATTATTATCCCCTTTTGGGTTTTTCGCTCAACCATAATAATGGAATTGATATTGATAATGTGGTCTAATTCTTCAAAGGCTTCGGTTTGAACTTCTACACTGTATGGAATTTCTTTTTTATAGTGCATTAAGATTTTTTCTCGAATTACCTCATTGACAAAAAAACGCTCAGGTTTATCCGTCAAACTATCTTTAGGATAAAAAGCAGGTGATTCTGGTAATTTCTCAACTATCTTTTTAAAAACTTCTTCAATACCAAAATTATTTAAGGCCGATATGGCATAAATTTCAGCATTGGGTAGTTTTTCTGACCAATCTTTAACAGATTGTGCCACAAGGTCTTCAGTACTTTTATCAATTTTATTGAGTAAAAGCATAAGCGGCTGGTCTGAATTTTGGATTTGATGAAATATTTCATCATTTTTAGGCGACTTCTCCCCTATTTCAATCATATAAAGTAAAATATCAGCATCATCTATGGCAGAAGTGACAAACTTCATCATGGCATTTTGCAATTCGTATGCAGGTTTAATAATGCCTGGTGTATCACTAAAAACAGCTTGAAAATCGTCGCCATTGACAATGCCTAAAATACGGTGTCGAGTCGTTTGTGCTTTTGAAGTGATAATTGACAATTGTTCGCCAACAAAGGCATTCATCAATGTTGATTTACCAACATTAGGATTGCCTATGATATTAACGAACCCTGCTTTATGTTTAGTCATATTTATGATTGAGGGCCGTAAATTTTTTCAATTAAATTTTTGTACAAAGCTTTTATTTCTTTTCGCTTCAGTTTCATGGTAGGTGTTAAATGACCAGAGTCAATTCCCCATTCTTCAGCTGTAAGTTCAAAACGTTTAATTTTTTCCCATTTTCCAAAACTTTGGTTGTAAAAATCAACTTCTTCTTGGTATCTATCAATAACATGTTGATTATTCACAAGATCAGTTCTATCTTTATAGTCAACATGTTTGCGATGTGCCCATTCCTCTAGAAACTCAAAATTAGGTTGAATAAAAGCAGCTGGCATTTTTTGACCTTCACCAATCACCATAATTTGTTCTATAAAACGAGATTGTTTCATTTTGTTTTCAATAAGTTGAGGTGCGATATATTTACCACCTGAAGTTTTAAACATCTCTTTTTTACGGTCAGTAATCTTCAAAAAGCCTTCGGTGTCTATCTCTCCTATGTCACCCGTATGGAAATAGCCATTTTTGAGCACTTCCTCTGTCTTTTCTGGATTTTTATAATAACCCATCATCACTTGAGGACCTTTAACTAATATTTCTCCATCATCAGCAATTTTAACTTCGGTTTCAGGTATGGGCTTGCCTACTGTACCAATTTTAAATCCTCTGTCGCGTTCATCATTTACAGCAACTACAGGTGAAGTTTCAGTGAGTCCGTAGCCTTCCATCACTTTGATATCTGCTGCATTAAACACCCGAGCCAATCGTGGTTGAAGTGCTGCACTTCCAGATGCAATGACTTTTAGGTTACCACCGAGAGCTTCTTGCCATTTGCTAAAAATGAGTTTTCTAGCCAGCCCTAATTTTTTTTCATACCACCAACCATTAGCATTATATGGTTCGTATTTCAGTCCAAGTTTAACTGCCCAAAAGAATAAAGCCTTTTTAATTCCAGTTAAATCTGCCCCTTTAGCAATAATTTTATCATATACTTTTTCGAGTAATCGCGGTACGGCTGACATTACATCGGGTTTAATTTCTTTAAGATTATCGCTTATAGTTTCTAAAGACTCTGCAAAATATATACTCACACCACTATACTGGTACATATACTGTAGCATTCTTTCGTAAACGTGACAAACTGGTAGAAAGCTCAAAGCCTTAGCTTTTCCATAATCTAGCGGCAATCTTGTAGCACTATTTATGGCGTTACTGGTGATATTTTTATGAGACAGCATCACACCTTTGGGTCTGCCAGTTGTCCCTGAAGTGTATATCAAGGTGGCTAAATCGTTTTCGCTTACGGCAACCATTCGTTTTTGAACCTCGTCTTGAAGCGACTCGTCATGACCTAAATCTAAAACTTCTTGCCAGTTTTGCGCTGAACCTATTTCATCAAAAGTGTAAACGGCTTTTAAAGATTTTACATCGTCTTTTATTTTCAAAACTTTTTGTAAAACTTCATCATCTGAAACAAAGCAATAAATTGACTCACTATGATTAAGCACATAAGCATAATCATCTTCTGAAATTGTAGGGTAAATCGGTACATTTTGTGCTCCAACTTGCATAACGCCAATATCAACGACATTCCACTCTGTTCGGTTGTTGGTTGAGATTACTGCTATTTTATCGTTAGGCTTGACTCCTAACTTTATCAAGCCTCTGCTCAATGCATTAGCCTTATCAACATAAGCTTTGGTTGATAATGATTCCCATTGACCATTATATTTGGTCACTAAAGCATCATTTAATGGATAATTTTCAAGTTGGTAATATGGAAAATCAAAAAGACGTTTAACAGCTTTCATTTTCATTAAGTTTAGTTTGATAGGCAAAATATAAATTTTATTAATGAAAAACTAATTTTTATTTAACATAAATACGAAAGTGTTTATTTTGTGTTTAAACTTTAGTTCTGTTAAAGAGTCTTTAATATTAGTACCTTTCGTTGTTGATGTATTGTTATGAACTATAAACTTTCTTTTCTTTTTATGAGCCTTCTTTTTTTTATGAGTATAAATCTGATGGCTCAAAACCCAAAACAATACAACATCCAAAAACTCAATACGAAAGCTAAAATAGACGGACAACTTTCGGACGGGGTCTGGAAAAACTTACCAACAGCAACAGGTTTTGTTCAATTTGAACCTGGATTTAATATTCCAGCTACAGAGGATCGAAAAACAGAAGTTAAATTGTTTTATAACGATAAAGGCCTCTACCTTTCTGCTATACTTTACGATGACCCAGAATTGATCATGAAACAAATTACTCAACGCGATGATTTTGGGCAAACCGATTTTTTTAGAGTGGTGATTAACCCCAATAATGACGCACAAAACGATACTGAATTTATCGTGTTTAGCTCTGGCACTCAAGCCGATGCTTTGTCTTCCCCAAGTTTAGGTCGAGATTTTGGTTGGGACGCCGTTTGGAAAAGTGCTGTAAAACATACCGATAAAGGTTGGCAACTGGAAATGATGATACCTTATAGAAGTCTGCGATTTCCAAAAAACAAAATTCAAACTTGGGGTATTCAATTTAGGCGATTTTTTAGACGAGAACGTTCTGAATATGCTTGGAATCCTATTAATCCCACTAAAGGTTATAGCGGTATTTACCACGGTGAACTCCATGGTATAAAAGATTTAGAACCGCCTTTACGCTTAAATTTATTTCCGTTTACGACAGCTATTGGCAATTTAGTGGATAATGATTCTGAAACCGATTTTAAATTGGGTATGGATGTTAAATATGGTATTACAGACAATATTACTTTAGACGCTACTTTAATACCAGATTTTAGCCAAGCGCGTTTTGATAATGTGGTTTTAAATCTCGGTCCTTTTGAACAAACTTTTGCTGAACAACGCCAATTTTTTAAAGAAGGTGTTGAGTTGTTTACTAAAGGGGATTTATTTTTTTCAAGACGTGTGGGCAATGCCCCGATTGGTCAAGTAGATTTGCAGGAAAACGAAATAGAAATTGACAGACCTGACAAAGTTGATTTAATTAATGCGGCAAAAGTCTCTGGTCGACTTAAAAATGGTTTAGGTATAGGGGTTTTTAATGCTATTACTGAAAAAACTAAAACAACAATTTTAGATACTATTACAGATACGACAAGACAAGAAACGGTTGAGCCTTTGACCAACTATAATATAGTAGTGGTCGATAAACAATTTAATCGCAACTCTTCAGTAACCTTTATCAATACTAATACCACACGACAAGGTGATTTTAGAGACGCCAATGTAACTGGTGCTTTATTTGATTTGCGAACCAAAGCCAACACCTATCGACTAAGCGGTGAAGCAAAAATGAGTTATTTAAATTTAGACAACGATTCACAAACAGGGTTTAGAACAAACTTGAGAATTGGTAAAATTTTTGGTAATTATAGATATAGCTTAGAACACGATTATGCAGATGATCAATACGATATCAATGATTTAGGGCTAATATTTAGAAATAATTTCAACAATTTAACGGGGCGGTTTTCTTACGAAATTTTTGAGCCTACAGAAAAGTTTCAAAGCTACCGTCTTTCTTTTAGAGCCGAATACAGGCGTCTGGCACAGCCTTCAACTTATACTGGTTTAAGATTGAATGCTGATTTGTTTGCAACCGACCTCAACTTAGACACTTTTGGTTTAAATTTAGATTTTAACCCTGGTAAGCAATTTGATTTTTTTGAGCCTCGTGTTGACGAGCAATTTTTTATCACAGAAAATTTTGTGAATTTTGGTGGCTTTATTTCTTCTAATTATAACCGCACCTTTGCCTTAGATTTAAGAATGAATGCCAACACGTTTATTGAATCTGGGCGAGATTCATTTTCATACCGAATTAATATAAGCCCACGTGTGCGTTTTAATGATTACTTTTTTATGGTCTATGATTTTAATTTTGATAAGCGCCTCAATGATCGTGGCTTTGCAAGTTTTTTGGATGATGAACCGATTTTTGGTGAGCGGGATCGCGAAATTATTGTCAATAGTATAAGAGCCAATTATAATTTTAATTCCTACAATGGTTTATCACTTCAGTTTAGGCATTATTGGGATACAGTTTTATACGATGAGTTGATGTATAATTTGAATAATAATAATGGCAGAATTAGTATAAATGAAAACTTACCAAAAACAGCACTCAACTCCAGCCCTGATGTTAATTTTAGCACTTGGAATGTCGATTTAAACTATGTTTGGCAATTTGCGCCTGGTAGTTTTTTAACGGTGCTTTATCGCCAACAATTATTTCAAAATAATGATAGAGCTACACAAAGTTATACTAATACCTTGTCTGATTTATTTAACCAAGATTTTCAGCATACGCTTTCAGTGAGGTTGCAATATTTTATAGATGTGAATGATGTTAAGGATGCAGTGTTTAAGGGCTCTTAATTTTAATAGCGTCCAAAATAATATAAATTAACGCTTGCCAGATATTAGTTTTATTGGTTAAT
>RRZV01000096.1 GCA_003931895.1 Mesohalobacter salilacus
ATCATCATTCCAAAATCATCATTCCAAAATCATCATTCCAAAATCATCATTCCAAAATCATCAATCCTAAATAAATTTGAGTAAAAATACTAAAAGGAAGTTAACCTAAATTGATAAGTCAATATAAAAACTTACTTGGGTAAAATTTAAGGACTCAGTTTTTAAGCGACAAAAACTCTTTAGCTGATAAAACCGGCAATTTTGAATTTTTAAAATCTTTCTTATTTCTAGTGATAATGATATCGACTTCATTTTCAATTGCAGTATAGTATTGAAGACCATCTTCAAAGTCTGTGAAGCTTTCATCACTTAAAGCAAGTTCAGTAATTTTATCGTCTAAATTTAAAAGTTCTACCATAACTTTAAATTTTCTCAGTATTTCCCTACTTGTTTTAGCTGATCTCAACTTGGAAAGAATATAGTTAGTATTGGCAAATGTAAGGGTAGAAATGGCAAGTATTAATTCTTTTCTATCCGCTTGAGAAAACAAATCTGCTGCATCGGCGTAAAATTTTTCTCGTTTAGCCAAAAGGTCAATGACTATATTGGTATCTATTAAAATCCTTTTCATTTGTATTTTTCAATTAAATATTTGGCATATTCATCTTTTACGTCAAAATCATTATCTATAGAAATTACACCGCTGAGGCTTTTGACTAATGGTGTGATATTATTCCTGCTTCCCTTTTGCTGTGTTAAAGATGCTAAATAAGATTCTATGAGTTTTGAGAGACTTGTATTGCTTTGTTTAGCGTAATTTTTAGCCATTTCAATAACGCTTTCATTTAAACTTAATGTGAGTTTTTTATCCATAGTTCTATTTTTACGTGTAAATATATTATTTTTTTACGTAATACAAATAGTATTTGTTAAATTTTATGAAGCATTTAAATGACAATTAAAATAACATTTCGTATTAATTTGATATTTTTAAACTTTTAAAATTCACTTATGCTGAAAGCCTTTTTTAAGCCTTACAATTTAATTTTTAAACAAGCCAGCGGAACGTCTCGTGGCATTTTAAGAGAGAAAAAAACTTATTTTTTAATCCTTGAAGATGGTCAAAATAAAGGCATTGGCGAATGTGGACTTTTTGAGGGTTTAAGCTATGATGACCGCCCTGATTACGAAGATAAACTTTCATGGGTTTGTGAGCATATTGAATTGGGTTTAGATGAATTACTAAAGCAAACCATTGACTTCCCTTCTATACAATTTGGCTTAGAAATAGCGTTCTTGTCACTTCAAGCCAAAGACAATTTTGAATTGTTCCCTTCTAAATTTGCGCAGGGTCAAGACAAAATTGCTATCAACGGCTTAATTTGGATGGGTGAAAAGCCGTTTATGAAATCACAAATTGAAGATAAAATTCAAGAAGGGTTCCGTTGTGTAAAACTTAAAATCGGAGCGATTGATTTTGAAGAAGAATTAGCCTTATTAAAATATATAAGGCAAGAGTTTTCAGCTCAAGATATTGAATTGCGTGTCGATGCCAATGGTGCTTTTGAACCGCATCAAGCTTTAGAAAAATTAAATCGCCTGAGTGAATATGATTTACATAGCATCGAACAACCCATTAAACCCGGTCAATGGGAAACAATGGCTGAGCTATGCAAAAAAACACCTTTAGATATTGCGCTAGATGAAGAATTAATTGGTGTGCAAAATGTAACAAAACGGCAAAACCTCTTACAAACTATACAGCCACAATACATTATTTTAAAACCCAGTTTGGTGGGCGGATTTGAACAGAGTAAAATGTGGATGACAATGGCAGATCAAAATCATATTGGTTATTGGATAACCAGTGCTTTAGAAAGCAATATCGGGCTTAATGCCATAGCACAATTCACTTACAGCTTGGGTCTGAAACGACCACAAGGCTTGGGCACAGGCAGTTTGTTTACCAATAATATTAAAAGTCCTTTGGAAGTTAAAGGCGAATATTTAACTTATAATCCCAATAAAAAATGGGTTAATTTAAATAAAATCATAAGCGTCTAATAACTAAAAGCTAAAGACTAAAAACAAAAACATGAAAGGATTTATAGAACAAGCGTTTAAAGGTAACACCAATTGGGCGCTTTATCTTGTTGGTTTTTTTGTCATATTTATTATTTGGCAACTTGGCACAACTATTCAGGGTGTTTTTGTGTTTTTAAAACTTCTTAATGATGGTCTATCCACTAATGAAATCCTTATGAAGCTTTCAGACATAAGTGTTTTGATGGGAACATTAGAATCAAATTTTAATTTTTTCCTACTATTACTCGGTTTTGTCTTTGGCTTTGGGGGGATAATATTAGTCGTAAGGCTTTTACATAATTTAAAATTAAAAAACCTCATCACTTCCAGAGAAAAAATCGATTGGAACCGTATCGGGTTAAGTTTCGGAGTCATTGCTGTGCTGATTTCTGGCTCAATTTTATTAGACTATAAACTCTCGCCAGAAGATTATCAATATAATTTCGAACTCAATCGATTTTTAATTTTAGCTTTAATTGGCATTACAATGGTGCCTATTCAGACCACCTTTGAAGAATTGCTGTTTCGTGGTTACTTAATGCAAGGTTTTGGCAGTGTTTTTAAAAGTCGTGCTGTAGCTTTAATCTTAACTTCTGTTTTATTTGGTGGCTTACACGTTTTTAATCCTGAAGTAGCTAAATTGGGGTATCAAGCTTTAGTTGTTTATATCGGCACTGGTTTTTTCTTAGGCATTATCACTTTAATGGATGAAAGTTTAGAGTTGGCTATTGGTTTTCACGCAGGCAACAATCTTTTAACGGCTTTACTATTAACTGCAGACTGGACCGCCTTTCAAACCCATTCTGTTTTTAGATATCTTGGCGAGCCTTCTTTGGTGAGCGATGTTTATATTCCTGTTTTGGTGTTTTACCCTATTTTAATTTTCATATTTGCTAAGATTTACAAATGGAAAAACTGGAAACAAAAACTTTTTGGAAAAGTAAAATACGAACCTTCAAACGAAGTTTAACCCAAATTTAATAAGGGATTTAAGATTTTGTCGACTTAGCTATCAAATTTTTATTAAATTTACATTACGAGATTAAAAGTATCGTAACATAAATTTTAATTTGGTCAATACATTTTAAATATGGCAAAGCACAAATTTGAAATTCATCCCAGCTTCAAATTAAATGGCACGCATTTTTCGAGAATGCACCTTCACAAAGTTGCTTATAGTTTTATTAAAGAAGGACAACCTTTTGAAGAGCGTGTGGGTAATTTCCTCTTAGATTGGCTAAATGAAGATTACAACGATATTAAAGTAAGAACTTCAGGCTCTACTGGAGAACCCAAAGAAATTTTTATCGGTAAACAAAAAATGGTTAATTCTGCTATAGCCACGGGTAAACATTTTAAAGTTAATGAAGAAACCAAAGCACTCATGTGTTTACCGCCTAAACACATTGGCGGGATGATGATGATGGTTCGGGCTATGACCTTGGGTTGGCATATCGATGTCGTTAAGCCGACTTCAAATCCATTAGACCAACTCTACAAAACTTATGATTTTTGTGCGATGACACCATTTCAGCTCGACAATTCTTTAAATCGATTGCATTTAATTAAAAAATTGATTGTTGGCGGCGGACATATTTCTGAAAATCTCAAACAAATGGTTCAAGGTATTCCGACTAAAGTTTACGAAACCTTTGGTATGACAGAAACCGTTTCGCATATTGCTGCAAGAAAGGTCAACAACAGAAAGTCAAACAAAACGGAACCTAAACCATTTAAAACACTACCTAATATATCTGTCGCTGCTGATGAAAATAACCGACTGATTATTAAAGCTCCAAAATTACTAGACGAACCTTTGCTAACTCATGATATTGTAGAAATCGAAACCTATAAAAAATTCTACTGGAAAGGTCGTGCCGATAATGTCATCAATTCTGGGGGAATAAAAATACATCCTGAAGAAGTCGAAAAAAAGCTTCAAAAACTTATCACTCAACGCTTTTTTATCAGCGCCATACCCGATGACGCACTCGGTGAAAAAGTCGTACTTTTTGTAGAACTCCCTTTCTCTGAAAAAACCATAAGTGATTTAAACGAAGCCATTCATAACATGGATGAATTGACTAAATATGAAAAACCCAAGAAAATTTATTTAGTCGAAAAGTTTGAACAAACCCCAAGTGGTAAAGTTAACAGAAAACTTACTGTCAGTGCAGAAATGCAATAACTCGCCTTTTTAAATTTGAAGTTAGAAACCTTAGCAACTCAAATTTTAGTAATGGCTCTGTTTTTCATTTGAAATAAATTTTTCCCCATTTTATATCGTACTAAAGAGCAAGTGAGTTGACCATTTGACCTCAAATCACTAAAAATTTTTAAATAAACTTAAAGTGTTTTTATTTCATGATTATTATTCTATTTTTGTATTCCTGTCAAACAGATTTATATTTTTAATCCTATGAAAAAAATAACCAAAAGTACTTATCTCGATTGGTATGAAAACATGCTATTTTGGAGAAAGTTTGAAGACAAATTAGCTCAAGTTTACATCCAACAAAAGGTAAGAGGATTTCTACATTTATATAATGGTCAAGAAGCTATTCTAGCTGGGGCTTGGCATGTTATGGATCACAAAAAAGACAAAATGATTACCGCTTATCGTAATCACGTGCAGCCTATTGGCATGGGTGTCGATCCTAAAAAAGTGATGGCAGAATTGTATGGAAAAGCTACCGGAACATCTCAAGGTCTGGGCGGTTCGATGCATATCTTTTCGCCTGAACACAATTTTTACGGCGGTCACGGTATTGTTGGTGGTCAAATTCCACTCGGTGCTGGTTTAGCCTTTTCAGAAAAATATTTTAATCGCGGAGGTGTTGTTTTAACATTCCTTGGTGATGGTGCTGCAAGACAAGGTTCTTTACACGAAACGCTCAATATGGCGATGACCATGAAACTGCCAGTTGTATTTTGTGTAGAAAATAATGGTTATGCTATGGGAACTTCAGTTAAAAGAACTTCTAATCATGAAGATATTTGGAAGCTCGGTTTAGGCTACGAAATGCCCTGTGGTCCTGTTGATGCCATGAAACCAGAAAAAGTAGCAGAAGCCTTAGATGAAGCTATTGAAAGAGCGCGTTCTGGTGAAGGCCCAACCTTTTTAGATTTAAAAACTTACCGTTACAGAGGACACTCCATGAGTGATGCTCAAAAATACAGAACAAAAGAAGAGGTTGAAGAGTATCAAAAAATAGATCCTATCAACTATGTAAAAGAAATTCTTTTGGATAAGAAATATGCATCCGAAGATGATATAAAAGACATAGATAAGCGCGTAAAAGATAAAGTTAAAGAGTGCGAAAAATTTGCTGACGAATCAGATTTTCCTGACAAAAATGTCATGTATGATGTCGTTTACGAACAAGATGATTATCCGTTTATACCTCACAAATTATAAAACATTATGGCAGAAGTAGTCAATATGCCGCGTTTGAGCGATACCATGGAAGAAGGTGTTGTCGCGAAGTGGCTTAAAAAGAAAGGCGATAAAGTTGAAGAAGGCGATATCCTTGCCGAAATAGAAACCGATAAAGCAACCATGGAGTTTGAGTCATTTTACGATGGTACACTCTTACATATTGGTATTGAAGAAGGCGATGGCGCACCCGTAGATTCACTTCTGGCTATTATTGGCGAAGAAGGAGAAGACATTTCTGATTTGATAAAAGAAGCTGAATCTAAGGAAAACTCTTCAGATCAAGACAAATCTTCTGATGACAAAAAAGACGATGACACTTCTGATGATAAAAAACAAGAAGATGATGATTCTGATGATGCTGGCGAAATTCCAGACGGCGTAGAAGTCGTTACCATGCCTCGCTTAAGCGATACTATGGAAGAAGGAACCGTTGCATCGTGGCTTAAAAAAGAAGGCGATAAAGTTGAAGAAGGCGATATCCTTGCCGAAATAGAAACCGATAAAGCCACTATGGAATTTGAGTCTTTTTACGACGGCACGCTTCTATACATTGGTATTGAAGAAGGCGGTTCTGCTCCCGTAGATGATGTTTTAGCTATTATAGGTCCTGAAGGTACAGATGTAGATGCCGTCTTAAAAAGTATAAAAAGCGGTGATTCCTCTTCAGACAAATCTTCCAAAAAATCAACAAAATCAAAAGAAGAGTCATCTTCAAGTGATAAAAGCGAAACCTCTTCAACCGAAGCCCCAGAAACAGCTGATGGAGAGCGTGTTTTTGCTTCGCCATTAGCCCGTAATATGGCTGAAGAAAAAGGTTACGATTTAGCCAAAATAAAAGGCAGCGGCGAAAATGGACGCGTGGTTAAAAAAGATATTGAAAGTTATAAACCACAAGATTCTGCACCAGCCAAAGAGTCAAAATCAGCAGAAACAAAAGTGGAGTCAAAACCCGTTGAAATCTACAAACCTGTTGGTGAAGAACAATTTGAAGAGGTTAAAAACTCTCAAATGCGTAAAACCATTGCCAAACGTTTAGCGGAGTCTAAATTTAACGCTCCCCATTATTATCTCGACATAGAAGTCGATATGGATAATGCTATGGCTTCACGTCAACAAATCAACGAGATACCAGATACTAAAATTTCGTTTAACGATTTAGTCATCAAAGCTTCGGCGATGGCATTAAGAAAGCATCCGCAAGTCAATTCACAATGGCAAGGCGATGTCACAAAAATTGCTAAGCATATTCATATCGGTGTGGCTGTAGCTGTAGATGAAGGTCTCGTGGTTCCCGTTTTAGAATTTACCGATCAACAATCCTTGACGCAGATAGGTCAAAATGTAAAATCTCTCGCCACAAAAGCCAGAGACAAAAAACTTCAGCCTGACGAAATGGAAGGTTCAACCTTTACTGTCTCTAATTTAGGTATGTTTGGCATTACGGAATTTACAAGTATTATCAATCAGCCTAATTCAGCTATTTTATCAGTTGGTGCGATAGTTGAAAAACCTGTGGTCAAAAACGGAGAAATCGTTGTGGGTCACACTATGAAGCTAACTTTAGCCTGCGATCACAGAACGGTTGACGGCGCTACAGGAGCTAAGTTTTTACAAACCTTAAAAACTTACATTGAAAACCCCGTCACCATGCTGGCTTAAGTTTTCAAACTTTTATAACCTAAAAAACCTTCAAGATAACTACTATCATGAAGGTTTTTTTTGATGAATAGTATTTTGGGGCTTCCACTGACAAACGCAAAGCGTTGTCAGCGTCGGGCTTTCGGCAGTCGCTTTGCCTTGCTTATGGCAAGGCAAGAGCTCCAACAAAGCCTCAATCCCTAAGCTATGAAAAACAAAGTCAAGTGAACAAAATGAACCTCTAGCTCTTAAACTATCCTAAGTAATTTTTAAGAATTCGGCTTCTGTTCGTGTGTTTAAGACGTCTTACGCCTTTTTCTTTTATTTGTCGAACACGTTCACGGGTCAAACTAAACATTTGTCCAATTTCTTCAAGCGTCATAGGTTGCTGATTATTTAATCCAAAATACAATCGAATAACATCAGCTTCTCTTGAAGTTAGCGTTTCTAAAGCGCGTTCAATTTCAGTTTGAAGCGATTCATGTAAGAGTTGCCTATCTGGATTTGGAGACTCACCAAAGTTAAGCACATCGTACAAATTAGAATCTTCACCTTCAACCAAAGGTGCATCCATAGACAAGTGACGTCCTGAATTTTTGAGAGATTCTTTAACATCACTTATACTCATATCCAGTTCCTTAGCAATTTCATCAGGACTTGGTGGACGTTCATTATTTTGCTCTAAAAGGGCGTAGGCTTTATTAATTTTATTAATTGTACCTATCTTATTAAGTGGAAGTCTTACCACACGAGACTGCTCGGCTAAAGCTTGTAAAATAGACTGTCTAATCCACCATACAGCATAAGAAATAAATTTAAAACCACGCGTTTCATCAAAACGTTTAGCGGCTTTAATTAATCCCAAGTTACCTTCGTTAATTAAGTCTGGCAAGGTTAAGCCTTGATTTTGATATTGTTTAGCCACAGAAACTACAAACCTTAGATTAGCATTCGTTAATTTTTCTAAAGCTTTATCATCTCCAGCTCTAATACGCTGAGCCAGTTCAACTTCTTCTTCGGCTGTAATTAAATCGACTTTACCTATTTCCTGAAGGTATTTGTCTAACGAGGCGGTTTCACGATTGGTAACCTGCTTGGTGATTTTGAGCTGTCTCATCCTATTAAAATTGTTTTTACATATGTTTATACGTAAAAAACAATCTAAGGTTACATAATCAAAGTTAAATTTTCAAATTTTATTTTATCTCAATATTCCTGATGGAAAAGAAACTACGCTTTCAAAGCCATTTTCGCCAACAGCGACCACACCAAATAAATAATTATCAATGACAATATTTTTAAGTGTAAATTCATTAACATTGCCGACATAACGACTGTATTGCCAAGTTGGTGAAGTGGTATCTCGCCAATAAATTTTATAGCCTTTTACGTTTGAATCATCAGATTTTTTCCATTTTAATGTTGTAGAAGGCTGAACAGCACCGCCAATTTCTACATTTTCTGGTTTTAATGGAGCCCAACCTAGACTTGCTAAATTAATGGCATTGACAGCGGTGAGTTTTTTTGCATAATCAAAATTAACATGTTCAACCACATCGCCGTATTCAATTCCATTTTCAACGCGAACATCTTGGTGCTGCCATATATAATTTTCATGAGCTTCCATGATTCTAATGCCTGGAAAGCCTAAATCATTAAAGGGTTTATGATGACCACCTCGCCCAAAACGATCTAATCTATAAATCATCATAGGGTTCATTTCTGGCATATAAGTGTTCACAGTTTTATGAATATATCTGGCCAATTGACGAGATTCACCGTCAACTTCACCACCATAATAACGCTTCATAACTCGCTCTCTTTCTGTTTCCGTGGGATTATGTGCTTCGCTGAAAATCCTAAAACTTCGATTATCAATCACGCCATCAATACCTTGTATGTTACCTATCATATCGTTATTAAAAATACCGATGATATTCCAGTTATTTTCTTTAGCGTATTTGGCTAAAAATTGCCCACCAAATAAGCCTTGCTCTTCACCACTTAAACCTACAAAAGCAATGCTATTTTTAAATTTGTATTTAGACAAAACTCTGGCGGCTTCTATTGTGCCAGCCATACCACTCGCATTGTCATTGGCTCCAGGCGCATCGGTAGTAAAATCTTGTGTATCAGAAGCTCTGGAGTCAATATCGGCACTCATCATGACATAAGAATTTGGATTTTGGGTACCTCTTAAAATAGCAACCACATTCACGACTTCGGCATCTTTTGGTACACGTCGTCCCATATCGGTAGTGACCATAGTACGGTGATAAAATACTTCTAAACATCCGCCACACGCTTTTGATATTTCATCAAACTCAGCTTTTATCCAGCGCCGAGCTGCACCAATACCTCGCGTTTCGCTAATAGTGTCACTAAACGTATTTCGCGTACCAAATCCGGCTAGCTGTCGAATATCTTCTTCTATTCTATCAGCCGATACATTGTGTATAATATCATAAATCTTGGAGTTTTGCTGTGCATACGAGCTACATACAAAAATAAAAATTGCAAATTTTAAAAGGGTTTTCATGTTCTCATGTTTTAATAGTTATTTCTCTAAATAAGTTTTCTAGGCTTTGGTGTTTTCGATTAAGGGTTTTGATTTTTAGCCCACTATCATGAGCAAAATCAAATATATATGAACGCATATCTTGAGAAGTCTCAAAATACAATTCATATTCATATAAACCAATTTCTTTGGCTTTTTGGACTTTATTTAAGCGTTCTAAAGCTTCTAATTCTACACTGTAGTCAAATTCAACATGTATAATTTGTTGTTGATTCTGAGCTAAATCTTCTAGCATTTCATCAGCTACTAATTGGCCCTGATTCATGATAATGACACGATTGCAAATGGCTTCAACTTCTTGCATTATATGGGTTGACAACAATGTTGTTTTGTTTTGGCCTATACTTTTAATTAAATGTCGTATTTCAACCAATTGATTAGGGTCGAGACCTGTAGTTGGTTCATCTAAAATTAATATTTCCGGATCGTGAACCAAAGCAGCTGCCAAACCAACCCTTTGACGATAGCCTTTAGAGAGTTGGTTAATTTTTTTATGAGATTCGCTTCCTAAATTTGTAAGTTCAATAACTTGGTTTATTCGTTTGGGCGAGCATTTGTAAATATCAACGTTAAACTTTAAAAATTCTTTGACGTACATATCTAAATACAACGGATTGTGTTCGGGCAAGTAGCCAATTTGACGTTGAATAGATAAAGCATTATCTTTTATATCAGTTTCATTAATTTTTGCAAGCCCTTCATAATTACTAATGTAGCCTGTCAATATTTTCATCATGGTAGATTTTCCCGCGCCATTAGGTCCTAAAAACCCAACAATCTGACCTTTTGGAATATCAAAACTGACCTCATCTAAAGCTTTTTGGCTTTGATAATGTTTCGTAATGTTTTTAGCAGATATAGACATTTAAAATTCTATTTATTGACCTCAAACATAGTGGATTTTTACGATAATTTGAATTTAGGCAGAAAAACCTTAACATTTTGATAGTAAGTCTTTTTGATAAAACCGACTATATTTGTGATATGAAATTGTTTACAACTATATTGGTTTTAATTTTTGGTGCTACGTCTTTTGCTCAAGTTGACTCAGGCAAAAAGACCTCAAGTGGCAATATATTTAATTCCTCAAACAATTCTTCATCTACAAACAACAGCTTTGGCATTCCTGATCGTAAAGCTGAAGGCTTATTCCTTAACAAAAATAAAGAGCAAGGTGTAGATTTTACAGCCAAAAGCAAATACAGCGACCCGGGTAACCTTTGGGATAGTCAGTACAAAGTCAAAACTGGTGATGAAGGCAAAGAATTTGACCGTGAGAAATATAAAAATGATATGGATTTTGGCGTTATCAATAGTAATGCTGACAGAATGACCTTTATGTTCCGCGACCATATGGCCTTTGATGGTGACCGTGTTAATGTCTTACTGAATGGTGAAATTGTAGCTGAAAATGTTTTACTCAGACCAGGTTTTACCACTTTAGATATCCCAATGAAAATTGGATTCAACAAAATTATTTTTGTTGCCCTCAATCAAGGTCAATCTGGCCCAAATACGGCTCAACTTCGTATTGCTGATGATGAAGGATATGTAGTTTCAAACAATGTATGGAATTTGTTGACTGGCGTAAAAGCTTCTGTTGTCGTGGTCAAAGAAAAATAAGTTTTGCTTTCTGCTTCATTTTTTTCTTTTTATTTAAAATCAAACTGTATTTTTAGCCTATGATTCGATTGGTTTTCATAGGGATTTTTATTTGTTTTTCTTCAATTATTGCTCAAACCCATAACTTTGATGTTCACAAGATTTCAGCAGAAATTACACCAAATCTTGAAAATGAAAGTGTTTCAGGTGAATTAAGTTTTAGCTTTAATACTAGCCAAGATACCGACTCCATTTTTTTAGATGCTAAAAATATGGCAGCTCAAATTATGGGCTCAGATATAAAAGTGTCTTTAAATATTTCTGAGGATAAGTTATGGTTTGTAGGTGATTTTGAAGTTGATGAAACTTACAATATCAATTTCAGCTATCAAGCACAGCCAAAGCAGACACTTTATTTTGTTGGCTTTGAAGATGATGCTAAAACCAACGACCAAGTTTTCACTCAAGGTCAAGGCAAATACACCTCACATTGGTTGCCGAGTATTGATGATATGAATGATAAAATTGAGTTTGACCTCTCTATTATTGTCCCAAAATTTTATGGTGCTTTGGCTAACGGAAAACTCATCGAACAGTGGAAAGAAAATGACAGCCTTAGCCGATGGACTTACGATATGAAAAAGCCAATGAGCAGCTATTTGGTTGCGATAAGCGTCGGCGATTACAAGAGAGAAATTCAACAATCTAATTCTGGAGTAGACTTACATCAATATTTACTTAAAAAAGACTCGCTGTATTTAGAACCCACTTACAGACATACCAAACAAATTTTTGATTATTTAGAAAACAAAATTGGTGTCGATTATCCGTGGCAAAATTACAAACAAGTTCCGGTAAGAGATTTTTTATATGCAGGAATGGAAAATACATCACTCACCATCTTTTCTGATGCTTTTGTAGTTGATAGTATTGGGTATTTTGATAGAAATTATGTCAACGTCAACGCTCACGAATTGGCACACCAATGGTTTGGAAATCTTATTACTGAAACTGAGTCTAAACATCACTGGCTACATGAAGGCTTTGCAACTTATTATGCGCTTCTGGCTGAACGCCAGATTTTTGGAGACAATTATTTTTACCACAAACTTTATCAATATGCTGAATCCTTGAAATCCGCAAGTGATAATGGCAAAGGTGAGAAGCTACTTAAACCCAACGCCAGCTCTTTGACTTATTACCAAAAAGGGGCTTGGGCTTTGTTTATGCTCAATCAAATTGTAGGCGAAGACGTATTTGACCGAGCAGTGCAAATTTTTTTAAATAAATATGCCTTTCAAAATGTAACTACCGATGATTTTATGAATGAGGTCAAAGCATTAACTAATGTTGATTTATCTGATTTTGAACAACAATGGTTTAAGCAGTCGGCCTTTCAAGCAGAACAAGCTTTAGAAGCTCTTGAAACTTCTTTGTTTATTCCAGAATACTTCGAATTGATTGCCAAACGACCTTTAGACATAAGTAAAAAAATAGGAGCTATTGAAACTGCTTTTGATTTTCCTATTAATATTTATATCGCACAAGAAGCGGTTTCTCAATTAGCAAGCGAACCAGCCAATGATGAAGTGATACAACTTTACCAAAGCGCTTTTAATACAGGAAACCTTTGGGTGAGACAAGCCATTTCTGAAAGTTTGACTGAAATTCCCTTAGCTTTAAAATCAGCTTACGAAACTTTACTTCAAGATCAATCTTATCAAACTCGAGAAAATGCGTTTTTACATTTATGGATGAATTTTCCAAAAGATCGAAAACGCTATTTAAACCAAATGCAAAACCAAGATGGTTTTCGAGATAAAAACCTAAAACAGCTTTGGTTAACCCTAAATCTGGCAACACCTGATTTTCAAGCTGACAAAACAACTCAAACCTATCAAGAGTTAGCACAATACACATCACCAAAATATAGATTTCAAATTCGGGAGCACGCTTTCGGTTACCTTTACCAAATCGATGCTTTTTCAGATCAGGTCCTTATTAATTTATTAGACGGTTGTTTTCATCACACTTGGCGTTTTAGAGATTTTTGTAGACAATTACTTAAGACTTTACTAAAAAATCCGACTTATCAATCACAAATCAATAATTTAAAACCCAAGTTAAACGATAAAGCTTTGACTTATCTAAATAAAATACAATGAGAGCCTTAGTTATTTCTGGTGGTGGAAGCAAAGGCGCCTTTGCAGGAGGCGTAGCCGAATATCTTATCGATGTTGCTCAACACGACTATAAATTATTTGTTGGTTCTTCTACAGGCAGTTTGTTGATTTCTCAACTGGCACTTGGCAACACGCAAAAGGTCAAACAAATTTACACTAACGTCTGTCAATCCGACATCTTTAGTCTCAATCCATTTATAAAACGTAAAGAAGGCGACCGTGAGTTTGTCACTATAAACTACCTCAACACGGTCATACAATTCATCAAACGTAAACGCACATTTGGAGAAAGTAAAAACCTACGCAAAACCATCTGTAAAAACTTCAGCAAATCTGAGTTTGAACAAGCCCGTTGTTGCGGTAAAGATGTCGTAGTGACAGTTTCCAATTTGACCAAAAACAAAGTAGAATACAAATCTATACAAGATTTTGATTACCAAGACTTTGTCGATTGGATTTGGATGTCCTCTAACTTGGTACCATTTATGAGTTTAGCCTCTAAAAATGGTTCAGATTATGCCGATGGTGGTTTTGGCAGTATGGTGCCAATTAGAGAGGCTGTTCGTCGTGGTGCCACCGAAATTGATGCCATCATCCTTGAGGCTGAAAACATGGAGCACAACAAGGTTTTAGGCAAAAATCCTTTTTCACTCTTGATGAATTTATTTGGCTTTATGCTCGACCAAGTCGAAAAGCACGATGTTCGTGAAGGTAAACTCGCCTCCATACAGCGTCAAGTCAAACTGAATTTGTATTACACGCCAATTCAACTCACAGAAAATTCTCTAATTTTCAATCAACAACTGATGACCCAATGGTGGCAAGATGGTTTTGAATATGCTAAAAACAAAACTGCTGATAATAAAGTTGTATTTGATGATGATTAGGAGCTGAAACCCGCTATTCGTTTCAATTCCTCAGCTGACCTTGCAGGTCAGCCTGCGGGATTTCCTCTTCTATCGGGGCTAAGGGTTTTGAGGTAAAATAGGCCTTTATAGGTTTAACTATATATTGAAAATTAGGTTGTCAACTTTAAAAAATTGTCCAGTATGTTTTCACCCCATTCACCGCTTTTCTCTGGATGAAATTGCACGCCGTAAAAGTTATTTTTTTGTAAAGCTGCACAAAAATTTAAATCATAGTCACTGTCGGCAATACTATCTGGATTTGATGGCACGTAATACGAATGCACAAAATACATATAAGTCTCATGAGGTAAGTCTTGAAACAAATCAGTTTTTAGATTTTTGATTAAATTCCAACCCATATGTGGCACTTTAAGCTGGGTTTGAAAACGCTTGACTTCCACATCAAAAATACCTAAACCATCTGTTGGACCTTCTTCAGTCGATCGACACATGAGTTGCATACCAAGGCAAATACCTAAAACAGGTTGTTTTAATTCCTGTATGATGTGATGCAATTCGGTTTCTTTGAGTTTTTGCATAGCACTTTCGGCGTGACCAACGCCGGGAAAAATAACTTTATCTGCGGCTTTTATGGTTTTGGCATCGGCTGAAGTTTGGGCTGAGACGCCTAAACGGTTTAAGGCAAATTTTAAACTCTGAATATTGCCTGCGCCGTAATCAATTATGATGATGTTTTGACTCATAGTTTGCTTAGTTCAATGGCTGTTGGGTTTAGTGGCTTAGGGATTCCCGACAAAATAAATTTAATAAAATGTTGTCGGGACAAGATTCGCGGCATCTCCTGCACGTGCGGGAATATAGCGGATAGCTTGCCTGCCGATAGGCAAGCCTACTCGAAGCCCATAAGAAAACTCAAGTTACTTACAAATACGCTAAACACCGGACTTGACACTTGATTTATCGTGTTTTTTATCAAAGTATTTAACGATTTCTTCTGGACTTAAGTTCATAATATCTTTAGAAATACGATCTCTTTGTTCGCGCATATACTTCACGGCGTCAAAGGTGTTTTTCTTGTTGTTTTCTTTAATTTTCATAATTTAATAATTCTCTTGGTGAACGAATGTCAATTGTTTTGTAGCCTTCAGATGTGTTGACTGAGTTGTAACCTACTATTCTAACAACATTCACAATATGTTTAAAGTTCCAGCTTACTAATATGTTTGCATTATGCTTGGTTGCTAATGCTATATGTAAACAATCAGCATACGATGTTGCTCCAACAACTCCTGCTTTAATGTATTTTTTTGCCAAATTTACCGTTTCAATATCAGATTTCACAAACTCAGTTGAATTTTTTGGTAGTAATTCAGTTGTCTTTTTTATTTTATTAGGTGCGTTTTCTAATTCCTGTTCTGTAATGTTAGAATAAATTATTTCAAATTCTGAGTTTTTAATTCTTTCAAATAAATGTTCTGTGAAATC
Organism: Mesohalobacter salilacus; assembly: GCA_003931895.1. GTDB lineage: Bacteria > Bacteroidota > Bacteroidia > Flavobacteriales > Flavobacteriaceae > Psychroflexus. The sequence continues at coordinate 15,820 of RRZV01000096.1, forward strand.
TTTAAACTCTTCATCATATAATCCGCCAAAGATAGAAGTGTCCAAATAAACTCGTTGTTTTTTCATAATACTAATTTACGAATTTTTACGAGAACTTTAATTTAAGAGGATTTTGTTGGTTTTTCTTATAGTTGACCTTTAGTTGAAGGTAAAACTACTTTCTCAGTATCTCTGCGAATCGCGGCTTTTATGGCTCGGGCAAAGGCTTTAAAAATACTTTCAATTTTGTGGTGTTCATTTTGACCTTCGGCTTTGATGTTGAGATTGGCTTTAGCAGCGTCAGTAAAAGATTTAAAAAAATGCATAAACATTTCGGTAGGCATATCGCCGATGTATTCCCTTTTGAAATCAGCCTTCCAAACCAACCAGGGTCGGCCACCAAAATCAATTGTCACGTGGGCTAAGGCATCATCCATTGGCAGATAAAAACCGTAGCGCTCCATGCCAAGTTTGTTGCCGATGGCTTGCTGAAAGGCTTCGCCAAGCGCGATGGCTGTGTCTTCTATGGTATGGTGCTCATCTACTTGTAAATCGCCTTGGACTTGCATATTAAGGTCAATTAGAGCGTGGCGGGCAATTTGCTCCAACATATGGTCAAAAAAGGCTAAACCTGTGGTGGCTTGAAATTGTCCGGTGCCGTCAAGGTTAATTTCTATATCAATTTGGGTTTCTTTGGTGTGTCGGCTATGTTTTACCGTTCGTGTGCCAAGACGTAAAATGTTGTAAATATCGCTCCAAGTCTGAGTTTCTAAGATGATATGCTGTTGAAGGTCATTTTTAGAATTGCTGAGTTCGTCATCTCCAAGTCCGCGATTGTTGTTAATGTAAATGCCTTTTCCGCCAATGTTTTTGGCGAGTTCAATATCGGTTAAGCGGTCTCCTATTACGATAGAATTTTTTAAATCGTAGTCGCCATTCATAAAGGGTTTTAAAAGCCCTGTTTTAGGTTTTCGGGTATCGGCATTTTGGTGAGGAAACGTTTTATCGATTAAAATATCTTTAAATACAATACCTTCATTTTCTAAAGTTTGGACAATAAAATTTTGAACTGGCCAAAAGGTGTTTTCGGGATAAGCTTTGGTGCCAAGACCATCTTGGTTGGTAATCATTATCAACTCGAACTCTTTGAGTTTGCCAATTTTTGATAAAAATGAAATAGCTTCTGGATAAAATTCCAATTTTTCAAAGCTGTCTATTTGTTCGTCTTCAGGTTCTTTGATAATGGTGCCATCGCGATCTATGAGTAGTAATTTTTTCATCACTTAAATTGATTTAGAATTTTAATGAGGTAAGCGTTTTCTTTTGGTGTTCCAATAGTGATTCTGAGGCAATTTTTGCATCCAGGTTGGTTATGTCGGTTTCTGACCACAATGTTTTGGTCTATAAGCATTTGATAGCGTTCGTTGGCATTGTCAACTTTAACCAGCAAAAAATTGGCATCACTTGGGTAAACTTGCTCAACCCAATCCACGTTTTTTAAAGCATTTTTAAGCTTTAATTTTTCTTCTTGAAGAATATGGATTTGGTTTTGAACTTCTTCGGTATTTTTTAATTGTTTCAACGCGGCGTCTTGGGTCAGTTGATTAACATTATATGGTGGTTTGATGCGATTAAGATATTGAATAATTTCAGCATTGGCAAAACACATCCCTAATCTTGCTCCCGCTAAACCAAAAGCCTTTGAAAAGGTTTGCATCACGACAAGATTTTTAAAATCATTTAAGTTTTCCACCATCGATTTTTGAGTTGAAAAATCTTGATAGGCTTCATCTACTACAACTATGCCTTTAAAATGCTTGAGCAATTGAATAATATCTTGTCGAATTATAGAATTTCCTGTAGGATTGTTGGGCGAGCAGATAAAAATCAATTTGGTTTGATTTGTAATTTCGCTTAAAGCTTTTGCAACATCAATTTGAAAATCAGCATTCAAATTTACAGTTTTGATTTTTACCGCATTAAGTTCTGCTACAACTTGATACATGCCATAAGTTGGTGGAAAAACAAGGATGTCATCTTGATACGGTTTGCAAAACAAACGCACCAGCAAGTCAATGATTTCATCACTGCCATTCCCGAGTAAAATTTCTTGTAGGCTCAGATTTTTGAGCTGAGCAATTTCAGTTTTGAGTTCAGTTTGATAGGGGTCCGGATAACGGTTTAAGTGGGTTTGAAATGGATTCTCATTGGCGTCTAAAAAAGTCATAGCTTTAGACGAAGTGCTAAACTCATCCCTTGCCGAAGCATAAGGTTTTAGTTCAAGCAATTCAGGCCTTATGAGTTTTTTTATGTCAAAATTGTCTGTCATTCTAAATCTTTTAAACGCAATGTTACCGCATTTTTATGCGCTTGAAGTTCTTCAGTTTCTGCCATAATTTCTATGTGTGGCCCAAGATTTTTCAAGCCTTCTTTGGTGATTTTTTGATAGGTGATTTTTTTGTGAAACGCATCTAAGTTTACACCACTATATTGTTTGGCATAAGCATTGGTAGGTAAGGTATGATTAGTGCCAGAGGCATAATCACCTGCGCTTTCTGGAGTGAAATTACCTATAAAAACTGAACCTGCATTATGGATTTGCTCGACGACTTCATCTTCGTTAGTCACACAAATAATTAAGTGTTCAGGACTGTAAAAATTTGTCATTTCGATAGCTGTTTCTGTATCGGAAACCACAATGAACTTTGAATGTTGAATGGCTTCTGTGGCGATGGCTTTTCGAGGGAGTTTATCCAGTTGAACTTGCAAAGCATTTTGTGTTGCTAAAGCAAATTCTTTAGAGGTCGTGACTAAAACCACTTGACTATCTGCACCGTGTTCCGCTTGACTTAATAAATCTGAGGCCACATATTCCGGATTAGCAGAATCATCTGCCAAAACCAGTAACTCAGATGGGCCAGCAGGCATATCGATTGAGACATCATAACTTGTGGCGACTTGTTTAGCCACGGTAACATATTGATTACCCGGGCCAAATATTTTATACACTTTTGGTATGCTTTCGGTGCCAAAAGTTAGTGCCGCAATGGCTTGAATTCCGCCAACTTGAAAAATTTTATGTATTCCACATTTATGAGCAGCATACAACATTGCAGGATGGACTTGACCAGATTTTTGTGGTGGCGTGGTCATCACAACTTCATCGCAACCCGCGATTTGAGCAGGAATACCCAACATCAAAATACTTGAAAACAAGGGTGCTGTGCCGCCTGGAATGTATAAACCAACTTTTTGAATGGGCTTACTCGCTTGCCAACAGGTGACGCCAGGTTGTGTTTCAACTTTGATGGATGGTTGTTTTTGAGCTTTATGAAACTTATAAATATTGTCGTAAGCTATGTCAATAGCTTTTTTTAAGTCTGAAGAAATTGTTTTTTTAGAAGCCTTTATTATGGTTTCGTCAACCTTGGTTTGGTCAATTTTTAAACCATCAAAAAGTTCTGTATATTTTGAAACAGCGGTATCGCCGTGATTTTTAATATCCTGAAAAATAGCTTTGACATCGTGTTCTAAAGCTGCATAATCTTGAGTTGGTCTTTTTAATAAGTCTTTCCAAGATTCTGGCTTTGGGTTTTCAATTATTTCCATCAAATTGTTTTTTTAAAGAATCATTTTTTCGATTGGTGCGACTAAAATCCCTTCTGCGCCGGCAGATTTGAGTTGGTCAATCACTTCCCAAAAATCATTTTCATCTATGACTGTATGCACTGAAGACCAATCACTTTCAGCCAAAGGTAAAACCGTTGGACTTTTCATCCCTGGTAAAAGTTTAATGACGTGGTTTATTTTATCGTTTGGCACGTTCATTAAAATGTATTTCGAGGTTTTAGCTTTTAAAACCGCGTCGATCCTAAAGCTCAACTTGTCTAAAATATTCTGAGTTTCTTTATCAATAACAGGAGAAACTGCTAAAATCGCTTCACTATGTAGCACGACTTCTACTTCTTTTAAATTGTTTTTAAACAAGGTACTACCCGAAGAGACAATGTCGCAAATAGCATCGGCTAAGCCAATATTAGGGGCAATTTCTACCGAACCGTTAATGATATGAATATCTGCTGAAATTCCATTGTTGTTTAAAAACTGCTGAACCGTGTTAGGATAAGACGTTGCTATTTGTTGTCCATCAAAATCTTTTACACCATTATAAGTTTTAGATTTAGGAATAGCCATACTGACTTTACATTTTGAAAAGCCAAGCTTCATTTGAATTTTTAGGTCTTGGGCTTTTTCAATCAGTAAATTTTCACCGAGAATAGCGCAATCTATCACGCCATCTTTGAGGTATTGTGGAATATCACCATTTCTGAGGTAATAAATTTCTAATGGGAAATTGGACGCGGCAACTTTGAGTTGATCTTTTCCATTATCGATTGAAATACCACATTTTTTAAGGATTTCTATTGATTTATCGTGGAGTCGTCCAGATTTTTGAATACCGATTTTTAAGTTTTTCATTTTCTATTTATTTAAATAAAAAAACCCGCTTGATTATTCAAACGGGTTGTATATTTTTAGGCATCACACAACTACCGCTTGACAGCGTTTAAGAAGTTATGAAAATGTAGCCATTGTTTTTTCATATTGCAAATGTAAATATATAATTTAATATGCCTTTATTGCTAACAGATATTTAATAAAAGTAAATTAAAATAATTTGGTTTTACAATAAAATCATTTAATTATTCCCTAAAATAATCGGCATACCACTATCACCAGAGCCGATAACAATCACTTTAGAATTATCAGATTTAGATAATTCAATAGTGGCTTGAATTCCTTTTTCTTGAAGAATTTTATCGGTTAGAGAGGCGCTTAAAATACGGTTGGCAGCTGCTTTACCTTCTGCTTCTATACGTTGTCTTTGTTTTTCTTTTTCAGCTTTTTCTAATCTAAATTCGTATTCTAAAGACTCTTGTTCTTGTTTTAATTTTCTTTCGATAGCGTCTTTAATGGTTTGGGGTAAAGACACATCTCTAACCAGAATTTCGTTGACTTGAACATATTGATTTTCAAGTAAAGCTCTCGTTTCTTCAAGCATTTCATTCTGAATGGTTTCACGCTTTTGAGCATAAAGTTCTTCAGGCTTGTACCTACCAACTACTGATCTTGTGGCAGAACGCACAGCTGGTTTAATTAGTAGTTCAAGATAATTTTCACCTCTTTTTTGATGTAAAAGTCCTATTTCGTTGGGTTGCGGCTGAAACCAAATGGTAGCATCTAATTTAATATCCAATCCATTTGAAGATAAAACAGTCATTTTTTCATCTATAGATTGCTGTCTAACGTTGTAAACATAAACTGTATTCCAAGGCGCTATGATATGAAAACCTTCACTCAATGCCTGCTCATCAGTCACAACACCTCCTCCTAAAGGTTCAAATAAAACTCCAGCTTCACCTGAGCCGATAGTGACAACGGTATTAGCTAAAATGATAATGCCAACAATCACTACAATAATTATTGCAACAACTGATTTTGATAATTTTTCCATAATTTTTAAATTTTTATATTAATCCGTGGTACTTTCTACTCAACCACTCAATCCCCAAAAATACGATTATTAAAATGAAAAGCATCCACCATTGGATTAAAGATTCCTTTTTTTCTATTGATTTCTGGAGAGGTTTGAACTTTTGTTGTGTTGTTAAGTAAGTTTTAAGGTTTTCAAGTTGGTCCGCATAAAATAAAGTGTCAGAAATCTGCTGAAGTTTTTCAACATTAGCGCGGTAAAATTGTTTTTCAAGAACAAAATCTATCAATGTAAACTGTCCGCTTTCTGAAACATTTTCATCTTCAACAAGAATTTTATATGTGTAATCACCAGCGGGTAAATCATTAATTTTTGTAGAATAGTTTCGGTCTTTCAAAACAAAGGTGTAGGAAAAATTTTTGTCAGTTGTTTCTTCAGTTACCTTAAGGTTTATCTTTTGATTAGGATCAAAATTGTAGTTTTTATCAAAATATTGAAGGCTAATTCGGTTATTTTCTCCTTTGTTATAAAACGATTTTACATCAGTAACTAAACGCTTTTTGGTGGTTGTAGAGCTTACAAATTGTATCAATTGATCCATAAAACGATCAAAAGTTTTAAAATCGCCTTGGTCAACATATGAACGCATACGCCATCTCCAAAGGTTTTCGCCGAACAGATACGCCGCCTTTTGATTGTTTTCTGAAATGGTCATCAATAGGGGTTGTTGAGTTGAAATGCCATCGATATTTTGAAAGAGTAAAATATCACTTTCAGAAGTCATTTCAATATCACCAAAAGTGTTTTTTAAAGGCGGGAAATTTGCAAAACCGATATCTTCGACTTGGTAACTGCTAAAGCTTTCATTTAATTCTGGATAATAATCTTCAGTAGCTCGAGATAAAGTTTTGTTGAAATAGGTTTGGTTTCGATTTAAAACATTGTAATCGGTTTGGATTCCACCAATAACAATATAGTTCAAATTTTGAGATTGAACCGTTTTAAACACTTCTTGAAAATTAGCTTCCGGCTGATAAAGCATAATCAGGTTATAAGTTGCTAAATCTTCATTGAAATCTCTGATATTGTGAAGTTTAATCTGGCGTTGTTGATTTGATTCTATACTTTTTTTCAATAGGCCTAAATCTGGATGAAGTGTATTATAAAGTATTAATATTTTTGTACGTTCATCAATGACTTCAACAGCAAATTGTTGGGTGTTATTTTGAGTATTTTTCTCATTGACGGGTTTTAACTCTGCTGTTATGGTATTTACTCCAAATTGGTTTGCTTTTAAGTATATTTCAAAATTTTGAACTTTATTATCCTTGTTAAAAGAAATAGATTTTCTTGCAATGACTTTATTTTGTCGTTTTAAAACAAACTCTGTTTTGAACTCTTTTTCTGTATTTGAACTTAAAAAAACTTCTACAGGAAATTGGTTATTGAGAAAGGCATAACGGTTGGCATTGATACGATCAATTTTTAAATCTTTATTATTGGTGGTATCGCCAACAACAACAGGAATGAGGTTTTGGGATAAGGATTTTGAGGCATAAACATAATCTTGACCCAAGGTTTGTTGACCATCAGTAAACACTAAAACATGTGATGATGTTGAGCGATAAATATTAGACATTTCATTTATAAAATTACTGATATAGGTTTGTGTATCAGTAAAATTTAAGCTATCTAGAGTTGAGTAATTTTCGCCAAATTGGTAGCGCTGAAGATTAAAAGCATCGGCTAAGCCTTCATCATTAATCCATTTTAAAAGATTAGACTTGTAAACTGCTGTATCTGTCAATTCAGCGATTGACATAGAATTGTCTATGCCAATCACTAAGTTTGGTTTTTCTGTAAAATAAGTGGTTTGTTTAATTTGTGGGTTTAACAACAAAAAACCTAAACACAGATAGGCTAAAAATCTTGGAGTTGCAAATAGAAAGGCTCTTTTGGACTGTTTTTTAAATTGCTTTTGATATTGAAACCAAGTTAAACCTAAGCTTAAAACAACGATTAAAAAAACCCACAACACATCAAATTCATTCATACACAAAGATTCAAAACCAAAACATTAAAATTATCGTTTAGGTGAGCATTCCACCATCAACATTCAGTGTTTGTCCCGTGATGTAAGCACTCATATCACTGGCCAAAAACACACAAGCATTGGCTACATCTTCAGGTGTTCCACCACGTTTTAGCGGTATAGCTTGTCGCCAACCTTCTACTGTTTTTTCCTCTAATTTTTCAGTCATTTCGGTTTCTATAAAACCTGGAGCAATGACATTAGTTCTGATATTTCTTGAGCCTAGTTCTAACGCCATAGATTTTGAAAATCCAATCACACCTGCTTTTGAAGCCGCATAATTACCTTGACCGGCATTACCTTTAACGCCAACGACAGAACTGATATTGATAATGCTGCCGTGACGTTGTTTCAGCATTGGTCTTAAAATGGCTTTGGTTAAGTTAAATACCGAATTGAGATTCACTTTAATAACTTTATTAAAATCCTCTTCACTCATACGCATCATCAAGTTGTCTTTAGTAATGCCAGCGTTGTTGATTAAAACATCAATTTGTCCAAAATCTTCCAAAACCGTTTTGACTAACTCCTGAGCTTGGTCAAAGTCAGCGGCGTCAGATTGATAAGCTTTGGCTTTTACACCTTCGGCTTCACAAAGTTTAACCAATTCTTCAGCGGGGCCAGCAGATGAATTATACGTAAATGCAACGTTTGAACCTTGCTTGGCAAAATGTAAAGCAATACCGCGACCTATTCCACGGCTTGCACCTGTAATTAGTGTGTTTTTATTGTCGAGTAAACCCATATTTAAATTTTTTTTGATTGAAAGCAAATATAATTAAAGTTGTGGGTTTCAGGCTTAAATTATAAGTATCAAAACCTACCAAAGTAACTAAAATTATAATGATCTCTTGATAATTATACACTTGAAATAAAAAACCCTATCAATTTTTAATACTGTCTTGTGCTTTAAATTGTGTTTTGGATTGATCTACAGAAGCGTTGGTTTCAGCTTCTTTAGCTTTCAAAATACTTAATTCTTTTTCAGCTTCTTCAGCAAGTTTCGGGTATTTATCTGCATAATTTTTGACTACAGACTCTAAGATATAATTGGCTTGAAAAGCATCGCCTAAAGCGTAATAATTTTTGGCCATGATTACTAAAGCCTTAACACCAAATTCGCGATAACGTGAGTAATTTTTGGCTAATTGATTTTGAATGACTTGATTAGATTGTTCAAAGTCATCAGATTGATTTAAAAAATAGGCTTTGTAGTATAAAGCTTCTGCCATACGCTCGCCTTCAGCAACTTTTCCTACATTTTGGTATGCTGATTTAGCACGTTCTTCATCATTAGTGGCTATGGCTGAACGGGCTGTAAAAATATAGGCGTCACTTTTAATTTGATTATCTACACTCTCAATTTTTAAAACAGTATCAGCGTAGTCAAGCGCTTTTTGATAATTTTCAAGTTCGTAGTGAGCTTTCATTAAATTGGTTTGCGCAAAGATTTTATTCTCAGTAAAATTAGCTTCAGTTTCTAATTGACTCAGATAAGTGATTGCATCTTGATAGTTTTGATTTTCAAGATAAATTTGAGACAATTTTCGTAAAGCTTCTTCCAAAAATTCTGATTTTGAGGCTTCGGCTACAAATTGATAATGTGGTAAACTGTTTTCCAATTCATTTTTATTGTAATACAATTGGGCCAAGTAAAAATGGGCTTTTAAAGCGTGAATACCTTTTGGAAATTGTTGTAAATAATTTTCAAAACCTTTGATAGCCGCTTCTGGTTTGTTGTCAATAAATTTGTTTTCTGCGGATTCGTATGTCGTATCATCTATTTCGGCATCGGTGACATTGACAAAATCTAAACCTTTTACCCAATTGGCGTAAGCTTCGGGTTGTTGTTGGTCTATATAAATGAGTCTGACAGTTTGTACGGCTTGTCGTGCTTCATCTGTAGCTGGATAATCGGCTACTAATTTTTTTAGTGTGCCCAGCGCATTTTTATTTTGGTTAGTGTTATAATAAGTCAAGCCGATTTTTGATAAAGCTTTTGGTACAAATGGACTTTGAGTTCGTGCATTCATCAAACTTTGGTAGGCTTGAAGTCCTTTTGCATTATTGTTTTCAGCGATGTAAGTATTGCCCAGTTGATAATAAGCATCATCGAGATAAACTGATGATTTGAAATTAGAAACGTAATCGTTTAATTCTTTGATTTTAGTCTCATTTTTACCCACAAAACCATAACTCATTGCTTTTTGATAAGCTACATAGTTTTTATTATAACCTGGCATTTTTAGAGCCTTGTTATAGTTTTCCATAGCCGACCAATAATCGTTAGTCACAAAATAAGTATCTCCTAATCTCACGTAAGCATCAAATAATTTGTCTTGATTTTTTAAGTCAATTACGGCTATTTTGAAATGAGATTTGGCTTGTTCATAGGCTTTTGTTTTAAAATAAGCGTAGGCAATATCGTAATCGACTTGTTTAAATTCTTCAACTTGACGAGCTTCGGGTAAAGCTTCAAAGGTTTTAAAGCCAATAAGAGCTTCTTCAAATCGACCTAAATTGTATTCGGTTTCGGCTTTCCAATAGGTGGTTTTTGCCGTGATTTTTTTATCTAACGGTTGAGACAAACTTTGATTGAAATATTCTAAAGCTTTAGGATATTCTGCAGCTCTAAAAAACTCAATGGCATAGTAATAGTTTGCTTTTTGCCAGATAATTTTATCTTCGTATTGCTTACTGTTTTCAAGTAAGTCAATGGCTTCTTTATAATTTTTTGAAGTTAAATAAGAATCGATCAATAAGTTTTTGATGGTTTGGGTTTCTTCAGAATTTGGGTAAGTTTCTAAAAATCTGTTTAATACCACGGGCACACTTTCATAACTGTTTCCAATATCATAACTGAGTTTGGCATAGTTTAAAAAGGCATCTTTTTGAATGGTTTTGTCAAACTCCATTTCCATCGCATTTTTAAAAGCGTTGAGGGCTTGAGGTTTTTTATCTGATTTGATATAGGACTGCGCTAAATGGTAATAGGCATTTTGAGCCACGGCATTTTCGCCATCAATAATTTTATTGAATTCGGAAATGGCTTTATCATATTTACCTTGTTTGTAGTAAGCATAGCCCAATTGATAATAATCCGTATTATTCCATTTACCACGTTGACCTTGATATTCTTTTAAATATGGTAAAGCTTTATCGTATTGCTTGAGGTTGAAATAACTTTCGCCAATAATTTTATTGAGTTGAGATTGCTCTTGACGGTTAGATTTTGGCAGTTTTTCCAAGCCGAGTTCAATGGCTTTTTCAAAATTGCCTAATTTAAAATTCATATCACTCATAAAATATGACAATTCTCGTTGAGAGCCCTGTTGTTGCGCTTCTTCAAAAAGTTCAGTCGCTTCGTCGTAACGGTCTTCTTGATAAGCCATATAGCCGATATAGTATTTAGCATCAGCACCGTATTTGGCAGAAGTTCTTAAATTTTCAAAGTAAGATTTAGATGCTTTATAGTTATTGGTTTGAAATAAAGTATAGCCGTATTGAAATTGATATTGTTCTTTTTGATTGTAGCTAAAACCCGAAGTGTTTACTTTTTGAAACCATGGTTTTGCACGGTTATAGTCGCCAAAATTGAAGTAATATTCTGCAACGTCAAGATAAGCTTGATTGCGCTTAGGACTTGTAGGGTAATCTTTTACGAAATCTTCAATTTGTTGTTGTGCATTAGGCTCATTAAGACGAATGGCCGTATTGGCAAGATAATAAGCCGAATTGGTTTTAATCTCTTGACTTTCTGCTTGGTACTTAACTTTTTTGAATAAAGCTTGTGCGGCTTGATATTGATGGTTCTGATATAATTGCAAAGCTTGTTGGTAAGTCGTTAAAACATTGGTATGCCCAACAGACTGCTGAGCTTGCAATGTGCTTAAACCCAAAATTATTAAACAAAAAGAAATATAACGCGTCATAAATTTTGATTTCGATATAGTATTTAAACGATTTAAGTTGTGTAAAATTATAGGGCTAAGATAAGATATTTAGAATGGATAAATACTCAATATTAAAAGGTTTGTAAATTTCAAATAAAGTTTAAGCTTATGAAATTTTATAGCTTTGGCTGAAGCTTAATTTTTAAATCAACTGATTTTTCATTTAATTTTTCAAACTTCAATTTATATTCCGATTTATCAAACAGCAACTCATCACTTAAACCATTGGTGTTGATTTTAAAATAACCTTTTTCATTTGAATATGTATAAATATCTGTACCATTAACTAACACTTTTACGCTATCTAATGCTTGATTTTGAGCACCATAAACCTTTCCGCTAATCAAGTTGTTGTTTTGGCAAGACAATAAAACCATAAAAAAACAACAAAGACTTAATTGAATTAAACGCATTCTCTTAAATTTAGACGTTCAAATATATTGTTATGAAATCAATTATCATCTTATTTAACCTTTTGATAGGGCTTTCTTGTTGGTCGCAATTACTATCTAACAAATCTAATTTCACAAAAAAAGACAGTCTCCGTGGTGGTTTAAGGTCAGAGCGCACGGCTTTTGACATGCTAAAATACAACTTGAATATTTCTGTTGACCCTGACACCAAATCCATTTCAGGTTACAATGCTATAAGCTTTGAAGCGCTTGATAATCAAAACGTCATGCAGATAGATTTATTTGAAAATATGAAAATTGACTCCATCGTTTTTCAAAATAAAAAATTGAAATATAAGAGAGAATTTAATGCCGTTTTTATCAACTTTGAAAAGGAATTAAAAAAAGGCGCAAAGCATCAATTGACGTTTTATTATCACGGCAAACCTATTATTGCTAAAAGACCACCTTGGGATGGTGGTTTTGTGTTTGACAAAGACACTAATGGTAACCCGTGGATAGCTGTTGCTGTTCAAGGCACAGGCGCAAGTTTATGGTTTCCCAACAAAGACCATTTAAGCGATGAACCCGATCAGGCTGAAATTAATATAACCGTGCCAAAAGATTTGGTAGCGGTGTCTAATGGAAGACTAATTAATGTAGAGCAAAATGGAGATTTAAAAACTTATCAGTGGCAAGTGACATATCCAATTAACAACTATAATATCACTTTAAACATTGGTGATTATATTCATTTTTCAGACCAATTTCAAGATTTAGATTTAGACTATTATGTGTTAAGAGAAAACTTAGATAAAGCCAAAAAACATTTCGAGCAAGTGAAACCAATGATGGCTTGTTTTTATGATAAATTAGGCGAATATCCTTTTAAAAATGACAGTTTTAAAATGGTAGAAACACCCTATCTTGGTATGGAGCATCAAAGTGCAGTGGCGTATGGCAATCAATACTTAAATGGTTATCTCGGTGGCGATTTGTCTGGTACAGGCTATGGCCTTAAGTTTGATTTTATAATCATTCACGAGTCAGCTCACGAGTGGTTTGGCAATAGTATTTCTGTAAGAGACATTGCTGATTTATGGATCCACGAAGGATTTACCACTTATGCGGAGTCTATTTTTGTAGAATGCGAATATGGCAAACAAGCCGCTTTAGATTATATTCACGGTCAACGCCAAATGATAAGCCACAACAAGCCAATAATAGGAAATTATGGTGTGAATTCTGAAGGTTCATCAGATATGTATGCCAAAGGCAGTAACATTATCAACACACTACGAACGCTTGTGGATGATGATGACTTATGGTGGAAAACGCTAAAAGATTTTAATAAAACATTTGCTTACAAAACAACATCAACTGAAGAAGTTATCAAGTTTTTCAGTCGATCACTCGAAAAAGATTTAGATGAATTTTTTAAGCAATACTTATATCATAAAAACATCCCCGAATTGGTTTTTAAATCAAATCAATCCAATAAAGAAATTCAATATAAATGGAACGTGGATGTTGAAAATTTTGATATGCCTGTAGAAATAAAAGTAGGTAAAAATTCTAAGTGGATTTATCCTGAAGCTGAAACTTGGAAAACATTAAAAATCAAACCCAATCAAGTAATAGAAATAGATAATAAGAAGTTTTATATTGATGTCAAGTTTAAATAGAATAAATGTATGGTCAAGTTTTCCTTAATCTTTATCAAAGATTGTATTTCATATAAATTTTTTACCTCACTTTTGCTTAAATTTTAGATGATATGAGAATTATTCCCGCTATTGATATTATAGACGGTAAGTGTGTGCGCTTGACTAAAGGCGATTACAATACAAAAAAAATATATAATGAAAATCCGCTTGAAGTTGCTAAACAATTTGAAGACAGAGGAATTAAATATTTACACCTTGTCGATTTAGATGGTGCTAAATCTCAACAAATTGTCAATTATAAAATTTTAGAACAAATCACTTCTAAGACCAGTTTAAAAGTTGACTTTGGCGGTGGTTTAAAATCAGATAAAGATTTAAAAATAGCTTTTGAAAGTGGTGCCCATCAAATTACAGGTGGAAGCATTGCTGTTAAAACTCCTGATGTATTTGAACACTGGATTTCAAAATACGGTTCTGATAAAATCATCCTTGGTGCAGATTGTAAAAATGAAAAAATAGCCGTTAGTGGTTGGCAAGAAGAAAGTCAATTGGAGGTTTTCCCTTTTATTTCAGATTATGTTTCCAAAGGCATTCAATATGTTATTTGTACTGATATTTCTAAGGACGGTATGCTCGAAGGCCCTTCATTTCAATTATACCAATCCATTTTAAAAGAAAATAAAACTCTAAAACTCATTGCCTCAGGCGGAATTTCAAGCCTAAATGATTTACATCAACTCAAAGCTATAGGATGCGAAGGCGCAATCGTTGGAAAAGCTATTTATGAAAACAAGATAAGTCTTAAAGAGGTTATGGGGTTATGAGGTTGTGGAGTTCCCAAATTTTTAAAATTCAGTTGTAATCTGTGATCTGGGCTTATAAAATCTCATCTTTTTGTTAAACTAAACAACATTGTTTATTTCATAAATATTTTTGTTCTCTTATTTTGATTTCATGAAATAGGTTGACAAAAAAATTGTTAGTAAATTTCAGCAAAATTCAATTTTATGAAACCAAAAAAAGTTTTAAAAAGCAAATGTTCACCTTTTAAACCTATAACCTTATAAACTAATAACCCTCAATGTTAACAAAACGTATCATTCCTTGCTTAGATATCAAAAACGGTAGAACGGTTAAAGGCATCAATTTTGTCAACTTGAGAGATGCTGGTGACCCTGTAGAATTAGCCAAATTATACGCTGAAAATTCTGCAGATGAATTGGTGTTTCTTGACATTACAGCAACTGAAGAAAAACGTAAAACATTAATTGATTTGGTCAAACGTGTTGGCGAAGCGGTCAATATTCCTTTTACCGTTGGTGGTGGCGTTTCGAGTATTGAAGACGTCAGTGCTATACTCAATGCTGGAGCTGATAAAGTCGCTATCAATTCTGCAGCGGTTAAGAACCCTGATTTAATCAATCAGCTCTCGGCTAAATTCGGCAATCAATGCATTGTTGTAGCTATTGACGCTAAAAAAATTAACGACCAATGGAAAGTCCATCTCGTTGGTGGTAAAGTCCCTACCGAATTAGATCTATTTGAGTGGGCAAAGGAAGTTGAAATCCGTGGTGCTGGAGAAATTTTATTCACCTCAATGGATCACGATGGCACCAAAAATGGATTTGCCAACGTAGCCTTAAAACAACTGAGTCAAATGCTAAATATACCTGTTATAGCATCTGGTGGTGCTGGAAAAATAAAGCATTTTACAGACACTTTTACTTTAGGCGAAGCTGATGCTGCATTGGCGGCCAGTGTATTTCATTTTGGCGAAATTCCCATTCCGGCTTTAAAACAAGAACTCAGAAACAGTAACATTAAAGTAAGATTATGAACATAGATTTCAATAAAAATAAAGACGGTTTAGTCCCAGCTATTATTCAAGATGCCAAGACCAAAAATGTATTAATGCTCGGTTATATGAATAATGAAGCTTTTGAAAAAACTAAAGCTACAAAACAAGTAACATTTTTTAGTCGAAGCAAACAACGCCTTTGGACCAAAGGTGAAGAAAGTGGTAACATTTTAAATTTAGTAGATTATAAAATAGATTGCGACAATGACACTTTACTCATTTTCGCCAATCCCGAAGGCCCAACTTGTCACAAAGGTACTGATACTTGCTGGGGCGAAGATAATCATTCTACTTATGGGTTTTTGTCAACTTTAGAACAAGTGATTGAAAAACGTCAAAATTCGGCGCAAAGCGATGACTCTTACGTAGCCTCTTTATTTGAGAAAGGCATCAATAAAATTGCTCAAAAAGTCGGTGAAGAAGCTGTTGAGGTTGTTATTGAAGCTAAAGACGATGATGATGATTTGTTTTTAAATGAAAGTGCAGATTTGCTATTTCATTATTTAATTTTATTGCGCGCAAAAGGTTTTCAACTAGATGACATTGTGAAAGTTCTGAACGAAAGACATCAATAAAAATGCAGCCTAAACGCTATTATTATCTGATTAGTTTACAATACTTGGGCTTCCGCTTTCATGGTTGGCAAATTCAACCTGAAGTACCTACTGTGGAATTAATGATTAAAAAAACTTTAAGGTTTATTTTACCCGATGTCAAAACCAAAGTTATGGCTTGTGGTCGTACTGACGCTAAAGTCTCAGCAGAGCAAACCTATATCGAGTTATTCTCTGATCAAAAATTACCTAATTTAGACGTTTTCTTAGGTACTTTTAATCACAACCTTCCTGCTGATATTAAGGCTTTAGATATCAAAGAAGTTGATAAAAGTTTTAATATCATTCAAGACTCAAAAGTTAAAGAATATCATTATTACTTTGCTTTTGGCGAAAAATTTCATCCATTTAGTGCGGCTTTAATGTGTCACGTTCAAGCCCATTTAGATATTAAAATTATGTCTAAAGCAGCAATAGCATTTGAAGGGAAAAAAGATTTTTACTCTTACACGTTCAGACCAAAAGCACTAACTCAGACCACAGGTGAAATTTTATCTTGTCAGCTTCAAGAAAATACTGAATTGACAGCAAGCTTTTTTCCTGAAACATCTTACGTTTTAAAAGTCAAAGGCACAGGATTTAAGCGCAATCAAATCCGATTAATGATGGGAATGCTATTTGATTTAGGGCAAGACAAAGTAAGCTATGATTACTTTTTAAAAACCTTAGACGGTCAACAAAAAATAAAGCTGGAACATATCGCTCCAGCTTCAGGTTTAATTTTACACAAAGTTGAATTTTAATTTTGTGCTGCTGTTTCTTCAACGGGAATATTAAGTCGCTTCATTACTTTGATAGTAATATCGTATTCAGGTGCTATATATATTAACGAGTTGGTTTCATTAAATATATGAGTAAAGCCTTCTTCTTTTACAATTTTATCAACTTCATTACCAATTTTATTGTATAGAGGTCTCAACAATTCATCTTGTCTGACTTGTAATAGTTTTCCAGAATTAGTTCTTAATTTTTGAATGTCCTCTTCAAGTTTAACAATATCCTTTTGTTTTAACTTCTTTAAAGATTCTGTGTAGGTTGATTCTTTTTCGGTATAAGCCTTCACTTTTTCTTGATATTCATCAAACTTTTCTTTTAAACCTGCATCAAGGGTTTTACCATAAGTTTCTAATTTTTTTTGAACCTCTTTAAATTCTGGCATTTTAGAAATGATGTATTCTGTATTTATCGTGCCTACTTTAGTTTGAGCAAACGATATTGATGTTAAAATAAAAGCAATAATTAAAAATCTAATTTTCATAATAAAATGTTTTGTGCAAATAAAAAACAAAAATACAGCTTATATATTATTTTAGTATTTTTTTAAAATTTTAGTTTTAACTATGGACATCAAACAAAAGATAGAAACCTTACGAGCTGAGCTCCATAATCATAATTATCAATATTATGTTTTGGATAATCCCAAAATTTCAGACTACGAGTTTGATCAAAAGCTAAAAACCCTTGAAAGATTAGAGGAAGAACACCCAGAGTATTTTGACAAAAACTCTCCTTCACAACGTGTTGGCGGAAAGGTTACTAAAAATTTTAATACAGTAAAACATCGCGAACGAATGTATTCGCTTTCTAATTCTTACTCTAAAACCGATTTAGAAGATTGGGTAAAACGGATAAAGAAAAGCGTATCAGAGGACATCAGTTTTACTTGTGAACTCAAATACGATGGAGCCTCTATCAACTTAAGTTATGAAAACGGAGAATTTATTCGTGCAGCTACAAGAGGCGATGGTTACGAGGGTGACGAGGTCACACATAATGTAAGAACTATTAGAAGTCTTCCATTAAAAATAGATAATGACAAACTTCCAGAAAAGTTTGATGTGAGGGGTGAAATAGTTCTTCCTTTTGAAGGCTTTGCGAAATTAAATGCAGAACGTGTTGAACAAGATTTAGAACCTTATGCCAACCCAAGAAACACCGCGTCTGGCTCACTAAAACTACAAGACAGTTCTGAAGTAGCTAAACGACCTCTAGACTGTTTAATTTACGGTATACAAGCCGTAGATTTAGAATTAAACTCTCAATTTGATGCCTTAGAGTTTCTAAGAAAAAAAGGCTTTAATGTGCCTGAGCAAATAAAATTATGTCAAAATTTAGATGAAGTTATTAACTATATCAATTATTGGGATAATGAAAGGCATAAACTCCCTTACGAAACCGATGGTGTTGTTGTTAAAGTCAATCTGTTTAAGCATCAGAAAACACTTGGTCATACTTCAAAATCGCCGCGTTGGGCTATGGCCTACAAGTTTAAAGCCGAAGAAGCAACAACAAAACTCAAAAAAATCACTTACCAAGTTGGTCGTACTGGGGCTATAACACCTGTAGCCAACTTAGAAGCAGTTCAAATCAGTGGCACTACAGTCAAAAGAGCATCTCTTCATAACGCCGATCAAATTCAAAAATTAGATGTAAGAGAAGGCGATACGGTCTATGTTGAAAAAGGCGGAGAAATTATCCCAAAAATTACTAAAGTTGACTTTACCAAACGTGATCCAGATTCAGAACCAACAAGATACATTAAAAACTGCCCTGAATGTCAAACACCGCTTAAACGAGATAAAGGAGAAGCTGTTCACTTTTGCCCAAATCATAACAGTTGTCCACCACAAGTGATAGGCAAAATACAGCATTTTATTTCTCGAAAAGCCATGGACATTGAAGGTTTAGGTGCCGAAACTGTTGCCCTTTTGGTAGAAAATGGCCTTATAAACAATTACGCTGATATATACGAACTAAAAAAAAATGATATTATAGAGTTAGAGCGTATGGCTGAAAAATCAGCTCAAAATTTGATTAAAGGCATAGAGCAATCGAAGCAGAGACCTTTCGAAAAAGTATTGTTTGCTCTAGGGATTCGGTTTGTGGGTGAGACTGTAGCTAAAACTTTAGCAAAAGCATTTAAAAATATTGACGCATTGATGACGGCGCAAGTCGAAGATTTAATTGAAGTCAACGAAATTGGAGATAGAATTGCGAAAAGTGTAGTTGAATTTTTTGATGAATCAACAAATATAAATCTTGTTAAAAGACTAAAAAATTATGGTTTAAATTTTGAAATCGAAGAAGAGCAACAATCATCTTCAAAATTAGAAGGTTTAAAGCTTGTAGTCTCTGGTGTTTTTGAAAGTTATGAGCGCAAGGAATTAAAATCAATTATTGAAGATAATGGAGGCAAGGTGGTGAGTAGTATTTCTAAAAACACAAGTTACCTTTTAGCAGGTGATAATATGGGACCATCCAAGAAAGATAAAGCTAAAGAATTAAACATTCCCATTATAGATGAAATTCAATTTAAATCCATGCTAGATGATAAATAAGCCTAACCTTTCTAAGTCCATTATCCTTTCTACATCTGCAAAATTATTTAGAGCACAAAGTTTTGCACAGGTTAGCATGAGAGATATTGCAAAGGCTTTAAATGTAAAAGCTTCAAGTCTTTATAACCATATTTCATCAAAAGATGAAATTTTAGAAGAACTCATTTTTGAATTAGTTGATACATTTATGTCAAAAATTAATGAAACCCTACACAAAACAATCGATACTAAATCTAAACTTGAAGACATAATTCAGACCCATATCAATATAGCCGTTCACAAACCAAATCAATTTGCTACGCTTAATAACGACTGGAAATATTTAAAACCTAACAAAAAGGGCAATTTCCAAAACCAAAGGCAAAACTACGAGCAAATATTAAAGTCTATAATTGTAAAAGGTGTTGACAATCAGGAGATAAAAAATTCCAATCCTGAAATTATCTTGTACTTGATGTTATCTTCACTTCGTACACTTCATTTGTGGTACGAGAAAAAAGATATAGACACTCAGACCTTTAAAAATGAAATACCAAAATTGATTCTTGAGGGAATCATAAAATAAAAAAGCCTCCCATACGGAAAGCTTCTCTTCGGTTTTACAAACCAGACACAATTAAGTGTCTCAACACAACTTTGTAGATGCGGTCTGGACGAGACTCGAACTCGCGACCCCCTGCGTGACAGGCAGGTATTCTAACCAACTGAACTACCAGACCAATTAGCGGATGCAAATATAAACTGAATTTTAATTCTAACAAGTAAAAACAAAAAAATATTAATCAAAAGTTTTGTTTTTCTAAGAGGTAAGTTAGAATGACTTTTTCGAAACCCTTATTAATATCAGCATCAACATATTTGATTTGATATTGTCTACACTTTTGCAATAAATCTGACTTAAAAGATTGAGCTAAATTTTGATAATCTTCTTTAACTTGTTCTGGATACAAATCGATTTTCTTTTGACTCTCTACATCAATAAATCGTCGTGGAAACTCAGAAAAATTAAAATTAATTTCTTTTTCTAAATCGGTAGTATGAAACAGTATCACTTGATGTTTGTTATATTTTAGATGCCGTAAGGCTTCAAAAACATCTTTAGATTGTGATTCATTTTGAAACATATCAGAAAAAATAAAAACCAAAGAGCGTCTTTTTAAATTTTCTGCGATATAATGTAAACTTTTAAGCGTGTCAGTTGTTTTAGATGACTCTTGATTTTTAAAATGCTTTTCTAGTGTATTTGAAACAATCTGTAATTGATTATAGCTACTTTTTTCAGAAATATTAAAATCAATTTGATTTGAAAACAAAGACAAACCAAAAGCATCATTTTGCTTGAGTAAAATATTTATTAAAGCTAAAATTGAAATAGACGAAAATGTATATTTACTACAGTTATCCAAATCAAACTTATCGACTCTAGGATAATGCATTGAAGAGGAGTTGTCTAAAATAAAATGACACCTCAGATTAGTTTCGTCTTCATACTTTTTAGTATACAGCTTATCTGTCTTGGCATACAATTTCCAATCAATAAATTTTGTGCTGTCGCCTTTATTATAAAGCCTATGCTCATCAAATTCAGCAGAGTATCCGTGAAACGGGCTCTTATGTATACCAGACATAAAGCCTTCAACAATTTGATTCGCTAAAATATTAAGTTGAGAAAAGTTAAATTTAGATTGTTTTAAATCCAAATTTATAAGAGATTATCAAGGGTTTCAGTATAGTTTTCTTTAGGCGCAACACCAACTTTTCTGTCAACGAGCTCTCCGTCTTTAAAAAATAAAACTGTAGGGATGTTTCTTACACCATATTTAGCTGCAAACTCTTGATTGGAGTCAACGTCTAATTTAGCTACAATAGCTTTGTCTTTATATTCGTTACTAATTTCTTCGATTACTGGGCCAACCATTCTACAAGGACCACACCATTCAGCCCAAAAATCAACTAAAACTGGTTTATTGCTTTTTAAGACTTTTTCTTCAAAATTTGTATCTGTTATTTCTAATGCCATATTATTTTTATTTTGAGTTCAAAATTACGATAAGTTGATTTATAATTAAAATGTATTAACAATTATTAGAGATTTAATCTACCAATTATAAGTACTTAGACAAGACAAAACCTTACAAAAAACTATTAACTATTATATTTTGTTTTAACTCCCTTTTATAAATAACAAAAGCCACTTCAATTACGAAGTGGCTTTTGATTTAAAGAAGGCG
>RRZV01000048.1 GCA_003931895.1 Mesohalobacter salilacus
TTTCAGAATCTTAATAATTTGGTTTTCAGTTGTTATAAGAATCTGAAACGAGTTCAGATTGACAAAACAACAGGTTTTGAGACGCCTTTTTTTCTTTTAAAGAATTCTGGCTAATTCCTATAAAATATCAAGCGAAATCGGAGCTTCAACATCAGTTTCACCACTTGCATTAGTTGGATCGCCACTACTCACACCAGGGGCTTCTTTAATTGGTAAATGAATCAAACGAACAGTTAAAGTCCCGCTGCTAGCATCACCTGTAGTTAATGTAAAATCTAAACCAACAGGATTGCCATTAGCATCTTGGTCATTGTAACTTATTGTAGCATTTAAATCAGATGAAGGCACATAAAACACTTGGTGATCTAAATCTTCTTCTGCAACTTCTACAGTGATATCTCCGGCCGGTGTTTCTAATTCATTTAAAAATTCTATTGTACCTGAATAAACAGTATTAGCATCTAAATCGTCTGCATTGGTAATGGGCTCGTTTGGACCATCGCCATCTGGGTCAACAAAGCTTAGGTTTTTAACGTTGCCGTTCTGATCAGTTAATGTCACATTGACTGTTGTAATGACTTCTTCTTCGTTAATAATTTGTGGTGTGGCATTATCGTCGTCGGAGCAGGCAGAAAAAGTAATTAATGCAATAGCCAGAAGGCCAAAAAGTTTAATCGTTTTCATAGGTAATTGTTTTAAGTTAAATATTAAATTTTGAGTGTTTAAAGATTGAATCGTTTTCATTGGTATTAAGTTTAAGTTGTTAGTATTAAGTGTTTTTAGTAATTGAGTTTTAGTTGTAATACGAAGTTTCTGCCGATTTCGTCGGCGTAAAATCGTTGTCTGTTTAGATAACTTCTGTAGGTAGTATCAAAAATATTATTGACGCTTAAGGCCACTTGAAGTTCAGCAAAACTGAGTTGAAAAGGCATTTCTGCTCTAAAATTCATCAAGTGATATGCTTCAGGCGGCTGGCTTATGTTAACAAGCGTTTGCTCAAAATCACCTGTTTCTGAATTGAGAATTGGTGTTGTAAAATTATCGTCTGGAAAACGGGTTTGTTCAAACACCATTTGACTACTTAAAAATAAATTTAAATTCTGCCATTTTTCAATCTGATAGTTTACACTATTTTGCCAATTTACAGGCGGCATATTGATTAAAGCTCTGTTTCTTGATGTGTCCTCGCCATTGACATAGGCGAAGTTTGAGTTCAGTGATATATCATCATTAATTTGATAGCCAAGATTTACATCTACACCAAATAATCTGGCATTGGTTTGCCTGTATTCAAAAACAGGGAAAGCGCCTCGTATGGTTTGTTCAATTCCATTGGGTTCAAGCAAAATATAATCATCAATGAAATTATAATAGGTTGAAATATCAAACTGCCAATTTTCAAATTTTCGTTTGAGCTGAGTTGAAATTTTAAAAGATTGTTCACTATCTATTCTCAAATCCCCAATTTCAATATTGGCTATGCTGTGGTGTAAACCATCACTAAACAATTCTGAAGGATTTGGGGCTCGAGAAGCTGTACCTATATTGGTATTCCATTCCCAATCTTTAAAATTATATTGCATCCCCAGGTTAGCTGAGACATTATGGTAATCAAAGTCAGGATTAGTTAAAAGCTGTGTTCCAAAATCTTCAACAATAATATCAGCAAAATCAGCTTGATAATTTCGCTCGTCCCAACGGCTCAGACGATAAAACTTTTGAGCGTCAATATTTGTAAAATCGTATCGAACCCCAGCATTAAAATACAAATTGTCAGAAGCTTGATAGTTGGCTGTCCAAAACCCTGCAATTTTATACATTTCGTAGTCTGGAATTAAGCGTCTAACACCTGTGTCGGGATTGGCAAAGTTGTCCTGATAAGTCAACTCAATACCTATTTTAGAAGAAAAATTATCAAGTTTATCGTATTTAAGTTTGGTAATAAAATTGTGTGTTTGAAGTTCTAAATCTAAAGCAGGTATCCCTGAGCGGTCACCGCGTCTAATATCAAACTCTTTCCGCCTATTGTTTTGATAGGCATACTGCAAATCGAGTTGTCCAAAGTTTTTGAATTTTTTAAAAGCATTCACTTTAAATAGTTGATGAACGACATCTTGCTTTGGTGAATTGATATCGTAAGTAAAATCATCTATAAAACTGGGTTCTTGACTGTTTATCGCTCTAACTAAATCACTAACATTTCCAATATGCGAAGCTCTTAAAATTCCTATTTCTGTATCAAACCTTGAATAGAAGGCATCAAAACCATAGTTGATTTTATTCAAGCCTAACCCAACAGCCAGATTTTGCTCTTCTACACCAGTATTAGACAATATATAGTCAGGCGCTTCAAGGTCGCCCATGCGTTTAAAACTGCCTTGAGCTTTAAAGTACAAGCCACTTTTATAAGCCTTTAAAAAATTAGTAGACACGTTCCCACCACGACCATTGCTTGCGCCTGTGATAATAGTTTTGCCCATCAACGTATCTTTTACAGGCGCTTTTTGAGGTTCAGCAATAATTACACCGCCAATAGCATCGCCACCATATTCAAGCGCTGAACTGCCTTTGATAACTGTAATGTTAGCTGCCGAATTGATGTCGATGTTTGGCGCGTGATCTACACCCCATTGTTGATCTTCCATCCTCACATTATTGTTGATAATCAATACGCGAGAGCTGTGAAGTCCTTGTATAACGGGCTTTACAATAGTATTTCCTGTATTTAAGGACGACACACCCGGTAAAGTTGAAATAGCATCGCCAAGTGTAGCATTACTAAACTGGTCAATGGTTTCATGTGAAATTTGAGCTGAGATTGCCGACTTGTCATCAGAATTATAAAGCTCTCCTTTGATCAAAACTTCGTTGAGACTTTCTAAATGATGTTCTAAAGAAAAATTTAGTGTTTTACTTTGCTCTAAAACAATTTCTTTTGTCATACTCTCACATTGGACGTGTGAGACGATAATTTCGTATTCACCTGCACAAAGTCCATTGAACTGATAAAAGCCTTTATTGTTGGTTAAAGTATACTGATTAGAATTCTTTATTTTAACCACTGCGTTTTCTAAAACGGAATTATCATGTAAATCAATGACATAGCCTTCTAAGCTTAAATCACATTCTTGAGTATAAGCTAATGTAAAAACAAACGAAAAGAGAAAAATTAATTTAATTTTCATACATATAATTAATTGACAATAAATTAAATACCGTTAAAATCAATAACAGGTATTAAAAAATTTAGACGAAATAATTATATAAATTGAGGTGGAGGTTTGTTGTAATATTTTCCTTTGAAATAAAGGTTTTGGTAAGTGAAATGATAAGATGAAATATCAACCTTTAAAGAGAACTTATCTTCTAAAAATAAGTTTTCAAAATAGTCGTTTTCAGGTAAAATTGAAACAGATGTCTCATGGTGTTGATGATGAAGAATACAAATTTCGCATTGCTTGTCATCATTATAATCATTTTCAAAAGTATGTGATAAGCCGTGTAAATCAACACTATATGTTGCTACGATAAGAAGAAGAAATAAGGCTATATGTTTTTTAAAATTTATCACGTTAGCAAATATATAGAAATAAACTTGTCAAGTTAATTTTTTAATATTTTTTTAATTTGATATTTGTTTTATTAAAAAAAAGCTGCCCAATCTGGACAGCTTTTAAAACTTCATATTTAAGTCAAGTTAAAAGATATATCTTAAACCAAACTGCATTCTCCATCGCGATAACAAGTTACTGTTTGTTACAAAAGTTTCTTGGTTATCAGGATTAAAAGTATAAGTAGGTTCAAGCGTGTTCGGGTCAACGGTTACGCCAATTGGCTGTTGATTAAACGGCTCTTCAATAATTCCCCAATCTGAGTTAAGCAAATTCCCAAAATTCAAAATATCTAAACTGAATTGAATGGTATTAGTTTTATTTTGAGAAATTTTAAAATTATAATCTTGAAGGATTTTAACGTCAACCGTACTTCTCCAAGGTGCTTTAGCGCCATAACGCTCAAAGAATTCGCCTCGGTTTTCACTCAAGTAATCGTCTTGTTCAATAAATTGGTTAAACGCTTGCGCTTGACCAGGACCAGAAAAGTTCATTTGACCGATTTCTTCAGCGGTTGGAATATAAATTAAGTCGTTTACTGCACTACCATCATTATTAATATCGCCAGCGTAAGTAAAGTTAAATCGATTGCCTTGAGCATATTCTATAAAACTTGATATTGTGGTATTCCATTGTTTAGACTTTCCATAGCTCCAGGCTTTTGACAAAACGGCTATAAATCTATGGTTGTCTCCATATTTTGAATAGGCTAATACGTCATCATTAGCGTTACCAACTGTTGGATTAAAACTAAAAGCATCACCCGTAATTTCAGCTTCAATGGAGTTGACATCTTTAGAATTTAAGTAACTATAAGAAAACATAGCATATAATCCATTATCAAATGTCTTTTTAGCCGAAGCCACTAGGTTGTAAATTCTACCTTTATCTGAATTGGTGAAGACAAAAGCGTTATTCTCTAATTTATCAGAGTCTAAATAATATTCTCTAAAATCAACGCCACCAACTCTGCCACTTGGATTCTTTAAGCCCCAATTTTGAACATGTGCAGCATTGATATCATTGGTATAAGAAAAATCACCAGTAACAATTAAACCATTATTGAATTTATAGTCAACACCTAAACTTGAACGGTAAACTTGTGGAAATTGAAAATCAGGATCAACGATTTGAAAGAAACCTTGGTCGGCACCACTAACTTGGTTGCCTATCCATACAAAAGGTAATCGTCCTGTAAAAATTCCGGTACCACCTCGAACTTGTAAAGATTTATCACCATTAACATCCCAATTGAAACCCATTCTTGGAGAAAATAATATTCTATCTGTTGGGAGCTGTGTAGAATTTAAAGTAGTTTCTTGTTGAGTTTGCGGGTTAAAATAAACTGTTGTTGGGTCAACTGTAGCGCCGTTATCAGTGTCGATAAAATCTTGTATTTTTTCATCAGTATCAAAATACTCAGGTTTATCAAACCTTAAGCCTAAAGTTAATTTAAAGTCGTCTGATACGTTCCATTCGTCTTGAAAATAAAATGCAAATTGACCGACATTAGTTTCAGCTAATTTCCATCCGCCATCATTTCCAACGCCGTTGGCATTGTTTGAATCAAACACATTTTGAGCAAAAGCCAAATTGTTAACTAATGCAGAATTTGGACCTGCAGCAGCATCAGCTAGAAAGGCATCTACCGATGGATAAGCATTAAAAGTGCCAAAATATCCGTTAGGGTTGCCAAAGTTATCATAAGCCGCTAAGTTAAATGAGTTATCAAATTCAAATTTTTCAAAAGAAACACCAACAGTAAATGTGTGATTGCCATAAAAAATATTGAGGTTGTTAGTAACTTGAAAAACTTTTTGATCAAGTGAATTATTGATAGAAAAAGGTTCGTGACCAGCAATAATATAATTTGAACCATTACCATCTTGAATGTTTATTACTGGTGCTGGTGATGATAATGGATTTCTAAAGTCGTTAAATGAAGTATAACCTACTTGAAGTTTGTTAGATACGGTATTACCAAAACTAGAGTTTAGCTCAAATTGCACTGAATTAAGTTCATTGTTAATTTCGTAACCCGAATTTTCAAATTGTAAAATAGATGCACTTGGCCCTCTAAATCCTAAAGCTGTAGGGTGAGCAGGTTTTTGTTTAGATGCATCAAGAAAGTTGTAAGTAAAAACCGCTTTGTGATTTTGGTTGATATTCCAGTCTAGTTTAATAATTCCTTTAGTAGATTCAGAATCAAAATTAAAGCCTTCAAAGGCTCCAGTGTCGTAACCTACGGCAGCTAAAGCTTCTTGAACAGCAATTAAATCACTGGCTAAAACACGAGATTCATTAATGGCGCCAGTTCCACGGTTGGGAACAAATGCACTACCTAAATCTGTTCTATCATCTTTTTCAAAGTTAGCAAAAAAGAATAATTTATCTTTTATAATTGGTCCACCAACGCTAACGCCGTATTGCAATTGTTCAAGATCTGCTTTAAACACATCCTGACCTTCAACTTGGTCTCCCGTCAAGTCTTCATTTCTAAAAAACGAGTAAGCCGTTCCTTTAAAAGTGTTGTCACCACTTTTAGTTACAGCATTGACAGAAGCTCCTGTAAAACCAGCAAGGGTCACATCATAAGGCGCAGTTTGAACTTGAATTTGCTCAATAGCATCAAGTGAAACTGGCTGAGCATCAGTTTGGCCTCCCGGCGTTGCAGCATCTAAACCAAATGGATTATTAAAAATAGATCCGTCGAGTGAGAAATTGTTAAATTGATCATTTCTACCAGCAAAAGAATTTCCACTTGCTGTTGGCTCTAGTCTTGTAAAATCTTGTGCAGATCTGGATATTGTTGGCAACCTTTTAATATCTCTGGAAGTCACTTGAGTGGACATTCCGGTTCTTTCACTAGAAAAGGTTGGGTCATCTGAAACGGTAATTGTGACTTCATCTAGACTACTAGCTTCTGGTTGTAAAGCTACCTCAAGATTGAAAGTTTCACCTAATTCTAAATTGACACCTTTGGTTTCAAATGTTTGGTAACCTACATAAGAAATTTTAATGGTATAAGGTCCACCAATTTTCATGTTGTTTAGCCTAAAGCGACCATCAAAATTGGTAATACTCCCATATTGAGAGCCTGAAGGTTGATGAACGGCAATAACATTTGCATTAGGCAAATTTTCGCCTTGCTCATCTTTTACAACACCAGTAACAGTTGATGTTGTGACCTGCGCAAAACTGTATGCACAACTTAGGAATAAAATTAACAGCAGAATTTTTTTCATGATGGGAAGATTTTTGTGTTATGCAAAAATAGAATCTTCTTAACATGGTAATAACAAAAAATTGGTTTTTTATTAACATAATGTTGTTAACAAAAAAATTAATACCTCAAATTTTGATTGTATTTCTGTTGAAAAAATAAAAAGTAATGGTAGAGTAAATAATTGACTTCATAGCCGTAATCTGTTCTAGAGTCATAATCTATTCTAAAAGGGTAGAGTTGAGGGTCAAATCTCGAAGGTTCATTGACCCGACTATTGTATTCTGAGACCAGTATTCGATTTTTGTTTTCTAAAAATGTTTGAGAATAATAACCACGCGGTCGTTGTGTGGCTAACCAAGAATTAAACCCAATTTCAAGAATTATGATTTTGTATTCTAAGCTATCATTAGCAATTTCTATTGTATCGTATTCTTGAGTTTTTTGCGTTTTTTTGGCTTTAAATTGATTGGATTTTTCAGTTGCATTACACCCAAGTATGAGTAAAGCTAAACCAATCAAAATATGTAAAGGTTTTATTTTCATGCTTTAAAAATACATAAAACAATTGTTTAAATTATTATTTTAACGAAAAACAGTTCAAGGTTTTAAGGTTGTGACGTAGCCATTTTGAAGCGCATTGGGTAACTGAATTTTATACTTCTCAGCATCATCACGTGTTTTAAAACTTCCAATAAAAACTTTGAATAATGCTTTACCATCAATAGACTGGGCTTGTATTTGTATCGGCTGTTTTAATTTGTATTTCGTTAGTTCAGTAGTATAATTAATTGCGTTTTCTTTTTTAGAATAACTAGCTAGCTGTATGATGTATTTTTCCTCTGAATTTAAAGTTAAGCTACTTGTTACTGGTTCAAAGATTTGCTTAATTTCAAGCACATCTATTCTAACTCGTAAGATGTTGTCTTTATAAACTCCAATTGAATTTGCAGCACGTTCTGACAAATCTATAATTCGACCTTTAATAAATGGTCCACGGTCGTTTATTTTTACTTCTACAGATTGTCTGTTATTTGAATTAGTCACTTTTACCACTGAGCCAAAAGGTAATGAACGATGAGATGCAACAAGGCTGTCGTGAGAAAACCGTTCTCCACTTTTAGTCATGACACCTTCATGTGCTAAAGGCCTAACAGAAGCAAGGCCTTGTTGTGTTTGAGCTTGGTTAGGCCAACCCCAAAATATGATTAATATGAACAGTAGTTTGTGCATCCTTTATTGACTTAATTCTATAATTTGTTCAGCAAGTTCAGTGCCTATTCGGTCCTGAGCTTGTGTGGTTGCCCCACCAATATGAGGACTTAATGACAACTTAGGTTGCATTAATAATTTAATTTCAGGTGTTGGCTCATTTTCAAAAACATCAATAGCAGCAAAACTTAATTTTTTGTTTTCAAGCGCTTTTACAACAGCTTTTTCATCAATTACGCCGCCACGAGCGGTATTAATAACAGCTGCACCGTCTTTCATTTTTTCAATTTCCTTAGCTCCTAAAATATAGTCTTTTTGTGAAGGGACATGAAACGTAATGACATCAGATTTTGCTAAAAGTTCATCAAAATCTACACTTTTTAAATTAAAATTTAAGTGTTGTCCGTCAAAAAATTCAAGCTTCACATCAACTTCATCGGTAAATTTGTCGTGAACAATGACATTCATTCCCAAACCAATAGCTCGTTTAATTGTAGCTTGACCAATGCGGCCAATACCAACTACTCCCATAGTTTTGCCTTTGAGTTCAGTACCTTTAGCGTAAGATTTTTTGAGTTCTTTAAATTTTGAATCACCTTCAAGCGGCATCTGGCGATTGGCGAGATGTAAAAATCGAAAACCACTTAGGGTATGAGCTATAACCAATTCCGCTACAGAGTCTGAAGAAGCTGCTGGGGTGTTAATGACTTTAATACCTTTAGACACTGCATAATCCACATCAATATTATCAAGACCAACACCGCCACGACCAATAATTTTGAGATCAGGACAAGCGTCAATTAAATCTTTTCTAACTGTTGTTGCACTTCTTACTAAAATCACATCAACATTATTGTCATTTAAATAACTTGAAAGTTGTTCTTGGGCGACTTTAGTTTGTATCACTTCGTGACCAGCTTCTTCGAGCATATCTACGCCTGCTTGTGAAACGCCATCGTTTGCTAATATTTTCATTTTAATTTCTTTTTATGTTTAAAAATTTATGCTTTTCGTTCTAATTCGTCCATTATTTCTACTAAAGCGCTCACCGATTCTTTAGGTAAAGCGTTGTACATCGATGCCCGATAGCCACCAACACTTCTATGACCGTTAACACCATTAATGCCAGCTTCTTTACACATTTCATCAAAACGTTCTTTTAAAGTGTCGTCAACTAAATTGAATGTGGCATTCATCGTTGAACGGTCTGGTTTATTGGCAAATCCTTTAAATAGTGGATTGATATCAACTTCTGAATAAATCAGTTTGGCTTTATTTTCATTTTCTTTTTGAATGGCTTCAATTCCGCCTTTGGCTTTTAACCATCTTAAATTGAGCATTGAAGTATAAACCGCAAAAACAGGAGGTGTATTAAACATACTGTCTTTTCCTATATGAATTTTATAATCTAACATTGAAGGAATATCACGGCTAACTTTACCGAGAATATCTTCTTTTAAAACAACTAATGTCGCCCCAGCTGGTCCCATGTTTTTTTGTGCACCCGCATAAATTAAATCAAATTGAGAAAAATCAAGTTGTCTTGAAAAGATGTCACTACTCATATCGCAAACAACAGGAACCTCTGTTTGAGGAAAGTCTTTGATTTGCGTGCCGAAAATAGTGTTGTTACTCGTACAGTGAAAATAATCCACATCACTTGGAATACTATAATTTTTAGGTATGTAATTGAAATTTTTATCAGATGAACTGGCGACCACTTCAACTTCAGCTAATTTGCGAGCTTCTTTAATAGCTTTGGTAGACCAAGAGCCTGTGTCAAGATAAGCGGCTTTTTTCTCTAATAAATTGTAAGCACTCATGATAAATTGTAAGCTTGCTCCGCCTTGTAAAAACAAAGCTTGATAGCCTTTGTCTTCAAGTCCTAAAAGTTCAAGAGTTAAAGCACGAGCTTCTTCCATAATATCAACAAAAGCTTTGCTCCTATGCGAAATTTCTAAAATTGATAAACCTGAGTTATCTAAATCCATCACGGCTTCTGAAGCTTTTAAAAAGACTTCTTTAGGTAAAATACATGGTCCTGCACTGAAATTGTGTTTTTTCATAATGTTATGTTGTTGAAAGGGTTTGTAAAAATTGAATGGTATCTACACCATCAGCATAGTCTGCTAAATTGGGCTGTTGAGCTTGACCAAAGTCAAATTTGCATAAGGGGTGATTACCGATGATGCATTGAATTTCTTCTCGATGTTGATTTAAAGATTCCTGAAGTGAATTGTCATCATCAAAAACTTCATAATTGACCACACCAATAGGAGAAGAAATTTGAGAATCTTCTTTAATGATTAAAAATTCATTGTCTAAAAATTTAGTATCACTCATCAAATAAACAGCTTTATTATAGTCGTAATTATTAGCATATTTATTGTGGTAAATATAAGAGTTGAATTTTGAAATGGCTTTGAAAAATTGATCAAAATCAAAGTTTTGAGGAATATATAATTTAGAGACGTTTCTACATCCTAAACCAAAAAATCTGAAAATATCTTCCCCTAATTTTTGAAAATCTTCTATTGTTTCTTGACCTGTTAAAACAGCAACACCATTTCTGTTTTTTCTTATGATATGAGGTTTATTTCTAAAGTAATATTCAAAATATCGTGCGGTGTTGTTACTGCCTGTTGCAATAATAGCATCATAGTTTTTAAGTTGATTCTCTTCAAATTTAATACAAGATTTAAATCCAGGTTGAATTTGAATTAACTGTTCAGCAAGATAGGGAAGAAGTCGTTTATCATTAGAAGATAATTTTGCTATGATTTTATGACCAGAAATTAAAGTTGATAAAAAATCGTGAAAGCCCACAAGTGGAATATTACCAGCCATGACAATGCCAATATTTTTAGCTGAAATTTCTTGGTCAAGATCGTAAGATTTTAGCCAATGATTTAAATTGTTCTCTTGAAGAGATTCTGCCCACTGTTTTAAAGCAAAACAGACATTTTCTTCTGTAAACCATTGATTTTCGGCCTTGGAAATTTGTAAAACTTCTTCAAATTTTGGATGTTGTTTTGAAGATGTTAAGGAATGTTGATCGATTAAACCACTGATATGCTGACCAAGGTCAACAAATGCTGCTTTTCGTTGTTCAAAAGTGAGCATAAACTTGCTGAATTTTGCTATTATGTTTAATTTTGAACAAACTTACGATAAAAGAAAAACATGGCGATTAAGATAACAGATGAATGTATAAATTGTGGAGCATGCGAACCCGAATGCCCCAATACCGCAATATATGAGGGTGCTGATGATTGGCGATATTCTGACGGCACAGACTTAGAAGGTAACGTGGTTTTGCCTAACGGCAAAGAAGCTGATGCTGATGAAGTTCAAGAACCTGTTAGTGATGAATTCTACTATATTGTTACCGATAAATGCACAGAGTGTATGGGCTTTCACGAAGAACCCCAATGTGCTGCAGTTTGTCCAGTAGATTGTTGTGTACCCGATGAAGACAATGAAGAAACGGAAGAAGAATTATTAGGCAAACAGGCTTTTATGCACAAGGAGTAGTTTTTTAAACAAATAATGATATTTATTGTTATTCAATCCCTTTCTTCATCCACTCTAAAAACACATCCGCATCTGGCTCATAGCCTTTAGGTTGATTGAGTAAATTCAAATCGCTGTCCATTAATACATAATAGGGCTGAGAATTGTTCCTGAAATTCACCGTTTGAAATGTTGCCCACTTGTCACCAATCGTTTTGATTTGTTTGATACTCCCGTTAGGTTTTTTAAAATTAAATTGTTCTTCTTTTGGCAATTCACTGCGTTTATCGACATAAAGTGAAACTAAAATCACATCGTTTTGTAAAGCCTTTAAAACTTGCGGTTCACTCCAAACTTGTTCTTCCATTTTACGGCAATTGACACAAGCCATTCCTGTAAAATCAATCAACATCGGTTTTCCTGAAGCTTTGGAAGCAGCGAGACCTTTATCAAAATCTTTGTAGGCAGTTAAGCCTAACGGACCTGAACTATCTTTGTCGTACAAGCTGTAGTTTAATGGTGGTGGAAATCCGCTCAAGAGTTTCAAATTAGCATAAGACGATTGTGTTAAACCTGGTATAAGATAAACGACAAAGGCTAAAATCACAAGTGAAGAAAACACTCTGCCTTTGCTCAATTTGATTTTTTTAGCATCGTGTGGAAATTTAATTTTGCCTAAAAGATAAAGCACAAGAGCCAAACCTATTAGTATCCAAATTCCTATAAATATCTCGCGTTTAAGTAGTCCCCAATTTTCTACCAAATCGGCATTTGATAAAAATTTGAAAGCTAAGCCGACTTCTAAAAAGCCGAGAACGACTTTAACCGTGTTGAGCCAGCCGCCACTTTGTGGCATGGCTTTTAACCAATTGGGAAACAAAGCAAATAAGGCAAAAGGCAAGGCTAAGGCCAAACCAAAACCACCCATACCAAAACTCAATTGAATAGCACCACCATCAGCAGTTAATGAACCGCCAAGTAGCGAACCCAGAATAGGGCCTGTGCATGAAAACGAAACAATAGCTAGAGTTAAAGCCATAAAAAATATACCAACAATACCTCCAAAACTCATGGCTTTTTGATCCATTCGGTTACTCCAAGATTGAGGTAAGGTAATTTCATAATACCCAAAAAACGAAAAAGCAAAAGCCATAAAAATGACAAAAAAGATGATATTTAATACGGTGTTGGTTGAAATATTGTTTAGTATTTCAGGATTGACACTGTCTAATAAATGGAAGGGTAAACTTAGCAAAAGGTAAATTCCAAAAATAAATAAGCCATAAAGTATAGCATTAAATTTGCCAATCTTCGGTGTTCGCGCCCCTTTGGTAAAAAAGGAGACCGTCAACGGAATCATAGGGAAAACACAAGGTGTCAACAAGGCTAAAAGTCCACCGATAAACCCCAGGAAAAACAGCATCATATACGATTGTTCTACGTTGGTTGAGCTGATCAGTTCTGGATTTTTTATATCTAATTTTAAAGAATTAGTCAAGTTGACGTCGGTTTCATCAACTTCCAAATCCTGACCTAAATTTTGAAATGAACCGTCAGGATTAATCTGTAATCTAAACGTATGTATTTCAGGAGGTAAACAGCGTTCATCATCACAAACCGAATAGGTCACATCCACTTCAATTGGTTGGTCAAATGAAGTTATTTTGATTTTTTGGGTAAAGGCGACTTTTTCTTCAAAATATGTCAAATCGGTTTCAAAAGTTTCATCGTAAGTTTCAATACCTTTAGGTTCGTAGGTGTCGCCAACAAGTTTATAGTGGTTTTGATTTTTAAAGTTAAATGCAGTTGGGATTGGCCCTATGACATCTTCGCCTAAACTTTTCATTGATGGTAAATGCCAGCCGTCCTCTAATTCAGCGATAAAGGCTAAAGTAAATATGCTGTCGGTTTTGGTGACATCTGCTTTCCATTCAATAGGTTCTAAAACTTGATTTTGCGAACCAAAATTAATCTGGGCTTTGGCATTAAAACTTAAAAAGCTAATGCTAAATAAAAAAAGGCTTATTTGAAATAGGTGATTTTTAAACATTTTGTTGTCTTATCAGTGATTTTGTAGCGGTCGTCAATTCTTTGATTAACCACCCAAATAATGTCTTGGTTATGGCAAAGCACCCAAACTTGAGACTTTTCTTTTGTGCTTAATTTTTCGTCTTTCAGAAAGTCGCTTAATTTGCGTTTGCCTTGCATTCCTAACGGACAAAAATAGTCACCTATTTTGTAAGGACGAAGTAGAAGTTGAGATTTAAGCAAATCTTTAGACAAAAAAGCGATATTTGATTCTGTTTTATCAAAATTTTTAACGATTTCAAAATCTACTTCCCCCTCTGGAAATGAAACTGTTTTGGGCAGTTTATCCAAATTAATGGTGATGGGTTTTTTCTCATCATTTTTTAAAATAAAAAGTTCTAAAAATCCCCGTTCTTTAACCAATTTGTGGGTTGAAGAGTTCACAAATTTCCCAACCTGCGCATTGACTAAATCATAAACGCTATCCCAATCAGAAAATCCAAAATCTTTTAGCAATTCAATTAATATAGTTTTGGGGTGTGGAAAAGTTTCTAAAGTTTTGATGTTAATTTGATACGAATCTTCAGTTGGTTTGACCACTTGCTTAAATACCATATTGATGTAATCGTCTAATAGGTCATTCTGTCGGTTGATGTTGTTTTGTGTGGTTTTAAACCGGGCTTGCATATCATCTTCACGCTTTTCAAAAAAAGGAATGAGATGATGCCGAATCACGTTTCGCAAGTAATTATCAGACGCATTACTTCGGTCTTCTCGCCAATTCAGATTTTGAGATTCTGCATAATTTAAAATATCTTGTCTTGTAAACTCAAGTAGCGGCCTTACAATATTATCTCGCTTTTCAGAAATTCCGGTTAAACCTTTAATTCCCGTGCCGCGAAAGGAATTAATCAAATAAGTTTCCAAATTATCATCCGCATGATGAGCGGTCATAACCACATCGTAATTTTCTTTTTCTAAACAATCTTTAAACCATTGATATCTGATTTCTCGAGCAGCGACTTGGGTTGAAAGTTGATGAATATTCGCATAAACTTTAGCATTTTTTTCTAAAACAAAAATAGGGCAGTGATGCGTTTGGGATAAATCTTCTAAAAACAATTGATCTTCATCACTCTCTTGACCACGAAGTTTAAAATTAACATGACAAATCCCAAACTTCAAGCCCATATTATGACTCAGATGAATCAAAACCGTCGAGTCTAAACCGCCACTTGCGGCGATTAAAAACCTTTTATTTTCTGCTTCAGGAACAAGGTATTGAATTTGTTTTTGAAATGAACTTTGCATGGATTTAAAAGTGGTTATGGACTAAAAAACACAAAACTAACCAAAATCCTTAGCGTCTTGGCGTCTTAGCGTGAAAAAGTTCCTAAGATACTATCTCATTTTTCAACACTTCCATCAAAGCCTTAGCTTTAAGCAAACATTCTTCATACTCATTTTTGGGTATGGATTTATGTGTGATGGCACTGCCAACCATTAAGCCGGTATAATTTTTTGAAGCATTATGCAAAATACTCCGAATGACCACATTAAAATCAAAATCAAATTCGGGTGTGATATAACCCATGCAACCGCTATACAATCCGCGTTTGGTCGATTCTAAGTCTTCAATAATTTGCATAGCCGAAACTTTTGGCGCTCCCGTCATGCTGCCCATGGGAAATGTGGCTTTTAGAATTTCTTGTAAACTCGTCTCAGCCTTAAGTTCAGCTGAAATTGTAGAAATCATTTGATGCACTTGTTTAAAACTATAGATTTTGCAAAGTTCTTCAACTTCAACTGAGTTTTTTTTGGCGATTTTAGATAAATCATTCCGCACCAAATCTACAATCATCACATTTTCAGCAATCTCTTTAGGGTCTTGCTGAAGTTTTAATTTATAGTTTTTGTCCACTTCGGTATCCTTATGGCGTTTTGCCGTGCCTTTGATGGGTTGAGAGATGAGTTTTGATCCTGATTTCTTTAAAAATCGCTCCGGACTTGCGCCTAAAGCATACAAATTTTCATGCTTAAAAAAACAAGCAAATGGCGGTTGTGAGATGTCATTTAAATCTTGAAAACACTGATGTGGATTCAATTGATGATTTTCCGCAAAAAACTCTTGGCAAAAATTCATTTCGTAAATATCGCCACGCTGAATGTGTTTTAAAACGTCTTTGACTTTCGAAAGATAAGTTTGTTTTGAAATTTTAGAGTTTAAGTTAATTTGATGAAAAGCCCCATCTGTCGATAAAACACTTTGATTTTCAACAGTGTTAAGATCGTCTTCTATCTCATCGGCTACCATATTTAAATAAAGACACTCAACATTTTCACCTTTAATTAAAAACAATTTTTGAGGTTGGAAAAAATACAAATCAGGAAAACTTAGATTGTCATCATTTTTAGAAGTTAAATTTTCTATGCCGTTTTTAATATCATAACCCAAATAACCAAAAATCCAATCTTGAGTTTGTTTTTGATATTCATCTAAAGCCTCTAAAGCCTGAGTATAATCTGTTTTAATGGCCGTAAAAGCTTCTACCGCTAAAATAGCATCGTAGTTAGCATTAACATCCTGATTAGAGTTAAGCCAAACAATATCTTCAAATTGAGCTGACCAATGAAAAAGCTTATGTTTAAAGACTTCAATATCTTGTGGTGAAAAGGTATAGGAGGTTCTCAAAAATCTAAGCGATTGCTTTTAAAAATTGATTTAAAGCGGCTTTAAAGTCTTTGTTTTGGTTTTCATCTGTAATGCCTTTGTCTTCAGAAAAACTATGACCAAAAGAGGCTAAAGCAAAACTGGAAACAATTTCGGCGCCAAATCGTGGCAAAATTTCAACCGCATAATCGTTGGCCATTTGGGCGGCTCCACGACCGGGCGAAGTGCTGAGAATACATAACTTTTTATTTTTCAAAAAATCTCTGTCATTTCGCGACAACCAATCTATGCAGTTTTTAAAAAAGGCGGATAGACCGCCATTGTGCTCATTGACTGAAATCAATAAGGCATCAACATTTTGAATGTGCTCGTTTAGTTTAACTATAGATTCAGGAATCCCGCTTTGTTCTTCAAAATCTGCACTATACATGGGGATATCAAAATCTTTTAAGTTGAGGAGTTCAACTTTATGGTCTTTAATAAGCGAGACCGCATGAGATACAAATTTAAAATTGATTGAAGTCGAGCTGTTAGAACCAGCAAAAGCCAATATATTTTTCATAGCCAAGTATTTTTTAGCAAAAATAAGATAAGCTTAAGACATAGAAAAATGGCTTTTAAAAGTGTGATGTTGGAAAAAACCTTTCAGGTCTAGGTATATTTTCAGGTTTAAAAAGTTTTGATTGAACATTAGGTTTAGATGCTAAAAAGTCTCTCACTTCGATAAACTCAGCACAATGCCTTTTGAGAGATTTAGAGAGGCTTTTACTTCAAAATCATCCGTTTCGTAATAACTTCTTCGCCGTTGGCAAACAACGTATAAAGATACATCCCGGCACCATTGAGGTCGGTGGCGTTGATTTTTAATTCGCCCAAGGTATCTTTAAGCTTGTAAGATTTGAGCATTCTTCCATTTAAATCAAAAACTAAAATCGAAGCCTGTTTTTGATTTTCTGGCAAGGCATAAGAAATTATGGTGCTGTCACTAAATGGATTAGGATTGTTTTGTTGAAGTTGATAAGCGTTTTTATTGATTTTGTCGAGTTCTTCGCTTGAGAATTTAGAGCCATACACTACACGGGTTTCGAGTTGTCCTTCTAAATTTTTGACTTTAGCATTTAACTCTTTGATAGCTGCGGTAAGCTCAGAGATTAAACCGATATAATTGACGGATTTATAGGTTTTGGTATTTTGCAATTCATTCTTTTCATTATAAATTGGATAGACAATTTCTTTAACCAATTCTGGATAAACTTTTTCTAACTCTTGAGCAATCAAACCATGTTGAAGGCCTTTGGGCAGGTTCAAGTCTTTATTGTCTTTAAATTTATAGGTATAAGATTTAAGTTGTGATAGTTTGTCTAAAACGGCTTCACTTTCATTTAAATCCAGTTTTAAATTCTTGTCAGATGGACCACTACTACCTCCTGTAATATGAACAACACCATTAAAAAAACCTGCAAAGCTTGTATTATTGAATGAGCCATTAGGTGTTGCAACACCATTTATAGCATAAGCAAAATTTTGTACATTTTCGTCAGCAAAAGCTTGTACACCTATATTACTGTTGCTTGTTCCCGCACCAAAACTATCAAATGATGTGTTAGCCAAAATGCCAACCCCATTATTTTGCTGAGTTGTATTTACGATTAAACTTGTTGTAAAAGTATCATTTATCAACTTTAGCCTTGATTGTGCAAAGGAACCTGCAATATTGAAATTATTTGTTAATTGAGGTAATACTAACGCCCCTTGATTTGTCATCTCAGCCACCAAAGTTGAATTTGTAGATGAAAAACTATCAGCAAACCTAAATTCTAAGTTGCCAGGCTCTTCCTGATCATCTATCCATTGAATTCTGGGATCATTATCATCTATATCTTGGTAACCATAAGTTAAGGCTCTGTTTGGGAGTTGAAAACGTAAGCCGTAAACAGTTTGATTTTGTGAAGTTTGCAATCTACCTATGGAAAACCAGCGTGAATCATCAAATGAAAAGAAAGTATCACCAGGTCCGTTTGGTGGAACAAAAGCATCTAGTTGAGTAACTAATCCTGGCCTAAATCTAAATATCTCTGGGGCAACGGGAAATGTTGGTTGTGGTGAAATTCCCGTAAATTGTTGACCAGTTGGGTTATTAAAAAATCCTTGAACTGGATTATCTGATTGGTTTTGTGCAACACATAATGCATTTAGCATAAAAATAACTGAAAGCAAATAAAACTTTTTCATAATTAAAATATTTAAGATTAATGCTTTAAAATTACGAATGTATCCCGTTGAAATTCAATACTTTTTTTTTTTTTTTAACTTTTAATTAACTATTTTATAGTTAATTAAACTTTGTATAAATTATAATTTTAGGTTATGAAATACCTTTATCTATTAATTTCGGTTATATTTTTTTCTGTAAGTATAGCACAAGTGCCAACAGATATTCCCCTAGAATTACGTGCTCAATTTAATGGGCAATTTGATTATATTATTATTGGGAATACGCTTAATGAATTTGACAATTGGCAAACACCACCACCACCATGCCAAATACTCACTCAATCTTCAGCTACTTTAAATTTACAACCTGATCAGAATATCGTTGCTGCATATTTATATTGGTCTGGAATAGGAGATGGAACACTTAACTCAGTAATACAACTAAATGGTAATAATATTAGTGCTGATCAGATAGAAGTTGTAAATCCTTTTGATATTATTTTTGCTCCATATTTTGGTGCAGTCAAGGATGTTACTGATATTTTAGTGCAAGAGGGTAATGGAATATATACATTTGAAAATCTTGACTTAAATTCTATTATTGGAAATTACTGTTCATCGGCTATATATCATGCTGGTTGGTCAATATTGGTGGTTTATGAAAATAATACTTTACCCATACAACAAGTTAATATTTATGATGGTCTTACTTCTGTCTTTGGTAATGGTAATAATTTCTCAACTTCGATAAATATTGAAAGTTTAAATGTTGTCAGTACACAAGATGCTCGTATGGGTTACCTGGCATGGAATGGGAGTCCTAATTTGTTTTTTAACGAAAGTGTTTCGTTTAATGGTAACTTACTCAGCAATCCACCTTTAAATCCTATCGATAACCCCTTTAATGGCACTAACTCCTATACAGGAGCTACGGATTTATGGAATATGGATCTGGATGTGTTTGATATTTCTAATTTTATATCTGTAGGCGATACTTCAGCAACACTAACATTTACATCAGTGGCTAATCGTTTTATTCAAAACGTCGTCACGGTTACTCGCTCTGAGCTTCCCGATGCTACAATAGACTTAATCAACATCAACAATATAGATACTTGTGATGACCGGGATATCAGCTTAGAAGTCAGCATCAATAATTTTGAATCCAGCGATATCTTACCTGCCAATACGCCATTTTCTGTTTTTGTTTTAGACGCCAATGGTGATGAAGTATTTCTAGATACGTTTTTTACCCAAAACGATATCCCTATCGATGGCTCTGAAAGCCAAACTGTAGATATCAGTATTCCAAATATTATTCCAGATAGTACAAATCTCATCCTGAAAGCAAACACCCTTTCAGATAATACCAATCCCATTAATGAAGCAAATCTATTAAATAATATTTTTGAGCAAGAACTTATTATTGGTCAAACCCCAGTAATTTCAAGTCCACCAAACTCCCTTAACATTTGCGGTAACCTCTCTACAAGCGACCCCGTAGATTTAACTCAAAATGACTTATCATCTCTGGGGCTAACTAATCCTGAAGATTTTAACATTCAATATTTTACATTCAACAGCGATGCGCAAACTGGCGACAACCCCATTCCAAATCCTGAAAGCTTTGTGTTGACCAGCAATCCGCAGAATATTTTTATTCGGGTTGAAAATGCAGATGCA
The DNA here is from genome assembly GCA_003931895.1 of Mesohalobacter salilacus. GTDB lineage: Bacteria > Bacteroidota > Bacteroidia > Flavobacteriales > Flavobacteriaceae > Psychroflexus. Next base: position 20,156 of record RRZV01000048.1, read on the forward strand.
CCTGCTTGTTTTAGCCTAGAAAGCTTTACTGTAAGCTATCAAGACACGCCAGACATCCAACAAACCATCAACCTGAACCAATGCCAGGAAAACAGCGAAAGCATTGTTTTTGATTTGACTACCAACGATGCCACAGCCATTGGTATTTCAGACCCAAGCAATACTAATATTTCTTACCACGAAACGCTTGCAGATGCCCAAAGTAATAGCGAACCTATTTCAAATCCAGCCAACTATCCGCCACTCAACAACAGCCAAAACATTTACATCAGAGCAGAAAATGCGAGCAATCCCAGTTGTTTTTCAACGGCTTCTTTTGAAATCAATACGTTTCCTGTGAGTATAAACAACGTCAACAACTTAAATATTCAGGCTTGTATTTTTCCGGGTGAATCTGCTGTGTTTGATTTAACAGAAAATTCCAGTCTGGCTTTGGGGAATCAAAACCCTGATGACATTGAAATCACTTACCATTTGTCAGAAAACGATGCCATCAATGCCAGTAGTCCAATTCCTAATCCCACAGCTTACGAAAACATCAGCGACCCGCAAGCCATTTGGATACGCTTAGAAAATACCAATTCACCTGTGGTTTGTTTTTTAACCGCTGAGTTTTCCATTTCAGTGGCCAATGCCGCCCAAGTTAATTTTACGCCTAATCCACTTCAAGTCTGCGATACCGATAATGATGGTTTTGCTGAATTTGATTTAAGTCAAAGTATTGACGATATCACTTTAAACAACCCTGATATCAGCGTGAGTTTTCACGAAAGCCAAAACGATGCTGAAACCAATACCAATCCGCTGTCGTCACCATTTACCAACACCATTGCTGATAATCAAACCTTGTTTTTTCGCACTGAAGAAACGGGAAATGGCTGTAGTTTTACTGGCAGTTTAGAATTAGACGTTTTGGCCAATCCTGAGTTGGACGTGAGTCCACCGACACTCTCAGCTTGTGCTGTTGATGGCAATACGGCTATGTTTGATTTGACGGATATCAATGACGCTATAATTTTAAATAACGATACTGCAAATTTTGATGTGGCTTATTTTTTATCTGAAAATGAGGCTTTAAATAATACCAATCCTATTGAAAATCCAAACAACTTCACTAACACCGGCAACCCGCAAGCCCTTTGGATACGCGTCAGTGATGATGATAATTGTGTTTCTGTGGCTGAAATTACATTAGACGTCTTAACCGGTGCGGTGATTGAAGATACAACGATTGATGATGTTTTTTTATGCAGCGAAAATCCTGATGAATTGTTAGTTAATTTTGATTTAACCCAATTTGATAACAGCATCAACCCCAATCCTGATGCTGAAACTTTGGTGGTGTATTACGCAGGGCAAAATGATTTTAATAACGGAAATCCTATTGAAAATCCAGAAAATTTTGAAGTCAACACCGCCAATACCACAATCATTGCCGAAGTGGTCAATGTCGAAACCCTATGTGTCTCGCCAACACAGGTCAGTTTTGATATCATTCTCAATCCTTTACCCACATTTGAATTACCTGAAACCGCTCAAATCTGTATTGATAATTCAACAGGTGAGGTCATAAACACTAATTTTTCACCGCCAACTTTAGATACCAATCTCTCTGAAAGCGCATTTGAGTTTGAATGGTTTTTAAACGGCGAGCTTCTCGAAAACACCACTTCAAATCTTGAAGTAACATCTGCCGGAAATTATGAAGTCATCGCCACAGACACGGCAACTAATTGTAGTTTGAGTCAAACTACCGATGTTGAAGAAATCAATCCGCCGAGTTTTAATGTGCAGATTTTAAGCCCTGCATTTTCGGGGGATAATCGTGTGGAAGTCAACAGCATTGAAGGCGAGGGCGAGTTTGAATTTCAGTTGGATGATGGCGAATGGCTAAGCTTACCCACAGGTCAATCCCGTTTAATTTTTGAGAGTTTAGAAAGCGGTGTTCATGTCATTAGTGCCAGAGATATATCGGGTTGCGGGGTGAGCAGTGTTGAGTTTTCAATTCTCGGTTTTCCTCCGTTTTTTACCCCAAACGCTGATGGTTTTAATGATTTTTGGAACATCAGGACGTTGCGTAATCAACCAAACGCCGTGATTTATATTTTTGACCGTTATGGCAAGTTATTAGAACAAATCAGTCCGTTAGAAGCGGGTTGGGATGGCATTTACCAAGGCCGGCAGATGCCTGCACAAGACTACTGGTTTAGAGTAGAATTTACAGACCCACAAACCGGAAATCCAGCGGTGTTTACCAATCATTTTACGTTGAAACGATAGCGTAAGTGCTGATTTAAAAAAAACCTTGCAGGTCTCTGAGACCTGCAAGGTTTAAAGCGGTATTTTAAAAACGGAAGTGATATATAAACTCAAAAATTTTGAAATTAAAAAAAACTGCCGTTAAGGGCGGTTGATACAATAAAATTAAGAATTGAGAAAAACCTGACATCGATTGAGTTCAGGATTTTTGTGAATGAGTGAATTGATAAAAATTCTCAGTTCATCAATTTCATGAGGCAAAAGTCTCTTTACGGCCTTTTCCACTTCTCTACAAAACAATTTGACATCAAAAGAAACTTTCCTCAAAACTTCTTTTGTGTATTCAAACATTGCTCTTGCCATGATGTTTAAATTTTAAGGTTAAGTAGTTTTAAATCATATATACCATTTTATTTAAAGTCTAAAATAAGTAAATATTTCTAAAAAAAATGTTAATGATAAGTCAAAGCAGCTATTAAAATTTTCAATGCATTGACATTAAATTATTTATGAATTATTTCTAACAAATATTTAACCTGGACTTTTTCTAATAATAAAATATTTAAAAGAATCTTACTTTTAGTATAGTTTGGACTCATATTATTTGTAAATTCTTAAATTTACACACATTTTTTGATAAAATATAAAATTGATTATGCAACAACCTGAAATTTATAAACCTCAACACAAAGTAAGAATCGTTACAGCTGCTTCCTTATTTGACGGTCATGATGCAGCTATTAATATTATGCGTCGCATTATTCAATCTACAGGTGTAGAAGTGATTCACCTTGGCCATGACCGCAGCGTAGATGAGGTTGTGAATTGTGCCATACAAGAAGATGCTAATGCCATTGCCATGACGTCTTATCAAGGTGGGCATAACGAGTATTTTAAATATATGTATGATTTACTGAAGGAGAAAAATGCTACACATATCAAAATTTTTGGTGGCGGTGGAGGTGTTATTCTTGAAGAAGAAATCAAAGAACTCATGGATTATGGCATTACTCGAATTTATTCTCCAGATGATGGTCGTGAAATGGGGTTACAGGGCATGATAAATGATTTGGTGAAAGCCTCTGAAGCCCCTCTTAATCTCCCCAAAGGGGAGAAATCAGTTCCTTCTAATTATGATGGTTCTTGGTTAAAAAAAATGTCTTCAAATGAAGTTTTAGAGTCTTTAAAGAAGAAAGAGGTAACAACGATTTCAAGACTGATTTCATTAGCAGAAAATAATCAAGAAGTTTATAAAAAAGTCTTCCCCTCAGGGGAATCCCGAGACTTCGGGATAGATGGGGCTTCTTCTGTCCCCATTCTCGGCATCACCGGTACAGGCGGCTCTGGAAAGTCTTCTTTGGTCGATGAGTTAGTGCGACGGTTTTTAGTGGATTTTGACGATAAAACTTTAGCTATCATTTCTGTTGATCCATCAAAACGCAAAACCGGAGGTGCTTTACTCGGTGATAGAATTCGTATGAATGCTATCAACTCACCACGGGTTTATATGCGGTCTTTAGCCACGAGACAATCTAACTTGGCATTATCTAAATATGTTCAGGATGCAGTAGAAGTGCTTAAAGCGGCTCAATTTGATATGATTATTCTCGAAACTTCAGGTATTGGTCAAAGTGACACAGAAATCCTTGACCACAGCGATGCTTCTTTATATGTGATGACACCTGAGTTTGGTGCAGCGACCCAACTTGAAAAAATTGATATGTTAGATTTTGCAGATTTGGTAGCCATCAACAAATTTGATAAACGCGGTGCGAAAGATGCTTTGCGCGATGTCAAGAAACAATATCAACGCAATCACAACCTTTGGGATACTGATTTAGACTCGCTTCCTGTTTACGGCACTATTGCGTCTCAATTTAACGATCCAGGAATGAACATTCTATACAAAAAAATCATGGATTGTATGGAAGAAAAAGCCTCATCTCAACTGAAAAGCAACTACGAAATTTCAGATGAAATGTCTGAAAAAATCTATATCATTCCACCTAAACGCACCCGTTATTTATCTGAAATCGCAGAAAATAATCGTTCCTATGACGAGGATGTGGAAAAACAAGTCAAGGTTGCTCAACGGCTTTATGGTATTTATACTACTTTAGTCTCTACGGCAAATGCGTCATCTTTAAACTTAAATTCAAATGGTATTGATGAAGACGATTTAGAATCCTATGTTACATCAGAAAATAAGGACTTTATCGAGCTATTGAAAAGTGAATTTGATAAAGTCAAAATGGATTTAAATCCTTATCACTGGGAGAAGATTTTAGAGTGGGATAAGGTTCAAAAGCGTTACCAAGATGATGTTTACAGCTTTAAGGTTCGAGATAAAGAAATTAAAATTGAAACCCACACAGAGTCTTTATCCCACCTCAAGATACCTAAAGTCGCTTTGCCAAAATATAAGGCATGGGGAGATTTACTCAAATGGATGCTGCAAGAAAATGTACCAGGTCAATTCCCTTACACCGCAGGTTTATATCCATTTAAACGAACTGGTGAAGACCCCACACGGATGTTTGCGGGAGAAGGCGGGCCGGAAAGAACCAACCGACGTTTTCATTATGTGAGTCATGGTTTGCCTGCAAAACGCCTTTCCACAGCATTTGATTCGGTAACTTTATACGGTAGCGATCCCGACTATCGCCCTGATATTTATGGTAAAATAGGAAATGCCGGGGTATCTATTTGTTGTCTGGACGACGCCAAAAAACTTTATTCAGGATTCGACTTGGCCAATCCGATGACTTCGGTAAGTATGACGATTAATGGTCCAGCACCGATGTTGCTCGGTTTCTTTATGAATGCAGCTATCGATCAGGAATGTGAGAAATACATTAAAGAAAAAGGTCTTGAAAAAGAGATAGAATCAAAAATTAAGGAAATTTATAAAGACAAGGGAACTGAAAGACCTGTCTATCACGGTGAAATGCCTGAAGGTAATGATGGTTTAGGCTTAATGTTACTCGGTGTCACAGGAGACCAAGTTTTGCCAAAGGAAGTTTATGAAAAAATAAAACAGGAGACTATTTCAGTCGTTCGTGGCACGGTTCAGGCTGATATTCTCAAAGAAGACCAAGCTCAAAATACCTGTATTTTTTCAACAGAATTTGCATTGCGTTTAATGGGTGATGTGCAAGAGTCTTTTATCAAAAATAAAGTCAGAAACTTTTATTCGGTCTCTATTTCAGGTTACCACATCGCAGAAGCTGGTGCCAATCCCATTACCCAACTGGCTTTGACCTTATCTAATGGCTTTACTTATGTAGAATATTATTTGAGCCGTGGTATGGATATTAACAAGTTTGGGCCTAATTTATCCTTCTTTTTTTCTAATGGCATTGATCCGGAATACGCTGTTATAGGTCGTGTAGCACGACGAATTTGGGCTAAAGCCATGAAGGAAAAATACAAAGCTAATCCACGAGCACAGATGTTGAAATACCACATCCAAACTTCAGGACGCTCATTGCACGCTCAAGAGATTGATTTTAATGATATCAGAACCACACTTCAAGCCTTGTATGCAGTTTATGATAATTGTAACTCATTGCATACCAATGCTTACGACGAAGCTATTACCACACCAACTGAAGAATCCGTAAGACGAGCCATGGCGATTCAGTTGATTATCAATAAAGAATTGGGCTTAGCTAAAAATGAAAATCCAATACAAGGTTCATTTATCATTGAAGAATTGACAGACTTGGTAGAAGAAGCTGTATTGATGGAATTTGATCGTCTAACAGAACGCGGTGGCGTTTTAGGGGCCATGGAAACCATGTATCAGCGAAGTAAAATACAAGAAGAAAGTTTGCATTATGAAACACTTAAACACAATGGCGATTTTCCCATTATAGGGGTGAATACATTTTTAAGCAGTAAAGGTTCACCAACGGTCAAGCCAAGAGAAGTTATTCGTGCGACAGAAGATGAAAAGGAAAATCAAATTAAAAATTTAAAAAATCTGCATAAAACTTATGAAGATAGGGCAGAAGACCTATTAGAAAATTTAAAAAATGCCGCTATTAAAAATGACAATATGTTTGACAGCTTGATGGAAGTCACTAAATATTGTTCCTTAGGACAAATAACGGACGCCTTATTTGAAGTTGGCGGACAGTATAGACGCAATATGTAAGCAGAGAACCAACTTTTGTGTGCAAAAGTTGTGTGAATCGCTTATCCTGAGCGAAGCCGAAGGATCTCAGAGAACCAGTTTTTTTGAGAAGATTTGTACAGACTGCTTACCCCGAGCGCAGTCGAGGGGTTTTTGAGTAATAAATATTTATATCAAAAGTTGGAAGAATAACCTATCTCTTGGCAAATAGTATATTTTTATTTCCAGTAAAAAAGTATAATTGCATTTAAAAAAATAATGATTATTAGAAATCCAAAAAAGTAATGTCATTTCAACCTATTTTAAGTTTTTATCAAAACAAGTTTGATTATCGCAGTATTGATTTATCGGAAGATACGCTTATAAAATATAAGGTAGATGTAGCAAACCATTTTTCTTTAATAGAATATCTTGAAAAAGTTAAATCTAAAGCAGATGTTGAAGTGCTCTATGGAGGCTATCTTGAAAAACGTTCATTATATAACCAAAAAGATTTATTTCAACACCAAAACAAACAACGAAATATTCACTTAGGGATTGATTTTTGGGCTGAAGCTGGCGAAGATATATTATGTCCGTTTGATGGTGTTGTTCATAGTTTTGCCAATAACAAGGGATTTGGAAACTATGGACCGTGTATTATTTTGAAACATAATAAAAACCAAGAAGACTTTTATACGCTCTATGGGCACTTGAATAGAGAAAGTCTTTTGAATATAGAAGTTGGTGAATTCATAAAACAAAATCAAGTTTTTTGTAAACTAGGTGAAGTTGATGAAAATGGAGGTTATGTTCCACATCTTCATTTTCAAATAATAAAAAATATCGAAAATTTTAAAGGAGATTATCCTGGCGTTTGTCATGCTGGTGATTTACAATATTATAAAGCAAATACAGTAAATCCAGAAGAGTTCTTGGATTTGTAATTTTTTAAAACTCATAAAACTAATAAATGAAACTAAATGTCAAAGACGAAACCTCACGGTTAAGAAAAGTCATATTTGGTCGAGCAGATTCTAATGGATCTATTCCAAAATTAGAAGAAGCCTACGATCCAAAATCTATCCAACATATTAAAAACGGTAATTATCCAAAAGAAGATGATATGGTTAAAGAAATGGATGAAGTTTTAGAAGTATTTAAAAAATACAACGTTGATGTATATCGTCCAGAATTACTAAAAAACTGCAATCAAATATTTTCAAGAGATATTGCTTTTGTAATTGAAGATAAAATTATCAAGTCAAATATACTACCAGACCGAGATAAAGAAATTGAAGCTATAAGATATATATTAGATCAAATTCCACAGGAAAATTTAATAAAGCTTCCTGATGAGGCTCATATAGAAGGTGGCGATGTTATGCCACATAATGACTACATTTTTATAGGAACTTATCGCAGCGCAGATTATTCGGACTATATCACGGCAAGAACAAATATGCAAGCTGTAATGGCCATAAAAGAACTATTTCCTAATAAAAAAGTAAAGTCTTTTAATTTAAGAAAAAGTAATACCGATCCGTATAACAACGCTTTACATTTAGACTGTTGCTTTCAACCTGTAGGTGAAAAATATGCTATTCTACACCAAAACGGATTTCTTGAAGAAACTGAATATCAGTGGTTAGTTGATTTTTTTGGAAAAAACAATATTTTTGAAATTTCTGCAGAAGAAATGTATGAGATGAATTCTAACATATTTTCAATAGACAAAGACGTTGTGATTTCAGATGCGTCGTTTATGCGTTTAAACCAATGGTTGAGAAGCAAAAACATTATTGTAGAAGAAGTGCATTACAGAGAAATTGCCAAGCAAGAAGGTTTATTGCGTTGTTCTACATTACCTTTGCAAAGAGACTGAAATTGAAGACTAATGAAACAATCTACAGATAAAATTTTAATGATTAGACCCGTGGCTTTTGAAATGAATAAAGAAACGGCAGTCAATAATTATTTTCAAAAAACTTTAAACTTGAAAACCGATGAGGTTAATACAAGAGTTCAAAAGGAGTTTGATGATTTTGTAAAAGTTTTACAATCTGCTGGGATTCATGTCTTTGTTTACGAAGATATAGCCGATTTAAAAACTCCAGATTCTATATTTCCAAACAATTGGATTTCATTTCACGAAAATGGAAACATAGTCCTATATCCGATGTTTGCTGAAAATCGACGTCGCGAAAGACGACAAGATATTTTAGAAGGTTTAGAGAAAAAAGGCTTCCAATTTCATCAAGTTTACGACTATACAGCAGCTGAAGATGAAAATGTATTTTTAGAGGGCACAGGTAGTTTAATTTTAGACCGAGAAAACAGAAAAGCTTATTGTGCGTTATCTCCAAGAGCTAATGAAGAATTATTATTTGAGTTTTGTGAAGATTTTGAATACTTACCCATTCCGTTTAAAGCCTACCAAACTGTTGATAACAAAAGATTGCTAATTTATCATACTAACGTTATGATGTGCGTTGGGACTGATATTGCTGTAGTTTGTTTTGATAGTATTGATGACAAAGCTGAAAAAAAATTATTGAGTAAAAGTTTAAAGGAAGACGGTAAAACCATTATTGAAATTTCTGAAAAACAACTTGAAGCTTATGCGGGAAACATGCTTGAAGTTCAAAATGAAAAAGGAGATAAGTTTTTAGTGATGAGTACACAAGCTTATGAGAGCTTGAATGAAACTCAAATTCAAAATATAGAGCAACATCTCAAAATTTTACACAGTCCTATAAACACTATTGAAACTTTAGGTGGCGGTAGTGCGCGTTGTATGATGGCTGAAATTTTTAATGATAAAGCATAAAAAACCTCAAATTCACAAGGATTTGAGGTCTTCAAGAATATCTATAAGTAAATATTACCCTTTCATGACTTCTTGAGCCATACGTTTGTATATGCCTTTTTCAAGCTTTTCTCTAATGGCAGAAAACGCTACTAAGGTTTCTTCAATGTCTTGCATAGTATGCGTTGCCGTTGGAATCATTCTCAGCAAAATTAATCCTTTTGGAATAACAGGATAAACTACAATAGAGCAAAAGATACCGTAATTTTCTCTTAAGTCTTTCACTAAAGCCATGGCTTCAGGTATGCTGCCTTTTAAGTAAACAGGTGTAACACAACTAGTTGTTGTGCCGATATCAAATCCTCGTTTTTTAAGTCCACCTTGAAGCGCATCAACGTTTTCCCACAACTTGTCTTTAAGTTCAGGCATACTTTTTAGCATTTCTAAACGTTTTAAAGCGCCTTCTACTAGTGACATTTGTAGAGATTTAGCAAACATTTGTGAACGCATATTGTACTTCAAATAATCTATAATTTCTTTATCAGCAGCAATAAATGCCCCTGTGCTTGCCATAGATTTGGCAAAAGTGGCGAAATAGACATCAATACCATCTTGAACGCCTTGTTCTTCACCAGCGCCTGCACCCGTTTTACCCAATGTTCCGAAACCGTGAGCATCATCAACAAGCAGTCTGAAGTTGTATTTCTCTTTAAGCTCAACGATTTCTTTGAGCTTACCTTGTTCGCCACGCATTCCAAAAACACCTTCTGAAATAAATAAAACACCGCCACCAGTTTGTTCAGCAAGTTTTTCAGCTCTAGCGAGGTTGAGTTCAATACTATCTAAATCATTGTGTCGATAAGTGAACCGTTTTCCTAAATGTAAGCGAACACCATCTATAATACAAGCATGAGCATCAACATCATAAACAATCACATCATCTTTACCGACTAAAGCATCAATCGTTGATAAAATACCTTGGTAGCCAAAATTAAGGACGTAAGCTGCTTCTTTTTGGACAAATTTAGCTAATTCGTCTTGAAGTTTTTCGTGAAGTTCTGTGTGGCCGCTCATCATTCTAGCACCCATAGGATAGGCACTTCCGTATTTTTTAACGGCTTCTTCATCGGCTTTTCTTACTTCGGGATGATTGGCTAAACCTAAGTAATCATTGACACTCCAAGTGATGACTTCTCGTCCTTGAAATTTCATTCTATTACTGATTTGGCCTTCCAACTTTGGAAAGACAAAATAGCCTTCTGCTTGGTCGGCCCATTTTCCTAAAGGTCCTTTATCTCTGTAAATTTTTGAAAATAAATCTCTCATGTGCATTTGGTTTTCAAACTAACTGTCTAAATTAATTATTTATTTTTATATTTTGTTAAATTCTTTAACTTTTTTGCTTTCGTTTTCAGATTCTGATTCTAAAAAGCCTTGAGTTTTCATCCAATTATCACTGTAAATTTTACTCATATATCGTGAGCCGTGATCTGGAAAAATAATCACAACATGGCTGTTTTCATCAAATTCTCCATCCGCATCTAACTGGTAGGTACCCTGCATAGCGGCACCACTTGTATAGCCAACAAACATACCTTCTGTAACAGCAATTTTTCTCGCCATTAAAGCACTGTCTTTGTCGGTAACTTTTGTGAATTTATCAATCACTTCAAAATCTGTAGCGGTTGGAATTAAATTTTTACCTAAACCTTCAATTTTGTATGAATAGATTTCATTTTTATCTAATTCACCTGTTTCATGGTATTTTTTTAGAACCGAGCCATAGGCATCAATACCAAGTATTTTAATATCCGGATTTTGTTCTTTTAAATATCTCGCTGTTCCAGAAATCGTTCCGCCTGTACCACTGCAAGCCACAAGGTGGGTGATTTTACCTTTCGTTTGTTTCCAAATTTCTGGTCCCGTTGATAAATAATGGGCTTCAGTATTCAATTCATTAAAATATTGATTGATATAAATTGATGGCTTGATTTCTTGATGAAGTTTTTTAGCAACTTCGTAATAAGAACGCGGATCTTCTGGAGCTACGTCCGAAGGACAGACATGGACTTCTGCCCCCATAGTTTTGAGTAAGTCAATTTTATCTTGAGATGATTTTGAACTTACAGCTAAAATACATTTATAACCTTTGATGGCCGCAGCCATAGCAATGCTAAATCCTGTATTACCACTAGTGGTTTCTATAATGGTATCGCCTGGTTTTAAAAGACCTTTTTTTTCTGCATTATTGATAATGTGTAAAGCAATTCTATCTTTGGCCGAATGTCCTGGGTTTTGAGCTTCGTATTTAACGTGAAATTGACCTCTTAATTGTTCGGTAATTCGGTTCAATTTAACAAGTGGCGTACAGCCAATTAAGGTCAATAAATTTTCGTGCGTGTTGAGATACTCATCAGCCATAACATGATTATAATTATGCTTTTAAAAAAAGCAAGTTGCAAATTTAAAAAATATTTATCAATTAGCTTGAAAGCTTAACGTATTATAGCACGATGCAGTTTTGTTAAATTCTATTTTAATAGTATTACTTTCAATTGTTATTAAATTCTAAATAATTTAATACCTTACTTATCATATTAGTAAAAACTATAGAATAAAAAAAGCCCCAAGTCATGAGGCTTTTTGTTTGAAACTAAAAATACTAAATTTTAAAAGTAATAACTGGCAGTGTAGAGTGGTTAACAACATCTTCTCCAATACTACCATTAAAGAAGTGAGATAAGCCTTTTCTGCCATGAGTTGGCATAGCAATTAAATCTGCCTTTAAAGCTTTTGCGCCATTGATGACACCGAGTTCAATAGTGTAGTCATTGTAGATTTTAATATTATCAAAATCTGACATGCCTGCTTTGTCTAAAAAGCTATTAATTTGTTGAGTGATTTCTTCAGAACTATAAAATTGATTGCCTGGTAAATTCACATATAACAAATGTAGTTTAGCATCAAAGCTATCGGCAAAGGCTTGTGCTTTTTTGAAGGCATTTAAATTTTCTTCGTCAAAATTAGAAGCAAAAACAATGTCGTTAATCTCAAGTTGTTCAAGCTCTTGTTTAACAACTAGAACGGGGACGTTAGAATGTCTCACTACTTTTTCAGTGTTGGAACCAATTAAAATTTCATCAATTCCACTGGCACCATTTGATCCCATGACGATAAAGTCTATGTTTTCTTTCTCTTGAAGCTCTTTAATGGCCATTCTAGGCGAACCAACTTCTACAGTATCTATAACTTTCAAACCTTCAAGATAGGGTTTGTCTAAAAACTTTGAAAAGCGTTTTTTAGCCATTTTCATAAAGAAAATAATTTGTTCGTCATTGACGTTAAATTGTTCAGTACCAAACAAAGTTTCGGCCATTTCAACAACATGTAGGACGTAAAGTTCACCATTATTCTTTCTCGCCAATTCAGCTGCTACTTTTAAAGCATTTTCTGCTGGCTTTGAAAAATCGACAGGTATTAAAATTTTTTTCATTGTATTAGGTTTTTAAGGTTAAATAGTCATTGAAAATAATTGGGTATTCGGTTTTTTTCGCAAAAGTCTTACATCAAAAGCCATACAAATATTTCTGATAAACGCTTTTGAAGTATCAAATACTTTAATATGGTTATTACTAATTTCTATCAAGTCATCATTGATAAAAGTTTGTAGGTTGTCGTGAATGAGTTGAAGGGTTTTAATATTCAAGTTAGTATTTGTCAAATTCGTTTCAAATTTTGTCATTAAATTTAAGATATGTTGACGAATTTCAAGATCTTCTTGTGTTAAAATATGACCTCTAAATATAGGTATTTTATTTTTACGGATTTTATCGTAATAGTCCTCTAATGTTTTTTCATTTTGAGCAAAGCCAAACCATGCGTCGCTAATAGATGATACACCAAGCCCAATAAGGTGTTGAGTTTGTTGTGTGGTATAACCCATAAAGTTTCTATGTAAAGTTTTGTTTTGTCTAGCTTGACATAATTCATCATCAGCTAAAGCAAAATGATCCATGCCAATTTCCTGATAACCGTTGTCTTCTAACATCTGTTTGCCTAATTCATACTGTAGCCTTTTGGTTTCAGCATCAGGCAGGTCAGAATCTTTAAAACCGCGTTGACCGTTACCCTTTATCCACGGCGTATGAGCATAGCTGTAAAACGCGATGCGGTCGGGCTTGAGTTGGATGGTTTTTTGAATGGTGTTCAAAATATGCTCAACCGTCTGAAACGGCAAACCATAAATCAAGTCATGCCCTACAGAGGTGTAACCAATTTGTCTTGCAGTTTCTGTCACATATTTTACATTTTCAAAACTTTGAATGCGGTGAATGGCTTTTTGAACAGATTCATTATAGTCTTGAATGCCATAGCTTACACGATTAAAATGATACTCATGCAAAACTTTTAAATGTTCAAATGTGGTATTGTTAGGATGACCTTCAAAGCTAAACGCTGCATCTTTTGTGATATAAGTACGTTCTAAAATACCTTTCAATAGAGCAGAAAGATTTTCAGGTGAAAAAAATGTTGGCGTGCCACCACCAAGGTGAATGTCTTTAACTGTGAGTTTATGTCCATAAACATTGGTGTATAAGTCTAACTCTTTTAAAAGGGCTTTGATATAGGGTTTTTCAACAAGATGTCTTTTAGTAATTCGTTTATTGCAGGCACAAAATGTACATAAGCTTTCACAAAACGGCAAATGGATATAAAGGCTAATGGGGTCATTAGGGTGAGCTGAACTTTTTACAGTAGATAACCATCGATTATATGAAAATGACTCGTCATCCCAGTATGGCACTGTAGGATAACTGGTGTATCGTGGACCTGCAACGTTGTATTTTTTGATTAAATCTTGCATTATAGTTTTGTTTGCTAAACAAAATTAATCCAACGATAGGCTTTTAAAAATGATTTTGCTCATATAAGTCGAAGATAAAACAGAAGTTAAATTCCAACATACTGTAACTCTTGTTACAAGCTTTAAACTTAGAAAAATAGTATTTTTGTAGTATGGAAAAGTATTGGGAAATATTTTTAAATTCTTTTGTAGGCTATTTTAATTATCTGGTTGAAGAAATTACTCAACCTAAACTCATGGGATATTTTTATTGGTTGATAGGATTATCACTTTTAGTGATGGTTTTAGAAGTTATTTTTCCTTGGAGGAAACAACAGAAATTTTTCAGACAGGGATTTTGGTTGGATTTGTTTTATATTTTTTTCAACTTCTTTTTGTTTTCTTTGATAGGTTACAATGCGGTTTCTAATGTATTCGTTAACTTGTTTAATGATGCGTTGGCTGCTGTTGGCATTGAAAATTTAGTCGCTATTAATATTGCCCAATTACCGGTGTGGTCGCAGTTGCTCATCATGTTTATCATTGCCGACTTTATTCAGTGGAATGTTCACGTTCAATTGCATAAGCGTGATTGGCTATGGAAATTTCACAAAGTCCATCACAGTGTCAAGGAAATGGGGTTTGCTGCGCAATTTCGTTTTCACTTTATGGAAACCGTCATTTATAAATCCATTCAATACGTCCCATTAGCGATGATTGGCTTTGGTATTCAAGAATTCTTTTTGGTCCACATGATAGGTGTTTTTATAGGTCATCTTAACCATGCAAATGTGGGTTGGAATTACGGGGTTTTTAAATATGTATTAAACAATCCTAAAATGCACATTTGGCATCACGCTAAAGCTCTGCCAACACAACATCAAAAAGGAGTCAATTTTGGTTTGACATTAAGTGTTTGGGACTATATTTTTGGAACGGCTTATATCCCTAAAGAAGGTAAGAACATCGAACTTGGTTTTGAAAAGGATGAAAACTATCCGAAAAGCTTTTGGGGGCAAGTGGTGCAGCCTTTTAAGGATAGATAATTAAGAATTTAAAATTTTGAATTTTGAATTCGATTTAGTTTCAAGATGTTACCACGTTGTTTAATATGCACAAACGCACAATGGCTAAGATGAATAAATTTGTAATCCTTGTTTAGGTTTAAACTTTTATTAGAATTCTCAATCTCAAACAATCCTTGACATTCTATTTTTCCTTTAGGGCTATAACGTGTGATTTCAAACCTGTGGTTTTTTGATGTATAATCTATTGTAAACCAAGACCCTGCACCTTCACCAGCTAACCATTGAGCATGCTTAGGTAAAAATTCGGGACGTTGAGGTTCCGGTAAAGTTGGGCTTAAGTTGTTAGGATTTCGCACTGCTCTATATTTTCATTAGATTCAATCTCCTTTTTGAACAGATTTGCCTTCTGTTGACAACTTAAATTTTTGACGATACCAATAGGAGTAGGACTCAAAGTTCTTGTAAAGGTAAGTTTAAACTTAAGTAGATTTGAAGTGACAGCATTAAATAAAACACTGCGCACAAATCTTGAACAGTTGGTGCCTTTAATCACAAACGGGCCATAATCTATCACGCCTTGGTTTTGAAGAAATTTAGAACGATTAAAAGCCTTGTCAAAATCTATTATGGCCTGGCTAGCATAGAGCTGTCCATCTCCATGGCAAGCAGGATTTGATTGGATTTCATCTATAATATCCTGGTAATTAACAAGTACTAATTTATCATTTAGTTGAGCTACTGTTGTAATTGTTAATTCGTGATCGGTAACTTCATCTCTTACACGACCGTAACCCTTTGGTGCATGATAGCGACCAAAATCAAAATAATGACACTTGCTATTTTTGGGGTTAATCAAAACAATTGCAGAATGCCCAACTTTGTAATAACGATTTTTACAAATACCAAAAAACTCCGCAGGTTTATCGTACCATGATCCAGTTTGTTTACATTGGGTTTCAGGCCAGGCTAGAGCAATAGCTAAACTGTTTGGCATAACGTATTAAGGTTTAATTGATAATTTTTACTAGTCTCTAAATCTTTGTAAATAAAATTTCTGAATTTGGTATTTATGTTGATTTGAGACACACTTGTTGTTTTTAAATCTTGATCTCTTTGCATCATCATATCATTGGCCTTGTCTTTTGTATAACTTCCCGTATGGAAATTAATAGTATCCTGTGGTTTAATAGCTTTGTTTTGCCCTAAAAACACATCAAACCAGTCCCTTCGATTCTGTCTTTGAGTTTTGTTGTATAATGTGGCTGATGCCCATATATGGTGCATACTCGTATCAATATTTTTGGTATACTTTTTAACTCCATCCCAAACCAATTCCATAAAGTCAATAGAATCGTTATGATCTATCATCAAAAGTGTAAAGGGCTCCACATTTTCTAAGTTTACATCTTGAATAAATTTTTGATTAGAGTCGTATAAAAAACGCTCTTTCAAGACTTGTCCTCGACTTCTGTTATAGGGTAATTGGCGCTGATGCTTTTTAAAAGCTCCATTTAGTAAACACACTGAGATATTTTGATTGGATGAGGCAATCCATGTGCCACCAGCTTTTCTATCCTTAGGATAAACTAATTGTTGATCGAGTTCCTTAAACACTTGAGGCGCTAGAGTTGGCCTAGAAGCTTGCTCATCACGATTAGAAGTTAAGCTAAAACCATCTTTATGCTTTATGAATGTTACTGTGCACATTGTTTTTGATTTCTTAAGGTTGATGGTGCTATTCCAAAACTTTGATCTACTAAATGTAAACAGTTCAATTCTTTTAGTCCTGTTTTTACTAAAGCTTGATGATGAATACAATGTTCTAAGCAAAACCCGAGTTCCCTATAAAGTGAAGAATGCATACAAACTTCATCATCAACGTCAGAAGTATAATTGGCTTTGACTTCAATGCTCCGGTTAGCCTTAATTGTTTTGATTTGATCTATAATTTGATCAATAACATTTGAAGCTACTTCGGGTTGTGACTGAAGGTCAAGTTGGCGTTTACGCTCATCGTAATTTACAATTTTATCTTCAAGCCCTTTAAATAGACAAATATAAAACTCAAGTGCATGCCTAATATGTTGACCAAGGCTAGATTCAAATAAAGTACTGCAGGGCTTTTGGTATTCAGTATCAGAAATATTTTGAGTTAAATCCTTGATTTGATTAAGGTTATCGATGCAGTATTCTATCATAGTTTAAAAAATATCTTAACAAAAATATAATAATCTTTGGATTATTCCATAAATCTAGGCATCTAACCTAAAATAAAGAAACACAAAATATGTCGTTTACATTAAAAAAAGTTTACAATTTCTTTATATTAGGAACTTAATTAAAGATGGTCTTATTATGAAAAAAATATTTTATCTATGTCTTATAGGATTTTTGATTTCTTGTCAAAATCCTACTCCAGCAGATTTAATTGTATATAATTCAAAAATCTATACTGTTGATAGTGTGTTTTCTGTTCAAGAAGCCATGGCTATAAAAGATGGTAAAATTTTAGAAGTGAATACAACTGAAAATATTCTAAAGAATTATCAATCAGATAAAAAGCTTGAACTAAAAGACAAATTTATTTATCCTGGAATTAATGATGCGCATGCGCATTTGTATGGTCTAGGTCAGAATTTGAGAGGTGTAAATTTAAAAGAAGCCAAAAGCTTTGATGAAATTGTACAACGCCTAGTGGATTATCAGAACCAGTATCAATCTGAGTTTATTTTAGGTCGGGGTTGGGATCAAAATGACTGGGATGTGAAAGATTTTCCAACAAAAGATACTTTAGACTTCTTGTTTCCAGATACACCAATAGCTCTGACACGAATTGACGGTCATGCCATGTTGGTGAACCAAAAAGCATTAGATCTAGCAGGTATTGATGAAAATACAGAAGCCAATGGTGGAGAAATTATAAAGGAAAATGATAAGCTTACAGGTGTACTTGTCGATAATCCTATGTCTAAAATTAAAGCTATAATTCCACCGTTAACAAAAGCTGAGGTGAAAGAAGCACTGTTGAAAGCTGAAGCCATTGCCTTAGAAAACGGATTGACGAGCCTTACCGATGCGGGCTTGTCTAAAGAAGTGATATTGACAATTAAAGAGATGCATAAAAACAATGAACTAAAAATTCGCATCAACGCTATGGTTAGCAATACCCGGGAAGATATTGATTATTTTCTCAATAAAGGCATTCTAAAAACCCCAAGGCTTCGTGTAGGCTCAGTTAAAGTCTATGCTGATGGAGCTTTAGGTTCTCGTGGTGCGGCTTTAAAAGAACCTTACACCGATCAAGCCAATCATTTTGGAGCTATGGTGATTAGTTTAGACAACTTTGATGATTTAGCTAAAAAATTAGCTAAATCTGAATTTCAAATGAATACACATGCCATTGGCGATTCGGCTAACTCGGTCGTATTAAAAACCTATCAAAAATACCTCAATGAAACACCTGACAGACGATGGCGAGTAGAACACGCGCAAGTTTTAGACTCAGCTGAGTACAATTATTTTTCTAAAAATATCATACCCTCAGTTCAACCAACACATGCTACAAGCGATATGTACTGGGCTGAAGATAGGTTAGGCGAGCAGCGTATCAAACATGCTTATGCTTACAAAAGACTTTTGGATGAGGCTGGTGTTTTGCCTTTAGGTACAGACTTCCCTGTGGAGGAAGTTAATCCCATGTTGACATTTTACGCTGCTGTAAGCAGACAAGATACAAAGGGATATCCAGAAAACGGCTTTCAACCTCAAAATGCTTTATCTCGAAAAGCAACCTTAAAAGGAATGACCATCTGGGCGGCATTTGCAGCTTTTGAAGACCAAGAAAAAGGAAGTTTAGAAGTAGGAAAATTTGCAGATTTTATTATCTTAAACAAAGACTTAATGACTATTGATGTCAATAAAGTACCTGAACTGAAAGTACAGAAAACTTATATCAATGGGGAATTGGTTTATGAAAATAATTGAAAACACTCTGCAATTTTATCCTTAGGTCGATAGAAAGATTTAAAAGAAGTAAATTAAATGAAAATATTAACGCCATCTCAACTTCAAAAAACTGATGCTTATACGATTGAACATCAGCAAATTTCTTCGTGGGAATTGATGGAACGCGCATCATTGGCCGCTTTAAAAGAAATAAAGAACATAACACTAAATCCACAGCCAGTAACTGTTTTAGCAGGAAGTGGAAATAATGGTGGTGATGGTTTGGCTATAGCTTATCATCTTGATCAATTGGGCTACAAGGTCAATGTTTTGTTATTAAAATACACGCCTAAATTGTCTAAAGACTGTAAAATCAATTTAGACCGTTTAAAAGCTAACACTTCAATTAACATCCAAGAATATATTGACACTTCATCTATTGAAGATTTAAAAATAGAATCTATTATTATTGACGCTGTTTTTGGAATAGGCTTAAACCGAACATTGCCCAATTTTGTTGAAAAAATTATTTCAAGTGCTAATAAGAGAACTGCGCTTCGTATTGCTGTTGATCTGCCGAGTGGCTTATTTCTTAGTAAATTAACCCCTGAAAATGCTAAAGTATTTAAAGCTGAATATACGTTGACATTTCAGTGTCCAAAACTCAATTTCTTTTTACCTGCTTATGGAAATGACCTCGGGGAAATCAAAATTATTGATATTGGTTTAGATCAAGATTTTATTGATCATCTTGAAACAGAATATGAATATGTAGATGAAAAATTTATAACTAAATTTTATAAAACCCGTCAACGTTTTTCACACAAGGGTAATTATGGACATTTGCTTATTGTTGGTGGTCAATACGGTATGATGGGTAGTGTGAGTTTAGCGGCCAAATCAGCGTTGAAGTCAGGCGTTGGTAAAGTGACAGTTTTAAGCCCTAAATGTGGCGTTGAGGTTTTACAGCAGTCCGTCCCAGAAGCTATGGTAATTGCAGCAGATCAAAATGAATCTGTAAGTCCAAAAGAGTTAAAATTTGAACCTTCAAATATTTGTATTGGTATGGGTTTAGGTCAAAGTGAACAAGCATTAGGTACATTAAAATATTTTATAACAGAAGCCAAAACCCCTATGCTAATTGATGCTGATGGTATTAATCTATTAGCCCAAAACAAAGACTTTCTCAAAGCTTTACCTGCTCAAAGTATATTAACGCCACATCAAGGCGAACTTAAAAGATTAATAGGCGAGTGGCAAGATGATTATGATAAACTTGAAAAGGTGAAATCCTTTGTCAAAACTTATAATGTAATTTTGGTTGCAAAAGATGCTTATACTTTTATAGCAAGTCAAGATAAAATTTATATCAATTCCACAGGCAATGCAGGTCTAGCAACAGCAGGAAGTGGCGATACCTTGTCTGGCATTATTTCGAGCTTCCTTTGCCAAAAATATTTACCAATAGAAGCTTCAATTTTAGGTGTTTATGCTCATGGCAAAGCTGCTGATATCTACGCTAATAAATATGATGAAAATTCTTTGATTGCATCAGATATTATTAAATATTTAAAAAATGTGTTTTTACAATTAAAATCTCACAAACATTAGTTTATAAAATGTTAATTTCGCATTACAAATTTAGTAGAGGTAAATTATGTCTAAAGTTCATTATATTAATTCTAAACCACTATCAGTTGATAATGTTGAAACCATTTTGAATTCAAATTATCAGCTTGAGTTAAGCAGTGAAGCCCGTCAAAATATAATAAAATGTAGAAATTATTTAGATAATAAGCAAAACCAAAACGACCTTCCTATGTACGGAATCAACACAGGTTTTGGGTCTTTATGTAACGTCAAAATTTCTAAAGAACACCTAGCTCAACTTCAAGAAAATCTAGTGCTTTCTCATGCTTGTGGTACAGGCAATCAAGTAAAAGATGAGATAGTTAAACTGATGATTTTTTTAAAAATTCAGTCTTTGAGTTATGGCTATTCTGGCGTGAGTTTAGAGCTTGTAGAACGATTGATTTTCTTTTACAATAACAATATTATTCCATTAGTTTACGAACAAGGATCACTAGGCGCATCGGGTGATTTAGCTCCTTTAGCTCATATGTCATTGCCACTATTAGGTAAAGGTAAAGTCAAATATAAAAATCAAATCAGAAAAAGTACTAAGGTCTTAAATGAATTAAATATACAAGCCTTATCACTCAAATCCAAAGAAGGCTTAGCTTTACTTAACGGCACACAATTTATGAGCGCACACGGTGTTTGGGCTTTGATTCAAGCCAAATACCTTATGGGTTATGCGGATTTCATAGGAGCGATCTCTGCAGATGCTTTTGATTGTAATTTATCACCCTTTGATGATTTGGTGCACAAAGTTAGACCACATAAAGGTCAATTGGAAACCGCAAAACAAGTAAGAAATTATTTAAAAGGTAGTGAAATTGCTGTCCGAGAAAAGGAAAATGTTCAGGACCCTTACTCTTTCCGATGTATTCCTCAAGTACATGGCGCTACAAAGGATGCTATAAGTTATGTATTTAAGACTGTAAAAACAGAAATTAATGCGGTAACCGACAACCCTAATATTTTTGTAGAAGACGATAAAGTCATTTCTGGAGGTAATTTTCACGGTCAGCCTTTAGCTATTGCAATGGATGTCATGGCTATAGCTTTATCAGAACTGGGGAATATTTCAGAACGCCGAACTTATCAATTAGTTTCTGGCTTAAGAGGCTTACCCGATTTTTTAGTCGATAATCCCGGTTTGAATAGTGGATTTATGATTCCGCAGTATACTGCAGCTAGTATTGTGAGTCAAAATAAACAATTGTGTACACCAGCAAGCGTTGATTCTATTGTCTCCTCTAACGGTCAAGAAGATCACGTCAGTATGGGTGCTAATGCAGCCACTAAATTGCTAAAAGTTGTTGACAATATTGAAACGATATTAGCAATTGAGCTATTCAATGCCAGTCAAGCCTTATTTTTTAGAAGACCTTTAAAAAGTTCAGAACATATTGAAAATTTTCTGTCTCTTTATCAGAAAAAAATTCCTATTGTTAAAAACGATAAATTGATGTCTGAAGAGATTTTTAAGACAAAAGAATTTTTATCTACAAATGATGCTAAAAGTTTTTTAAAGTTATAAATTTGCGACTCATTTATTTTCGGGATGTAGCTTAGTCCGGTTAAAGTGCGCGTCTGGGGGGCGCGAGATCGGAGGTTCGAATCCTCTCATCCCGACTTTGTTTTTTAAAGTTTTATTTCCTAAAATATTCATCG
>RRZV01000059.1 GCA_003931895.1 Mesohalobacter salilacus
GGGTCAGTGCTAAATTAAAAATGAAAGGCTTGTTTGCCCCGCACTACTCATAGCCAAACCGTTGCCACACATTATAGAAATTTTTACCTATAAATATAATCTCGATTTGAAATTTAATATTGAGATTTGATTAAAATTACGATTGAATTTTTATAACCACTCCTCGCCTATTTTCAGCGAAATTTTATAAAAAACGAAATTTTTTTTGCGAAACTAAAAGCTGATTAAAGGAATTGATTTTAAAAAACGAAATTTGCTAAATCCAAGCTGAAAATCTAACCAGCGAACTGAAATTTAAGTAGACGAACTAAATTAAGGAATTAAGAAATTTAAACCAACAGAAATAGTTGAATAAGAACAAATTGATTTTAATATTCTAAACGTGGAATTTGACATTGGAATTTTAACCAACAGAATCTAAAATCCTTATTTGAAAACTGAAAAGCTAAATCGAAAAGTGGAATAAAAACTAATGAAAATACTTGCAAGAAAAGTAGAT
The DNA here is from genome assembly GCA_003931895.1 of Mesohalobacter salilacus. Taxonomy (GTDB): domain Bacteria; phylum Bacteroidota; class Bacteroidia; order Flavobacteriales; family Flavobacteriaceae; genus Psychroflexus. The sequence continues at coordinate 500 of RRZV01000059.1, forward strand.
TAAACTGAAACAACTTGCTGATTTTTAAAACAATGGAATGATAAAACGTGTGGCAACAATAGCTATAGGCAATAGCTCGGGTTCGGGATTGAAAAACGAAAGTCTGAGATTTTTTGCTAAATTAGCTGAATAAAATGAAATTAAGGGCTTTTTTTGGCGCTACTGCCCATAGCCAAACCGTTGTGGTGCATATAAAACGAAAGTAAATTCACATTTGAAAACTAAAAGTAAAACCGAATTTTTTTTGAGTTTTTAATAAGGCAACTGAATTGATAAGCACTCTGATAATCACACTCTGAATTGTGAAACGCTGAATCTGATTTTAACACGCTGAATCTGAAATTAACGAATTGGACTTTTAAAATCACACTCTGAACTGAAAAGTGCTGAATCTAAAACTAGCGGGCTGAACTCTAAAACGCACTCTGAAATTAAAATAACGGAAAAAATTAAAAACCAAATATTGACTTTGATCCTGAAAGCGGAATGAATTGCGGAATCTGATTTTGAATTTAACACTCTGATTATGAATAAGTAAATACGGAATGAAAAGCTGAATTAGAAAATACGCACCACAACAATAGCTATAGGCAATAGCTTGGGTTCATGCTAAAAACGAAAGTTTAGGTTTTATTTTTTAACTTTACGACTGAAAACAAAACTGAATGGCTTTTTTGGCACTACTGCCCATAGCCAGACCGTTAGCTATAATTTAATGCAAAAATCATAATGAAAAAACTCAATTGGAATTTAATTATGACTCTTCTTGCCATAATTACTTTATTAATTTCTATACGTATTATAGACAATCAAAATACCGTTGAGTTTATTGAAATTAAAAATGAAAAACTTGAAAAAGAGAATAACGCTCTAAAGGAAAAACTAAATGAGTTAAATGATAAAACTGAATTTAGTAAGTGGTACATAAAATATAATGAACAAAAAGAATATTTTGAAAAAAACATAGAATTAGTTGAGAATAAACTACAATTAAATAAAGCAATTAATGACAGTTTATTAAACTCTCAAAAATATGATTCCATTTTTATTTCTTATTTAAATAATGAGGGATTTAAAAAGAAATCAAAACTTTTAATAGAAAAAGCTCGAGATTCTGGTCTTCTTAAATTACAGATTAATGTAAACAAAACATTACATGAGATTATCAAAAATAATGATAGCCTTTTAATAGTAGATGATAAGATTATTGAAAATCTAAATAAAATCATTTATTTTCAGGATAAGCAAATTGAGGAATATGAAATATATTTCAAAAAGATGGAATCATCAGATTGGAAAATAAATATTTCTTATACTATAATAATTTTATTGCTCATTTTAAATTTAAAAATAGTGAGAATAAAAATTATGAAGTTGTTTAAAAAACTATAGCTAACAATATGTATCTTCAATGGCTGGGTTTGGGAGTTGAAACCAAAAGTCTGGGATTTATTTGCTAACTTTACGACTGAAAACGAAGTGCATCGCTTCTTTGGTCGCCACTGAAA
>RRZV01000017.1 GCA_003931895.1 Mesohalobacter salilacus
GGTTTTGCAGACCTCTGCCTAGCCACTCGGCCACGACACCATTATTTTGGATTGCAAATTTAAGAATATTTAAGCAAATTAAAGCTTAATCTCTAAGTTTTGTCATTTTAACACTAACAGACTCAACGTCACCCATTATCGGAGGATTGAGTTTTGCAATTTGGGTTTCAACACTTTTAACTGACTCTAATTCTTCAATAACAGCATCGTTAATTCTTTTAACGACATGTTCAAGGAGTTTAGAAGCTTTTGCCATTTCACGCTTAACAATTGCATTTAAATGGACATAATCTACCGTGTCTTTTAAATCATCTGTTGTTGCTGATAGATTCAGGTCAGCTTCAACTTTTAAGTCAACCCTATAGTCGCTACCTATTTTGGTTTCTTCTGAAAGACAACCATGATAGGCATAAACACGGATATTATTTAGAACAATTTGGTCACTCATATTTATAATTTAAACCAAAAAACCGCCCAGTTAAGAGGCGGTTTTATAAACGTGGTGCCTCCAGGAATCGAACCAGGGACACAAGGATTTTCAGTCCTTTGCTCTACCAACTGAGCTAAGGCACCAGTTTTAATTTCCCAATTATGGCTTTTACTTTATTTTTTAATTTTCAGTCCTTTGCTCTACTCCCGATACTTCGGGAAGCTAAGGCACCAGTTTTGGGACTGCAAATATATATGCAATTATTGTATTGCCAAAACAATTATTCAAAAAAATCATTTATTACATTTGCGGTCTATGAACACAGTTATAGATATCGGGAATACCCTAGTTAAAGGGGCTATATTTAAAAAAGATAATATAATTTGGCACGAAAAGGCCAAACCTAAAACCTTTTTAAATCTAATTCAATCTCAGCTTTCTAAATATCAAGGCACATCTAATTTGCTTTTTTCTGCAACTGGTCATATTAACCAAGAATGGATAGATTTTTTTAATTCAAATTTTAAAGTTTATGAATTTAACCATAATACGCCTCTACCATTTAAAAATCATTATAAAACTCCAAACACTCTAGGTCTTGACAGAATAGCCTTAGTGGCTGCAGCACAATATTTGTATTCAAACAAAAATGTTTTAATTATTGATGCTGGAACTTGTATAACCTATGATTTTAAATCTTCTGAAAATGACTATCTGGGCGGAAATATTTCTCCCGGATTAGATATGCGTTTTAAAGCTTTGAATCGGTTTACAGCAAATTTACCACGACTAAAACTTGAAAAGCCATCGACATTTCCTCTTGGCAAAACAACAAAAGATGCTATACTAAACGGTGTTATTCAAGGTGTTGTTGATGAAATAGATCAAAATATTAAACGTTATAAGTCTGAGTATAAAGATTTAACAGTTATTTTAACAGGTGGAGACCAACAATATTTGTCTGCACAATTAAAAAATAGCATATTTGCCAACTCAACTTTTCAGCTAGTTGGATTAAATGCTATACTCGAATATCTTTTGAATGATTAAAAAAACATTTGTCTTATTTCTATTAATTACTACAAGTCTTTCTGCGCAAGAAGGAACATTTTCGCCTTATTCTTTTTTTGGAGTAGGTAATGATACCTTTAGGGGTACTGCTGAAAACAGATCAATGGGTGGCATAAGTGTGTTTTCTGATAGTATCCACCTCAACTTACAAAACCCGGCATCTTACTCTAAGCTCAAACTCACGACTTTTAGTATTGCTGCAACAGGAAATAGCTTAGAACTTGAAGAAAACGATAGCACCGATGATGTTAATTTTTCCACTATAGATTATATTGGTATAGGTATACCTCTCAATAAATTCGGTATAGGCTTTGGCTTAAAACCCTTATCATCTGTAGGCTACAATATTCAAAATGTTGGTGAAAACATAGCAAAATCTCTTGAAGGAAGAGGCGGTATAAACTCTGCCTATTTATCTGGAGGTATGGAAGTCATTGATAATTTAAGTCTAGGATTAACAATGAACTATAATTTTGGTGATATTGAAAACAAAAATATTATTGTTCAAAATGGAATTGAACGCTCTTCAAGAGAAATCAATAACTCTAACGTGAGAGGATTTACTTTTGATTTTGGACTTCAGCATGAATTTAAATTCAAAGATAAATACACGATAAGAAGCTCCTTTTCTTTTTCACCAGAAACCTCTTTAGATATTGATAACGACAGACAATTAGCCACAATAGTTTTTGGCAATGACGGAAGTGAAGTTGTGATTGACAGCAATGATGCTATTACAACATCTTCTGAAGTTGATTTTGGTTCAAAAATTAATGCAGGTTTTGGTATAGGGCAAGAAAGAAAGTGGTTTGCAGGGATAGAATACGGATACCAAAGTGAAAGTGATTTTTTAGCTATTAATTTTAATAACAATATAGATGTAGATTTTATTTCTGCTAGTAAAATTAAACTTGGCGGCTTTTTTATACCAAGATTTAACGCCCCTCGAGGTTACTTTAATAGAGTGGTTTATAGGGCTGGATTGCGGTATGAACAAACAGGTTTAGAATTTAAAGGAGAGTCAATAGACGAGATTGGCATATCTTTTGGTGTAGGTTTACCAGCAGGTCGATTTTTTACTAATATAAATCTTGGTGCAGAATTTTGGCAGCGGGGGACAACATCAAATGATTTGATCCAAGAAAACTATTTCAGTTTTTTTGTAAGTTTGTCCTTTAATGATTTATGGTTTCAAAAACCTAAGTATAATTAAACAATAAAAACACTATGAAAACTAAATTAATTGTATTATCAATTGCCCTATTTATGGGATTTTCCAAGAGTTTTGCGCAAGAGTGCAATAAAAATTTAAGCTTGTTTAATGACAGCGCTAAAGCTGGTATTTATCAAGACGCTCTACCTAAATATGAAAAACTCATAAAAGAATGCCCTACAATTAATATTGCACTTTATCAAAGAGCTGATAAGATGTTTGAAGAAATGATTGAAGCTACCAAAGATGAAGCTAAGCAAAAAGAGTTGGCTAAAAAACAAATCGAAAACTTTAAACTAAGACTAAAACATTTTCCCCAAGAATCTCCAAAAGGTCAGATTTTTGTTGAAATTGGAAAAGTGATGTACAGCAATAAAATAGGTAGTGTTGAAGAACAATTTAAATATTTCGACGATGCCTGGAGTCAAGACCCTGATAACTTTAGGTCGCCAATGGGGCTTTACATCTATTTTATTTTATTTGATAAACTTGAAGATGCTGGTAAAAAGGATATCAACCAGTTATTTGTAAAATATGACGAGGTTATTAATCAGATAGAGCGCATGGAAAATGAACAAGCTTTAGTGGCTAAACCTATTATGGTTAAAAAAGAAAATCAAGAAACGCTATCTCCAAATGAAAAAAGAAAGCTTAAAAATTCTGGAATTTATTTGAGAAACTATTCTAAAATTAAAAAAGGAATTAATAATGTACTTGGCCAAAAAGCAGATTGTGACAACTTAATTCCTATGTACACTAAAGATTTTGAAGAGAAGAAAACCAATAAAGAATGGTTGCAGATTGCAGCTTCTAAAATGAATGGAAAAGACTGTACAGATGATCCTTTATTTTTTAAATTAGTTGAAGCTTTGCACGATCTTGAACCTTCTGCAAAAACAGCTTTTTATTTAGGTCGATTAGCTAAAGCTAATGGTGATACAAATAAAGCTATGGAGTATTACAAAAATGCTGCTGAATTAGAAGAAGAACCTCTTGACAAAGCAAAAGCTTATTTCAGTATTGCAGAAGTTTATAAGAAAAGAGGAGCATTTTCGTCAGCCAGAAAATACTATAATTTAGCTTTAGATAATAAGCCATCTATGGGTATTGCTTACCTCCGTATTGCTAGTATGATAGCTGGTAGCGCCAATAACTGTGGAGATAACACCTTTAATAAAAGAGCCATTTATTGGAAAGCTGCAGAATACGCAAGACGTGCTGCTAGTGTTGATGCGAATTTAGCTAGTAATGCAACTGAAACAGCTAACAGTTACCAACAACGCGCGCCTTCAAAGACTGATATCTTTCAAGAAGAGATGCAGGGCAAAACGGTTACATTTTCTTGTTGGGTTGGTGGCAGCGTAAAAGTGCCGAACCTTTAAAATGAAACTTAAAAATACAATTTTCAAAAGCATTGCAGTGATAATTTTCATTGCAATGCTTTTTGCTTGTGATAATAATCTCAATGAGGTCAATAAATTTAATTTAGAAGTTGATAATCCTCAAGGAGTCGCCAAAAAAATCAATCTTTTTTATACAGATAGTGGTGCCGTAAAAGCTAACTTGAGAAGCCCAAAAATGCTGGATTATTCAAACGAAAAATACCCTTACAGAATATTTCCAATTGGCGTTGAGGTAGATTTTTTTAATAGCGATTCCACTAAAAACACCATCATTGCAGACTCGGCAATTGTCCACGCCAATTCTGACCTTATAGATATGAGGCATAACGTAAAAATAATCACAGCAGACAGTTTGATTTTAACCACTTCACAACTCTATTGGGACACCTCAAAACAATGGGTATTTACAGACAGAGACTATAAAATTCGCCTTGCTAATGGCACAGAGAATCAAGGCACGGGTTTTGATGCCGACCAAGAGTTTACAGTTTTTAATTCACGTTCTAATACAGGTGTTCAAATTATTGAAGATAAAGATTTATAAGCAAAAGCATATTTTTACAAGTATTTCTCAAGTAAGTCCTAATCCACGTTTTTTGCTTAAATTTGTTCATTCAAAACATCAATAGTGAAATTTTTTAAATACTTTCAATACGCCTATCTTGTATTTGCCGTTTTATTTTTAGTTGAAGCTTTCATGGTATGGCAAGACTCTTATCAACGAGGCTTACTTTTTATTTTCTTAGCCCTGGTCGCCATTTTTATGTTCTTTTTTAAAAGATATTTTAAAAATAAATACAAAGACAAATCTTAATGCAAATAGAATGGTTAATCATCATCATTTCCCTTTTGTTATCTGCTTTTTTTTCAGGTATGGAAATCGCCTATGTTTCTTCTAACAAGTTGCATATTGAAATTGAAAAAAAACAAAACAGCTTTATAGCCAAAGCCCTTAAAAAACTTACCGAAAAACCCTCCAAGTTTATTGCTACTATGCTTTTAGGCAATAATGTGGCTTTAGTTATTTATGGCTTGTTTATGGGTGATGTTTTAACAGATTGGCTAGCGCATTTTAACACGGACAATTCAATTTTGCTTTACTTCACTCAAGAAGCTAAATTGTTTACCCAAACTTTGATTTCTACAGCACTTATTTTAGTTACAGCAGAGTTTTTGCCCAAGGTTTTTTTTCAAATTTATGCCAATCAAATTATTCGAATTTTAGCCTTACCCGCTATTATATTTTATTATATCTTTTGGCTTATTACAGATTTTATAATTGCATTTACGGATATCATACTTAAAAAAGTATTTAAAGTAAAAGGCGACACGGTTCAACTTAATTTTACAAAAGTTGAACTAGGCCATTACATTAGTGAGCACATGGAATCTGCTGAAATAGATCAGGATGTTGACTCAGAAATTCAAATTTTTCAAAATGCCCTTGAATTTTCAAATGTCAAAGCACGTGAAGTGATGATTCCAAGAAATGAAATAATAGCAGTTGAAATTGATGAAAACCCTAATAAATTAATTGACTTATTTACCAAAACAGGACTTTCAAAAATTTTAGTTTACAAAGAAACTAACGACGACATAATTGGCTATGTGCATTCTTTTGAATTGTTTAAACATCCTGAACACATTTCTGACATTTTACGACCTGTAATCTTTGTTCCTGAAACAGTTCATGTCAAAGAAATACTAAACAATCTGATTAAAAAGCAAAAAAGTATAGCCGTTGTTATTGATGAGTATGGCGGGACTAGCGGGATGATGACTGTAGAAGATATTGTAGAAGAACTCTTTGGTGAAATTGAAGATGAACACGACCCTGTAGTTCTCATAGAAGAACAAATTGACGAAAACACGTATAAACTTTCTGCCAGACACGAAGTCGATTATCTTAACGAAAAATACAAAATTAGTATCCCTAAAAGTGAATCATACGAAACTTTAGGAGGCTATGTCATGAATCATGCTGAAGAAATACCTGAACCTCGGTCAAGTTTTGTAATTGATCACTTTAAAATTAAAATCCTTGAAGCCTCCACAAAAAAAATTGAACTTATCCAACTTTCTGTCAATGAAGAAGTAGATTAGTAAAACATCAAATATACCCAATCATAAATATTGAGCTGATATACTCCTTATTTTCAACAAAAACCTTATTTTCGCAGACTATATTTTTATAAAAAAATAACAAATGGCAATATTAAATTCAATACGTAAGAAAACAGCAGTTCTTATAATCATTATAGCAATGGCGCTTTTTGCCTTTGTACTGTCAGATTTATTTAATTTCAGTGGCTCTCCATCCACCAAAACAGTCGATGCCATAGGCGTTGTCGGAGATGAAAAAATAGATCGTACAGAATTTGCTCAAAGCGTTGAAAATTATATTCAACAAACTCAAGGCCGTGCAACAACTATGCAAGCCGTTAAACAAGTTTGGGATGCAAAAGTTCAAGAATTAGTTTTAGAGGAAGAGTTTGAAGAACTTGGCATTGAAGTTGGTCGTGACCAAATAATTGCTAAGCTTTCCGAAACCTTGGCAGGTAATCCTAATTTTTCTAACAGCGAAGGATTTTTTGACGAAGCCGTGATGACAGAATACTTGGCTAATTTAAAAGAAACACAACCTCAACAGTTTCAACAATGGCAAAACTATGAGAACAGTGTTGCTAATCAAGTGAGAAGAGAAATCTATTTCAATCTCATAAAAGCTGGTGTTGGTGCCACTTTACTTGAAGCTAAAGAAAATTATAAGTTACAATCAGACAACGTCAGTTTTCAAGTTGTACGTATTCCATTTGATAAAGCTGAAGATGTTGAAGTCTCAACTTCTGAGATAAATACTTATATCAAAAACAACCCAAAGCAATTTCAACAAGAAGCTCAAAGAGATATTCAATATGTTTTATTTGAAGACAAACCTTCAGATAAAGATATTAATCAAGCTAAATCTAATCTTGAAAACCTCCTTGAAGAATTTAAGACTACAGAAGATGCTAAAGCTTATATCAACTTAAACTCTGATGAGCCTTACAACGCCAATTTTAAATTTGAAAACCAATTACCATCTGATAAAAAACAGGAATTTTTAGCCTTAGACTTAGGTGAAGTTTATGGCCCCTACAAAACCTCTGAAGCCTGGAAAGCGACTAAATTAGTTGAAACCCAGAAAATGCCAGACTCGGCTAAAGCAGGCCATATTTTAATTTCAACTCAAGATCCTAACATACAGCGTACACCCGAAGAAGCCAAAAATCTAGCTGATAGCTTGCTTGGTGTGATTAAATCAAATCCCTCTAAAATGGATGAGCTTGCTAAAGAATTTTCTGCCGATACAGGCAGTGCCGAAAAAGGTGGTGATTTGGGTTGGAATGGCTACGGTAGATTTGTTCCTGCGTTCAATCAAGCTGTTTTTAATAATGATCCTGGCTTTAAAACCGTTGTAGAAACCCGGTTTGGTTATCACGTTATTCATGTTAAAGAACACTCTGAAGAAAGCACCATGTATAAGTTTGCTGATTTGGTTATCAACATCAAACCTTCTGAAGAAACTTTAAATGAAGTGTATAGAAACGCCGGTAACTTTTTATTAGATGCTGAAAGCGGTGAGTTTACCGAAGTGGCTAAAGAAAATAATTATGAGGTTAAACCTGTTATTGGTGTGAAAGCCTTAGATGAACAAATTCCAGGTCTTGGCCCACAACGACAAATCATAAATTGGGCATTCAATGAAGAAACTGCTGCAGGCAGTATCAAACAATTTGATATTGACAAAGGTTATGCTGTGGTTCAACTTAATAAAATTAAAAAAGAAGGCTTACAGTCTGCACAACAAGCTTCGGCAAAAGTGACTCCAATTTTAGAAAAACAGAAAAAAGCGAAAGCTATTATTTCTCAAATTAACTCAACAGATTTGAGCGAAATAGCTAGCCAATTCAGCGTTCAAGTTCAAAACGCAAGTGCTGTTAATATGGAAAGCCCTTTAATTCCTGGCGCTGGTAAAGAGCCCAAAGTTGTAGGTGCTGCTTTTGCTCTTAGCAAAGACGAAACCAGCCAACCTATTGAAGGTCAAAAGGGAGTTTATGTTATTAAACTAACCCAAAAAACTGAAGCGCCTGCTCTAGCTTCTTATAAAAATGAAGCGCTTAAAGAAACTCAAAAACGTATGCAAAAGCTTCAAAACCCTAAAAACGATGTTGTTGAAGCCCTTAAAGAAGCTAAAGAGATTGAAGATAATAGAGCTCAGGTTTATTAGATTTATTTTTTTCTAAGACATTATCATAATAAAGCTATCCTACAATAGATAGCTTTTTTTCTTATGTAACTTTTGTTACATGGTTATAAATAAGCTCAAACTATATTAGCTTAAAATTTTAATAATGTTAAAAAATGTTGGAACACTCGATAAGCGTATAAGAATTATAGTAGCATTAGTCATAGCTATATTGTATTTTACAGGGTTGATTAGTGGTACACTGGCGTATGTTTTAATTGCGGTTGGCGCAATACTCCTTATTACAAGCTTAGTCAACTTTTGTCCGCTCTATGCTCTTTTAAGGTTAAATTCTAAAAAATAAAACTAAAGTTTGTTCAGTTAAAAGTTTTGATGGCTTTTATTACAACACTGTCAATGCTTGTTTTTGAAGCAACATAGACGGCCTTAGTATATAATTCAGCAGCCTTAGCCGTTGTTTTGCCTATACAAATTGCCATAGGTTTCTTATCGTGAATTGTGTAATAACTTTTTACCCCAAGCGGGCTAAAACACAAGACAGCATCAAACCTATTAGTAAACGTTTTAAAACTACAGACAGAATCATAAAGGTGATATTCTTTTAACGACACCTGATGTTTTGAAAGGGCGAAAGGTAAATCGTCTCGTCGTTGTGCAGAACAAAAAAAATCAAAATGCTCATAGGGATATTTTTTAATGATTTGCAGCGCTAAGTCTCTGGCATAATATGCTTTAAGCTGAATATTAAGGCCAAAACTTTCAATGTATTTTGCAGTTTTGTCACCTACACAAAATACCTTATCAATTTTTATGTCTTTTGCCATTGCAAGTCTTACAGCATTTTGACTGGTAAAAATTACATTTTTAAAAGTATGTGTCGGTAGGTCAGGATATAAAGGTTTTATCTCAACAGCATTGTATTCTACCAACCCAATGTTAGCCGCAAACAAATGTCGTTTTTGTCTCGAATTTAAAATTTTGGTAGATAAAACAGTTGGCATAAATTTTATAAAATTTGTCTTAATTCATTCATCAGTTTATCACCGCCTTGATTCAATATATCTTGAGCACAAGCTTCACCAAACCCTTTGTAGTCTGAAAATTTACATTTCTTTTTAATATAAAACCGTTGTGTACCATCAAGACTCAAAAGCACCCCTTCAAAATGAACCTCATTGCCTTTAACTTGAGCCAAAGCTCCGATAGGTGCTGTGCATCCACCCTCCAAAGTTCTCAAAAATGAACGTTCAATACTCACACAAATATTTGTTTCTTGATGATTGAGAGGTTTAGCTGCTTTTAAAACCTTAGGTTGATTTTCTTTACAAACTACAAGCATTGCGCCTTGAGCAGGCGCTGGGATCATCCAGTCTATAATTTGGTTATTTTTAGGTGTCAACTGAATTCGTTCTAGTCCTGCTGCAGCAAAAATAGCCGCATTCCACTGATGTTCGTTTAATTTTTGAAGTCTTGTATTGACATTGCCTCTTAGGTTACTCACCTGGTGATTGGGGTAGCGGTGAAGCCACTGGGCTTTTCGTCTTAAGCTTCCTGTAGCGATATGACCTTTTTTCTTTAAAAAATCTAAGCCCTTGTGAATCAAAATATCATATGGATTGGCGCGTTTTAAAACAGCAGCCTCAACCACGGTTTTAGGCAATTTAGTAGGCACGTCTTTCATTGAATGAACCGCCAAATCAATTTCGCCTTTGATAAGTGCAACATCTAAACTTTTGGTAAAAATACCTGTGATACCCATTTCGTAAAGTGGCACATCCAAATTAAGATCACCACTGGACTTTACGGGATGCAAAACGCTTTCAATGCCATTATGTTTTAATTTGTCTTGAACCGTTTTAGCTTGCCATAATGCCAATTCGCTATCTCGCGTTCCTATGATAAGTGGTTTCATTAAATGCTTTTAGATTTATTTCAAAAATAGAAATTTTAGTGTTCAGATTCATTTATAGCTGATGATATTATTTTTCAGCCACGCTTTTTTACTCTTAAAATGCTTTAAGAATTGAGATACTTTAAGTTGTCGTGAGAGATAAAACCCTCAATAACTAAAATATTTAAAAGTGTAATAGTAAAAACTATCAGCTAATTCCTATTTTTACATTTTTAATTAAACTCCTTTATATGTCTCAACCTTCAAAGATATGGCTATCCTCACCACATATGGGAGGCAATGAACTAGACTTTATAAATGAAGCTTTTGACAATAATTGGATAGCCCCATTAGGGCCAAATGTAAATGGTTTTGAAAGTGACCTTAAAACTTATTTAAAAACAGATAAACAAGTTGCGGCATTAAGCAGTGGAACAGCAGCTATACATTTAGCTTTAGTTCAGTTAGGTGTGACACATGGAGACGAAGTCATTTGTCAAAGTTTTACCTTTTGTGGGTCTATAAACCCGATTTTTTATCAGGGTGCAAAACCGATTTTGGTTGATAGCGAACCCCAAACCTGGAATATTTGCCCTAATGCTCTTGAAGAGGCTATAACAAGCAGAATTAAAAAAGGGCACAAACCCAAAGCTATTATTGCAGTTCACTTGTATGGCATGCCCTATCAGGTTGACGAAGTACATGCCATTGCAAAACAATACGATATCCCGATAGTTGAAGATGCCGCGGAAGCTTTAGGCTCAACTTATAAAAAACAAAACTGTGGAACTTTTGGTGAGTTTGCAGCTTTATCATTTAATGGTAATAAAATTATAACGACCAGCGGTGGCGGCGCTTTAGTTTCTAAAAATCAAGCTACTAAAGATAAAACCGTTTATTTCGCCACACAAGCCAGAGACAGTGCAGCGCATTATGAGCATACCGAAATAGGCTACAATTACAGAATGAGTAATATTGTAGCTGGCATCGGACGAGGTCAAATGCAAGTTTTAGACAAACACGTATCATTAAGACGTAAAATGCACCAATTCTATAAAGATATTTTTAAAAAAATAGAAGTCATAAACCTTTTAGAAGAACAAAATGATGAAGTGTTTTCAAATCACTGGTTGTCTGCAATTACAATCCATAAAAAAGCCCATTTTACCCGAGAAGATTTACGATTATTTCTTTTAGAAGATAATATTGAAAGCCGTCCACTTTGGAAACCTATGCATTTGCAGCCAGTTTTTAAAAAGTGTCCTTATTATGGTGGAACTGTAGCAGAAGATTTATTTAATCGTGGTTTGTGTTTGCCTTCTGGCTCAAATTTATCAGATGATGAAAAATCAAGAATAGAAACAAAATTAAAATCTTTTTTAAAACAACATGGACATATTTGAATGTATCAAACATAGACGCTCAGTTTACCCACACCAATTTAATGATGAAGCTATACCTGATGAAGATATTCAAAAGCTTTTAAAATTGGCTAACTGGGCTCCAACGCATCGCAAAACTGAGCCATGGCGTTTTAAAATTTTTAGTGGTGATTTTAAAGACAAAGCGGGTCAATTTTTCAAAGAAACTTATCTCAAAACAACACACAAACCAAAGAGTTTTAAAGCCAAAAAGATTGTCCAAAAATTTGAACAATCCAGTCATGTTATCGCTATTTGTATGCAGCGAGACCCTAAAGAAAGCCTTCCAGAATGGGAAGAAATTGCTGCAGCTGCCATGGCGGTACAAAATATGTGGCTAGCCGCTTCTACTTTAAATATTGGTATGTATTGGAGTACGCCAGCCTATAAAAATGAGCTTAACAAACTTGTTCAATTAAAAGATAGAGAGCAGTGTTTCGGATTTTTATACCTCGGAAAATTCAACCGAAAAATGCCTTTGCTCGAAAGGCAGTCAAGTATAGAGGATAAAACTGAGTGGTTTAAATAATTGACTTGGCTAAAGTGATAAAAGTTTAATTTATTTTACCCCACAATATTATAACCGCCATCCACATGTCTTATTTCACCAGTTATCCGAGATTTGGGTCTAAGTAAGTGAGCGACTTCATAAGCTAAGTCTTGGGGTTGAGCATTACCAAGTGGGCTTTTTTGACCTGCAAATTCTACATCAGAGGTGTTAAGTGTTGCTGTGCCTGCTTTACTACCAAGGTATGGTGAAAAACGAACGCAATTGACTCGTGTACCATTCTGGCGGCCAAGTTCATCTGCCAATTCAATCGTAATACGCTCTAAAGCGGCTTTTGCAATACTAATGTTTCTATAAGGATGGAAGGTAACTTTTTGAGCGGCAATATAGCTCAATGAACAAATTGATGAACCAGGGTTTAGTAAATCGTGAGCTTTGAGTTTTGCCGTAAGGCTAACTAGAGAAAAAGCTGAAACTTGCATGGTGTCACAAAACTCGTCAAAATTGACTTCTAATAAAGGTTTTACTTTTTTGTTTCTAATGGTTTTGTCCATGGCTATGGCATGAAGTAAACCATCAACCGTTTGATTTTTGTCCCTAAGTTTTTGACAAAAATCATTAATGCTTTCTGGTAGTGTAACGTCAAGAATATGGGTTTCAACCTCTTTCCCTAATTCAGTTTCTACACTTTCTTTAAAATGCTGATGACTTTGGTTTAAAAATTCTTTAGCACGGTCTGATAAATTGTCGTGGAAAGCGCTGACACCAAGACCAGTGCAAATCACTTTACCGTTGTTTTTGATGATTTCTTTCGCCACATACATGGCTAAAGAGTGTTTATCGGCTATGCCGGTTATAATATAAGTTTTTCCTTCAAACATTGTTTTAATTTAATTTTACCATTTATAAAGTGCAGTTCCCCAAGTCCAGCCTGCCCCAACTGCAGCAAAGATGAGATAATCTCCTTTACTAAATTTTCCAGCTTTGTGGGTTTCATCTAAGACCAAAGGAATAGTTGCTCCAGAAGTGTTGGCGTATTTATCCATATTTGTTGTAACGCGGTCAAAGGGTAAACCCACAGATTTGGCGATGCTTTTTAGAATACCTATACTGGGTTGATGTGGTATCATATACTTGATTTGACCAATACTGATTCTGTTGCGTTGAAGAATATTTTCAATAGATTTTGGAACGACTTTGGTAGCTGTGTCATAAACTTCTCTGCCATTCATTTGAAAATAATGCTGCTTATTTTTAAGGCTATCTGATGATGCGGGTTGTTCTGCACCACCACCTGGAATGGTAAAATGCTCTTTACCACGACCATCAGAATGCATATCAAAATCTATGAAACCTTTATCTTCTTCCGTTTGACTAAGGACGAGTGCACCTGCGCCATCACCAAAAAATACTGAGTCTCGCCGTTCCCAATCTGTAATGGTAGAAAAGGTATCGGCACCAATCACTAAAACGTTATTGTAGCGCCCCGTTTTTATGAATTCATGAGCTACAGCAATGGTAAATAAAGCACCGGAGCAGACTGCAGCTACATCAAAAGCTACAGCTTGATAAGCTTTAATTTTGTCTTGAACAAAACACGCACAAGATGGTGCCTGTCTATCAGGCGTGGTCGTTGCCACTACAATCATGTCGATATCTTTTACTTGTAGGCCTGCGTTTTCAATGGCTTTTAAACCCGCTTTTGCCGCCAAGTCAGATGTTGTTTCATTTTCGACTACCCGCCTTTCTTTAATCCCGAGATTTTTATAAATCCACTCATCGTTAGAGCCGACTTTTTCAAAAAATGAGTTTGGAATAACTTTTTCTGGTGTGTATGACCCTGTTCCGCTGATGAAAACGTTTACGCTCATTAGAAGTTATTTAATATTTTAACCAACAAAGCTATAAAAAAATTACTTTGTGAACTTCAAATTGAGGTTATTTATGTTTTCTGCACTTAAAATTATCAAATTATGAATAATGTAAGCGTTTACATTAATTCTTTGAGGATTGTATTAAAAATTTTTACATATATTCACATTCATATTAATAAACTTTCTAAAATTATTTCTTAAAAACTATCAATATGAATGATTTATCTATCATCGACATTAGTGTAATTGTGATCTATTTGGTTGGTATTATTATTTATGGTATCAGTAAATCTAAACGCAGCGGCTCGGAAGATTATTTTCTGGGTGGTCGAACCATGACGTGGCCTATTGTGGGAATTGCTTTGTTTTCTGCTAATATTTCTAGTTCGACTTTGGTAGGTTTAGCTTCAGACGCTTATCAAACCAATGTTCATGTGTATAACTACGAATGGATGGCGGTTATTGTATTGATTTTCTTCTCTATATTTTTTCTACCTTTTTATTTGCGTTCTAAGGTTTATACCATGCCAGAGTTTTTAGAACGCCGTTATGATAGACGTTCGCGGTATTATTTTTCTATGATTACGGTTATTGGTAATATTTTAGTCGATACTGCTGCTGGACTTTATGTGGGTAAAATTGTGTTATCGCTTTTATTTCCAGAAATCAGTTCTACGGTTATTCTTGTCATTTTAGCCGTTGCCGCGGCAGCTTATACCATTCCTGGTGGTTTGAATTCAGTTATACAAACTGAAGTGATTCAGGCTATTTTATTAATTATAGGGTCTTGTTTAATCACCTATTTTGCTTTTGATCAACTCGGTGGTGGCTGGGATGCTATGATGACTGCTGTAGATGGCTTATTACAATCTGGAGAAGTAGATTTTTCTGAACGCATAGAAGCTGGCAAATACATACCAGCAAATTCTGACGAAGTTTTCAGTTTAGTTAGACCTTCTAATGACGAATTTATGCCGTGGTGGGGTTTATTGACTGGCGTGCCTTTACTTGGATTTTACTTTTGGGCTAATAATCAATTTATGGTACAACGTGTTTTGGGCGCAAAAGATTTGAATCATGGACGATGGGGTGCTTTGTTTGCTGGACTTTTAAAATTGCCTGTGATTTTAATTATGGTCGTGCCTGGCGTTTTGGCTTTGATTTTATTCCATAATCTCGATATTTCAGAATTGAATTATGTCTTAACCGACGGAAGTATTTGTAATGATTTGGCTAATTGTCCAAACTTAACTTATCCTGTGTTATTGTTTAAATTATTACCAACTGGTGTTTTAGGCTTGGTGGTTGCAGGCTTAATGGCCGCCATGATGTCATCAGTATCGGCGACTTTTAATTCAGCATCTACTCTGGTCACGATGGATTTTATAAGAAATATAAAACCTGATTTTACCAGTAAGCAATTGGTAACAGCAGGGCAAATCACTACAGTCATTTTAGTAGTTTTAGCCATTGCTTGGGTGCCATTTATCGAACGTGTGAGTGATTCGTTGTGGACTTATTTACAACTCGTAATTGCCTACACCAGTCCACCTGCTGTGGCAACATTTATCCTTGGTTTATTTTGGAAACGGGCTAATGCCAATGGGTCTATTGTGAGTTTAATTGCCGGATTTTTCTTAGCTTTATTTGCTATTTTCTCTCAAGTTTTTGATTGGGTGCCGTTTATTAATGACTTGCATTTCTTGGCAATTGCCACATGGTTATTTATTATTTCTGTGGTTATTCACACAGTGGTTAGCTTGGCTACTTCTGCTCCACCTCAGCAACAAGTCGATGAATATACTTATAAGCGTTCAATCTATAAAACCGAGACTGAAGAACTTAAAGGCGTTAAATGGTATCACAACTTTAGAATTTTAGCTATCATTTTATTGATAGTTACAGCTATAGTCGTGATAAGTTTTTGGTAAAATATAAAATACTATGCAAATTAGATTTCAATTTTTAATTCTTATTTTGATATCAATATCTTGTCAAAACAAAGAAACACCAAGTGTTTTAAAGGTAGATGTTGAGCAAACATTATCCGCATTAGAACAAGATGAAGATAGCGATAAGGACAAAAAAATCACCAAAGAAGACACGGCAGATAAATCTTTTGTGGTCAAAACGACTGATGATCATGAGGTTTTAATTGAAAGCACTTATTATTTGTCAAATCTTCTGCAAGAATTAGCGATGGCTAAAAATGACAGACTAGAAGTCGTAGAAATCCCCATGAGTCGCATCAAAGAAAAACCCGCTGAACGTTTATCGCGTTTGATTAAAACCAGGTATTGGGATAATTTAACCAGACGTGTTGATCAATCTGGTCTTGAACGCATATTAACCGACACTAAAGCTTCAGATAGCTTAATGCGTAGACTGTATGTACCCGCTACTGATTCTATAGGAATAGCCTATTTCAAAAGTATTAAAAATGACTTTGATCGTTTTGAAGTTGTTGTATTACCAAAAGATATTACGCCTGAATATGTCAAATCTATCAATGACCAACCTGGCATTTTAAGCCTTAAAATTAAAGACAATCAAGGTGTGCCTTTTGTTGTTCCTGGTGGTCGTTTTAATGAAATGTATGGTTGGGATTCTTACTTTGAAGGTGTTGGACTCAACATAGATGGACGCCAAGATTTATCAAAAGCTATGGTTGAAAACTTTGCCTATCAAATTCAGCATTACGGCAAAATTTTAAACGCCAATCGCAGCTATTACCTCACCCGAAGTCAACCGCCGTTTATGACTTCTTTTATTAGAGAAACCTACGAAAGTGCAGATGAAAAAGACAGCTTATGGTTAAAAACAATGACCCAAGCTGCGATGCAAGAATATTTTGAAGTTTGGATGGAAGACGGTAAAAAACGAACTCCCAATGGACTAAACCGCTACTATGCTGAAGGGATTGGCATACCGCCAGAAACTGAACCAGGACATTTTGACGAGCAACTTCAGATTTATGCTGAAAAATACAATATGCCTCTAAACGACTTTGTTGAAGCCTACCAAAGTGGTAATCTGCCTAACGAGAACAATGCTAAAAGTGATTTAGAACTCCCCAGCTTAGATGATTATTTTTTGCATGATAGAAGTTTAAGAGAAAGTGGTCATGACACCACCTGGCGACTCGATGGTGTTTGTGCCGATTTAAACACTGTGGCTTTAAACAGTTTGCTCTATAAATACGAAACAGACTTTGCTTATATTATTAAAACTTATTTTAATAATTCGCTATCTTATAACCATCAAACTTTTGATGCTAAGTATTGGTTAGACAAAGCTGAGACCAGAAAACAGCTTGTTAATCAATTGCTTTGGAGTGACAAGGATAAAGTGTTTTACGATTACAATTTTGAAACCCAAGAGCCTTTAGTTTACGAATCAGCAACTAATTATTACCCACTTTGGGCCAAATTAGCTTCCAAAGCACAAGCCGAAGATTTAAAAAATAGTTTGCTAAAAAACCTGAAAGCCAAAGGTGGTATTTTGGCCTCGTCTAAAGCTTCAGTTGAAAAATATGCGACTAGTGATGTCGCGAGACAATGGGATTACCCCAATGGCTGGGCGCCTCACCAAATGATGATGTGGCGAGGTTTAATGAATTATGGTTATAACGAAGAAGCTCAAGAGCTAATTTACCGTTGGCTGTGGATGATTACCAAAAATGCAGCAGATTACAACGGCACTATTCCTGAAAAATACGATGTGGTCAATTGCACCCATAAGGTTTACGCCGAATACGGTAATGTCGGGACAGAATTTGACTACATCACGCCCTCAGGTTTTGGATGGATGAATGCTTCTTATCAATATGGTTTACATGTATTGAATAAAGATTTAAGAAAAAAACTCAATGATTTGGTTGAGCCCGAAGAGTTGTTTTGATTATTAAAACAAAATCGTATTTTAAAAAAAGGTTTATACTGCATTTTTAGAAAATCAATGGTCTCAATCGACCTTGCTCATAACGATATAAAAATCATTTTTTAGACTAAATAAATTGAACTCAGGTTAAAGTTGTAAGTTGATTTTTTCTACAACTTTTATCTTCCATTTAACCAAAGCTCTTGCAATTCGTCAAGAGTTTTGGCTTTGCCATCAACCATCAAACTGCCGTCAAAGGCATTGAAGAGTTGCCAAAACCCATCTTTTTGGAGGGCGCAACCGCGAGTGTAATCTAAGTGCATGAAATGAAAATCTTCGTAGATTGGGTTTTTAATGAGTTCAAATTGTGAGTTGTAATAACCTACTTTACCATCTTTATGAACTTCAAAAGTTTCAGGATTTCTGTGGTGAATAATGTCATCATACTGCATTGGAATTTCATTAAAAGCTTGTCCTTCCCCAACTACTAATCCCCAGCGCTGACTTCTCTTATTTCTGATTTTTAAGTAATATCCAAAGTCATCGACAGCTTTGATTAAATCTGCGTTGTAGTCTTTCCTAACTTGCTCTATCATTTGAAGTTGGTAAATGGGAAATTCTCTTGGATTAGGGACTTCTTCGGGCGAGTTGTATAAAAAATTTCGACTTAAATAAAACGCCTCATCACTCTCATAAGAAGGTTCAATTAAGCCCCATTTTTGTTCTTTTCTCACTGCGATTTTATCTATCTCTTCTACTTTCTCTTGTGTAAATCGGTCTATCTCAGTTTTCGTAGTCAATTTTACTTCATCAAAACTCATTTTAGTTTCTACTTTTTCGTGATATAAATCTACCCAGTAGATTTTGTTTTTTTGAGTAGCCCAGGTAAAACGGTTTTCCTCTTGGTGTTTGGTAGGAAATTGAAAACTGTATTGTCTTGCTGACTTAGGTATAATTAATCGGTTTTCAATATTAAAAAGTGCCCAATTCCCTTTTTTGGTTTTGATACGCAATGGGTAGTTGGAATCAGGGTTAGGATTAAATTCTATGGCTTTGGCTTTGTGGGCTTTTAAAAAGGCTTTGATATACTTTCGTTTGGTCTCTTTTGTTATTGAAACCTCTTGGGCATCGTTGATATAAAAAGAAACTTGAGCATGTATTTGGAAAACAAATATTAATGTGAAAAATAATAGACTACATCTAATTTTCATAGTTGATTTATTGGGTGATTTTGATTAAATAATCACCGGCACCAATTAGTTTTGAGCTATAATTTACTTTGGTTGCTAGTTTTGTAAATAAATGTTTTTGGTTTTGTGATATTCTATTAAAACATTCCTTTTATTTTTTTAGCTAACTAGTTTTTGGTTTATTTATTGCTATTGATCTGGTTGAGCATCACATAATACTATCAAATCATAATAACATATAAAAGGTATATTAGAAATTGAAATATCAAAGTTTTTTGAATCTCCTGTAAAATCGTCTGTAACTACACCACTAATGTTTAACTCATTAATGACTTTAGCACCATTTTCAAAACCTGTTAAATCGACACTACCATCAGAAATCGTTCCCGTATTGTCATCAAAAGTACTATATGAACCGAAGCTTACATAAAAGGTGTTTGGGTCTGTTGGGTCAAAATCTCCTACTTGTTTCATATTGAAAGTCTGAACTGGTTTGAAATTACCTAAATGAATAACGGGTGAGGGAATATTACTTCCACTACAATTTACATCGTTTATACCATAAGACACCCATTGCCCCATGTCCATTCGACTACTATAATATGGAGGAAGTATTGGTAAGTCAGGGTTATTATCTAAAAAATTAATTTCACAAGTTTCACCGCCAAATGTTATGGTTCCTGATGCAGCTAAAATGGGTAAATCAATGCTTTTTTCAACACTATCAGAGTTACCTTCATTATCTGTAACTGTAAGTTCAAAGGTTAATGTATTTTCTATAAAACTCATGTTCAACGGAAAGGTTTCTGTTGGATTTTCTTCGCTAGATCCAAATGACCATTCATACTCCGCAATATTACCACTAGATAAATTTTCAAACTCAATCTCTACTTCATCTAAATATCTTTCTGTTATTGTCGTTGGTGGACAACATAAAGGTAAGATATTAAAATCTGCTACCAATTCATCTGAAGGGTTTATACCGAACTCATCAACTACATTTGAATTTTTAAAATGCATTCTATTTTGAAAACCATCAAATAAAACCAAGTCGTTATCATTCAATGTCTCTACTATAAATTCCTGAAAACCAGTGGCGAAATTAATAGTCATCATTTGGTCTCCATCTTGATAAAGATATGTCCCTTCAAACTCTGCATCTATGTTGCCATTACAGTTATCGTCTTCAAATGATAAAAAAGTTCCTAAGTTATCTTCGTTTCGGTCGTTAATAAATTGAAATTGCATAGCCGAAGAACAATCTTCAAAAACCTCTTCTTCATTTGATACTGTTTTTATTAAAACCCATGTGCCAATTATACCATTCTCCGATGTGCTAACAATGTCATCGGATGATTCACTATCCGAACACGATAAAGTAAAAAGCAAAGCGATTAAAATTAAGGAAATGAATTTTTTCATAATATTTCGAGTTTATTATTTTAATTAATGTATGTATAAATTTTTTATTTATTTTACCACCAACCCTTAATATTATATACGGTTTCAGGTTGATTGTTGGCGTAAGCTAATGCTATTTCTTTAGAGGTTTGAAGTCTATTTTTTTCAACCTCGGCATTGTATTTTTGTTGGTTTTCTATAAAATTCCATTCTCTATCTGTATTTTTCTTAACGCCTTTTTGAATATCGTTAGCTAAACTTTTTACTTTAGAATAGCACTTAGAATCTGGTTCAATTTGGTTGAGATAAAAACCTGCTTTATCAGCTGCTTCAAAATTTTGACCGCTATTCCAGGCATTATTTGCCATATTAAGCAGAATATCACAGTCTCTATTTATTTTTTGCTTATACACTACTGCCACCATATCTTGAGCTTTGTTAAAACAATCTTTAGACACCACTGGTACAGAAGTTAAAGAAAATAAAGCTTCATCAAATTTATTTTGCTTGGTTAGGCTTTCCGCTTCTTTGATGATGAAGTCGCAACCATCATTATAATAGGCCAAAATTCTTTCTTTGGCTTTATTGATTAAATTTTTAATTTCTGCATTACTCGATCGAATGTTTTTAAATGCGGATAAATAGGCTTTATTTTCATTACGACCTACACCTTTTACATTGATAGCAGTGCTACCAAATTTAGTTCCACTTACACCGTCACCTACATAAAAAGCAACTTCGAGAACCAAGGCAACTTTTGGCGGTGCTCCGGCTACAACATCTTTTGAAAGCACAGAAACATTTGGTGTGATAATAAAGCGTGAATTGTAATTTGTAGATCCTGCAATACCATTGGCTGTGAGGATTTGCGCCATTTTGCTTTGCAAATTGTTTTTAGCTGATAATGGTATATTTTCAACTTGATTTGCGACATATGGCACAATAGCAATGCGTCCCATATCATCAACCTTTTCTTGACTGTTTTGAGCTTTAGTCGCACTAAAACTTAAAACACAAATGATTATCGTTATAAGTGTTTTTTTCATCTTTTATTTATTTACTTCCTAGATATATAGTAGCTTCGCCTAAACCTCTAGTGGTGATTTTATTTTCTATATTAAATGGAGAATCTCTTAAAAAACGGCTTAAGAGTGAGGCAAATCGTCTTGTATCCATAGCGCGTTGACGGCCTCTTCTTTCAAAATATAAGGGAATTCTAACTTGGTCAAATACAATCATATTTTCTGTTGCATCTTTGGTATTGAATCTGCCATTTACTGAGTTTTCTGCCATCCAATCTTCTATGAGAAACCCGAGTTCTTCTTGATCTGGACCGTAGTAGCTTTCTAAGTCGCCATCCCAGTCATCCCAACGTTTTACTGTAATGCTAACTTCGCGGCCATTCTCAAATAAATCATCAAAATGGGTTTGCAATCGGCTTGTAAATGGTCCCATATGAGAAACCACAGCTTCTTCTAATAAAACGGGAAGTTCTACAGAAAACGACGGTGCACCAGTTCCTGCGGCAGTCGCAATTTGTTTATTAGAATACGCATCTATTCCCTGTAGGTTGAAAGTTATTGAGCGATTAGGACCAGATTTATTCACAGACCAGGTCATTTGAATAATGATATCTGCCTTAGCTTGGTTGAGCAATTGGTCAACTGGGCTTTCGGCGACTTCACTTCCCGTTGATTTTGAGCTTCTCATCGCATCAAGTGCACTAACTTGTGATATACTTTTGATTTCAGATTCCATATTTTTTAGCGGAAAACCTCTATCTGCCATCATACCGTTAATTTTACTTACAACCAACAGCAAATCTGAACTTTCTTGAAATGCTCTTTTATAATCAGGTATCACTTCTTTGATTCCTTGGTTGTCAAATTCTAGCGTATAACCATTTGTGATACACCAATTATCACTCGGCACAACCATTAAAGTCGGTTTCTTAGCTTGAGAAAAAATTAGCCAAGGAAACATTAATAGTATTAAACAAATTTTATTCATATCTTAAGTTTATTGAATTAGATTATCTCTTTTCATTTGACCTCTAAGGCCCATGACATCGACTTCTATAATAATTTCATAAGCCAATTTCCCATCATTTTTTTTATTGATTTTGAGTTTTCTTCTTAACCAATTTTCATCAGGCAGTCCTGCGAATTGTTCAAATAAGCCTTTTGGCTCAAAAAATCGGTTAAAATAATTCATATTATCTCTTCTTTTGTTTGGGTTTGAGATAATAGGTCTCATGTCACATGAAGAATTTCCACCACGAATGCCTTGAAATAAAATATCATCTACGGCGCGTCGTCTGGCATTGAGTATGGCTTCTTTTTCATTCATTCCAATGCCCCAAGCCTTTACGGTTTGAAATCCATTTCGATCAACAGAAACGCATTCGGTTTCGTAATCATAATAACCTGATACGGTTTCAATTTTAGATTTACAAGCCGTAGATATGACTGCAATAACTAAAATGTTTAAAAAAACTATTTTTCTCATATTCAAAATATTTAAAATCCAGAGGACAAACTTTTTATAATTCCTGCGGCTTCTAGCTCTTTTCTTAAACCAGCAATATCTACCGAAACAATCAAACCAATTTTGTATTCACGTTTACCAACCTTGAGTCTATCTCCAGGTGCAATAGCGCCGTCTGTGGTGAGTGTTACAAATTTTTTATAATCTCCATTTTCAGAGAAAAAATCGTCGAAAAAATCTCGGTTTTTTTCTTGCAGATTAGGATGCCTTGCCAAAGCGGGTTGTCTCACGCAGCCGACTTCATTTTGTGGAATGCCTCTAAAAATGACGGCATGAACTGCATTTTTTTTAGATTGCTCTACAGCGACATTTTTCTTTTTGGAATACGAAAATATTTTGACAATATACGAGCCCTCAGAGGCTACATTAAGACATTGTATTTCATATCTCCAATTTTTAGTGTCTTCATCAGCTTTTTTCTTAGCTCGTCTTTGGCCATAGACGTCAGCTGACAAAAGAATTATTAATGTTAATAATGAAAATTTTAATAAAGTGTTTTTCATAATATATTATTTAAGTTGTCTTATAAGCATACCTGGAGCGACTTTATTGCTGTTTCCTTTAAATACGGTATAAGGTTGACTTGTTTCTGCTCCAGCTTCTTCAGCTAGGTAAGTATTATCCCAGATATTATTTTTATCAACCTTAATTGTTGTAACTCGTTCATAAGAAGTTGTGCCATCTTCATTTAAAACTTGTTCTAAAACTTCAAATTTATCGCCTTTTTCAACACCTTCTTTTAAGCCTATTTTAGCTGCGATTGGCTCTGCAGAAAGTAAAGGTGTTTTGACCCTAAACTGTTCATACCCCCGTTGAAGTTTACCTATATTTTTATCAACTGCTTTTATTGTGGCAATTTCTATAAGTTGTTGATCTGACTTTGAAGAGAAAATCGTAGATTGTAAGTTGTTTCTTGAAACTTCACTTCCCACATATTCTAACTTAAATAAATTAGTATTGTCAAAAGCCTCTTTTTTGCTTTTGTCATCACTATTTTCGTCTATCCACAAATTGTTGTAAAATTCTTCAGCTATTTCGTCGTTCCATACTAAACGATAGAGGTAGCTTGTTGTTCTTACAAAATATCCTTTTCCTACCACATCTGATGCTACAGTTGCTGCTGAAGCAATAGTTGCAACATCTTCACCGCCAGGAACAATTGAGGCTACTGTTGTTACTGCATTGAGAAAACCTTTACGCTTTTTAGCTTGTTTTGCTTTATTGGTGTATTTATAATCATATACAATTACAAACGTATTGCTAATGAGTTCTTTTCCAGCGTCAGCAAGCAAAGCTTTACCTCTCATTGAGGACTGGGCAACTTTAAAATCAATTTCAGAAGCATTGTATTGTCCACGCTCGGCGATTAGATCCATATTAAAATGACCATTTTCATCTCTATTAAACCAGCGAGCGACAAGGTCTCGGGCAACACCATCATAGTTGAGGTAATCTTCTATTAATTCAGTTTGGTCATTTTCTCCACTCATACCGTGAGCTGGTATTAGATACGGTCCGATATTGTGGTCATTAAATTTTTCGGATAATTCTGTATTTCCAAAAGCATCTTTGATTATACTGTAATGTTCTCTGGTATTATCATCAACCATCATAGTGTAAAGCGAACTTCTTCGGTATTTCAATTTTCCAGCATTGGCAGCATCCATTTTACTAATTCGCTCTCTTTCTCCACTAGACTCAACTGTTGGGGCAGTATTTGTTGAAAACCCTGAAGTTGAAGAAGAACCGGCTTCTTTTTGTTTGACCAACATAAGTTGATAAGCCTGTTCGCGTTTATTTAATCTATTAAAAACATCTGAGTTTATTAAATCTTCTTCGGTCTCTGCAACTATTTCTGGAGAAGTAGAAGTAGATGTAGAACCTGATTGTCCAAATTGATTCTCGTCAAAGCTCACGTTATCCGTTGGAATAGCAGCTAGGCTTGAAGCAGTACTTTCTAAAGGTTGGTCTGCATATTTTTCAAAGGGTTCATTAAATTTATAATCAACTTTTGATTTAGAATTGATTTTAGTATTAATATTTGAACCTGAGCTTGATATTTTTGATAAAATTGTGCTTGGACATTTTATGCCATCAAATTCTATGTAATCTTTATAAATCATTTCAGTGACTGTAGTCATACCATTCATTATGGTTTGATTTTTGGATATGACTTTCTCGTAGGTTTGGGTGTCGTAATAGTCTTCCATAGTTGAGTCTTGACCATTTTGCTTTACTGTATATTTAACATTATAATATTGCTTTCCTTCAAATTCTTCTAATGTTACTGTTGCGTTTTCAGGTGTTTTTTGTTCTCTTAAGAACGTACTATTATTTTGCTTGAAGACTTCTATTGTTTGTGGAGGGAGATTTGTTTTGTAGCCATTATTGAGTTCTGTGTATCCACTTTGGCCGTCAAAAACAGTTTTGGAATTCATGTTGGTCATTTTCATGATGCCAACAACTTTGCCATCAATTGTTCTAAGATTAAAATTGACATAATTATTTTTCATTTCTGTCCCACTAACAAAAGTAGTAGATGCTGTGGATTCAATTTTTGTCAAACTTTTTAAACTAGATATTTTGTTATTAGGGTCTATATAGGCCAGATGTTTTTCATAAATTTCAGAAACACTGATGCTGTCAATAGTTTTAGAATTATTTACTGCAATTTCAGTGGTTTTGTCTTCCTGCTCTAGTTTTGTTTCAGATTGTGATATTGCATCTTCTATTTTTTCTTTTTTATTATTAAGCAAAGCTTTTAGGTTATCGTTATGAGCTACAATTTGATTTAAAATTTCATCATCTGATAACGCAAGGTCTTCTTCATATACTTTTGATAATCTTTTTCTGTATTTAGATAGTTGCTCTTTTTTTTCTTCTAAACTTACGACCAATAATTCTTCGGTATTAACCCTTTCTATAACTTTACTTTTTAGCTTTTCATTATTATTTACATTTTCAAGACCATAAGTTTTAGAAAGATTTACATTGATATAACTAGGATTGTTAGGGTTTAATTTTATATCAATTGATCGTTTTGTGCCTAAGTTTGACATCAATCCTATCTTTAAATCTTCTTTAGTTGTCTTATATTCTATGTAATTTTTATTTTTTAATTTACCTAGGTAATCATAATCTGCAAATATATGGGCAGGAGCCCCTGAGCCAGCAAAGCCATTATTCCTTGCGATAAAAACTGTGGCAACTTCTTGAGAAATACCATGTGCAGTTAAAAATATTAGAAAAAATAAAATGGATTTTTTAATTAATGTCTTCACGATAAATAGTTTTTAAAAATAGTTTTGGTTTTAGATTTCAAATTAAATGTTAAAGAATTTAATAAACGCATATCACATAGGGTTTTGTCACGAATGACATAAAAAACGTCATTAGTGACATGTTGCGTCTATTTGTTTTTAGAATGGTATAAAAAGACTGAGTTAATAGTGATTAATCTATACGATCTGCGCTATTGTTTTCATCACCTAAAAGTCTACCTGTATTGTTGGGAAGAAGGTTTTCGTTTGGATTGCCATTATTATCTAACATGAATCCAGCACTTTGATATTCTAATATTCGAATAGGATTTCCAGAAGAATCTAACAACATATCTCCTGAAATTGCCGTTAGAACAGTATAATTATGACCACTTCCATCTACTTGGTCTAATTTTGCAAATACAGAAAATTTTGAAGTTCCACCAACTGAGGCCTCTCCAGTTATTAAGGCTCCTGTGCCTTCTCCAATGGTATTTGTACCTTCCTCAAACCTTTCTATAAAAATGCTTGAACCTGTTTGGTTACTAAATGTAGTAGTTACATCTAAAAACGTATCCCCTGGAGATTGAGGGTCGTCTGGAACGGTCGTGGATAATAATATATGTTCTGCATAATAAGTGCCCTCGATAGTTGGCGGATTATCACCAGGATTAATGTTAAAACCAATATTTTCTAAAGCTTGAACTGTCTCCGGTGTTAAGAATTGTTCGATTTCTTGTAAATCAGCGTTTGTTGGGTTATCACCTTCACTTTCACAGGAAAGCATAATAGCTACCCCAAAGATAAAAATCCCCATTTTTAATAGTAATTGAATTTTTGATTGTACTGTACTTTTAGTATTCATTGTTAAGTAATTTTAGATTATCAAACAATACTAAAAATAATAGGGTAACTCTTGAATATTTTGTCACAAACAACAAAAGAAACATCATGAATATCAGTAGGTGTAATTAATTCATCTAGATTTGCTTGAATTTTAGATGTTCTAGGTTTTGTTTATTAAAATAATATTTAGCTTAGAATTGGGTGGCCCTGATTTTTTAATTTATTCCTGTAGGTTCTTGAAAATGGAACTTCTCGCTTTTGCTTTAGAACAATATTATCATAATTTACGGCTTTTATTTTTTGAGTATTGATAATATAAGATCGGTGAATCCTTAAAAAGCCACAATCGTTTAATTGATGTAAGATTTCACTCAACTTTTCTCTAATTACGATAGGTATTTTTCTGTCTTCTACATAAAAGTTTAAATAATGCCCATCACTCTTTACATATAACAAATCGCTACAATTAATAATTTGGTTGTTTTTAAGCTTTATTTTCTTATCAACATTTTGAGATTTGAGTTGCTTTTGAAGTTTTTCAAGTTTAGAAGTATTGGCTTTAACAAGTTTTTCTGCAACTTTATGTTTTGATTTTGTGACTTTATACCGCCAGTAAAAAACAATGGCTCCTAAAAGTAATATTATAGATATAAATCCTATCATAAAAAGATTACTTTTTAGACGTTTTTCACTTTCAATAAAAGTTTTCATCTCTTTTTCTCTACTCTCGAGTTCGTATTTGGCAATACTTTCTTGTATGACCTGGATTTCTTGAACATTTTGAAGGCTGTCTCTAAGTGCTGTATAACGCTCGTAGCACTTTGTAGCAGGTAGAAACTGTTTAAGTGTTTTATGAATTTCTGCTTTACGTAAATATAATGGATATAAGCGGTTTGGAAGTTTAAATTGCTTAGCTAATAGAATTGCAGAATCAATTTGTACTAAACTTTTATCATATTGTTTTAAAGCATTTTCTAGCTTTGAAGCTACACTGTAAATTTGAATTTTTCTTTCAATATTAGTTCCGTTAATAATCAAGGGTTTTACCAAGTCAAGGTATTTTCTGGCTTTATCAAATTCTTCATTATAGACCGAGAGTTCTGATAAGCTTTGGTAGAGTAGAGTTTTGTAAAATCTATTAAGCTGATCTTCTTTAATGAGCAGTTGATTGTAGTAAACTTCACTTGAATCGTATTGTTTTAGTGTTTTAAAGTGATTAGCTAGATTGTTTGTTGCTCTAATTTCTATGCGAGGAATTTTGTAGGCTTTAGCTTCTTTATAAGTTTCTCTAAACCATTTTAGAGCAATAGTATCTTGTCCTAAAATATCATAAGCTATGGCAATATTAGTATGCGCATTGACTATTCCTGGATTTTTTATGTTTTTATAAATCCGACTTGCTTTAGTGTAGTCTTCTATGGCGAGCTCTAGGTTGCCTTTTTCTTTATAAATTATGCCTCTCTGATTGAATGCGTGAGCTAATAAAAGGGTATCATTACTATAATTTGCTAATTCAAACATCTGCTCTGCATAGCCTAAGGCCAAGTCATTTTTCCCACCGTTGACTGCCGTTATTAAAGACATTCTTATCGCTCTAGACTTAAGGTTTTTTTGGTCTGCAAGTTTCAACGCATTTTGAAAATTGACTAGCGCACTATCAACAATCATGTTGTTTCTAAAGGCATAGGCTTTAGCAAAATAGCCCTCATACTGCGCTGTGGAATCTTCTATTTTTAATAATAATTTGGAATAGTAAAAAAGACTATCGGCGTTATTAGAATTTTTCTGACAACGTTGTTTGTAGGTTTTAATTAATTCTACATTGGTTTGTGCATTCAGTTGAAAACCAATGAGAAATAATAGAAAGAATTTAAATAAAATAAAATATTTTAGCACTAAATATCAAATTTTTATAAAAATATTAATTTTTACCACATAGTGAAAAAATTATCTTAAAAAATGAGTCTTTATTATGAAATGATAGTTCCAATGATAGAATTCATATTGCTATCCTTATTTTTTTTGGGGTTTAACTTAGTATATGTTGTTAGGGTGCAGTACTGAATCAAGCGTTAGTACTGCCTAACTTTAAATATACTTGAGCTCAGATAAAAATATAGCGGAAAGCAGACCTGCTTGACCTTAGGCACGTATCTACTCTTAAAACTAAGATTCGTTTTCTAAATCCTCAAGCTCAGGATAGAGGAAGTTGTTATAAGGAAAGCGCGTCACGTGTATACTTCTCACTTTTTTATAAACCTTTTTTCTAAAAGATTTGATGTTTTGCTTTTTGATGGCTGAAATGAAAATGGCATCATCGCCAACTTTGTTCATCCAAGTGTTTTTCCAGTCTTTAAGACTAAAATGTTTTTCGGTTTTTTCTGTAATGAGGTCGTCTTCTTCAAGGTCTTCGGTTTGGTATTGGTCTATTTTGTTAAAGACCATAAGGCAAGGTTTGTCTTGGGCGTCAATTTCGCTAAGCGTTTGGTTGACCGACTCGATATGGTCTTGAAATTGCGGGTGTGATATATCAACAACATGTAGCAATAAATCAGCTTCGCGAACTTCATCTAATGTAGATTTGAACGATTCGACAAGTTGAGTTGGGAGCTTACGAATAAATCCTACAGTGTCTGACAACAAAAATGGCAAATTGAGGATAACAACTTTTCTCACCGTAGTATCTAGCGTGGCAAAAAGTTTGTTCTCAGCAAAAATATCGCTCTTACTAATGATATTCATCAAAGTAGATTTACCAACGTTGGTATAGCCGACCAGTGCCACACGGACAAGACTACCTCGATTGCCTCGCTGAACGGCCATTTGTTTGTCTATGGTCTTAAGTTTTTTCTTGAGTAAAGATATTTTATCTCTAACGATACGGCGGTCAGTTTCGATTTCGGTTTCCCCTGGTCCGCGCATACCTATACCACCACGTTGACGTTCAAGGTGAGTCCATAGGCCTGCCAATCTGGGCATTAAATATTCGTATTGTGCCAACTCAACTTGTGTACGGGCGTAACTGGTTTGAGCCCGCTGCGCAAAAATATCAAGGATGAGGTAAGTACGGTCAACAACTTTGCATTTGAGTATTTTCTCAATGTTTTTTTGTTGAGCGGGCGAGAGTTCGTCGTCAAAAATGGCGGTTCCGACATCGTTAGCGACAACAAACTGACGAACTTCTTCCATTTTTCCAGAGCCAATAAAGGTCTTGGGATTAGGTTTGTCAAGCTTTTGCTGAAAACGTTTAAGTACTTCGCCTCCAGCAGTATAGGTCAAGAATTCGAGTTCGTCAAGGTATTCGTCTGATTTGTCTTCGTCTTGGTATTGATTGATAATACCAATGAGGACAGCTGTTTCGTATTCAGTTTTTTTGGGTTCAAGCATAGATTATAATCTGTTGCAAAGGTAAGGAATATAATAAATTGTTTTTAGAAAGATGAGCTACTCTAAATTTTCTTCTATATGGCGTTAAAGTTTATTTCTCCATATCCGAAAGTTGGATGTTAAGGGCTTTGACACTGATTTGAATTTCAATAATGGACAATACGAGTGAAATCATCAATAAAACTAGTGAAATGCCAAAGATTAAGCTTCCATAAAATTGTAATTCTTCGTAAATTAAAAACATACTTAATACACATAAAAACAAGGATAAAATGCCAAAAACTTGCATATTCCTGATGAGATTGACGCGTTTTCTAAGATTAGAAATTTGCGCTTTAATGCTTTTGCTTGGGCTTTCTTTGTAAACTTTATAAAGGTTTCTAATGAGTCCTGCAATGGTTAAAAATCGATTAGTGTAGGCGAGTAACAATAGTGAGATAGCAGGAAACAGTAAAGCCGGTGTGGTTAGAGAAACATTCATGGGCATAATTTTTGATAAAGTTAAGGCTTAAAATTATAGTCTATGTCAATTGAATAATTTTAATACAACTCTTAACGATTTGATAATAAGTTTTTGTAAGTTATCAACATTCAATACTTCATTTTTGCAAATTATTTTCGTTTAGTCAATTATGGAAACGTTTTATATCATTATTATCATCTTGCTTTTTGTGTTGGCTATCGCTGACCTCATCGTCGGTGTAAGTAATGATGCCGTAAATTTTTTAAATTCTGCCATAGGGTCTAAAGCCATACCTATGCGAACGATTTTGGCGGTTGCTGGCGCTGGTGTATTGGTAGGGGCAGTGTTTTCTAGTGGACTTATGGAAGTGGCCAGAAAAGGGATTTTTATGCCTGAACTGTTTTTCTTTGATGAAATCATTATCATTTTTCTGGCGGTATTAATCACTGATATTTTATTGCTTGATGTGTTTAACTCTTTTGGAATACCTACATCAACAACTGTTTCGGTTGTTTTTGAATTACTTGGCGCTTCTGTATGTATTGCGGCTTTAAAAATATATTATGATCCTACAAGTCAAATGACTTTAAGCCAATATATTAATGTTGATAAAGCTACAGATATTACCCTTGGCATATTGTTGTCTGTCCTTATTGCTTTTGTCGTTGGGGCTGTTGTGCAGTTTATAAGTCGTTTGGTTTTTACTTTTGAGTATCTAAAAAAACCGACCTGGTTAAAGGCTTTGTTTGGTGGTGTTTCTCTCTCTGCTATTACCTATTTTATACTGATTAAAGGTATTAATAGTATTCAATTTATAGGTGAAAATTTTATAGATTTAGTAAAGTCAAATACGTTAATAATTATCGTTTTGAGTTTACTGTCATGGACTATTATTTCATGGTTGGTTCAAGTTTTGCGTTTCAATTTGTTTAAGTTTATTATTGTTCTCGGCACCTTTGCTTTAGCACTTGCATTTGCAGGTAACGATTTGGTCAATTTTATTGGGGTAAGTATTGCCGCTTGGCAATCTTTTGAGTTGTGGTTGGTTGCTTTTCAAACTCAAGGTATTTTGCCTTCAGAATTTAGTATGACAGCTTTGTCTGGAGAAGTAGAAACACCCGAATATATGTTGATTATTGCCGGATTTATAATGGTTTTGACCTTATGGTTTTCAAGTAAAGCTCAATATGTCGTGCAAACCGGTGTCAATTTAAGTCGACAAGGTGAAGGTGATGAACGATTTAACGCTAATTTGTTATCTAGAAAAATCGTAAGATTATCATATTATGTCGGATTAGGAGTTAAAACGGTACTTCCACATACTGTTCAATCTTTTGCAAATTCTCGTTTTAGCAGAGGAAGCGAAAAGGCCATAAAACACGGGATTACTAAACCCGCTTTTGATTTGCTTAGAGCCTCAATTAACCTAGTGTTAGCAAGTATTCTAATTTCTATTGCTACCAATTTTACGTTGCCCTTGTCAACTACTTACATTACTTTTATGGTAGCCATGGGGACTTCATTTGGGGACAAAGCCTGGGGCAGAGAAAGCGCAGTTTATAGAGTTGCGGGTGTGCTCAACGTTATTGGATCTTGGCTTTTAACCGCCGTGATAGCTTTTAGTTTGGCAGCACTTGTAGCGCTTATTATTTATTTTGGTGATATATACGCCATTGTTGCTTTAGTAGCTTTTGTTGTGTTTTCTCTAATTAGGAGTGGATTAAAGCATACTAAACGCGTTAAGTCTCAAAAACAAAAAAAGCGTTTTAATCGAAGTGACATAATTACAATTAACGATATTACAGCTGAATCGTCTCACAATATAACCTCAGTCATTCAAGGGATTGATATCAGATATACTGATTTGGTGAATAACATAGGATATCACGATCTAGCCAAGTTGAAAAAAACCCTTAAAGAATTACCCGAGCTTGAAAATGAAATAGACGATCTTAAAGACAACATCTTTTATTATATCAAGTCTTTAGAAGATGATACTGTTGAAGCTAGTAAATTTTATATTTTGACTTTAGACTATCTTCAAGATATGGTGCAGTCTATGGCTTATATGATAAGGACAAGCCATAAATATGTCAATAATAATCATAGGAATTTAAAGTTTAATCAGATTCGCGAACTCAAAAGCATTAGCAGAGACTTATCTGCAATTTTTGCACACTTAAAGATTGTGTTTCAAAAAAATGAGTTTGATGATATTGAATTTTTAATCCAACAAAAAAAAGAACTTCAAGATTTAGTTTCAGCATTGATTCAAAAGCAAATCGAACGCATCCGAACAACAGATATGGGCCAGCAAAACACCAAATTGTACTTTGGTTTGCTTTTAGAAACCAAAGATATGATTACAGCAGGTATCAACATGTTAAACTTGTTTTACGACTACTATACTGAAGCTAAAGAGGAATTTTAAAATTAATCTCGAAATAAAGTTTTTGAGAATTTAAAATTAGTTTATATTTGCATCCGCATTTTAGGGTGCGTAGCTCAGTTGGTTTAGAGCATCTGGTTTACACCCAGAAGGTCAGGGGTTCGAATCCCTTCGCACCCACAAAACCCGAACAGATGTTTGGGTTTTTTTATCTCGGGTCATTAACTCAGTTGGTTTAGAGTGTTACCTTGACAGGGTAGAAGTCACTGGTTCGAATCCAGTATGACCCACATCAAGCAGAATCCCAATACCGTCAGATATTGGGATTTTTATTTAGGAGTGCTCTAAAGCTCTGCTTTAAAAGGAGGGATAAATAAAAAAACCATAAAACTGCAATAGCAGTTTTGGGATTCTATTTGCAGGAGTGAGTTTCATTTCTGGATCAACGCCAGTTAATCTGCTATAATGCTATGTCAAGGGTAGGACACCAAAATAATCACAATAACAGTTTTGGAATTATATTTGCAGGAGTGGTTCAATTCTGGATCAACGGCTGTTAATCCAAATAGATATTCATAAGATTCCAAAACAAGTTCAGAATGACATTTCAATAAGTGTTTGCAGTTTTGGATTTCTATTTGCAGGAGCGGTCTTCATTTCTGGATCATGAAAATAATCCAGTATGACCGACAGCAAAACAGGCTTAATGGCCTGTTTTAATTTTTCAGGATTTAAGGTGTGCCCTTGACATGTACCGTCCTGAATCGATTACCCAATTAAAATAGACAATCGCTTTAGGGTATTTTAAAACCAATCATAAATGTTTTGGCTTACTTACCAAAATAAATTCGTCGCAGGCATGGCCTCTTAAAACCCAAATTTCTTCATAAAAAAAGCCCCTCAGATATGAGAGGCTTTCAAAAAAGTACGGGCGGAGAGACTCGAACTCTCACACCTCTCGGCACTAGATCCTAAGTCTAGCGTGTCTACCAATTCCACCACGCCCGCATTTATAAAATATTAAAAAAAGAACAATTTACGGCATATTAGCTTCTAAGTCTAGCGTGCCTGCCTGTCGCCTGCCTGTCGGCAGACAGGGCAGACAGGTCTACCAATTCCAACACGCCCGCAAAAAGGATTGCAAATATAAATAAAGTCCCTGATTTACAAATTAAAGTCGCATTAATTTTTAAATCAAAATACTTAGTTAAATACGCGAACACTATCGCCATTAGCATTCAGCTGATAGTTCAACAGACCAAAAGGCAAGCCGTCTTCAAGGGGTTGACCTGTTATTAAGCTATAAGAATTTGAAGGTTGACACGTCGATGCAGCTGTAAACCCATCAATTTGAAGTCTCGTGCAATTGCTAGGAACTTCATTCGGGTCAGACGCGTCCCAAGCCACAAATCCACTTCCCGTATTCACCACAATAATACCATCGTTTCCAATGCCTTGTCCGCCCACGTATATCGCATTTCCAGCAAAATTAAGTGGACTAAATTGCGGTAAATTTAAATTTAAAACAATTTCAAACTGAATATTGAGTAAATTCGGATTGTTTTGACGAACATCATCATCACTACAACTCTGAAGTCCAATACAAATGATAAAAATTGACAGTATTGCTTTAAGATTCATAAAATTTAAGGTTTATTTTTTTAATATTCGCAAATTTAGTACTTTTGTAAGTTCAATCCCGTCATTGCGGGATTTTTGTTTTTCATATAAAGATAACGCTTATGAGTAAGATTTCGTATTACACTGAAGAAGGATTGAAAAAACTGAAGAAAGAGCTAGACCAACTCCGAGATGTTGAGCGCCCAAAAGCCTCACAAGCCATTGCTGACGCCAGAGATAAAGGCGACTTAAGTGAAAACGCAGAATACGACGCCGCCAAAGAAGCCCAAGGCATGCTAGAAATGCAAATTGCTAAATTAGAAGAAGTCGTTGCAAGTGCCCGTGTCATTGACGAGTCTCAACTCGATACTTCCAAAGTGTTGATTCACAGTAATGTAAAAATAAAAAATAAAGCCAACAACCAGACCATAACCTACAAACTCGTTGCCCAAAGCGAAGCCGATTTAAAATCAGGTAAAATCTCAGTGGACTCCCCTATCGGCAAAGGTCTACTCGGCAAAAAAGCTGGTGACACCGCAAAAGTTACCGTACCCAATGGCGAAATAGAATTTGAAGTCCTAGAAGTCAGTCGGGATTAATTGTTTAAGAAGCAGAAACCCGCTATCCGTTTCAATCTGTTTATGCCTTTACACAATACCTGCTATTTTGCGGGCTTCTAAAGTCGCCCTTAAAATGCTGTATTGTAGCAAAGCCAAAGCACAGGATTTTCACTCCTATCGGGGCTAGAATAGGAATTTTGTTTTTTTATTGAGCTACAAAATGCTAATTAAGATTTAATTGAATTTTAGATAAAGTAAAATATTTAAAGATTTGTTGAAGCAAGCCTTTAGTTTTTTCGTTTTACTTTAGCAAAATGCCATTAGATTATACTTCTTTTTCAAATTGGTTTACCTCAAAAAATTGGCAAGTTTTCGATTTTCAAAAACAAACTTGGCATGCCTATTCAAAAGGTAAAAGTGGACTTCTAAACGCGCCAACAGGTAGTGGAAAAACCTATGCGTTGTGGGTGCCTATTCTCGCAGAAATCTCTCAGCAAACCGAAAGTCAAAAAGGATTAAAAGCTATTTGGATTACACCTTTACGGGCTTTGGCAATCGATATCAAATCATCTGCCGAAAAACTCATTGAAGATTTAAATTTAAACATTAGCGTTGGCATAAGAAACGGCGATACATCTCCAAAAGAACGTCAAAGCCAAAAACGACAAATGCCTAACTTGCTCATCACTACACCTGAGAGCTTACATTTGCTCTTGGCCACAAAAAACTATCCCAAAATTTTCAACGGCTGTATAGCAATTGTAGCTGATGAATGGCACGAATTATTGGGCACTAAGCGCGGCGTTTTGGTGGAGCTGGCTTTGTCTCGACTTAAAAGTATTGCAGCACCAAAAATTTGGGGAATTTCTGCAACAATAGGTAATCTAAACCAAGCTATGGATGTTCTTTTAGGTGAAGATTCACATGTTTTTGAGACTGCAATGATTAAGGCTAATGTTAAAAAGGATATTGAAGTCAAAAGTATTTTGCCAAAAACTATGGATAAGTTTCCTTGGCGTGGACATTTAGGTTTACAGCTTCTGGAAGAAATCATTCCTATTATCAAAACATCTAAAAGCACTTTAATTTTCACCAACACACGGGCGCAATGTGAAATTTGGTTTCAAAAACTATTAGAAAAGCACCCAGAATTTGCTGGCGACTTGGCTATGCACCACGGCAGTATTGATAAACAAACCCGACTTTGGGTAGAAAATGCTTTGCGAGAACATCAACTCAAAGCAGTGGTTTGCACATCGAGTTTAGATTTAGGGGTTGATTTTGCCCCTGTCGAAACCATCATTCAAATCGGTGGGCCAAAAGGTGTGGCCAGGTTTATGCAGCGCGCAGGCAGAAGTGGTCATCGCCCAGGCGATAAAAGCCTAATTTACTTTTTACCAACACATGCCATTGAACTGATTGAAGCCCTAGCTCTTCAAAATGCTGTAAAAAACAAAACGGTAGAAGAGCGTTTACCTCATCTTAATTCTTACGATGTATTAGTGCAGTATTTAACCACTTTAGCCATTTCAGAAGGCTTCGATTCTGAACAAATTTATAAAGAAGTTAAGTCTACATTTTGTTTTCAAGACCTCGATGAGAATATTTGGCAGTGGGCTTTAGATTTTATTACCACTGGAGGAAGTTCTTTAGAAAATTATACAGATTTTCACAAAGTAGTTTTAGATGATGATGGCTTGTATAAAGTCAAAAACAAAGGCGTAGCCATGAGGCACCGATTACAAATTGGCAGTATTGTGAGTGATGCGATTTTAAAAGTGAAATACCTCTCGGGAAAATTTGTTGGCAGTATAGAAGAATGGTTTATTTCTAAGCTCAACCCTGGTGATGCGTTTACGTTTGCGGGGAAAACTTTAGAGCTAATTCGCATTAAACATATGGAAGTTTATGTGCGAAAATCAAAAGCTAAAAATGCTAAAGTGCCAAGCTGGATGGGTGGTCGGTTAAGTCTGTCTTCTCAAATGAGTGAAGGTTTACGCCAAGAGCTTTACCAGTTAAAAAACAAAACCCATTCACCAGAATATCAAAGCTTAAAACCCATTTTAGAGCAGCAACAAGTAGAATCTATTATCCCCGATGCAAATGAGTTTCTCACCGAAATTTTTGAAACCCGTGATGGGATTCATCATGTATTTTATCCTTTTGAAGGCCGTTTTGTTCATGAAGCCATGGCGAGTTTAGTGGCCTATCGCATTAGTTTACAGCAACCTATAAGTTTTTCGTTGGCGTTTAATGACTATGGTTTTGAACTCTTAACCGACAAAACCATCGACTTAAAAGTCATACAAAATCGATGCGTTTGGCAAGTCCAAAACGTCAACACTGACTTATATAAAAGTCTAAATGCTACCGAAATGGCAAGACGAAAGTTTAGAGATATAGCCGTTATTTCAGGCTTAGTGTTTTCGGGTTATCCTGGTAAAGTGATTAAATCTAAGCACTTACAGTCGGGTTCGCAATTGATTTTTGAAGTGTTTAGAGATTACGAACCAGACAACCCTTTATTTCTACAAGCCTATCGGGAAACCTTTGAATACAGCCTGGAAGAAGGGCGACTGCTCAAAGCTTTAGAACGTATAAACCAACAAAATTTTGTGGTAAGAAGTTGTCAACAACCTACGCCACTATCTTTCCCCATCATCACCGATAGACTACGTGAAAAGTTATCTTCAGAAAAACTAGAAGACAGAATACAACGGATGATTAAACAAATGCGGAAATGATAAAAATTTATTTACAGTTTACAGTAAACTGTAAACTGTAAACCAATACTTAATTAAGTGGTAAATTGAGATTAACTATTTCTCTACCTCAATTTCTCTAATCAAATACACAAAAACAGGGAAATGGTCGCTATAGCCACCAGAAAATCCACCGCCAGAAAAACTTCTGTAAGGATAACCTTTCCAACGACCTCTTGGGTTTTGCAAAAACGTAGGTGCATATATACCAGACTTAAAATATCTAAATTCTGAATAATCTTTATCATTAATAAGCGGATCTGTAAAGAAAATTTGATCAAAAATATCCCAACTGCCACGATAAGCAATAGTCCCGCCACCTTTTTTTCGGATTTCTTCATAAGGATTATAAAGCTCTTTCAAACCAACTTCCTCCTTATCAAATTTAGCGCCTACCACTTCAGAAATACTTTTATTATAAGGCCCGTCATTAAAATCACCCATGACCATAATTTTTGCGTATGGGTCAATTACTTGAAGGGAGTCAATCGCATTTTTAGCCACTTTTGCGGCAGCAACACGTCCAGGCTCAGAACGCTTTTGACCACCGCTTCGAGATGGCCAGTGGTTGACAATAAAATGAAAATCTTCGCCTCTTAATTTGCCAGAGACTACAAGTACGTCTCTAGTTTCATTACGGTCAGATTTGTCGTTGTTTTTATAAATTAAAACTTCGTGGGCTACAGAGTTTGTAGGAATGAACATTCCTTTTTGATAGAGTAATCCCGTGTCAATACTTCTTTCATCTGGCGATTCGTGATGGACCACGCCATAGTTATAAGGCCTTAACCGCGAGTGGTTGACCAAATCGAGAAGTACATCTTCATTTTCAACCTCACAAACACCAACAACAGCTGGAGGCATTCCTGTAAAATCAGTACCAATTTTAGAAATCACTTTAGCCATATTGGCAATTTTCTTTTTATAAACATCTGGGCGCACCGCTGAGTCCATTTCCATAATTGGAGAGCGCTCGTCAAATTTATTAGGGTCGTTTTCAACATCAAATAAGTTTTCTAAATTATAAAATGCTACAGTTGCAACCCTATACTTTTGGTCTTGAGACCAAGAGCTAAAACTGGACAAAAAAAGAAGTAGTACTACAAAGGAAATTGTGTTTCTAAACATAAAATATTATTTAATCGTAAATTTTCGGGTTCAAAAATAGTCAATAAATAAATATTAAATACATTTGCACCAAAATCATAATAATTTCTTAAAGAGATTGGTCTCATATAACATATCTACAATGAATAAATCAATTTTTCTTTCTTTATTTCTACTTTTTTCGGGCCTAGTATTTAGTCAACAGACTGTGGTAACTGGTGTTATTGTCCAAGACGCAGACGAACAACCCATTCCCGATGTAGATTTAAGCATAGAAGGTGCAGTCCTCAAAACATCAACTAACAATAAAGGGGTTTTTAAATTTGACAACCCAGAATTGCCTCTTGGTGAGCAGGTCTTGTTGGTCGATAAAGAAGGCTATGTGTCTAAACGCTACCCAATTATTATCAATGAAGGGGAAACCTTAGATTTAGGAACTTTATACTTAAAAGTTGATATTAGCGAAGAAACTGAACAAATCGGTGTTATTAGTTTATCAGATAATGAACTAGCAGGAGATGACAATGTGCTTTTTAATGTCTCTGGTTTGTTACAATCTACTAGAGACGTCTTTTTAAGAGCAGCTGCTTTTGACTTTAGTGCTACGTTTTTCAATCCACGGGGTTACGACAATGCTCGTGGTAAAGTCTTGATTAATGGGATGGAAATGAACAAATTTTCTACAGGACGACCACAATGGACTCAATGGGGTGGTTTAAATGATATTCAGCGAAACAGAACTTTGAGTATGAATACGCACGCCAATGAATTTCAATTTGGAGATTTAGCTGGTACAACCAATATTGATATGAGAGCTTCTGGCCAACGTAAAGGTGGTCGTGTGTCTTATGCGTCATCAAATCGTTCATATCAAGGTAGAGTGATGGGAAGTTATAACTCTGGTATTTTGTCTGGAGGTTGGTCTTATTCTGTATTGATGTCAAGACGTTTTGGAGATGAAGGTTTTCAAGACGCAACTTTATATGATGCTAACTCCTTTTCCGCTTCAGTTGAAAAACAATTTAACGACAAGCACAGCTTAAACTTTACAGGGTTTTACACACCAAACCGAAGAGGCTTGTCTAACGCTATAACCCGAGAAGTTGAAGACTTAAAAGGTCGCCGATACAACCCAGAATGGGGTTACCAAAATGGTGAAAAACGAAACGTAAGAATCAGAACCATTGAACAACCTGTGTTTATGTTAAATCATTATTGGGATATCAA
This sequence comes from Mesohalobacter salilacus, assembly GCA_003931895.1. Lineage (GTDB taxonomy): Bacteria > Bacteroidota > Bacteroidia > Flavobacteriales > Flavobacteriaceae > Psychroflexus. Next base: position 40,699 of record RRZV01000017.1, read on the forward strand.
TGAAAATATTTCTTTAAACACTAACGCAGGCTACCAATTTGGAACGCTCGGAACAACCCGTGTTGATAACGGTGGAACGCGAAGAGTTCAAGGCCCAAACGGTGAGGACACTTTCATCGGTGGGGCTCGAAATCCTTCTCCAGTATATTGGCAGAGTTTACCGAGTTTCTTTTTACAAGATCCAAACCCAACAACCACAGACTTAGCTAATGCTTTTACAGCTCAACAAGCCTTTTTAGAAGATGGACAGTTTGATTGGGATGCCGTTTACGAAGCTAATTTAAACAACGCTGTTAATGGTGGCAATTCAACTTACATCCTTAAAGAGGATTTGGTTGATGATGATATGTTTCAGTTTAATTCCATTTTAAATGCCAAGCTTAATGAAAAAATTACTTTAAACGCTAGTGTGGATTACCGTTCTTTAAACAGCGAAAACTATGCAGAAGTTGCTGATTTACTTGGTGGTCAACAGTTTTTAGACGTCGACTTCTTTGCAGATGAAAGCACCCAAGCCATTGGTGATGCTGTTGACGTAGCTCAATCTGACTTAAGAAACCCTAACCGTTTAGTTGTTGAAGGTGATCGTTACGAATATAATTATGAAGTAGATGTGGAGGAATACAACGCTTTTGCTCAAGCACAGTTTCAATATGACTGGGTTGATTTTTATGTGGCAGGTAAATTTGGACAAACCACATACCAAAGAACAGGTTTGTTTGAAAATGGGTATTATCCTGGTGAACAATCCTTTGGTGAAGGCGAAGAACTTGAATTTGATAACCTCGCAGCAAAACTTGGTGGCGTATTTAAAATTAAAGGCGGTCATTACATTGATGTCAATGCAGCATACATAGAAAAAGCCCCAACTTTAAGAAATTCTTACAGCAACCCCAGACAAAACCACATGATTGTTGAAGACCTTAAAGAAGTGTTGTCAACCTCAGCCGATTTAAGTTATATCTACCGATCGCCTATTATTCAAGCGAGATTAACTGGTTATTATGCCAAAATAGAAGATGAAACTAATGTTGGCTTTTACTTTACAGAAGACCTTACAGGTTTTAATTCAGACAATGCCAGTGCATTTGTTCAAGAAGTGATGTCTGGCATAGACCGTCAACATCTTGGTGCTGAACTTGGAATTGAAGCCCAAGTCACGCCAACCATAAAACTTAAAGCTGCTGGGGCTTGGGGTCAACATACCTATGATAGCAACCCTAATTTATACTTGACCAGCCAAGATTTTGGTACTCAAAAAATCCGTTTTGGCGACGGTAAAACAGCACTAAAGGATTTAAAAGTCCCAGGCGGACCACAACAAGCCTACCAACTTGGTTTTGAATACCGAGACCCTAATTTTTGGAATATCGGAATTACGTCAAACTACTACTCTAACGCTTATGTGAGCCCAAGTGGTTTAGTACGTTCAGATAACTTTAGATTAGATTTAGACGGTCAGGAGTTTGCAAACTTTGACCCAGACATTGCTAGACAAACTTTAAAACAAGAAGAATTTGAAGACTACTTCTTGTTTAATGCCATAGGTGGTAAATCCTGGAAAGTTGGTGACTATTTTGTTGGATTCTTTGCTGTGATTAACAATATATTTGGCGAAGATTACATCACAGGTGGCTTTGAACAATCACGACGAGCCAATTTCCAAAACCGAACTGAAGACCTTAATCGCGATACACCATTATTTGGTAACCGCTACTTCTTTGGCCGAGGTACGACCTATTACTTAAATTTTTATGTTAGATTTTAAACTTAACTTTATACTTAGAACAAATTAATAATACAACAATGAAAACAATTTCTTTTAAACTTACATTTTTATTAATCTTAGCTCTTGGGTTAATAACAACCTCGTGTGTTGAAGATGATGATTTTGCTATACCAGATGTGACTGTAACAGATCCTGAAATAGATGGTGAATTGGTTAGTATAAGTTCTATTCTTGGGACTATTGAGCAAAACCAAGGCGAAAACTTTACCATAGAAAGTAATATATACGTAGAAGGCTACGTGATTTCTTCTGATGAAGGGGGCAACTTTTTTGAAGAACTCATCATCCAAGATAAACCTGAAAACCCAACTGCTGGAATAAGAATTTCTGTTAACGTCAATCCTTTGTTTACAAAATACAACTTTGGACGCAAAGTCTTTGTTAAATTAGAAGGGCTTACAGTAGGTATTACAAACGGTGTTGGTGCCATAGGAACTGTAGATGGTAACCGAATTGGCCAAATTCAAGAAAGTCAAGCTGAAGATGTGATTTTAAGAACGTCTGAAACTGCTGAAATTGTGCCTTTACCAGTATCGATCTCTGATTTTTCTAATGACTTAGAAAATTTATATGTTGAATTGAGCAACGTACAATTCCCTAGAAGCAGTGTTCTAGTTGATGAACCACTAACGTTCGCAGCTGAACCTGAAGATGAATTTGATGGCGAGCGTGTTCTAGAGAGTTGCGACTCAGGAAATACTACTATTGTGAGCACCAGTACGTTTTCAGATTTTAGGTTTTTAACTTTGCCGTCTCAAGCAGGAAGTATGGCAGGCGTATTATCTAGAGACTTTTTTGATGATTTTTACATATTTGCATTAAACACTACAGAAACTATCAATTTTGATCAAGAACGTTGTGATCCAGACTTGCTATTCTGTGATGGTCCAAGTGGAGGTAGTACTACAATTTTTGAAGAAGATTTTGAAGTTAGCAGTATTAGCAACTTAACTGGCTGGACTAATGTGAATGTTTCTGGAGGCAACTTAGATTACATTATTGGTTCATTTAGTGGAGATTCTTATGCACAAATTTCAGGCTTTAACTCTGGCGAAACGGATTCAGAGGCTTGGTTAGTGACACCACAAATTGACTTGTCTACTACAGTTGAAGAAGATTTAAGTATGGAAATCCAAACCAACTTTGATAATGGTAATATCTTAGCTATTTTTATTACTGATAATTTTACTGGAGATCCAACTACCACGGAGTGGACACAACTTGATCTCGAAATCCCAAGTGGTCCTGGAAGTGGATTTGGTAGTTTTGAACCAGTTGGTCCAACTAATATCAGTTGTGCTGGTGAAAATGTTTGGATTGGTTTCCGTTACATCAGTACAGACCCTGATGCCACAACGCGTTATCACATTGACGACTTAACTATTACAGGAAACTAAGAAAAAATTAGATTTTTAAAATTTTCAAACCTGTCAGTTTTCTAAAACTGACAGGTTTTTTGTGTATATATTTTTGTAATTTTAAAGAATGAAACAAAATTTTTCTAGAATCATTCAAGGTTGTATGACTTGGGGTATTTGGGGCAAAAACTTCAATACTTCAGAGATGACAAAACGTATTTCAGAAAATGTAGATATAGGGGTTACCACCTTTGACCATGCTGATATTTATGGCAACTATACTACAGAAGAAGCTTTTGGTCAAGCTTTTCAACAAAGTCAAATCAGTAGAGAAAAAATTCAACTCATTAGCAAATGTGGTATTCAACTGATTAATGAGAAACGAAACACTTACGTCAAACATTATAATTTTGATTCTTCCTATATCATAAAACAAGCCGAACAATCGCTTAAAAATTTAAAAACAGATTATCTTGATTTGTTTTTGCTTCATAGACCTAGTCCATTGATGCAAAATGATGAAATCTTAGAAGCGATGACTCAACTCAAAAGCCAAGGTAAAATCAAAGCCTTTGGTGTGTCCAATTTTACACCACAACAAATCGACTATTTAAGTCAACACATAGAAGTTTCAGCTAATCAAATTGAATGTTCGTTAACGCATACAAAGCCTATTGATGATGAGACATTGCTTTATCATCAACAAAACGACATCACAACAATGGCGTGGTCACCATTAGGAGAAAGTTTAAAACTTGGAGAGAATTCTGTGTTAAAGCAAAACCTCAACAAACTTTCAAAACAATATGATTGCTCGGTTTCTCAATTGGTTTTGACTTGGCTACTCCATCATCCTGCTCAAATATATCCTGTTATTGGTACAACAAACCCAGAACGGGTCAAAGCGGCTTTAGGCAGTCTCGATATTAAATTAAAGTATCAAGATTGGTTTGTGTTATATGAAGCTTCACGAGGTCATGAAGTCGATTAATTTTTTTTATAAGCACGTTGAAAGAATTTAAAAACTTATTAAATGGAACTGGAATCATTGCAAAAAAGATCAAAAATTGAGGAACCTAAGGCTTTAAAGCAGTTTCAAAAGTTTGAAAAGCTATTAGATAGCTTATCTCAAAAAAATATTCCTACATCTGTTTTAGATAATATAAACCAACAAGTTGACAACCTAAATCTTATTCAAGTAGACCCTAAAGCCTATCATAAAGATCTTAGAAAAACCTACAATGATATTTTAAAATTATTAAAGAAAGAATTAAAAATAGTGCCTAAACACTATTATCGTAATATGTGGCTAGCTGTTGGGATGTCTAGTTTTGGTATACCAATAGGCGTAGCCTTTGGTCTGGCTCTGGATAATATGGGTTTTATAGGCATAGGTTTACCAATCGGTATGAGTATAGGTATAGCTATTGGTGCCGGAATGGATAACAAAGCCAAAGAAGAAGGAAAGCAGCTGGATATTGATTTATAGTTTTCCTGTCTCACAAGATCAAGACCCTAACATTATGCTACTAATGTGTTTCTGTATAACTCAACCTAAAACGCCTCTGCAACTGCTGCCCATCTTCATTGACAAGCGTTAAAATATGTTCGCCAGCTTCGGGCTGGAATTGCATGTCATGAAAATATTGAGTTGTTCCCATAAACTCATCATCTATATGCCAATACAAAGTTTTATTTTCGTCATAAGCAGCTTTGAAAATAACTTCAGAAACAGTTTCGTCAAAAGTTTTGGGTAAAATGATATCTTGATTGGCTTTAGGATAAATCAACGCAAATTGAGATGCATTTGAACTTTGACATTTGGGATGTAAAGGCGGCAAATCTTGATATTCCGGATGGTTTTTTTTATAGTAATATGCCATAATCGGTGGCAGTACAAACCAACTGCTTGTAATTTTATTTGGTAAATCTTGACATGAAGAACGCACCTGATAGGTTTTATCTGCATTGAGATTTACGATTTTATGAAACGGGCAAGGTTTTAGTTTCAATTGGGTTTTTGGGATATCAATGCTTTTAGCAATAGGGCAATTCAAAGATTTGATATATCCCGTTTGAGCACAAACTTCAAGCGTTTTCATATCAGCCATAGGTTTAGCAAACCAAGTCTTTGTTGATGGCATATTTTCAAAAACAGAAAACATCAAAGGCGCTGCCGCATTGACGCCTAGAAGATTTGGTCTGCCGTTTCCATCGGCATTGCCCACCCAAACGCCAACCAAATAATCTTGATTCATACCGATAGACCAAGCGTCTTTAAACCCATAACTCGTGCCTGTTTTCCAAGCGATTTTTCGGCTGTTGGCAAAGGCTTTCCAACCCGCATCGAGACCTGGCCGCTCTAGGCCAGACATGGCTTCAAAACTTAGATAAATAGACGCAGGACTTAGAATATTTGTCAAATTGTTTTCGTCAGTTTTTTGAGGATTTTGAGATGCGATGAGTTTTAGATTTTCAAATGGGGTGGTGTTTTGATTGTGTTCGGCGTTTTTCAAAGTTTTAGCCAAATGGGTATACATGCTTGTCAATTCCCATAAGCTGGATTCGGCTCCACCTAAAATTAAAGGTAATCCATAGTGATCAGCTGATTTATCAATATGATTTAAACCGAGTTTTTGAAGTTTATTTATAAACCGATCGATACCATAGGATTTCAAAAGTCTTACGGCAGGCACGTTAAGAGATTTTTGGATAAACACATCCGCATGGACTGCACCTTGAAAATCTTTGGTGAAATTTTGAGGCACATAATTGTCAAATCTTGCTGGTGTGTCTTTAACCAATTGCTCTGGTAGAAGTTCGCCATCATCAAGCATGCTGGCATATAAAATCGGTTTGAGCAAACTCCCTGTGCTTCGTGGACTTTTAATCATATCCACATAATAAAACGGACTTTCACTTGATGTTGAATTGCCCGTATAAGCCAAAACCTGACCTGTCTTGATATCTGCAATAATAACAGCTGCATTATAAACTTGATTGCTTTTCCACAATGTCAAGTGCTGCTCGACCAAAGTGTTTACCTGTTGCTGAAGTTTGAAATCTATGTTTGTTTTCACTTGAGATTCCTGATGATTTTGCCTTAACCATTCCGTGAGATGTGGTGTGATATTGGGCAAATCATAAGCCTTTCCAGGAAGGTCTTCAAGTAAAGCTAATTGGTATGTGTTTGTATCAATGACTTTATTTTCAACAAGTTTTTTTAATAATCGGTTGCGTTTGGCTTTCAGGATATTTTCATTTTTTCCAGGAAATACAAGTGATGGAGCATTGGGCAGAACAGCCAAAGCCGCAGATTGTGACCAACTCAAATCTTTTGCAGGTCTATTGAAATATCGCCAAGCCGCAGTTTCCAGACCAACGACATTTCCGCCAAAAGGAGCGTAACTGGCGTAAAAGTTTAAAATGTCGTCTTTAGAAAATTCAACTTCTATGCGTGTGGCAAGAAACAATTCAATGAGTTTTTCGGTGTAAGTTCTGGATTGGTTTTGCCGAGATAATCTGATGACTTGTTGAGTCAAAGTGCTGCCACCACGTTTAGAATCATGATTGAGGTTATGCCAAAAGGCTTTGACCATGGATATCGGATTAAACCCGGGGTGGTATTTAAAATATTCATCTTCAAAATACAGGATGGATTGTTTAAATTTCTCTGGAACACGATTTGAAGCCGGAAACCGCCACTGCCCGTCTTGAGCCACTCTGGCACCGAGTAGTTTGTTCTCTTTACTCCACACCACGGTTGATAGTGGTGCTTTAAAAAGCGGTTGAGGCAAGGCTAGATACCAGAGGGAAAGTAGAACAACTATTAAACCTATAAAGACGTAAACACGAATAGAAATTGACAATAAAGGCTTATTTATCTTCATAAATTTTCATTGAAACAAGTTCACTCCACAACCAAAACCTTTTCACCTTTAGTCCTCGCAAAATAATCATCGCTATACATGGTTTCGGCTTGGTTGCCGGGTAGGAAGTATTCGCCGAGATAGGAGGCGTTCACTTTGAGTTTGAAGCTTTTGGTTTGCTGGGCGTTAAGGTCTAAATAAAATCGAACTTCATTATCTCTGATGTCAACATAATTGGCTTCTGGATAAACAGCGTTTTGGTAATTGGTAAATGAAGTGTCAACAATTTCCCAACCGCTGGGCAAGTGATATTGCAAAGCCACATTGTCTAATTGGGTTTGACTCAAATTTCCAATATTGATGATGGCATTGACTTCTGAGCCTTGTCTTAGCGTCTTTATATCAATGCTTTCGCCGTTTGCATCGACATAATCTATGTTTAAACTCAAATTATTTTGCTCAGCAAAAGATTCGCCAAGTGGTGGTTTTCCATTCTGGATTAAACGCACATAGATTTTGGTGTTTTTGTTGTTTTTCAATTTGAGTTGGGTTTCGCCTTTTGTGTTCAATTCAAGTTCTCTTTTAAAAATGGGTTTTGAAGTTTTGATGGACTCTTCATTAAAATTGATATCCATAGCTTTTCCACCATTTTTAACCAACAATTTTGATAAGCTCACGACGGCATAAGCCATTTCTTGGGTGCTCAACCAATCGTCTGAAGACAATTTTAAGGCTATACTTTTTGCCGTTTGTTGCATGCGGTTATCGTCCAGATATACCAAACTTTCTAGCAACATGGCTTCATTTCTAAACGTAGAACCATAAGTGTAATATTGATTGGCGTTTTTCAACTCATAAATCGATGCATTGGCAACGAGCTGTTGAGCCACATCTTTTTGACCGATAATTGCATAAGCTTGTGCCAACCTCCATTTTGAAGCATTGGCAAGTTGTGCATTCCTCAATCGGTTCATCGACGCCAAATCTGGGTCGCCGTATAATGCTAAAGTGTATAAACGATAAGCTTGCAAATAATCTGATTGGCGGGAATAGGTGTTTTCACTCCATCGTCGGGCTTGGTCTTTTTGATAGCTTTTCCAATTGTTCAAAAACATCAGAGGAATATCATAGCCTTTTTGCTGGGCTTCAATCATAAAATGTCCTACATAATTTGTACACCATGCATCTGCATTGCCCCCTGGCCAATAACTCACACCGCCATTGGTAAGCTGAAAATCGTCTAATTTCTCAATAGCTTTTTCAACATTATTCTTGATGTCTTGTTTTTGCCCAAAACTCAATTCTGCGATGCCTTCGAGATAAATTTGTGGAAATACTTTTGATGTGGTCTGCTCTACACAACCATGCGGATAAGCAATCAGCCTTTCCAATCTTTTGGTCAAATCCATAGGTGGTAATGCTGAAATTTCTACAAAAGCAGAATTGCTCCCATCAGTGCCAAAAGTTTCGATGTCTATATTTAAATTATCCTTGGCTTTCAACTCAAAATTTTTGGTTTTTTGAGCCATCGGGTTAGGGTTGTAGGTATCTATTTCTAAAGCATATTTTGCAGTTTCTCCTCCAGATGTGGCTGTAAATTTGATGTCTTCAACTTTTGAAGAAGACATGACTTCAAATTCAAAATTGATGATTTGGTCCCCGATGTCTTTAAAAGTAATACTTTTTTCAGTTGAACCTAATGCTTTTAATCCTTGTCCAGTTTCTGCTTTGAGTTGAACTGTTTTGATGTGGTCTTCCATGGCAAAAACCGTAAGTGGAATACTGAGTTTTTCGCCTGGAGACAATTTTCGTGGCACCGAAGCCAAAAGCATCAGCGGTTTTTTGACGGGCATGATTTTTTCAACACTACCATAGCGTTCGTTGGAAACATCAGCAGCCACGAGCATTACTTTTACAGAACCGATATAATTTGGCATGTCTAGAGCATGTTTTTTGGTTTGACCCGCTTTAAGCTCAAAGGGACCGATGAATGTCACCACAGGCTTAAATCGGTTGGCTTTTCGGTTTTTGGCACCTGCTAAATTTCCGCCGCCACCAATGCTAAATATATTTTCTACACTTCCCGCATAAGCACCAATCACATCGTCATAAATATCATAGGTTTGCACACCGAGTGCTTCTTTTCTATTGAAAAAACCATGAATATCTGGAACGCTAAAATTGGTTAAATCCAATAAACCCTCATCCACCACAGCCAAAGTATAAGTCATTGGCAAGTCGTTTTCTTCTGAAACTTTGATGTCATAGGAACTTTCCGGTCTTACTTTTTCAGGAATATCGAGTTGTGGGTTTAACTTGTTATCAGGATTTTCAACATTCAGTGGCACAACGCCAAATAGTCTTATCGGTCTGTCGTTTTGGGTTTGTTGGTGGGGTTGAATGAGTGAAATACTTACATAAGCATTGGGAGCATGAGCTTTGATGATATCAATATCAACAATGCTGCTTCCTTTTTTGGTGTCAATCCATTCCTGGGATAGAACTTCCGAGCCGTTTTCTATACTGAGTAAAGCTTTAGCATTGGCACTTGATGGAAAAGTAACTTTAGCTTTGTCGCCAACTTTATACTTGTCTTTATCTAAACTAAAAACCAACATATTCGATAAACTGCCGTCGGTATTGCTCCACCAATTTTTGTAATAATACACCAATTGACTTGTCGCATGTTGCCCATTGACATCAATGACTCGCACTAGAAATCGCCCGCGGTCTTCTTGAGGAATGTTGAGTTTAAAATTGGCTTTCCCTTGATTATCCGTTGTTAAATTGATGCTTTTATAGGCTTGTAAACCTGAATTATTTTGGTATTTAGACAAATTATCTCGACCCCTATTCCACCACCAACGCCAATTGAGTTTATAGATATAAGCGGTGAGTTTTTTATTGGCCACTGGGTTTTCGTTTTTATCCAGACTGATGACTTGGTACAAAGTTTCTTCATCGGTATCATAAGTTCGTCCTTTGATTTTTGGTGCTCTCAAGCCGACAAAATGTTCGTAAGGAGCGTAAGATTTTTGCTGAACATCAATAGAAAAGTCACCGCCATTTTCGTGCACTTTAGTCAAAAAACTCAAGTCTAGCATACTCGGCACACTTTGAGTCAGTTCTATTTTTTGGCTGATGTCAACAACGCCTTCATTGTTGAGTTGACCTTCAAAAAAAGCGATTTCTTGTGAATTGAAAGAACGGGTAATGTCATAGAAATTGTAAGCTTTGTATTTCGGAAATGGATTGACTTTTACGCCCACGTTCATTTCTATTTCAGCTTTGAGATTTCTCGCTTTGGCGCCACTTAACCAATTTGAAGTCAAGGTTGCGGAAATGGATTGATTTGCCGATAAAACGTCCTCATCAAAATCTAAATTAATTTTAAGTCGGTTGGGTTTTACGGAAGCTACTTTTATATGTTTACTGAAACTGATTGCACCAATTAATATTTCAGCGTTCCAGTTACCTGTTGGTGCTGTGGCTTTGGTGGGAATACTAAAGGCATACATTTGGTTTGTGCCTTGGTTATGGGTTTCATCATGAACCAGTTTTCCTCTGGCATCTGTAAGTTGAAGTTTTATTGGATAATTTTTCGGTAATGGATTGGCGAGGTCGTTGAGCACAAAAGTGGCGTGAATGCTATCACCAGGTCTATAAACGCCTCTTTCCGTATAAATATAAGCTTTTAGACCGTTTTGAACTTCACTGCCACCAACCTCAAAATTACTCAAACTTAGTGCCTTGTTATTGTCAAGTTTTAGATAGGCATATTGGTTTTCTTTTTCAGCAACGACGAAAGCGATTTCTTGATTACTGCTCAGTTTTGCCATGCCTTTGGCATCGGTTTTTGCACTGCTGATGACTTGCATTTGGTAATTGTAAGTCGAGATGTTGACTTTCGATTCTGGTTCTGCTGTCAACAAATTTGAAGTGATAAAATGATAAATATCGTTTTTGTTTTTCTTTACAATCAGACCCAAATCTGAAGCCAAAAGATTGGACTGCAAAAAGCGTTCTTCTGTATAATAAGCTTCGTGACAAGGGTTGTCTCGCTCTTGCCAATTGTAAACCCGATTTCGCCAGTTGTAGCTTTGGTTATCCCAGTAGCGCTCTTCTTGATTTATGCCTTGCTCATCATTTTCAATACTTGTAAATGAAAAATCTGCTTCAGTATTGTCGCCACAATTATACAAACTGAGCTCAGGCCTAAAGCTGATATCAACTTGATAAATTGCTCCGGGTTCTGCATTAAAAAAAGTGTTGAGGTCTAAGGCATAAGCTTTCCACTGGCCGTCGTTATTTAAAGCAGTTTGCACCAAAGGAATGGTTTGTCGAGCAACGACGCGACCAACATTTCTGAGTCGGTAAGCATTGGTTTGGTCAAGATTGGCGTCTTGTAAATATTGTAAAACATTGTCTTCATACACTTGAATTACCCTAATATCTGTGGCTTTTAAACCCACAGCTTCAAAATAAAACGGATTTTTTGAAGAATGAGGTAAAATCACGCCTTTAGAGACTTTTCGCAGAGCCGGTTTTGGTTGATGAAAAACGATATTGTCTCTGAAATCTGCTGATAAAGTTTTGCCCTTCGCACTTTTGATGTTTTTAAAAAGACGCAATTCCACTTGACCTGAATACTGTTTTTTAGGATAGATGATCAAGTTATTAGCTTCAATATCAAAGTTTAAATCTCGATCTTTTTCAATTTGAACCAATCCATCTAAAACTTGATTTGGTTCTAAAGTTTGTGAAAAATTAACCGTAATCCTTGCGCTGTTGTTTCCTGTAGTGTTGATATCTAAAACTTTAAACACATCTTTTTGAGGAACGCTAAACGTGTTTTTTCCTTTATTTTTTGCTTGAATAGCTTCACCATTCCATGACATTTCTACTGTTGATGATTTGTCGAAACGTTTGATGCTATCAATTTTAAACTTAAAATATGTTGAAGTTTCTGCGTTTTCAGACCAATCTAGAGGTAAAGTATTTTGATTTTGCTGAGCTGAAACCACTTTTTTAATGTTTTCTAATGGCGTAACATCTGAAGTTTCTAAAATAGCATATCGAAATCCCCAATCTTTGTCGTAAAATTCTAAAGCTTCAAGTTTGATTTTGAAATCGGGTAGAATGGTTGACAATTGAAACTGGTATTCTTTTAAATCGCTGTCCACATCATCGTAAAGTTTATCGAGATGTAAAGTGATTTCGTAAGGCGTTCCGGGTAGAAGGTTTTCGTCGGGTTTAAACATCAAATTTCTATCGGTTGATAGCCAAAGTTTGCCCTCAATTTTCGGTTTGATATCAAATATTTCCGTGTTTAGGTTTTGATTGACATCAAATTTTTCTACGGGTTTTACCAGTCGAAAAACGATAGGGTCTGTGATGGAAATATCACTTTTGGTATGGGTGTAGATGTAGTCTTTAAAATGGGCTAAATCACTTTTTTGGTCTGAAGAATCACATTGAAATAAGATTGGAGTCAAGCAAAATAACAGGAGAAGTTTTGTAAAACGCATGTTGTAAAAAAGAGTTTATTTAAAAATTTTGATTTGTTTTTGACCATTTTTATCAATAGATGCTCTAAACATACCCGAAGTATTGAAAACCATAGAAATATTGCCGTCTTTATCTAAAGCAATAATTCCGCCATCACCGCCGAGTGCTTTTAGTTTATTTAAAACCATATCTTCTGCAGCCTCTTGGAGACTGACATTTTTATACTGCATTTGCGCAGAGATGTCGTGAGCTACAGCCAATCTGATAAAATACTCGCCATGTCCAGTTGAAGATACGCCGCATGTGGCATTATTAGCATAAGTTCCAGCGCCGATAATGGGCGAGTCTCCTATTCTATTCCAACGTTTGTTGGTCATCCCGCCTGTTGAGGTGCCAGCAGCGATATTACCATCTTTATCTAGTGCTACGCAACCTACTGTGCCAAATTTTTCGTCTTCCCAGTTGAGCAAAGCGGTTTTATTTTGAGCACGTTTTAAAGCTTCCAAACGATCAGGCACTGCAAAATATGCCGAATCGACAAGCCTAATACCTCGTTCTTTAGCAAAAACTTGAGCACCAGCTCCTGAAAGCATGACATGCTTGGAGTTTTTCATCACTTCATAAGCGAGGTTGATAGGGTTTTTAACATTAGTGACACCGGCGACAGCTCCAGCATTTAGAGTTTTACCATCCATGATAGACGCATCGAGTTCATTGTAGCCTTCGTGGTTAAACACCGCGCCTTTACCTGAATTAAACAAGGGTGAATCTTCTAATATATTGATGGTTCGCTGCACGGCTTCTATGGCTGTTCCACCGTTTTTTAAAATGTCGTGACCTTTAGAAATAGCTTCGTCTAATTTAGCTTTATAAGCATTTTGCTTTTCCTCACTCATATTGCTTTGTGCCATATATCCAGCACCGCCGTGAATAACAATGGCGATGGGGTTCACTTTTTTAATCTCTTCTTGATTGTTGTTTTCAGTATTGGAGTCTTGGGTTGGGGTTTGACAAGCCCAAAATAAAAAACTGATGATAGCCGATAAAATAAATGCTTTTTTCATAAAAAATTATTTGTGAAATTTCAGGTGATTAAACAATGGTTTAAATATAGGACAATTGTAGAAATCTTCTCTATATTTACGCCATGAATCTGATAGACATCATCATCGGCGTCATTCTTATCCTTGGCTTTTACAAAGGCTTTAAAAAAGGTTTTGTATTAGAATTAACGGCATTATTAGGCTTAATACTTGGCATTGCTGGTGCGTTTTATTTGTCTAAAACACACGGTCTATACATCGGGCAATGGATAGAATGGGATGACGAATATTTGAGAATCACCACCTTTTTGTTAAGTTTTTTAGCCATAGTTATCATTGTCTCACTTATTGGAAAACTCATCACTAAACTTATTGATTTTGTGGCTTTGAGTTTTATCAATAAACTGCTTGGCGGTCTATTTGGTTTACTAAAATTTGGTTTGCTTTTAAGCATTTTGCTTTTACTCTTTAATGTGATAAATGAACAAGTTGAAATGCTGTCTGAAGAGACTTTAAATGAATCAGTAAGCTATCCCATACTCAATCAATTTACGGATATCATTTGGCCTAAACTAGTCGGGATGAGCCAGAACCAAGATAAAATTATAGAGCAGTTACCGGATTTAGGGGAATAATCTCACAACTCATCATCATAAGATTTCCTAATCAACTCTGCTTTTGAATTGATTTCAAGAGTCTTATAAATATTTTTGATATGACTTCTCACGGTGTCTATAGAGATATACAAATCATCAGCAATCATTTTGTAGCTTTGCCCACTGACAATACCATCTACGATCTCGAGTTGACGTTTGGTGAGTTGGCTCTTAGGTTTTGGCTTATAAAAATTGGCAATTTTTCTTGCAATGGCCGGCGACATATATGAACCACCATTAGCAACGATTTCTATAGCTTCCTGAATTTTTTTTAGTGAAGTGCGTTTTGAGACATAAGAACAAGCGCCGGCACTTAAGGCTTTAAAGATCATATCCGTTTCTTCAAAAGTGGTTAAGATGATGACGTCTAAGTCAGGTGTGTTTTTCTTGATGAAAGGTAAAGACTCCACTCCACTTTTGCCTGGAAGTTGAATGTCTAAAAGTAAAATAAAGCCCGCGTCGTCATTACTTTTTTGCCAGTTTAAAAAGTCTTCAGCATTGCCAAATGTATTTAAAACACTAATGCCTTTAGTTTGCTCAAAAAAAGACACTAAACTTTCTAAAACAACCCTGTCGTCTTCTACAATTACGATATGTGTTTGGTTTTTCAAAACAAATAAAATGTTAAGCGATGAATTTAAGCTAAAAATCAATAGCAAAAGTTCACATTATCATGTGGTTTTAAACTTTATAAATGTTGTGGTAATAACAACTCAATGCCAAAACCATCGGAAGTGTAAAAACTAAGTTTAGCATTGATGTGTTCAGCGCGCATTTTCATGTTAGCTAAACCTTGACCAGTTGATGTTTTAAAGGCCTTTAAGTTTCCATTATCTTTAATCTTAAAACGACAGCATTTTTTTTCATTATAAATACTTATCCCAACCTGTGTGGCATTTGAGTGTTTTAAAATATTGGTAATGGCTTCTTTGTAGATTAAAAAAAGATTTCTACGACAATTCAAGTCTAGTTTTTTGGAGACTGGCGTTCCTTTTATTTGGATATCATAAGTAATTCCAGCCGGCAGCAGATATTCTTCTGCATACTCACGCATCCTATCTACTAAATCTTCAACGCGGTCTTTTCGGCTGTCTATACTCCAGACAAAATCTCTCATTTGTGAAATGGTATTTCTACTCAAGGTGGTCAGGCGTTTTAATTTATGTTTGTCTATTTTGGTTTTAGCCTGCATCTCAAGCATTTCTGTTTGCATAGCCAATCCGGTGAGCATAGAGCCTACGTCGTCGTGTAAGTCGCTTGAGATTTTGGTGCGTAAGCGTTCTATAGCTAAGGCCTGATTAAGTTTATAGCGATAAAAAGCATAAAATAAACTCATAATAAAAATTACCAAAAGACTGATAAACCACCAGGTTTTATAAAAAATTTGGCTAACCATGATTGGAATTTCTATGCCTGCTTTGCTTTTATTCCCGTTGATATCTACCCCCTTTATTTTGATAGTGTATTCTCCAGCGGGCAATTGATTATATCGAATAGTGCTATTATTACCTTGATAAAACCATTTATTTTCAAAGCCTTCAAGCATAGTATAATAAGTGTAATTTTCTTTATTGAAATAGTCTGGAATAGACCAAGATACCTTTAAATTTATGTCGTATGGCGATAGCTCAACTGGTGATTCTGTCAAATGATTAAATTGAAATAAAGTATCTTTTGATTGATTATAAAACTCAAGCTGAGTAAAATTTAAAGCAGGAAGTTCTTTTTTCGTGGACAGGCTTTCCATAGAAAATTTAGTAATACCATTTAATCCACCAAAATAAAATTGCCCGTCTTCAGATTTGTATGCCGATGTATAATTAAATTCGTTATCAGCTATGCCATCTTTTTCAAAGTAATTTTGAATGTCTAGTGTCTCTAAATTTATTTTGCTTAAACCATTATACGTCGCTGCTATAACATTTTTATTGTCCACAGCTAAGATTGAAACAACGTTATTATCAGAGAGCCCAACTTGTTTATCTATAATTTTAAGGCTGTTTTGGTTTAGATTCAATCGGTTTATACCGCCACCAAAAGTTCCTATTAAAAGTTGGTCATTGATTTCTAAAAGTGATAAAATAGAGCTTTTACTTAATGAAGGTTTTGAGTTGATATGATAATGTGCCTGTATATTTCCGTTAAGATTAACTTTAAAAAGCCCATTGCTTTCTGTACCGACCCAAAGTACACTGTGATCCTGCTCACTTTGAATTAAAGTTTTGATAATAAAATCTTCATCAGGCTTCGTTTTAAATATAGGCCTGAATGATTTTGTTTTTGAATCTACTTGAATTAGCCTGAAAAGTGAATAACCTGTGATAAGAGAACCATCTTTTAACCGGATAATGGGGTTGGGTTTTGTTTCATTTAGGTAGGGGCTAAATTCACTGTAAAGCTTAAGTTTGTTCTTATTAAAATTTATTTCAATCAAATCATTGGTCACTGTATATGCAATATCATTTTCAATATCAGCGGTGAAATACCTTGCATCTTTTAATTTTTCGGAAGTATTCTGCAAGTAAACTGGCTGTTGAGAGCTATTTTTATATATTCTGTAAAGCTGATTTTCAGTTTCGCACATAGCTATTATATCGCCATTTTTCAAGGCAAAAAGACCTCTAAAACTCAGACCCCAATCCTTATTTTTTTGGTAAAGAATTTTGTTAAAATATTTAGGTTGCAGTTTGACTTTTAGAATACCATTATCCGTGCCTAACCAAAGTAGATTAGACTGGTCAACATAGGCACAAGTGATATTAGAAGACTTTAAGCTTTCTTTGATTTGATGAGTGTAATCAATTAATTGTCCGTTAGACTTTAAATAAAACAACTTTTTTTTGCTGGCAAACCAAATGTTATTGTTTTTATCTTCAACCGCAAAGTGAATAATAGCATTTTTATCTACTATTCTTTGACTAAATTCTAAATTTACATGACTATCTACACCTCCTTTACTTTCCGAAAAATAATAGTGCTGATTGCTGGAGTCAAAAAATGAACCTGCATAGTGAATGGTATGCCCGTAATAATCATAAGTATCTATGATTTTTTGGTTGATAACTTGTCCGTTTTGATTAAATATTGTGAGACCGTGATTAACGGTTGCCCAACAAATTTCATTATTTTGAGTAATATCCAGCGAGGTTAATCCAGCGCTTTTTCGCTCTAAAGACTTGATTAAATGAAAGGTTTTGCCATCGTATTTTATAAGATGTTGTGTTTTTGTGCCATCGGGTTTGGGGTCATCATTTACAATCCATAAATTATCATCATGGTCTAAAGCTATATCTAACACTTCACCCTTAATTGCAGTTTTAAGACCTTTTATAGGGACTAACTTTTCTGTATTCAGGTCCATAACAAATAGCTTATGATTGGCAATATACCAAAGCTGGTTTGAAGTACTTTGGTATGCAAACTTCATGATATCTTCATAAGGAATATTATGAGGATTGTTTTTGTTATTATTAAAAACTTTAAATAGGTTTCCGTCATATTTCGTAATCCCTTGACGTGTGCCCAGCCACATAAACCCGTTTTTGTCCTGAACAATAGCATCTACATGCCTAAAGTTAAGACCGTCTGCTGTGGTTAGGCTTTTGATTTGTAGCTCATCTTGAGCTGGACTAAGTGTTGAAAATAATACAACACCCAAAAACGCACACCTATGTAAAAAATTGATTATCAAAGTTATATTAGGTTAGTTTATCCAAAAGTAATACATTTTAAATATATAACCACATTAATATGTGATTGAAGATTGTCAAAACTACTGTTAAATTGCTAAAAATTATCTGGTATTTTTTTATAAATCAAAAATTATGAAAACAAAAGACACACATTCAAGCAAGGTATTATTGTTTTTAATCATAAGCTCATGCCTTTTCAGTTGTAAAAAGAATATGAATTCACTTGAATCTTTTGAAAGTTTTGAGTTTAATCCAAATTATAAAACTATCTATACCAATTCAGAGGCTTTAAACTATCGAATTGATGAAATTTCTACTGAAAGCCAATCATTATCTAATACAAATAATCAAATAGAAAGTAGTAATAAGGATGCCGTAGAAAGTCTTAAACAACATAAGCCTAACTATAGTTATAAGCTAAAAAAAAATCCTACAGCTCCAGATATTTCTGCTATTATAGAAACGGTAAATCATAAATCTAAAATCTACGAAAAGCAATTGCCAAAAGACTTTAAATATGCAATACAAGAAGTGGTTCTTTTTGAGTCAATAATTGAAGTTGAGTTAAATTCTTACTTTTCTAAGTAAATCTTTGTTCCCTTTAAAGCTTAGAATTTTCACGCTGAAGCGTAAAGTCAAAATATTAAAAATTGATATTCTCAAAACAAAATAACCACATCAATATGTGATTGACGCCGCTTGAAATACCCCATATATTGCAATAAAATATTAACAATTAAATCTTAAAAAAATGAAAAAATTAATTTCAATCATTATGATTTTGCCTTTCATGGCATTAGCACAAGAAGAAGAGAAAGGAACGCTTATGTCGTTTACAGACTTAACGGTCAAAATGGGTCATGCAGCTCAATTTGAAGATGGAGTTAAAAAATGGAAAGAATGCTATGTTGAAGCTGGTGGTGAGAATAGCTGGAGCTTTTGGAAAAGAGTTCAAGGTGAAGGTGCTGTATATAGTTTTGTAGGTTATATGGAAAATTGGGCAGAAATGGATGATGAAGGTGATGATACTGGTAAGGGTTGTGCTTCAATTGTGATGAGCTTTATCATGCCTCATGTCAAAAAAGTGAAATACAGCCTAGTTAGAAATATTCCTGAATGGAGCAAACAAAGCAAAGAAGATAATGTTAAAATTGTCTGGGAAACTAGTTTTAGGGTAAAAAATGGTAAACTTTTTAACGAAGTGGTTAAAAGTGTAACCGCTGTCATGAAAGATGTTGAAGGTGAGCCTAGAGGATATTGGTCATATGTTATTGGAGGTGATGAGCATGAAGCTGACTACAATGTTGCAACGCTTTATGATAGCTATGCTGCCTTAGACAAAGATGAAGATAGTCCTTTCAAAATGTATGAAAAAGCAAAAGGCAAAAAGAAAGCCGATGAGATGAGAGATAAATGGGAAGACGCTGTAGATGACGCTTGGGGCTATATCTGGGAATACAAAAAGGAATTATCTAACTAATCTTTATGACTATTTTTAATTAGCTAAAGCCGGATAAAGATGAATAGTCTTGTCCGGCTTTTTTTGATGTTCACTCTCTAAGAAAACCAAGCATCATTATTTACTCCGAGTTCTGCATTTAAAACTTAAATAATATTGTTAATAAGTTTCACTTCAAATAAAATTACAACACTAAAATTTAATTAAAAACAATTTCATCATGAAAAATTATCTTTTACTTCTATTATCAGTTCTGCTTTTTACAAGTTGCAACGATAAACGCTACACCCAACAATCTCCAGAAATAGACACCTACAAAAAGGTTATCAAAGCCTATGAAAATCAAAATTGGGAAAATTTTGCCACGCATTATGCCGATACCGCAAAAATAATGAACAATACTACGGAAGATAAAGCACAAACCATAGCCGAATTGATTAAAACCAATAAACAAGATGCCACGCTCTTTTCGTCATGGGATTTTGTAGATAAAGAATCTGAATACGAAATGGTCACCACCGATAAAGGCGAAACATGGGTCAACTTTAGGGGCTTATGGCAAGGAGAGATGAAATCTGACGGTAAAACTTACGATATTCCAGCGCACATCACCGCACAATTTATAGACGGAAAAATTGTAAAAGAGTTTGGCTACTGGGATATTTCAGAACTTTTATTTAACCCAAATAATGTGGCGGTCATTGACAATTTATACAAGGCCTTTACAGCAGGTGAAATACCAAAAGTTCTCGAACTCATGGATCCCGAAATTGTTTGGAATGAAGCTGAAGGCAATGCCTATGCAGATGGCAATCCATACATCGGGCCGGAAGCGGTTTTAAATGGGGTGTTTGCAAGAGTTGGTGCAGAGCATGAGTATTTTAAAGTGACGGATGTCAAACTGCACAACATGCTTGAGAACAAAGTTTTAGCTACTCTTCGTTATGATGCAAAATACAAAAACGGGGGTGCTTATAATGTTCAGGTCGCTCATCTGTGGACTTTAGAAAATGGAAAGATCACGGCATTTCAACAATACGTCGATACCAAAAGTATGAATGATGCGCTTTAATATTTCGTTTTAAATGCATAAAAAATTAATCAAATGAAATCAAAACTTATATTAGGACTTACACTATTAACGCTTTGCTGGGCTTGTCAGCAAAAGCAAGTAACTCCAGAAAAAGAAAATCAGGAATACGCCCAGTTATCTGGTACCATAAAAAATTACAATGGTGCTGTTTTAAAGATTCAGGATTTCATGGGGCGATCAAATTGGGAAACCGAAATTGAAATAAATAACGGCACTTTTTCGACAAACTTATCTGTAGATATGCCAATGGTCACAACGTTAAGTTTTGGTAGAACGTTTAAGACTATTTTTTTACAGCAGGGAGAAAATCTGGAAATAGCTTTTGATACCAAAGCAATAGATAGCACTTTTAGTTATGCGGGAAGTTTGGCCAAAGAGAATGCCATTTTAGATTCCATCCAAACTGAGCAAAGAAAAATGGATTTCAAATATGTTTATGGTGAATCTTTGGGAGATGCCAGTCAATATCTAGATTCAGTAACAAAGGCGCATAACAGCTATCTGACGGATCTCACTAAAGATAAAACACTACAGCCAAAATTTAAAGAGTACGCCAAAGCTTCTATCGACTACAATAGCGCCATGTATAAATTATATATAGCCTCCAGAAAAGACAAACATCCAGATGATTATTTTGATTTTATTGATGATTTAGATATAGAAAACAAAAACTTCCTTGGTATCCTTGACTATCGTTTTTTTTTAAATGAATACATCACGATGACCGCTCAAAAAAGAGTTAGCCAATTGGATTCTATTCAACAAGATGATCCTGATACACTTTTGGCAGAAAGTTTAAAAGTCATTGAAGATCTTGAAAATGAAGACGTCAAAAACTTTGCGCTATTTAATGCCATGAACATGAGGTTAAGAGAAAGGGGTATTTCGGGTTTTAGTGACTATTACGAGTATTTTAAAAAGAACAATAAAGATCCATATTATGCAAACCAGCTTGAGCTGGTTTATGAAAAAAAGCAGAGTTTAGCACCAGGACAACCGGCTCCGGACTTTAAGCTCGAAGATATTGACGGTAAAATGGTATCTTTAAGCGACTTTAAAGGTAAATATGTATATCTCGATTTTTGGCATACAGGCTGTCCGTATTGCATAAAAGAAACAGATGCCTATGTGGAACTTTATGCCGACTATGCCGACAAGGACATTGCATTTGTAAGCATTTCTGCAGATCTTGATAAAAGTAAATGGAAGAATTATGTTTTGGACAACAAAAATGCGGGTGTAAGTCTCATCACTGAAAATTTTTGGGATTCAGAAGAATTTCAAAACTATCAAATTATTAGTTCGCCTACCTATGTTCTTGTTGATAAAGAAGGGAATATCATAGACTCTAAAGCCCCGTTTCCGTCATCACCTGAAATAAGAGAAACTTTTGATGAACTTTTAAAAAATTAGCCAAATAAAAGAATTTATAGAATCATAAATGATTAGTTTCTTTATAATCCTTTACCTGTTACTCACCCTTGGCATTGGCTATTGGGCTTCTAAAAGAATCAAAACCTCCGGCGATTTTACCTTAGCAGGAAAAAGCCTATCTACTCCTTTGGTAGCGGTAACACTCTTCGCGACATGGTTTGGTAGTGGTTCTGTCATGGGAAATCCAGCCTATTTCATAAGAGATGGGTTTTCGGCTTATACCACATTGATATTAACTACGGTGGTGGGTCTAGTTATTGTGGCTTATTTATTCTCAGATAGGTTGTATAAGTTAAATATCGTTACTGTAAATGATTTCTTTAGAATCAGGTACAACAAAACCATTGAAACGACTTCATCTGTACTTATGGTGTTTACTTATCCCCATTGGATTGCCGCCCAGTTTGTTGCCTTAGCCTATTTGTTTAATTCCAAATTAGGTGTTCCTATTAATTACGGTATTTTTCTCGGCGCCGGAATCGTTGTGTTTTACACCTATATCGGTGGCATGTGGGCAGTTGCTTATACAGATATGATACAAAGTATCATGATACTTGTGGGTTTAGTCATCCTTTTATTAGAAATACTCAACCAAACTGAGGGTATTTCTCCAATTTTTGCTGATAAACCACCTGAATTTTTCAGTTTATATCCTGAAAATGGTAGTATAGAAGAATGGTCAAGTTATACGGCTTTACTGCTCGCTTTTACCGCTGGAGCTATACCGGTCCAAGAAATCTATCAACGGGTGTTTTCTGCAAAAAGCCAAAGAGCTGCACGCCATGGTCTACTCCTGGGTGGTCTTTTGCTCACAGTTGTTGCTACTGTTCCGCTTATTATTGGATTAGGCGGCATCTATCTAAACCCTCATATAATTACTGATGGTAATTACCAAAACGTGATACCGACTTTAGTGAATACAATGATGGGGCTTCCTGTTCAAATCTTATTTTACGGGGCATTAATTTCAGCCCTTTTAAGTACATGTAGCGGCGCTTTGCTGGCACCTGCCTCTGTGATTGGAGAAAACCTTATCAAACCTTATGCACCCGGGATTACAGATAGCCGTTTACTCCTATTTACACGATTTAGTGTCGTTTTAGTAGCATTAATAGCCTGCTATTTTGCCTTTGGAGATGGTGACATCGTTAAACTTATAGAAGCTTCATTAGCACTTATTTTAGTTTGCCTGTTTGCCCCGTTTACCTTTGGGTTGTTTTGGAAAAAGGCCTCAGTTGGCGGTGCCTGGTCTGCAATGGTAGTCGGTGGTTTAACCTGGTTCACATGCTTGATGTTTGACACTGTTATCGATGCTACGATATATGGGTTTGTAGCGAGTTGTATCAGTATGATTTTAGGGAGTCTTGTTTTTAAAGATAAAAAAATAAATACCCTAACCAAACCTCACAGGTCTTCCTCCACAGGCGGACAGGCGAGACCTGTGAGGTCTTGATGATCAGATAAATTAATAATTAGAAAATATAACAAATGAAAACACTAAAACTACAATTCGCTTTAATGACGTTGTTCATCTTTTCAATATTAAGTTGTGTTGAAAATGAAAAAAAGCCAACCGAGAAAACAGTATCAAAAACAGTTGAAAAGTCCTCAACAGAAAAACCTGAATACTTCCTACTCCGACCAGAAATTGAAAAGGCCTACGGCTACTCACACGCTGTCAAAATAGGAAATCACATCAAAATTTCAGGCGCGGTTAGTATGGACGATGAAGGCAATCCCACAGCAGTTGACGACTTCTTACAGCAAATGAAAAATTGCTACGCCGATTTAGATAAAATTCTAAAACACTACGGCTGCACCTTTGACGATGTGGTCAAAGAAGATGTGTTTACCACAAACATGCCGTTGTTTCTGGAACATGCTGAATACCGAAATGAAATTTACAAAAACCATTTTCCAACAGGCTCATGGTTGGGTGTAAAGGAACTGGCACTGCCGGAATTAATGATAGAAATTGAATTGGAAGTATATAAAACAAAATAACAATCGAAAATAAACTATCATGGACTTACAACTCAAAGGAAAAAACGCCATCGTTACCGGTGGCAGTAAAGGTATAGGAAGAAGTATTGCTTTAAACTTAGCCGAAGAAGGCACCAACGTGGCCATTTGCGCTCGCGGTGAAGACGCCTTAAAAAAGACCGAAAAAGAACTGCTTGACAAAGGCGTAAAGGTGGTCGCTCTTCCTTGCGATGTTGGAAACCCAGAACAGTTAGATGATTTTCTCGACCAGGTAAAAGACCAGTTTGGAGCTGTAGATATTTTAGTCAATAATGTTTCAGCTTTAAGCTTAGGAGATGACTACAGCGATTGGGAAACTTCCATTAATGTAGATTTATTGGGTAGTGTAAAAGGCACAAGAAAAGTCATTCCGTGGATGATTGAAAACGGCAGTGGGAACATATTGTTCATTTCCTCAGGTTCCGGGCTTGAAGCCGGTTCGCCTCCTGCTTACGCCGCGGTAAAAGCAGCCATCATTAGCTATTCTAAAACCATGGCTATTCAATTGGCACCAAAAAACATTAGGGTCAATACGCTGGCGCCAGGTTCTGTAGAGTTTCCCGGTGGATTATGGGAACAAACCAAAACTGAAAACCCACCCTTTTATGACATGATATTGAATATGATTCCATCAGGCAGACTGGGGACGCCGGACGAAATTGGTAAGGTCGCGACATTTATTGTATCACCCTGCGCCAGTTGGGTGGTTGGCACCTGCCTGGCGGTAGATGGTGGACAGCATAAGGCGAATTTGTAAACTAACATTATAAAAAAATTTAAGATGAAAACTGTAAAAATTTTATACGTATTAATTGCTATTACATTGATAGGATGTGTTCAAAATCAAGAAAAATCAACAACAACTGAAGATGAAGATACCGTTAAAGCCAACGATTTTTTCGATTATTCCAACAGCGATGACCAATGGACTGGCGGCGTCGGGATGATTCCGATTGAAACACCAAAAGGCACTTTTAACGTGTATACCAAACGCATGGGGAACAATCCTAAAATGCGAGTTCTTTTACTTCATGGCGGCCCCGGTGGAACACATGAAGAATTTGGGAATTTTGACGGCTATCTACCAAATGAAGAAATTGAGTACATCTATTACGACCAACTCGATTCTTATTACAGCGACAAACCTAACGACCCAAGCCTTTGGACCACTGCACGTTTTGTAGAAGAAGTGGAGCAAGTGCGCCAAGCCTTAGGGCTAAATAAAGATAACTTTTATTTGCTCGGTCAATCTTGGGGTGGCATTTTGGCTATGGAATATGCTTTGAAATATCAAGATAATTTAAAAGGTTTAATTATTTCAAATATGGTAGCCAGTGTTCCGGAATACAACAAATACGCTCAAGACGTATTAGGGCCACAACTCCCTGAGGAGGTCTTAAAAGAAATTCAACAAATTGAAGCGGTTAAAGATTATGCCAATCCGAGATACGAAGAGCTTTTAATGACCCATTTTTACACCGAACATATTCTCCGTATGCCTTTAGAAAAATGGCCAAAATCTATCCACCTGTTGTTTGAACATCTCAATCCGGACATTTACGTTTATATGCAAGGGCCGAGCGAATTTGGCATAACAGAAGAAGCCACTTTAAGTGACTGGGATGTTTCTGAAAGGCTGAAGGAAATTAAAACTCCAACCCTTATGCTTGGTGCAAAACATGACACCATGGATCCAAAATATATGGCGTGGATGGCTACTGAAGTTCAAAACGGCAGAAGTGTAACGACCAATGGCAGTCATTGTTCGCAGTTTGACGATCCTGAAAACTTTTTTAGCGGATTAATCACTTTCATCAAAGATGTAGATAGTGGCAATTTCTAAGTTTTATAGCAAAACCTAATCTTTAAACTAACCAACATGAAAATCAAAACTTCGTTTATTATCGCCTTAGTAATAGGTCTTCTATGTATTACCTCCTGGGAACTCTACTGGCGTTCTCAGGGCTATTTTCCAGATTTAGACGATGATAAATACCTGTGGGCACGAACCCGTGCAAAAGTTGACAACGCCTCAAAAGACGATGTGGTGCTTACAGGCTCTTCGCGGGTCTTGTTTAATATTCAAGTGCCTAAATGGAAAGAATTAACCGGCATTCAACCCATTCAACTCGCTAATGCGGGAGCGACACCCTTACCTGTTTTTCATGATATTGTTGAAAATACCGATTTCAAAGGCACCGTCATCGTTGGTGTTACGCCGGGGCTGTTTTTTTCAACGACTTTTGAGCAAGCGCCACCTTGGCGAAGAGCGGCTTCACGTTCAGAGTTTTATGACAATCGAACTTACGCGCAACGTTTAAATTACGCTTTATCCATTCCGCTTCAAAATTCCCTGGCGTTTATCAGCAATGATGATGAAAAATGGCATGATGATATCAACCTCAAAGCTTTATTGAACACCATCGAATGGGCTGACAGAAATGATCGAGCTAATGATCCGCCATTTTACCGATTTCAAGACATAGACATCAATAGAAATGTGCGGATGAAAAACAGAATGCTCACCGATACCACTTTTGCTAATTCGGTAAAAACCATTTGGAAATTCTTCATGTCAGGAGATAAACCACCGCCCGATAAGGACTCTACAATCGCTTTTTTTGTTGAAGATGCTAAAAAATTTACAGCCCGTGGTGGTCAGGTTATTTTGTTGAGAAATCCATCGGATGGTTTTTTTAAAGATTTAGAAAGCAAAGGCTTACCTCGAGATAAATTTTGGGAAGAATTGGTGGCCAAAGCCAATGTGCCAGCTTATCACTATCAGGATTATAAAAGCTTAAGCGCTTTTGAAACTGTAGAATGGTCACATTTATCGGCAAGCGATGCCGATCAGTTTACTGAAAATTTTGTCCACATTTTGTTGGAAGATGGACTTATCACTAACCTTAAAACCAATTAGTCATGCTGTTTAATTCATTGAGTTTTATCGTGTTTTTGGTGATTGTTTTGGCATTGTATTATTCCAAAATTTTCAATTGGACCAATAAAAAAAGAATGTTGTTGTTGGCCAGTTATGTGTTTTACGGCCTTTGGAATCCACCTTTGGTTGTATTGCTTTGGATTTCAACCATAGTCGACTGGACCGCTGGAAATAAATTAGCTGTAGAAACCAATCAGCGCAAACGCAAATTGTGGTTGATGCTCAGTTTATTTGTCAACTTAGGCTTTTTGGCTTTTTTTAAATACCGTGATTTTTTATTAGACAATTTTACAGCCGCAGTCAATTCTTATGGTTATGGTTACGAGGCGCAACCTATGGATATCATTTTACCCATGGGGATTTCGTTTTACACGTTTCAAACCATGTCTTACACCATAGACATGTATAAACGAAAAACTGAACGCGCCAGAACGTTTTTAGATTTTGCGTTATATGTCACGTTTTTTCCACAGCTCGTCGCCGGTCCAATCGTAAGGGCTCAAGATTTGATTACCCAATTTTATGAGGAAAAAAAGGCCAGTGTCAACCAATTTTTATGGGGTGTGTTTTTACTGACTATCGGTTTATTTCAAAAAGTTGTTTTAGCCGATACCTTGTTGGCTGATACTTCAGATAAAGTCTTTGGTTCGCAGAAAATTTTGAATACCCTAGACGCATGGACAGGCACTTTGGCCTTTTCAGGACAGATATTTTTTGACTTTGCCGGCTACTCCACTTGCGCCATCGGCATTGCCTTGATGTTAGGCATCATTTTACCGGACAACTTTAAATATCCTTATGCATCAATTGGATTTTCAGATTTATGGCGACGTTGGCACATCACTTTATCCACATGGCTGAGAGATTATTTATACATTCCATTAGGCGGTAATCGGTTTGGCATCGCAAGAATGTATGCCGCCTTGATGATTACCATGTTGCTCGGTGGACTTTGGCATGGTGCGGCTTGGACGTTTGTGATTTGGGGTGCTTTGCATGGATTGTATTTGATTATTGAACGTATGTTGAGGTCTAAAATTCATATTAAAATCAATGCTTTTAATGGAATCATCCTCGCCTTATTGACTTATATCATGGTCAATTTTACCTGGGTGTTTTTTAGAGCAAGAGAATTTTCTGTGGCTAAAAACATGCTGTCGTCCATGCTCTTTTTAAATGATGAAGGCGAAAAAATCATAGCCACGTTTGATGTATTCAAAGTCTTTGTTTTAATCAGTTTCTTGTTTATTTCACATTGGCTGATGCGCAATACTTCACTCAAAGCAGTGTCCTTAAAAATATCACCTGTCGTTTTAGGCATTTTCTGGGCGTTAATGCTATTTCTGATTGTGATTTCTCAAGGCAGTGGCGAACAGTTTATTTATTTCCAATTTTAATTTAAAAACCCAATCTATTGAAAACTTTAAAACCCATTTCCAATCTGGACCGTATTGAATTTTTAGACATCCTCAGAGGCATGGCCATCTTTTTTATTTTCACCGCCAATATTCCGTTTTTCTCAGGGCTTTGGTTTTTTGAGCCGGACCATCCTACTAGAGAAATCAACCTGGCAAGTGATGAAGCTTTAAGGTATATTCATTACGTATTTGTAGATGGAAAATTTTATTCAATTTTTTCTTTACTCTTTGGAATAGGTTGTGTTATTCAATACAACAATGCCATTTCAAAAGGGGTTTCTTTTGCTTCGTTTTTTAATAAGCGTATGTTTTGGCTTTTGGTCATCGGTTTGATTCATTTGTTTTTGTTTTGGGCAGGAGATATTTTGACTTTATATGCCCTACTTGGGTTTGTGCTGGTTTGGTTTGTGAAGAAATCCGATAAAACTTTATTGATAACTGCTGCTATTTTAATTCTAACGCCAATACTTAACTGGGCATTTATGCATTACACAAAAATTAATTATTACAATTATTTATTTGGGATAGAAAATTCAATTTATGCCTATTACAATATGCCAACCATAAAATTTGATGGTGGTATGATGCCCAACTTTCAGTTTTATTTGCAAAATGAAAATATTCTAAATTTAATTAAAATGAACCTCGGAAATGGTTTTGGAAGATTTGGGATGATTTTAGAAGAAGGTCGTTTTTTTAAGGTGTTTGGAATTTTTCTTATTGGCCTTTGGACGGGACGACGAATTTTGAATGGCAATTTATTAACCCAAAAGCCATTTTTAAAAAAAGTGTTTTGGATTGGACTACTCATTGGTTTGCCTTTTAACCTGACAAGAGGTTATCTGCAATTTTATGCCGATAAAAATACGCTCAACGAATTCCTGCATGTCCTTTGTTATGCCCTGGGAACAGTGCCGTTGGCTTTGAGTATTGCTGCCGGTATTGCGCTGTTGTGTCTTAAAGGCAACAGATTTTTGAAACTATTCACTTCAGTGGGTAAAACAGCTTTAACCTGTTATTTAGTGCACACACTTGCAGGTATTGTTATCTTCTATGGGTTTGGGTTTGAATTGGCCGGTAAATATGGTTACACCATTGTGATGCTTATCGCCGCCATGATTTTTTTAGGACAGGTCATTATCAGTAGTATTTGGTTGAAGTATTTTAGATATGGCCCAATGGAATGGGTTTGGCGTAAGTTGGTTTACAGGTTGAGTTAAATTAAAATTCATGTTAATAAATTGTAATTTATTGAAATTTTGAACTTTTCATTTGACAATTTGTTACTTTTAATCAAAATTTAAATGTTAACAATTATGAATGCTAAAATTCCTGAAGATTACCAAATCACGAATCCCATTAAAGCAGACCAATATTTAATCAATGGCGAATTAAAAACTTGGGAAGGCAAGAGTGCTGTAGTCAATTCTACCATTTCTTCTACCGAAGACTACAAGCCTACCCATCTTGGCAGTGTGCCTGAGTTAGAAGAGTCTCAAGCTTTAGATGCTCTTGATGCAGCTTTAAATGCCTACGACCAAGGCAAAGGTTTATGGCCAACCATGCGGGTTAACGAACGCATTGACTGTATGGAGAAGTTTGTGAGGAAAATGGAAACCAAACGCGATATCGTCGTAAAACTCATCATGTGGGAAATTGGCAAAAACCTAAGTAGTGCCCAAAAAGAATTTGATAGAACCGTCAAATACATTTACGATACCATTGAAGATTATAAAAACATTGACAGAAACGCGGCTAAGTTTGAAAAGCACGAAGGCGTTTACGCTCACATTCGTCGTGGTCCTCTTGGTGTCGTGTTATGTCTTGGGCCTTATAATTATCCATTGAATGAAACCTTTGCTCTTTTAATACCAGCTTTGATGATGGGCAACACGGCTATATTTAAACCAGCTAAATTTGGTGTTTTGCTCATTACGCCATTACTGGAAGCTTTTCAGGAAAGTTTTCCTCCAGGCGTTGTTAATGTAATTTTTGGTCGTGGCCGTGTGTTGGCCAGTCCAATCATGAAAACGGGGAAAGTTGATGTTTTAGCTTTAATCGGAAACAGTAAATCAGCCAATGCATTAATAAACCAACATCCTAAAAGTAATCGCTTGCGCTTAGTGCTTGGTTTAGAAGCTAAAAACCCAGCCATAGTTTTACCACACGCCGATTTAGACTTAGCAGTAAGCGAGTGTATTTCAGGGAGTTTATCTTTTAATGGTCAGCGTTGTACGGCTTTAAAAATCATTTATGTTCATGAGGATATTAAAAATGAATTTCTACAAAAATTTAATCAAGCAGTCGATAGCCAAAGTTTTGGCAATCCATGGGATGATGCTATGCTAACCCCGCTTCCAGAACCTGATAAGCCTCAATACATTCAGGAATTAATAGATGATGCTTTAGACAAAGGTGCCAAAATTCTAAACAAAAAAGGCGGACAACATTTTGACAATTACATTTGGCCTGCTGTTTTGTATCCTGTAACTAAAAATATGCGTGTTTATGAGGAAGAGCAGTTTGGCCCCGTAATTCCAGTAGTTTCATTTACTGATATCAATGAACCTTTAGACGATATGGCCGAATCTAATTACGGTCAGCAGGTCAGTTTGTTTGGTAAAAATGTAGATGTGTTGGCTCCTTTAATCGATACTTTAGCCAACTTAGTTTGTCGTGTAAACCTTAACAGTTCTTGTCAGCGTGGTCCAGATGTATATCCGTTTACTGGCCGAAAAGATTCAGCAAAATCAACTTTGAGTGTCCACGATGCTTTACGCTCATTTTCTATTAGAACTTTTGTGGCTACAAAAGACAATCCACAAAATTTAGAAATTTTAGAAGAGCTCTTAGAGAAGAAACAATCGAAGTTTATCAGTACGGAATATATTTTATAAAGGAATTTCTTTATATTTTATTCAAAATGTAGGAAATTAAAAAATTGAGTTTTTTCGGCAGTATGGTTAGAGATGTATTTATGAAGGTATAAGCTAATCACCTCACAAACCTTTCTCTCGTTTCCTCGCCCGATTCCGACTGACCATATAAACGCCTATAAATACTAAAATCCCAGCAATGACTTTGATGAGGTTGAGCTGGTCTGCACCAGTAATGATAGCAAAGGCAATAGCAATTAAAGGTTGAAGATATACAAAGACACCAATGGTAGAAGCAGAAAGTTCTTTAAGGGCATAAATATTGAGCAAATACGTTAAAACGGTAGTGCCTAATACGACAAATCCCATCCGCCAAATAGCAGAAAATGGCAAGCTAACCCACTCTACTTGTGTAAATTCACGAATACCAATTGGAAAATTGATGATGACAGCAATCAAGAAAAACCATTTCATCAATGTGATACTACTGTATCGAGTGGTCAAAGGTCGCACCACAATGAGATATAAACCGTATGACAAGGCATTGACAATTATCATAGCATTACCAAGTGGGATATTGGGTGCATTGGTTGTAGAAGCTGTGGTAAAAATCACCAACATCAAGGCGCCGACCAGACCTAATACTGCACCCGAAGCTTTAAGCCAAGTAATCTTTTCTCGAATTAAAACCGCTGATAAAATAAACACTAAAATTGGTGAAATAGTCACAATCACTGATGAATTTATAGGCGTTGATAAACTCAAACCTTTAAAAAACAAAAGCATGTTTATAAACATCCCTAATACTGCACAAAGAATAATCCGTGACCAATCGCGACGTTGAATAGGTTCAGATTTTACAAAACAACTAATGAACCAAAAAATGACTGTCGCCCCTAAAACGCGAAGCATTACAAATCCAAAAGCTTCTATATGATCAGGCATTAAGCCTTTCGCTAAAGTATGATTAACACCGTAAATAAAACTTGCACCTGTGGCGGCAAGAATCGCCCAAATGCGCTTATTCACTTAAATGTGCTTTTAAGGCTTCTAAAACTTTTTTAGAATTGCCTATAAAAACCTGATTGTCATCAATAAAAACGGGACGTTTAATAAATGAATAATGTTCCAGCAACAAAGCTTTATAATCTTCTTCAGAAAGGTTTTGATTTTTTAAATCGCGTTTTTGCCATAATTGAGCTCTGCGATTTATTAAAGCTTCATAGCTATCGACATGTTGTCTTAAAAACTCAATATCTTCTTTGGACGCTGGTTTTTTTTTAGTGTCTTGCAACTCAAAGCCATTTGTGTTGACTTCAGATAAAATACGTTTACAAGTATTGCAAGTCGATAAGTAAAGGACTTTTTTCATTGGATTATTTTTTAAGATGATGCGCTTTGTGACTTTTTCTTTTGCTTCTGATGCGTTCTATAGATATAATAGCCTAACCCACCCATAAGCAGATAAGGAAAAGCCATCAAATAGACAATACCATCGTTAATGCCTTCAGCCGCTGAATTATCTGCATTGCTTTCTAAAACCGCTCGACACATTGAGCATTGGGCAGAGATATTTTCAATTGATAAAATAATTAAAAGAATAGAAATTAATATCGTGATATGGTTTTTATAACTCATTTTAATCTTTAGTTTATAATTTTTAGATAAGATTCTGGTGTGTAAATTGTAAGTGAACTTTTTTTATAATCTTTTACATTTCTTGTTATAATAATATTTATATGTTTTGATTCGATAGCAGCAAAATTTTGCAAAGCATCTTCAAAATCAATAAAATCAGAATTTAGAGCCTTTAATACTATTTTTTGGTTCATATTAATTATTCTCATGTATTTAAGTAATCCTTTTAGATTAGCTATCACTTTATCGTGTTTAGCTGTTTTTCTTAGTAAATAATAAACATTTGCAACAACAAGAGGTGAAGTAAATGCTACTACTTTATTATAAGCACATAAATTTAAAACTTTTGATGCGCTTTCAGAAAATGGATGCCTATCATAAAAATAATCAATAATAATATCAGAATCAATAAATACCTTATTCATTTAGATAGTTTAAAAATTTTTTGTCTTTTGCCTCTCTCAATTCTTTCTTATAGTCTAAACTTAAGTTTTTGGGCATTTTAAATGAACCCCTTAGAGCAGCTACATCAGGATGAATTTCATCATTTTTTGACCCTTCTTTATCCGTTACCGTCTTTAAAAGATTTTCAATTAAATTAGAAAGACTACGGTTTTCGCTTTTAGCGTAGCGTTTGGCTTGCTCTATAA
The DNA here is from genome assembly GCA_003931895.1 of Mesohalobacter salilacus. Classification (GTDB taxonomy): domain Bacteria; phylum Bacteroidota; class Bacteroidia; order Flavobacteriales; family Flavobacteriaceae; genus Psychroflexus. Next base: position 74,145 of record RRZV01000017.1, read on the forward strand.
CCTCTTTATCTATGGTTAATGTCAATTTAGCATTCATAACAATCCAATTTTATTCAAAAATAACAAAAATACGTGTAAAATTATAATTACTTATACGTATTTTTAATAATACGGATGCATAAAAATATACACTAAAACCCCGGTAATCGCGACATACATCCAAATCGGGAAAGTCCATTTAGCAATTTTTTTATGCTTTTCATACTGGCCTGTCAGACCGCGATACATGGTAAACAACACCAATGGAATGATAATTCCCGACAACACAATATGAGTAATTAAAATAAAAAAATATACATATCTCATCCAACCTTCACCGCCGTATGGCACCGGCTCATGGCTAATTTTTGAAATGACATAACTTACTAAAAACACCACTGAAAGCACAAAAGCTGAAATCATCACATTACGGTGTAATATCATTTTTTGATTTTTAATCAGCAAATAACCAACAAATAGTAGAATAGCGGTTAAGCCATTAATAACCGCATGAAAAAACGGAAAAGTGCCGACCTCCAACCCAAGAATATTGGTTCTGGTATCGAGGTTCATTAATAAAATAACAATCAAAGGCACAGCTACTGATAAGGCAATAATCAAATTAACTGTAAAGCGATTTGGTGAGATGATAGATTTCATAATTATTCTTTAAGCAATTGTTTAATATCTTCAATTAAAATGTCGATTTGTTGTTCTTCACTATAGCGATTTTGGTCTGCGTCGTATTCTACAGCACCTTGATAAAACACAATTGGGTTGCCATTGGCATCGCGTCGGCTTCTCAAATAACCTTGTTTGTCAACTAAAGCAAAAAAACCAGAATGCTCAAAACCACCAGCAGCACGAGATTCTTGTTTGGCATATAAGTTAAATCCGTTGTTGGCTAAATTCATAATGTTATCCATTTTGCCAGTCATTAAATGCCAATTAGGATGTTTGACGCCGATTTCTTTAGCATAACGTTTAAGTTGCGCCACAGTATCATTAAGAGGGTCAATGCTGATAGAAGCGATTCCAAATTGGTCTTCGCCATAAAATTTACGCTGTATTTGCACCATATTTTTATTCATTATGGGACAAATCGTTGGGCATGTTGAAAAGAAAAATTCAACCACATAAACTTTGTTGTTATAATCTTGATTGGTTATCGTATCACCATTTTGATTGATGAGTTTGAATTGTGGCACTTTTCGCTTTTCACCATCAAGAGTAATGTAAGCCAAATCTTCTTTTTCAGAACGACTTTGAGATTCTTTATAAACCCAATAGCCAAAAATTAAAACCACTACAACAAGTCCGATATATTTAAAATACTTTTTCATTCTGCTTTTTCTTTGTCGTCCTTATTATATTTTTTTAGAGCTAAACGATATTCAGCTAAAATCACTTTTACGTCATCATTCATTTCATCACTGAGTTCAGCTACAGAAGCCATATTGTAGGCATAGCGTTTACTACCATCTTCATCTTCTAAACGTCCTCTTAGGTTTCTGTCTTTATCAATGATAAAAACATGGCTACTGCTTTGAAGTTTATCTAAAGCTAAATCAGTTTTTAAGCTATTAAAAAGCTGTTGAGTTTGATATGTGTTAAGTTCGATAAAAAACCACTTATCAGCTTCAGAGGTATAGTTTAAAGCTTCCATAAAACTTTTAACCTCATCGGTTTGCCCGGGCAAAATCACGCTGACAAATTGCAAATCTTTAAATTCTTTATAACGGTCGTAAATTTTTTCTTTGAGATTAAAGGCAAAGGCTTTTTTGGTGTTTACATCAGCTCCTAAAAAACTGAGAATGGTAATTTTATCTTGAAAAGTGACAAGGCTATCTTTAAAAACACTTTTGTAACTGTCATTAATCAACACATTTTCACTGACGGTGTCAAGTTTTGCAAAGTTATTCACACCGCTGGCAAAAAACATATAAGCAAACAATGGCAGGATAAACAATATACTGAGAACGATGTGTTTTTTTTGAATTTTCATATGTGCAAAAATAAAAAAAGGCAGTCTTCAAATGGACCGCCTTATCAATGATTTAACCAATTTTTATGCTATGAATATCGCTAAAAATCCCATGTGATATGGCCACCGGTATATACTTCTTCAATATAGCCTCCTTCAATTAGCAAAATAGCAATTAGATAGCAAATGAGAAAAACGGCTGTCCAAACGACAACTCGTCTGAGCCCTTTAGTCTCATGTTCCATGTGCATAAATGCCCAAACAATATAATAGGCTTTAACTATTGTTAGAATGATGAATAGCCAATTAAGAATAGGTGTATTAATAAATGTGGTTTCAACAAAAAATCTTGGTCTGATGTAACCAAAAATTACTTCAACAATGGTCAATACTGAAAGTATGATAAAAACACTCCAAATGCGTTTTTTTGCTGAGCTTGAATCGTGTGTTGCTGTATCGTGAGCCATGTAAAATATCGTTTAAAAAATTATACCAAATAGAAAAATGTAAATACAAATACCCAAACCAAATCGACAAAGTGCCAGTATAGACCAACTTTTTCCACCATTTCGTAGCTGCCGCGTTTTTCGTAAGTGCCAAGTAAAACATTAAAGAAAATAATGATTAAAATTACCACTCCAGAAAAGACGTGAAACCCGTGAAAGCCTGTAATAAAAAAGAAAAAGTCAGCAAATAAAGGTGCGCCGTATTCGTTTTTGGTCATGTTGGCACCTTCTATTATGCCTATGCCTCTGTTATTCAAATAATCTAAGGATGTCTCACGGTCTAAAATGGTTTTTTCGCCATTTTCGTCCAACTTCATTGTCCTGATTCTCAAGTCTTCGTTGGCGGCAAAACCAGCTTTTATTTGATCTAAAGTAAATTCCGGTAAAGCCTTCTCATCCATATACCATAAGCCTTCACTTTCGGTATGTTGTTGCCTAAGCCCTTCTCGTTCTCCTGAAGCTACATCTTCAAGCGCTACGCGTTCACCTTCGTTATTGGCGAATTGCAATATTTTACCACTTCGGGTTTCAACGGCACCGTATTCGCCACTTATGAAATTAGACCATTCCCATGCTTGAGAGCCTAAGAAAATAGCACCACCTAAAATGGTCAAAGCCATATAAAGGGTTACTTTTTTCTTATTCATATGATGTCCTGCGTCAACGGCTAAAACCATCGTTACAGATGAAAATATCAAAATAAAAGTCATCAAAGCCACATAAAACATCGGCGCATCTACACCGTGTAAAAATGGGAAGTGATTAAACACCTCATCGGCTATAGGCCATTCTGTAGAAAATTTAAATCTAGAGAACCCGTATGCTGCCAAAAACCCAGAAAAGGTCAACGCATCCGATAATATAAAAAACCACATCATCAATTTACCATAACTGGCTTTAAGCGGTTGTTTTCCGCCGCCCCAAAGTTTTCCTTCAGTTCCTGTTTTTGCAACAGCAGTCGTATCCATAGTTTAGGTTTTATTTAAGAATTAGGCAAAAATAGTTAAATTTATTATTTATAGAAACTTAAAAAGAAAAACAAAAATAACCACAACACATCTACAAAGTGCCAAAACGTTGAACCTATTGTAAATCCTAACATTTTGCTTGAATTATAGCGTTTTCTAAAATGATTATAAATTAGCACCAAAAGCACGATTATGCCTGCAACTAAATGCACCAAATGCGCCATGACCAAAACATAAATATAAGATGAATTAATCGTGCTGGTTTCTCCAGTAAAATAATACCCGTTTTCAATTAAAGTTTCAAAGCCATGTAATTGTAAACCGACAAAAGTAGCGCCTAAAAGAAAAGTCACAAATAAAAATAATGACGTGAGTTTTCTATTGTCAGATTTTAAAAATTTCTTAGAAAAGAAAAGTGTTAAACTACTCAAAACTATCACAATCGTACTGATGCCAAAAGTTTCGGGCAACTCAAAGTCTGAAACCCAATCTGGACGTTTACTGCTTACCACGTAAGCACTGGTCAAACCTGCAAAGGTCATCACCATACTAATAATACCGAACCATAACATCATTTTTTTGGATCGGTCTCGCTTTTCTTGTTCTGAACGCTGTTCTATAGCCATACTCTAAATATTTTATCTCCTACGTAAACCAATTGAATTAAAGTAATATATGTCACACTGGCCAACATCAATTGTTTAGCCGACTTGGTGTCTCTTTTTTGATAAAGCCGAATGGCAAAAAACAACATAATTAAACCTAAAATTAAAACCATTCCTGCTGAAATTAGCGACAATCTTAAATCACCTGTAACACCAAAAACAGGAATAATTGATACCGCAATCGTCCAAATACAATATAAAATAATTTGAACGGCAGTACCTGAATCTCTTTTGCCTGTTGGTAGCATAAAAAAACCACCGTTTTTGTAATCGTCATACAACCACCATCCTAAAGCCCAAAAGTGTGGAAATTGCCAAAAAAATTGAATCATAAACAAGGTGCCGGGCTCGATACCAAAATCGCCTGAAGTGGCGACCCAACCCAACATAAAAGGGATAGCACCAGGAAAGGCTCCAACGAAAACGGACAGCGGTGTTTTAGTTTTTAAAGGCGTATAAATGGCCACATAAATAAAAATAGAAACCCCACCAAAAAAAGCAGTTGTAGGATTGATGATATATAATAAAGTCAATCCTATTAAAGTTAAAACCACCGCTGTAACCCAAGCGGTGCTCACTTGCATCCGACCGCTGGGCAAAGGTCGGTTTTGGGTGCGTTTCATCAAAGCATCCAAATCTCTCTCTATGATTTGATTAAACGCGTTAGACGCGCCTACCATAGCATAACCACCAAGAAACAACAATCCAAAGGTTAAAATCTCAAATTGTTGCGCTCCTAATACATAACCGGCTAATGATGAAAACACAACACTTAAAGACAAACGGTGTTTCGTGAGTGTTTTAAATTCACTTAACCATGATATTTGAGCTGTATGTGTTATGGATTCTGGCAATTATAAATTTTTGCAAAGATAAAATTTAAAAGGGGGTTTTTAACCTCCATAAATCTTAATCTTTTCTAAGTGAAATTTTTATCAGTCATTGCGAAAAGTTAAGCATGAACGATGAAGCAATCTGTTTTATCTTTTTAGCCTTAATTTTTGTTTACGAAGAGTCCTGATAGTTTACAACATCCCCAAGTGAATCACTTCCTCTTTCTTCAAAGGTCTAAAATGTCCTCGAGGTAAATTGAGTTTAGTCAAATTTCCAAATACGGTGCGGTCCATTTTGATAATTTCGTAGCCTAATTTGGTCATCAATTTTGGTACAATTTTAGGCCGCATATTTTTTAACTCAAGACCGATGTAGTGGTGAGATTTATTATTGATATAAGATACCTCATCTACATAAACTTTAAAGCCTTCAATCAGAACACCCGCTTTTAAGGCCTCCATGGCTTCTATAGAAAACACCTTATTGAGCTGGAGTTCGTAAACTTGTGGAATTCCTTTTTTAGCATTCCCTAATTTTTTGGCTAAAGTCCCGTCGTTAGTATAAAGAATTAATCCGCAAGCGCTATTCTCCAATCGACCAATCGGTTCGAGTTTAGCGTTGGTCACTTTATGCAAAAGGTTAAGTGCCGTTTTATTTTGGTGCTCAATTTTACCAGACGTATGAAAGCCTTGAGGTTTATTGAGTAAATAATATTCTTTGGGCTCTGGGTTTATGCTTCTGCCATCAAATTTCACCTCATCATCAAGTTTGACTTTATAGCCCATTTCAGTTACAGGTTCCCCATTCACGCTTACACTTCCAGCTTCAATAAAAATGTCGGCCTCACGTCGTGAACAAATTCCGGCATTAGCAATATATTTGTTAAGCCGCATGCCTGCATTAGGGTCTTTAATTTGTTGATCTACTTTAGACACTTTTTTTGGCTTTGCTGTATGTTTTCTCCCTTGTCCTTTCGATTTATTCGATTTCATATCGTCCATTTTTTTGCAAAGGTAATTGAAAATTAAAGATTTAAACTTAAATGAAATAGATTTAGTAGCTGAAGCCTGCTTTGCGTTCTATCTCTTGCCGTAAAACAAACCACCTGTAAGGTTTGGCAGGATTACCACTTTTTGTGGCACTCTGCCCAACCAACAGTTGCTAAGCTTTACAACAAGAGGATGCCACTTCAATCAGGGCTATACGTTGAGAAGTGAGGTTTAATAATTTAGGTATTATGTAAATAAGATGTTGAAATACATAATTTTGAGTTGTTCAATGTCTTAATTTCAACTCTAAACCACTAACTAATGATCCGTGAGATTATATCAAAAACACTTCGTCTTCTTCCTCCGTGTTTTCAGTTTTGCTGAAGATTTTAAGCTGCTTCATCCAATAGGCAAAAAATACTAAACCAATAAACAGGAAAATAAAATTCACCACATTAGCTGCAAGCCATGACTCGGGTTGAATATCAATTCTTAAAAGGTCAAATGGGATGAATAAAACATCTTGAAACAAAGAAGCAATTCCTTCAAAAAAATCTTTCATGGCTTTTGTCAATTATAATTACCTTGCAAAAATAATCATTTGACTGATATGATCGCTAATTTTTTTAAACAATCTAAGCCTATTGTTTTTGTGGTTTTAGTCTTTTTGCTAAGCTTCTTTTTTTTTATAGAAGTTTTTCAAAATATAAATTTTCCTCTAAGTTGGACTACAATTGGTGATGTTGCTTTAAAATATATTCTGCTAATAAGTTGTTATGTTTTGTTTGATTACGCCATAAAACAATTTGAAATTCAAAAAGGACACAGCTTTGGTGGATTGTTTTTTGTGTTATTTTCAGTTTTTCTCATCCCTGAAGTTTTAGATGGTTATATTGTTTATGCTTTTATACTATTCTTTATAGGTTTATTACGCCTTTTAGGTTTGACAAGATCAGCAAGACCCACGCTTGCTATTTTTGAAGCCGTATTTTTCTTGTATTTAGCAAGCTTGTTTTATCATCCATTATTATTTGTTTTAGTTTTGGTTTTAGTCGTCACTTTGGTATTTGTTAAAGCAAACTGGCGTTATTTTATAGCTCCAATTTTGGCTGTAAGTGCTGCTGTTATTTTAACACAACTATTTAATTTAATCTGGTATGACAAAGCCTTACAACTCGATTTCTTTTGGCCTGAATGGGAATTTCAAGCTATCGGGTTTTATACCATTTCTCAAATATTTTCCTTCGCTGTTTGGTGTTTATCTGTTTTAATATTTGTATTCCAAGCTTTTAATGTTTTACAAAAAAGGGCCTTGTATCATCAAAAACTAACGACGTGCTTTTTGTATTTGGCTTTGCTTGGTTTTATTTCAAGTTGGTTTTCTATTTCAAGTTTTGGAGGTTTATGGCTAATTTCAATAATGCCTATATGTGTTTATTTAGGAGATTTTATTTTTCGCTTTCGCAAGAAAAAATTAAAAGAAGTTTTGCTATGGGTATTCATTGTATTTGCAGTAGTCTTTAGCTTAATTCAAAATTAAATTTCTATAAATTATAAAAAAGTTGTTAATTCGCTTAAATTTTAAAACCAATGGAATCTCAACAAGTCGATAATTACGTCATCACCAATGCCAAATATTTTGAATCACACCAAATTCCTGTGGTAAGAGATAGGTTGTTAGAATTGGATGACACCAAAAAATTTCAAGTTCAAACCCTTCAATTAAAAGACCCAACCATGATTTTAATCGTATCTATACTGATTGGTCCTTTTGGGATAGACCGCTTTTTGATTGGTGATGTTGGCTTAGGAGTTGCCAAACTAATTACTTGCGGCGGTCTCGGCATTTGGACCATCATAGATTGGTTTTTAATCATGGGAGCAACTAAGCAAAAAAACTTTGAAAATTTCAATTTGACCACCTTATAATTTATGGTTCACAAGGCTAACTTTTCATACCGCCCTTCATTTGAAGAATGTGAAAAAGCCTCCTATGCGTATGTCATTTCAACGGTGGTGGTTTTTGTTGCTTTACCGATTCCGATTGCCGCGCTTCTATCTACATTTTTTTATTATGTTGCCAATAGAAATTCAAGGGCTTTTGTAAGATGGCATGCCATTCAGTCTTTGTTGTCGCAGGTGGTTTTGTTTGTTTTTAACAGCACGGCTTTATGGTGGTTTGTCTCTAAGTATTTTTTTGAAAAACCCATTCCAAACCTCTTTTTTTACTATTTAGGTGTTGTCGTGATTTTGAATATTCTTGAATTTTCATTTTCTGTGTATTCTGCTATTCAAGTTAGAAAAGGTCAACATGTTGAGTGGCCTATTTTTGAAAGCCTCATCAAATCTCGTGTAAAAACAGAATAGCTGTTTGAATCACACCAATTTATCTTTTATTCTAAACTCAAATAAAAAAGCAAATTCTATTGGTGTGATTCAAACAGCTACAGTTATTTATAATCGCAAATCTTACTTTAAAAAAGCCTTGATTTGTTTTTTAATTTTCTTGTTATTGTAGTCTTGATCCTGCAACTCAAACATATGCATAAATAAAGGCTTATCGCCTATACTTTTAATCATTGAGATATTATCTTTATTCTCAAAAATAGATTGCCATTCTGCACGCACATCCGCCCAATAGTCGTTGTGTTTTGCCCACCAATTTTTAGCGGCTTTACATTTACTGTCATCAACTTTGGTATATGCGTTATAGCCTTTTTCTTCAGCTAAAACAACCTCTTGACCATCTTCAGTTTTTAATATTTTTTTGTTGTCTTGATCGTGCACCCAACCAAAATCAGTCAGTTCTTGACGATTGGTTCTTAAAGTAATATTGTAATCGTCTCTTATGCTGAATTCACGCCTTGGCAGTGGAGCGGGCGTAGTATCTTCCCAATAATGTTTGCCATCAATATGCACCCAAGATGCCGAACCTTCGTAACGCGGACTATCATCGACTTGATAGACTTTTTGTGTCCACTGACCAATGACATCATCGTAAGGCAACTCTATATATTTCCATTGTTTATCGCCATCGTAAACATATAATTCTTGGTTTTGATACAACCAATCCTGTCGCCAGTGTTTTATGATTTGTTGTTGCTCTTTTGGCCCAACAATCAGTAAATGTTGCATGACAATTTTATCAGGTTTGTCTTCTACCAACTGCACCCATTCTATGCCGCCTGTAATTTTGTCTGGTGAAGGCTTGTAGGTCGAATCTTGAGTATGCTGAAAAGTTTCAGAAAAATTAAATCGCACTTCATAACAACCACACATGGCTTTAATGGCTTGGCGATCTTGCTCTAATTTAGTTTGACTTGATAAGCTTTGACATAATAAAAAACTCATTAAAAAAAGGAAAAAGGGTTTCATGATGTAATGTTTTAAAATTGTCCGACAAAAATATAATTTTTATTTGGAATGAATAAAAATAATAAATTACTTTTGCTTAAAATTTTTAAAAATGAATATTAAATCTATTTTAATTATTGTTCTGCAACTATTCCTCGGCGGGATGATGATTTACGGTAGCATATCAAAATTTGAAACCCCATTTGCTGAAACACAGGAGGTAGTGGACAAAGCCCAAAAATACTTAGAGCAAGACCAAGAACACATCAGTAAATTAGTGCTGTATGTCAGCGGGATGAAGCAAACAGGCTATTTTTGGTTAGTTTTAGGTATAAGTGAATTGATCTTTGGACTGCTTATCATTTGGAAAAAGACCAGTCTTATCGGCGGCTTGTTTTTATTACCAATTACGTTAAATATTTTACTGTTTCACATTTTCCTTGAACCCGATGAAATAGGAGAATTGTTGATGTCTGTTGGATTATTTTTAGCCAATATTTTAGTTGTGATTTACCGTTCACGACCATTGAATTTTTTATTGGTAAAATAGATTTGCTTTTTTATCAAATGCCAGGAGAGTCGTAAATTTTATATCAAATGAATTTGCGGCTCTTTTTTACCCTAAACCGACATCTAAGGTCATCATCACGATAAATCCACCTATAAATCCCAAAGTGGCAATATCGGTATTGTGTTCAAGTTGAGATTCTGGAATCACTTCCTCAACCACCACAAAAATCATAGCTCCGGCAGCAAAACACAAAGCATAAGGCAAAATAGGTTCAAAAGTTAAAACCGCCCAAGCGCCTAATACTGCAGCAAAGGGTTCTACAATAGCCGAAAGTTGTCCATAGTTAAAACTTTTCCAGCGGCTTTTACCCAAGCCTCTTAGTGGCATAGCTACTGCAAATCCTTCTGGGAAATTTTGAATACCAATACCTATAGCCAGAGCCACAGCGCCACCAATACTCGCGCCTTCTATTCCAGCGGCAACACCACCAAACAAAACACCAATGGCCAAACCTTCTGGAATATTGTGTAGCGTAATGGCTAAAGTGAGTAATACTGATTTATGCCATGGGGTTTTAATCCCTTCTTTTCGGCTTTCTTTAAAATTAACGTGAAGATGAGGTAAAACCTTATCTAAAGCAAAAATAAATAAAGCCCCTCCCAGAAAGCCTGTAGCGGCTGGAATCACTTTTATAAAGCCGTCGCCATCACTCATTTCAATGCCAGGCGCTAACAAACTCCAAAAACTCGCTGCCGTCATGACGCCACCTGTAAAACCAAGCATTCCGTCAAAAAATACGCGGTTCATTTTTTTAAATAGGAAAACTAATGACGCCCCTAAAGCGGTTAAACCCCAAGTAAATAATGTGGCATATAAAGCGGCAAGAATGGGGTCTAATTGTTCAAAATATGCAATAATAGAATCCATAATTTATGAGTTTGGTTTGATGTATAAATTTTGAGTTGCCTGTTCAGAAAGACGTAACGCTTTATCGTCATAGGCCACAAGCATAGACTGGTCAAAACTTTCTTTTTCTTTAACAATCAAGGTTTTACCGAGAGCAATAGCTTGTTTGTCTAAATAATTTAAAAAAGCAGGTGAAGAATCTTTTACGCCCACGCAGACCCCTGATTCGCCAATTTCTAATTCAGATAGCATGGTTTTATTTGCTACTGCAAATTGTCCATCTTTATTTGGAATCGGGTCACCATGTGGGTCGCGCTTGGGATAGTCTAAAAATCTATCGAGTTCATCGGTGAGCTTTTCAGATTGAATATGCTCGAGCTGTTCGGCGATTTCGTGAACTTCGTCCCAGTTAAAATTAAGTTTTTCTACTAAAAACACTTCCCAAAGTCTGTGTTTTCTAATCACTTTTAAAGCTGTGGTTTCTCCCCTATCACTTAATTTAACGCCTTGGTATTTTTTATAAACTACCAAGTTTTTATCTGCTAACTTTTTCAGCATATCAGTTACTGAGGAAGCTTTTGTCTCTAAAATTGAAGACAAATCATTGGTGCTCACCGCTTTGCTATTTTCATGATGTAGATGATAAATGGCTTTCAGGTAATTTTCTTCTGCAAGGCTAAGCATTAACACAAATTTTACGCTAAAATAAATAAATTTTTAGACTTGTCTAATATTTTTCTTTTAAATCAAGAATTAATATTTGTAACGTGATTTTGACTAACAATATATAGTGTTTTTTAACTTAAAAGATGAAGAATAACACTTGTATTTTCATCATAAAGCCTAATTTCGATACAATTTTTCTTCGTTTTACTTCGAAAAATCACTCAATTTGACGGCTTTATAAAACTAAGCTATTTAAAATCGAACTCACGTTTGTATTGTTTTGGCTTAGGGGTAGTAACGGCATCCTTCTTGAGTTTTGTTTTAGCGAAGTGGTGTATTGGGGTTGACGCCATAGAGCGTTAAACCCAAAACGCCTACTGAGACTTGACAAAACTCAAGAAGATATAGTGGATAACCCGGTATGCCTGCGATTTAAGCAGGCATAAAGCCCCTAATTATTTTAATGTATTAAGTTTTGTAAAATCCCTTCACAAGTTAAAGCTGTTGCTCCTTTTTTATCTTGAACAAAATCATAGGCCGCTTTACTCATTTTAGTTTTAAATTTTTGTTCATCATTCAGTTTACGGACTATATTTTGGAGCTCTAAAGTCTTGCTAACCACAGCCAAACCGCCTTTTTGTTTTAGGGCTTTGGCTTCAGGGAATTTGTCATAGTTGGGTCCAATAATAATCGGAACGCCAAAAGCAGCAGGTTCTAAAATATTATGCAGACCTGTTTTACCCATGGCACCACCGACATAAGCAATGTCAGCATAGGCATAGACTTTTGTGAGCAAGCCAACGGTGTCTAAAATCAAGACATCGAATTGGGATAAGTCTTGGGTTTTAATTTCTGAATATTTGATGCTGGATTTTTGAAGTTGTTTTTGAAATTGGTCTATGGCTTCAGTTTTGATTTGATGGGGTGCAATGACAAATTTGAGTTTAAGGGTTTTATCGTTTAGGGTTGTTAACAATACTTTTTCATCTTCTGGCCAAGTGCTTCCACAAACCATACACTGCTTATTCTCCTTAAAATCTTCCATAAAATCAAGTTTGTTATCTTGATTGAGTTGCTGGTAAACTCTATCATATCGCGTATCTCCTGTATGTGTCCAAGAGGTGTAGTTGATGCTGTTAAGCAAATGTCCAGAAGTTTGATCTTGCACAAAAATATGTTGAAAACTTTTTAATGCTTGCTTAAAAAACCGACCATAGGCTTTAAAATAAACCTGTTGTGGTCGAAATCTTGCGGCCACTATAAACGTTTTGATGTGCTGTTTGTTGAGTTCTCTTAAAAAATTTGGCCAGATATCGTATTTTACAAAAATGGCAAATTGGGGTTTAATGAGATTGACAAAATCTTGAGATTGACTTTTGGTATCTAAGGGTAAATAGGTTTCAAAATTGGCTATGGATTTATTCTTTTTGATGCGATATCCTGAGTCAGAAAAAAAACTCAGTAGAAATTGATGAGTTTTAAAATGAGGTTTTAAGGCTTTGATAACGGGCACCACTTGCTCGTATTCGCCGAGAGAAGCCACATGAACCCAAATGATAGGCGATTGGTTTTGGGCTATAAAATTTTCTAATTCTTTATTGGTATGTTGTCTTTCTAAACGAAAGGTTTTAAGGCGTTTAAAAAATAGGCCTAAAATGGGTAACAATATTTGAAAACCATTGATAAGAAAATTATAAATCCATCTCATAATGTAGAATAATTATATATTCTAAAAGGATTAAAAGGCTAAAATAAAGAATTCGCCTGAAACCCATTTATATTTAGTAATTTTGTTACAATGACACTCAATACACCTTTATGAAAAAACTACAAATGGTTGACCTTGTTGGTCAGCGTGAAGCCATAAAAGACGACATCAATTCCGCTTTTGCAGAAATTATGGACAATGCTGCATTTATTAATGGTCCTTATGTTCATCAATTTCAAGCTAATCTTGAAAAATATCTCGATGTTAAAAACGTCATTCCGTGCGCAAATGGCACCGATGCTTTACAAATCGCCATGATGGGATTAGGACTACAGCCAGGAGACGAAGTGATTACAGCAGATTTTACATTTGCAGCAACAGTTGAAGTTATTGCATTGCTTCAGCTGACTCCTGTTTTGGTTGACGTGAAAGAAGATACTTTTAATATATCTCCAGAAGCGATTGAAAAGGCCATAACGTCAAAAACAAAAGCCATTGTTCCTGTTCACTTGTTTGGCCATGCGGCCAATATGGAGGCGATTATGGATATTGCTCAAAAACATCAACTTTATGTAATTGAAGATAACGCACAAGGCATTGGCTCTTCTTACCACTACAAAGATGGCTCTTCTCAGAAAACAGGAACTATAGGTCACGTCTCTGCAACGTCGTTCTTCCCTTCAAAAAATTTGGGCTGTTACGGTGACGGTGGAGCAATTTTTACTAACGATGATAAGTTGGCACATACTATTCGTGGTATAGTCAATCACGGCATGTATGAACGTTATCATCATGATGTGGTTGGAGTCAATTCGAGATTAGATTCGCTTCAGGCTGCTGTTCTAAAAGCTAAATTACCAAAACTTGATGAATACAATTCCAGACGTCAAAAAGCTGCGAGAGCTTACACCGAAGCATTAAAAAATCATAAAGATATCGTCACGCCATCGGCTAAAACCAATAGACCCTGCGAGAATAAAGCTTTAGGTATTTGTGATACTTGTTCTTGTCATGTATTTCACCAGTATACTTTGCAAATCAAAGACGGTAAGCGCGATGGTTTAGCGGAGTATTTAAAATCTCAGAATATTCCACACGGTATTTACTATCCTATTCCATTACATGAACAAAAGGCGTATAAAGATAGTCGTTATATTGATGAAGATTTTAAAGTCACCAACAAACTTTCAGAAGAAGTCCTGTCATTACCTATGCATACGGAATTAGATGAAGAGCAGATTGATTTCATTACTGGGCATATTTTGAAATACCTGGAAGAAGGCGACTTTGACTCTATTCAGTGACCTAAATTTCAGTCCCTAAAATAGTTAAATTAAAGTTTTCTAACTTAAAACATCAGTTGTTAATTGTTTTGAACAGGATTTTATTTTTAACCTTGATCAAATTAATTTTGTTAAACGTCACCTAAAATTACACTCACAGCATTACCGCCAAAGCCTACAGCATTAATCATGACGGTTTTAATTTGGTTTGGCAATGCGTAATTCGTATAAAAGGGATTAGCGATAAATGTATTATTTTTTAGCATCATCACAGCCATTTCAAGACTCATAGCGCCAGATGCTCCAAAGCTATGACCAAGAAGCCATTTGTTTGTAGTTAAAGCCGGTATGGTCTCAAATGTATTTTTAATGGCGTTCAACTCAGATTCATCACCTTTTATTGTGCCGGGAGCGTGCATGACAACTACATCAACAGTTTTAAGATTGGCCGAGCTTAAGGCCATACTCATAGCCTCTTTTAAACATTTAGCTTCAGAAGACAGTGCTACACTGTGTTTTATATTTTCGGTGGCATAACCTATGCCGCTAACTTTTACAGCACCCGTTTGTGGTAATGAGCTCAGGCTTGCAAGGCAAGCAGCTTCACCTAAGACAAGTGTATTTTCAGATTTTTTGAAATTTAAACTTTGGCAAGGCTGTTGATTAAGATGTTTAGAATAAAGTTTCAAAGCTTGCATTTGTGCTACGGTAAAGCCTGTTAAAGGAGCTTCAGTACCTCCTATAATAAAATCTGAAACTAGGCCTGATTGAATAAAAGCAATAGCATTGAGCAAAGCGTGTAAGGCGGATGAGCAAGTTATAGAATGACTAACCGCTGGACCTTTTAAGCCAAGGTCTTGCGCAACACTTGTAGCAATATTTCCTAAAGTGGTGGTTGGTGAAGTCATTAATGGAACTTCTTTGTTTTCTAAATAATTTTGATGTGCACGTTCAAAAGTTTGAGTTGCTCCGCGTGATGAACCTACGTTAATTCCATATTGTGATAAATTATTATTGGTCTTTTGAAACAATTGTCGCCCGACATAAACCGCCATCAAAGCCGATTTGTCAAGCTTATTGTATAATTTGCGTTCTGTTCTGATATGCTCTAATACTTCTTCATCATTTTTGCATAAAGCTGAAACCATGACTTTAGTGTTATGAAAACACCGTTCTTCAAATCTGGCTTTTGCCTTTTTATAGTTTACCCAAACTTCTGCCGGAGTTGAACCTAAAGCAGAAATAGAACTCACTTCGTTAATATAAACAGGGGTTTTCATAAGGTTTTTGTCTTAAACAAATGTATTAAAGCATATTCAAAAAATAGAATCAAAAATACTAAAGGTTTTAAGCTTTTTATAACAGTAAAAAAACTTACATTTTAAGTATAATGATTAATTTTGAGCATATTAACTCAAAAATATTTTATTATGTCTTTTAAATTACCTGATTTAGATTATGCTCATGATGCACTTGAGCCACATATTGATGCTAAAACTATGGAAATTCACCATGGCAAACATCATGCTGGCTACACCAAAAAATTGAATGCAGCAATAGAAGGCTCAGAACTCGATGACAAATCTATTGATTATATTTTGTCAAATTTAGATTTATCTAATACTGCAGTAAGAAATAATGGTGGTGGGTTCTACAATCACTCACTATTCTGGAAAGTTATGTCACCAGACGGCGGCGGAAAACCTTCGGGTGCTTTAGCAGAAGCTATTGATAAATCATTTGGTTCTTTCGATAGTTTTAAAGAAGCTTTTTCAAAAGCTGCAGCAACTCAGTTTGGTTCTGGTTGGGCATGGTTAACGGTTCATGAAGGTGGTGGCGTAGAAGTATGTTCCACACCAAACCAAGATAATCCGCTAATGCCAAATGTAGGTTGTGCTGGAACGCCAATTTTAGGTCTTGATGTTTGGGAACACGCCTATTACCTCAACTATCAAAACAGAAGACCTGACTATATTGAGGCGTTTTTTAATGTCATTAATTGGGATGAAGTATCTAAACGATATGAAGACAATAAGTAATTTTAGATATTGTTCTTTTACAAAGCAGTAAGTCTTTTTGATTTGCTGCTTTTTTTTATACAAAAACTGTAATTTTAAGCCATGTTAAAACATCGCATCATTGCCGATAGATTAGAATGCGGAACGGATGAGGCTGGCCGAGGCTGTCTTGCCGGACCTGTTACCGCTGCCGCAGTAATTCTGCCTTCAAATTTTTCGCATGACTGGCTTAATGACTCTAAACAATTGTCGCTTAAAAAAAGAGAAGTATTAAGACCAATCATAGAACGTGAGGCGCTATGTTTTGGCGTTGCTCATGTTTTACCAGATCAAATAGACGAAATCAATATCCTTAATGCTTCTATTTTAGCGATGCATAATGCTATCAATCAATTGGATCCTAAACCTGAATTCATACAAGTAGACGGCAACCGCTTTAAACCCTATAAAAATATCGACCATGAATGTATAATCAAAGGAGATGGCAAGTATATGAACATCGCTGCGGCCTCCGTTTTAGCCAAAACCTATAGAGATGACATCATGGCTAAACTGCATGAAAAACATTCAGAATACAATTGGCATAAAAATAAAGGCTACCCAACCACGAGTCACAGAAATGCTATAAAAACATTTGGAACCACGCCTTATCATAGAATGAGTTTCAAACTTTTACCCGATCAATTAAGTTTTGAATTTTAAGCTAATTATGAAACCAAAACACACATTTACTCAAATATATATTATACTATTTATTTCAGCTTTTTTAATCAGTTGTCAGCAAAGCAAAGTCCCAAAAGCTGAAATTGACCAACTCATTCCGCCTGAAGCTGCAGTTATTATGAAGTTATACGATAACGCAGAGTGGCAGAACACAATTAAAAATCAAGCTTTTTTATCAAAATATAAAGATAACCCCATTCTCAACTATTTTTCTACTAAAGCCTTTGAAAGCATTATAGATATTCCCAACGAGGTGCTATGGTCATATAACATTCTTGGTAAAGACAAATTAGTTAAAACTTTAATTTTTGAATCTAAAAGTGAAGTTCAATTTAAAACTGAATCAAAACAATCCTATAAATACGACAATACAGATATTAAAAGCTTTCAAACCAAAGACCAATCCTTTTATTTGACGGAGTTAGGTCAACATACTGTTTTAAGTAATTCTAAAATTATTGTAGAAAACATTATTAGAAATTATAAAAGTGAAGTTCAAATCACTTCTCCAATTAAAAAATATCTAGACATCCTATCCAATGATTCTCCCTCATTGATTGTTAATACTGAAAGGTTTACTGAAATTTCTAAAACTTTTTTTAAAAAAACCGTACCCGAACGCATACTTAATTTGACAAATTTTATAGGCTTTGATTTAAATGTCAATGAAAGCGAAATGTTGTTTAGTGGTATTATTTTTAAAAACGATGATAACCAAGAAGATTGGAAACAGCTATCAAATGTGGAATCACAAAAATCTTTTGTGGCCGAAGTTATTCCAAGCCATTTTATAAGTGCAACAAGTATTTTAGTTTCAGACTATAAAAAACTATTTGCTGACAAAAGCGTTGTGGTGCAAACACCAACTAATGACAGTTTATGGTATAATATTAAAGAATTAGCCAGCATCAAACTCAACAATGGTCAAGCTATAGCAATAGTTTCTAAAAATATAGATCAAACATTTGAAGCTTTAAAAAAAGAAGCTCAACCACTTAAAACCTTTAATGCTACTGAAATATTCAGCCTCAACAATGCCATATCTTCTAAGCGTCGGTTCAGTAAAATCATCTCTAAATATGACTTTAATTACTTTATGGTATATCAAGATATGATTGTAGGCTCAAAAAACTTAGAGGTTCTTGAGGATATCATAATTCAAATTAACAACCAAAATGTATTGGCTCAACAAGTTAACTATTCAAATCATTTAGAATCTCTCAACACTCAAAGTCATGTTTTATGGTTCACGGCCTTAAATCATCAGAAAAATTTCATGGAAAACCAGTCAAACCCTGACTATAAAAAGAATTTAAAGTCCATTGATTGGACAAGACATGAGCTTTTACTCTCTCAACTTATTGTAGAAGATGACTTTGCGTATTTTAATATTTTACAAAAGCAAACTCCAAAAGATGCTAACCCTGTAAACATTGAACAAGTTATCAGAATAAAATCTGAAAGCCCCATGATAACTTCGCCTCAATTTTTTAAAAACTGGCGCACAGGACAACAAGACGTTGTTTATCAAGATGTTAACAACAAGCTTCATCTTGTAGACACTAAAGGTAATCCCATTTGGACTAAGCAACTTGAGACTCCAATAGTAGGTAGAATCAGCAGCATCGATATTTATCAAAACACAAGAATTCAATTAGTGTTTGCAACTCAAAATAAAGTTTATGTTTTAGATAAAAATGGTAACGAGGTTTCGCCGTTTCCGATGGAATTTAAAAATGAAATCACGCAAGAACTTTCCGTCTTTGACTATGATAAAAATGGTCGCTATCGTTTTGTAGTCGTGATGGGTAATAAAATTAGAATGTATAACAAGGAAGGCAAACGCGTGAGAGGATTCAAATTCAAAAAAACCAAAACACCGCTGGCCTACCCCATGAAACACATTAGAATTGGCCGTAAAGACTACATTTTAGCTCAAGAAGAATCAGGTCAACTCCACATATTGAGCCGAACAGGTCAATCAAGAATAGATATTTCAGAAGATTTAAACCACACAACCAACGAATGGTTTGAACACTACAAATCTTTTGTTTCAGTAAACAACGAAGGTCAAATCCTTAAAATCGATCAAAATGGCAAGGTAAGTCGTGATAACAAAAACTGGATTAATCCAAAATTTACAGCCAACGCAGATTTGCTTGTTAGCATGTCAGAAAACCAATTACATATCAATAAATCAACAACGGAGCTGCCTTATGGTGTTTACACTCAACCGTTTATTCAAGCCAATCGCATTGGCATTGCCGACACGCAAACCCAAAAAATTTATGTTTTAGATAAATCAGGACAAATCATAGAAGGCTTCCCGATATACGGACAACAGATTACAGACAGTTATAAAACCCGAAAAGGTTTTGCATTGCTTTGCAAAGACGAAAACGATGCAGCATTGGTCTATCGAGTAAAGTTTGATTAAGCTTTGGGGCTTACCCTGACTGTCGTCAGCGTCGGGCTTTCGGCAGTCGCTTTGCCACGCTTTTTAGCGTGTCAAGAGCTCCAACAAAGCCTCAATCCCTAAGCCGAAGAATCCCGCAAAAGTTTTCTAATTTTCAAACAAGAGGTTTCGCTAAAGTGTTTTGAAAAACTTAGTAAATTAAAACTCTATTTCCTTATTAGCGAACCTTGCGCACTTCTTTGCGACCCTTGCGGTAAGAAAACTTCTTGAGATTCCATAAAATGCGAGCGAGTACCATTCTCACTAAAAATGGAAATCGTACAGGAATTAATTATTGCGCAAAACTTTTAAAAACTCATCTCGATCTATCAGCTCCGCACCAAGTCGCTCTAAATGTGGCGTGTGAATTTGACAGTCAATGAGCTTTAAACCTAAAGTTTTATAATGCTCCACCATCTTAATAAAAGCATATTTCGAAGCATTGCTTTGGAGAGCAAACATACTTTCACCACAAAACACACCACAAGATTTTAAATAAATCCCATATAAACCGCCAACCAATTTACCGTCCTGCCAAGCTTCAACAGAATGGGCATAGCCTTTCTTGTGTAAATTGATGTAAGCGTTTATCATGTCATCGCTGAGCCAAGTCCCGTTTTGACCTTCACGGGGCGTTGATGCACAAGCCTTAATCACTTGCTCAAAAGCTTGATTGAATGTCACTTCAAACTTATTCTGGTTTAAAAGCGGTCGCATTGATTTTGAAATGTGGAGGTTTTTAGGAAACATGACCATACGTTCGTCTGGCGACCACCACAAAATGGGTTCGCTTTCATTATACCAAGGAAAAATGCCGTTGCGATAAGCCAACAATAACCGTTCAGCAGACAAGTCGCCACCAACCGCCAAAATACCAGATTCATCTGCTTTGTTTGGGGGCGGAAACCACAATTCTGAAGTCAAAAACACCATAGGCTAATAAATAAAAACCAATCCAAAAATAAAAATCAAACTCCCGATAACAAACATCCAAAAGGTAAAAGGCAAAATTTGATAAGCTTTCAGTTTGGTTATAGCCAGCAAAGGCAAGGCCCAAAAAGGCTGCAACATATTGGTAATTTGATCGCCATAAGCCATGGCCATAACCATTTTAGGTAAAGGCACATTGAGTTGACTAGACGATTCAATAATAATTGGGCCTTGAATCGCCCATTGTCCGCCACCACTTGGCACAAAAATATTGAGTAAACCTGCACTCATGAATGTAAATATTGGAAGGGTTTCGGTTGTTGAAATACTCACAAAAAATTCAGCAATATTTATCGCCAATCCGCTATCTTTCATCACACCCATGATACCAAAATACAAAGGAAATTGAATTAAAATTCCGCTGACATCACCAATTGAGGTTTTAAGGGCTTTTAAAAACTCATGGAAATTACCGTGCAAAATAAACGCTAAGCCCAACATCAAAAAATTCAGCATATTGGGCGTCAGTCTTAAACTTAAAAGCATCTCTTTATACTGAACCACAAAGGCTAAAAGCACCAAAATTCCAAAAATTAGCGCTGGCCAACGACTTTTTTCAAACCTAATAATCTGCTCTTGATTGGGTTTTGATTTAGTTTTAGAACCCGTAAAATCAATATTTAAAATTGATTTAGACCTCCGATTTAAAACCAAAAACAGCAGTGGCATAAGCAAAAGCAATAATCCAAAAATGAAAAGATTTTCAACACTTAAAATGGTATCGCTGGTGGATAGAAAGTCTGGAACCGTAAGTTGACTTAAACTCGCCAAATGTCCACTCTCTGCAACTTTTAAAGGTGCTGAGCCGCTCAAACCACCGTGCCAAACCATAAGCCCGATATAGCCCGCAGCACCGAGTAATGGATAATTGAGTTTAAAGCCTTTTTCTGCAGAAGACTCTCCAATTTTCCTCACCAAAATTGCTCCAAAGATCAAACCTAAACCCCAATTTAAAAACGCCATAAACATGGTAGAAACCGTAACAACAACTAAAGCTTTGGCCGTTGAATTTATAGGCGCAGTCAAGATATCAAGTAACTTTTGCATAGGTTGACTCAGCACTAAAATGTGGCCCAAAACTAATATCAACATCATTTGATAGGCAAACACCAACAGGCTTTGGTTCCAAATGCCATTTTCCCAATAGCTTAGCACGTCTATAAAATTTTCAGAAAAGCTACCTTGACTCATATTTAAACTCGCCCATAGCATAACCACAAAGGTCAGTATCACAGCAATACTAAACGGCGACGGGAAAAAGCGTTTAAAATAGTGTTCTATGGTTTTTGAGTTTTTCAATAAGCTAAGACTTTTTGCGTTATACAAAAACTTAAAAGTAAAAAAGTTCATCGAAAAAATGATACTTTTGCACAGAATTAGTGGGTTTAATGAAACAACTTTTCCTTTTTATTGGTTTGATGTGTATAATGAGTTCGATGGCCCAAGTCAGAGAGCTGAGGCGAGCTAATACAGGTAACCGTAACACCAATCAAAATGTTGAAGATACTCAGTCGGTTGAAGAAACCAAAGAGCGTCCACCAATAGACCAATACAAAATCATTACGTCAAGAAATGACACCATTACGGCTGACACGAGCTTAACTATTCAAAAGGCCTACAAATACAATTATCTGCGTAAAGATGATTTTGAACTTTTGCCGTTTCATAATATTGGGCAAACTTACAATAGTCTAGGCTATTCGTTTGATAAAGTTCATCTCAGACCGCAATTTGGCGCTCAGGCAAGACGCTTTTATTATATTGAAGCTGAGGACATCAATCATTTTTATGTACCAACGCCTTATACTGACTTGTATTTTAAAACCACTTTTGAACAAGGTCAAAACCTTGATGCGTCTTTCACGAGTAATTTTACCAAGCGGTTTAACTTTTATATTGCCTATAAAGGTTTAAGGTCTTTAGGGAAGTATGTACACTCAGGGACATCTAATGGACACTTTAGAGTCGGCGTGGCGTACAGCACAAAAAATGATCGCTACTGCCTCAAAACCCATTTCACTTCACAAGATTTTACTATTGAAGAAAATGGCGGACTCACGCCTACAGCGAGACAACAATTTGTAAGCGGCGATCCCGAGTTTGAAAATCGACCATCTTTAGATGTTCAATTTGAAGATGCTGAAAATAAGTTTGTGGGACGACGTTTTTTAGTAGATCATTTCTACAAACTCAGAAAAGGCAATGATTCTACTCAAAATGGTCAAATCAAGTTGAAGCACCAACTCTTTTTTAAAGACAAAACTTTTCGTTACGAACAATCTCGAGCCTCTGATTTATTTGGGCAAGCTTTAGAAACCCAAAATCTTTTTACGGAAGTCGAATTTCAAGATGTGACTAATACTTTAGGCGTGAGTTACCAAATCAATCCGCTTGGTATCTTTGAATTTAATGTTTCTCATACCGATTATAATTATGGCTATTCATCAGTTTTTATAGGAGATAACAGTGTTGTCCCTAATCGACTTCAGGGTGATATTATAGCTGCAGGTGGGTCTTATAAAGGTCAAATCGGAGCGTTTAAGCTTCAAGGCGATGTCCAATATAATTTCTCAGGCGACTTTGACGGCAATTATATCAAGTCCCAAGCTGACTATCAATTTTCAAAAGATTTGAAAGCTACAGCGCGTTTGAATATTAATTCTCATGCCCCAAACTATAACAAGCTTTTAAACCAAAGTGATTATCAAAACTACAATTGGTTTAATGACTTTGATAATGTCAAAACCCAATATTTGCAAGCTGAAATAAATTCAGAAAAATTTGGGAAACTCGATGCGTCAATCACTCAAATTCAAGATTATGCCTATTTTGGTTTTATAGATAATCCTATTACTAATGCAGCGGCAGATTCTTTAGTCAGACCTTTTCAATCTGATACAGAGGTGAGATATTTAAAGCTAAAGTTTGAAAAAACCTTTAAATACGGCAAATTTTCTCTGGCCAACACGGTGATGTATCAAAATGTTTTAGACGGTGAAGATGTTTTTAGAGTGCCCGATTTGGTGACGCGCCAAACTTTATTTTACACTGACCGTTGGTTTAAAAAAGCCTTGTTCTTACAAACCGGATTCAACTTTAAATACTTTACAGGTTACAATGCCAATGCTTATGACCCGATTTTAGCTGAATTTGTTGTGCAAGATTTTGAAGAACTTGACGATTTTTACACTGTTGATTTTTTCTTTAATATAAAAGTCAGGCAAGCACGAATTTATTTGAAATACGAAAATTTAACCACGCTTTTTGAAACCAATACCAGTTTTTCTGCGCCCAATTATCCCTATCGCGATGCGGTGATTCGGTTTGGACTGGTTTGGAATTTCTTTTTGTAAACATTCATTTTTATTTAATGATTGTTTGTCAGGCTTGTTTTAACTTTGAATAAAATTTTTGATATGAAAGGTGTTTTGATGGTAAATCTGGGCTCGCCAAAATCTACAGACCCCAAAGACGTTAAACGTTACTTGGGCGAATTTTTAATGGATGAGCGTGTGATAGATTTGCCTTATATTTTAAGAGCCATTTTAGTTAAAGGAATCATTCTCAATACGCGTCCTAAACAATCGGCAAAAGCTTATAAAAAAATTTGGTGGGACGAAGGTTCGCCTTTAATTGTTTTGTCTGAACGGCTTCAGGAAAAAATAGATTCTTTTACCCAAGTCCCAATTGCTTTAGCTATGCGCTACGGCGAACCATCAATCCATCAAGGTTTAAAAGAGTTGCACGATAAAGGCGTAGACGAAGTTTTGCTTTTACCACTTTATCCGCAATTTGCCATGGCTACGACAGAAACCATATTGGTTCTTGCAGAAGAATTAAGAGACGAGTTTTTCCCCAACATCAATTTTACGGTTGTGCCACCGTTTTACAATCATCCTGACTATGTCAATGTGTTGTCGGCCAGTATCTACGAAAAAATTAAGGGCTTAGATTACGACCACCTTTTGTTTAGTTATCACGGTGTCCCAGAGCGACATATCAGAAAAAGCGATGTCACCAAATCACATTGTAAAATTGATGGTAGTTGTTGTCAAACACCATCTAAAGCCCACCAGTTTTGTTACCGTCATCAATGCTATGAAACTACTCGATTGGTGGCTCAAACCCTAAAACTTAAGGAAGGCACATACAGCACTTCATTTCAATCTCGATTAGGCTTTGACCCTTGGTTAAAACCATACACCGACAGAACCATCGAAAAATTGGCTCTCGAGGGAACAAAAAACATGGCGATTGTTACCCCAGCTTTTGTTTCTGATTGTTTAGAAACCTTAGAAGAAATTGCCATGGAGGGTGAAGAAATATTTCATGAAAATGGAGGAGAAGATTTCACGTGTATTCCGTGTTTAAACGACAGACAAGATTGGGTTAAAACTTTAAGTCGTTGGATAGACGAATGGGCGACACAAAATCAACCAAACCCACAGACAGCATGAGAAGCCTAAGCTCTACAGAATTAGGCGAAAAACCCATCGGCAAATTATTGATAAAACAATCCGTGCCAGCTTCTATTGGCATTTTAGTGATGTCTATCAATATTTTGGTCGATACCATTTTAGTCGGAAATTGGATAGGCTCGGTTGCTATTGCCGCCATAAATGTGGTGCTGCCCATTTCCTTTTTTATAGCCGCTCTGGGTATGGCAATTGGTATTGGTGGGTCTTCCATTATCTCAAGAGCTTTAGGGGCTGACAATAAAGACAAGGCCTTAACCACTTTCGGTAACCAAATTACCATTACTTTAATTTTGACCATAAGTATGGTCACTTTTGGCTTAGTTTTCGTCAATGATTTAATTCCGGCTTTTGGCGGTAAAGGCGAAATATTTGCACCAGCTAAAATTTACTATCAAATTGTGCTTTATGGCGTGCCATTATTGGCTTTATGCATGATGGGTAATACAGTGATTCGTGCAGAAGGCAAACCCAAGTTTGCAATGATTGCAATGATTATTCCATCCATTGGAAACCTCACTTTAGACTTTATTTTAATCAAAGGTTTTGATATGGGGATGCACGGCGCCGCTTGGGCAAGTACGATTTCTTATGGCTTGTGCTTGGCTTTTATCATTTGGTTTTTTCTATCTAAACGCTCAGAACTCAAAATTAGTTTTTCTCATTTTGGTATAAAAGCCGATATTTTAAGAGAAATCAGTGAGTTAGGCTTTGTAACCTTAGCCAGGCAAGCTGTGGTTAGTGTGACTTATTTATTACTCAATAATATTTTATTTAAACTCGGTGGTGAAGCAGGTGTAACCACCTATGCCATTATTGCAAGAATGTTGATGTTTGCTTTATTTCCTGTGTTAGGCGTAACCCAAGGGTTTTTACCTATTGCTGGTTATAATTACGGTGCAGAGCTTAAATCGAGGGTTCGAGAAAGTATCAATAAAGCTATACTTTACGCTTCAGGTTTAGGCTTATTTGTATTTGCTGGCATTATGATATTTGCAGAACCTATCGTCAGGGCATTTACAGATGACGCAGAAATTATAGCTCAAACGCCCTCAGCTATGCGTTGGGTGTTTGCGGCTATTCCTATCGTATCTATTCAACTGATTGGCTCAGCATATTTTCAGGCTATTGGTAAAGCCAAGCCTGCATTTTTATTAACCTTGACACGACAAGGTTTTTTCTTTATTCCGCTATTACTTATTCTCCCTAAATTCTATGATGAGTTTGGGGTGTGGATTTCATTTGCCCTTGCCGATGTATTATCAACAATAGTTACAGGCTATTTTTTGCACCGTGAAGTCAAGAAGACATTATTTTAATCGCTATTACTGTAAATTTGTTTTAAAGACAGAAGTTAAATAATCACCAGTCTTAACAAAAACTATCGTTATATTCGAACAATAATATATTTACAATATTTAAAATTTAGATAAAACTCATAAGTTATGTTATCAAAATCTATTGAAAAGGCCTTAAATAAGCAAATTCGAATTGAAGCAGAATCCTCTCAAATTTATCTCGCTATGGCGGTTTGGGCAGAAGTAAAAGGACTTGAGGGAATATCAAATTTCATGTATGACCATTCTGACGAAGAGCGCGAGCATATGCTTAAGCTTATCAAATTTGTGAATGAACGCGGTGGTCATGCTCATATTTCAGAACTCAATGCACCAAATGTAGAGTTTTCATCGTTCAAGGCTGTATTTGAAAACCTTCTTGAGCATGAAATTTCTGTATCTCAAAGTATCAATGAGTTGGTTCATATTTCTTTGCAGGAAAAGGATTATGCTACACACAATTTTATACAATGGTATGTCGCTGAACAGATTGAAGAAGAAGCCACAGCCCGAACTATTCTCGATAAAGTTAATATGATTGGCGATGACAAAGGCGGGTTGTATTTGTTTGATAGGGATATTCAGCAATTAAATATCAATTCTGCAGCTGATAACTTAGAATAAATGCCCAAAATCATTTTTATACAATTTTATCTACATTAAACTTATTTAGATTAATTACATATAATTATATTTGTATATATTAATTTTAATGGGTAAGAAGAATAACATAAAACATAGAAAAAAGAGATTAGAAAAGCTTTCGGAAGAAGGCGTAAACACTTTAGGAAAGGTCAAAAAAAAGTGCTGTAAAAAGTATAAAAAGGCAGAAAAAAAACGATGTAAAAAATGCCCGTGTTTTGATTTAATTAAGAAAGTGGCGTAGGCAAATACTCCAAGTTAAAAGTAAACTAAATTAGTTATTGTATATATTTTATTTCTGCTTTACCTTCTTTTTATAAATATATTCATTTAAGTACCAAGTAATTAAAGCATACAATCCACCACCAAAAACAATGGTTATTAAAAGTTGAATCAAAAATTCATAAGTGGTTTCATAACTTTGTTCTGATACAAAGTAATTCCAGGCGGTTAAAACAACAAAGAGTAAGATACCAAAACTCAAACCAGTAGATATCAAGTGCTTTAATAAACCTTTTTCTCTAACTTTTTTCCATTTTTTAACGAAAGGATCTTCTGAATTTTGCATATTTAATATTTTAAGAATTTAATGCTTAAAAATAGTAAAAATGAATCAACATTAATTGTATGGCTTCAAATATATTAAAACCTTCATTTTTTCAAACAGATGATGTTGTTGAGCTTGCCAGAAAACTAATAGGATGTCGGCTTTCTACAAAAATCAATGATCAAATCACATCTGGCATTATCACTGAAACAGAAGCTTATGCAGGACAAAACGACAAAGCTTGTCATGCGCATTTGGGCCGATTTACCAAACGCACTTCAGTAATGTATGAGCCTGGAGGTATCGCCTACATTTATTTGTGTTATGGTATTCATCATTTGTTTAATATTGTAACCAATACCAAAGGCAATGCCGATGCTATTTTGATCAGGGCTTTCGAACCAGAAAATGGCATTGAAGTCATGCAATATCGTAGAAATAAATCTAAATTAGATAAAACGTTGACTTCAGGACCTGGCAATGTCTCACAGGCACTTGGACTTCATAAAAACCATAATCAAAAATCGGTATGTTCAAATGAAATCTGGATTGAAAAAACAAAAAATCGTTCAAATGATATTATAGAAACCACAAGAGTTGGCATTGACTATGCAGAAGAAGATGCAAACTTACCCTGGCGGTTTTATGATAAGAATTCAAAATATGTTTCTGTAAAATAATAATTGAAGTTTTAAAATCAACTAAATTCAAAAACTCTTATATTTTTCACACCAAAGTTTATTCTATCTTTGTAAGTCTTAGGATAAAGTATGGCAAAGAAAAAAACCAAAATTGTAAAAAAACTTTTGCATCGCTATCGTTTGGTTGTTCTCAACGAGGATACCTTCGAAGAACGGGTTTCTTTTAAAATCAACAGGTTATATGTCATTGCGTTAGTGATTTTATCAACCATTATCGTTATTGCCCTAACCTCAGCACTAATTGTTTATACGCCTCTTAAATCTTACATCCCTGGATACACAACCACAAATTTTAAAACAGAAGCCACAAAACTTAATATACAAATTGACTCGTTAGAACAGGTAGTAGAAACCAAAAATGCTTACTTTAATAGTTTAAGAATGGTATTAAAAGGCGAAACAGACACAATCGCTTTTAATAAAGAAGAGGTAGAAGAGGGCCAACCTGTTTCTGTAGATAAGTCAGAATTAATGCCGAGCAAAAAAGATTCATTACTAAGGGCTGAAGTCGAGCAAGAAGACAAATTTAATGTCTTTCAACAGGCTGTCTTTGATGGTGATTTCACCTTATTCCCTCCTGTTCAGGGAATCATTTCCGATGGTTTTAATACTAAAACTAAACATTATGCCGTAGATATAGCAACAGATAAAAACCAATCAGTAAAATCAGTTGCAGACGGACGTGTGATTTTTTCTGAATGGACTGCTGAGACGGGTTATGTGATTATTATAGAACATAAATTTTCGCTCATTTCAGTTTATAAGCACAATGCTTCACTGCTCAAGCAACAAGGTGATTTTGTCACCTCCGGTGAAGTAATTGCTTTAACGGGCAATACAGGTGAACTTTCTACGGGGACGCATTTACATTTTGAATTGTGGAGCGATGGTAACCCAATTAACCCCGAAGAATTTATAAATTTTAATTGATGTCTTTAAAATCTTTTGCTGCAGGAATTTACGCCAAATGGACGCGCCGACAAATTAATCGTTGGGCTAACAATCCTATTGAAACACAACAAAAAGTGTTTAAAAATTTGACGACTAAAGCTAAAGATACTGCCTTTGGTAAAGACCACAACTTTAAAAATATTCAAACGCCTAAAGATTTCGCAAAGCAAGTGCCCATTAGAGATTATGAACAGCTAAAACCTTACGTTGATCGAGTGGTTGATGGCGAAAAAGACATTTTATGGCCTGGTTTGCCTTTATACTTTGCAAAAACATCAGGCACAACGAGTGGAGCAAAATATATTCCATTGACTAAAGACTCTATGCCAACGCATATCCAAGCAGCGAGAAATGCCATATTGAGTTACATTGCTGAAACAGGAAACACCGCATTTGTCGATGGCAAAATGATTTTTCTACAGGGCAGTCCAGAATTGAGCGAAACCAATGGTATAAAAACGGGTCGGTTGTCTGGAATAGTAGCACACTTTGTGCCGTCTTATCTTCAGAAAAACCGCTTACCAAGTTGGGAAGTTAATTGTATCGATGACTGGGAAACCAAGGTTAATGCCATTGTCAAAGAAACTATCCATCAAGATATGACGGTAATAAGTGGTATACCGTCTTGGGTGCAAACTTATTTTGAAAAATTGAAAGACGCTTCTGGTAAACCCATTGGAGATTTGTTCAAAAATCTCGAACTCTTCATTTATGGCGGTTTGAATTACGAACCCTATCGCCCCAAATTTGAAAAACTTATCGGAAGAAAAATCAGTAGTATTGAACTGTATCCGGCTTCAGAAGGGTTTTTTGCCTTTCAAAATGAACAAAACGATAAAGGAATGCTGTTACAACTCAACTCAGGAATGTTTTATGAGTTTATAAAATCAGAAGAGTTTTTTGAAGACAACCCCAAAGTTTACAGTTTAGATGAAGTTGAAATAAATCAAAATTACGTTTTAATTATTTCTACAAATGCTGGCCTATGGCGATACAATATTGGTGATACTATTCAATTTACAAGCCTAAAACCCTATAAAATTATAGTTTCAGGTAGAATTAAGCACTTTATTTCAGCCTTCGGTGAACACGTGATAGGCAGCGAAGTAGAAAATGCTATGAAAATCGCCTGTCAACAACACCAGTGTAGCATTAATGAATTTACGGTGGCGCCTCAAGTCAATCCCGATAAAGGCTTACCCTATCACGAATGGTGGATAGAGTTTGATCAACCGCCAAAAGACCTCAACCAATTTACTGAAACCATAGACCAATCTTTGATAGAACAAAACAGCTATTACAAGGATTTACGCGAAGGTAAAATGCTAAGGGCTATCGTTATAAGAAGTTTACCAGCGGAAAGTTTTAATGCTTATATGAAGTCTATAGGAAAATTAGGCGGTCAAAATAAAATACCAAGATTGTCAGATAACCGTAAAATTGCTGAGCAACTTTCAAAACTTTTAAAATCTTAATTAATGAAAAAAAATATTGATAACCATAGAAATCGTGCTCAAGAAAGCACCGCAGCCATAGAACGGATTTACATCACCATGCGGCATTTGTTTATCCGTGGATTCTACAAACCTATGGGGGTTTCAGGAAAAACCTTAAGAGAGTCATTACTGACTTTAAGACCAGAAATATACGGCAGTATAGCCGAACCAAAAGTAGAATTAAACGGTTTACTTTATGTGATGGAAAGACTACCTTTAGGCATTGAGCAGTGCCAATTCATCAATTTAACCAGCGATGAAGGTTATGCCGACTCTCATTTTAAAGCCATTATTCCGCTTAAAAGAAGACGTAATTGCTACCGCATAGATGATGAACAAATGAATATAGAGATTACACGCGGTCGAAGTGATATCTATGATGTGTTGACTCATCTCACTTTTTTGGTTATTGAGTCACATAAAATTATGGAAAACGTCATTATCGATGAAGGCAATAATTTAACAAGAGACTGGGATAAACTGAAAATGGCGATAAAAAAACCTGAACTGTCACAAAAAGAAAAAGAGGTTGCTATAACGCACACCGCCAATATTTTAGGGCGAACTTTTCATGAAGTCAATGAAGTCTATGCTAAATTTGCAACACCAGACGACGAACATCGGTTTTTAAAAATTATCTATTATTTAGGTAAGCTGGCTTTAGAAGAATTTATTGAAAGTGAAAAACGCATCATTACCTTTAGTCCTGTTCTAAGAGAACGTTTAGGTCATCATATTCACGGAGAGCTTTGGGCTAATACCATTAAATCTACACTTAAAAAGCATGGCTTATTAGAACGTGAGTTGCATATCATCAGTGCCAATATGCATTCGGTGATGAATACATTATTTGCCAAGCCCGCTTTAAAAGAGTTTTGTGAATCTAAATCTGATTTAGAAATTTATGAAGCTCTAAGCAATAGCGACAACCAAAAATTAAGGGATAAAGTTACAGCCTATGCCTTAAAAAAAGGTATGATTTATATCAAAGACCAAAGCGGAACCAATATTGATGTCCAAATTTTTGATATGTCAAAAACCGATCAGCATAAAAACACACCTGTTATTATAGTTATGGACTATGCTTTTGGTGAACAAGCCTACGAAACAATGGACGAGCTATTAAAGCCTTTTAAAACTATGTCAAATAAACCAAAATATCTCAATGTCGATTCGATTTCTATTATGGGAAAGGCTGGAATTTTGGAAGGCGCAAAAGGTGATATTATGATTCCAAAAGCGCATTTGTTTGAAGGCACCGCAGATAATTATCCTTTCACGAATGAATTAAAAATAGAAGACATCAAAGGTCATGGTCTTGATGTTTTTGGCGGCACTATGGTTTCCGTTTTGGGAACTTCACTTCAAAATCGGGATTTACTTAAGTTCTTTCACGACTCCACTTGGGATGTTATCGGTCTTGAAATGGAAGGCGCGCATTACCAAAAAGCCATTCAAGCTGCTGCACGCTTAAGAGGAAACATAAAACCCAATATCAAAGTCCGTTACGCCTATTATGCCAGTGATAATCCATTAGAAACTGGAAGCACTTTAGCTTCTGGTGGTTTAGGCACGAGCGGTGTAAAACCTACGTATTTAATAACGGAGAAGATATTAGAGCAAATCTTAAGTTAAGCTGCAATTTTATGCAGATATTGGTTTCATCTTGATTTGTCCGCCAATAGCTTTCAGCACTTTCACTATGGTTTCAAACTGTGGTTTCGAGCCTTCTGACAAGGCTTTGTAAAGACTGGGTCTACTCATTCCAGTTTTTTCTGCAATTTTAGACATACCTATCGATTTCGCAACGTGTCCAATTGCAACAATCAAATCTGAACTACCTCCTTCTTCAAGAGCTGTGTTCAGATATTCAACAACCATATCTTCGTTATCTAAATATTCTGCTATATTAAATTTTGAGGTTTTCATTTCAATTGTTTTTAATACTGTTCCAAATGTTTTTAGCTTTTTCGATATCTTTTTTTTGAGAAGACTTATCTCCTCCAATTAGAAGAATTATAATCTTTTTACCTTTTTGTTTAAGGTATACACGGTAGCCTTTAGCATAATTAATTCTCATTTCATTTATTCCATTGCCTACGGGTTTACAATCTCCAAAATGTTCATCTGTTTCAAGTTTTTGAATCCGAAAAAGTATTTTAGATTTCGCTCGAATATCTTTAAGTTTTCTAATCCATTTATTAAATTCATCTGTTTTCTCAATAAAAAACA
This sequence comes from Mesohalobacter salilacus, assembly GCA_003931895.1. Classification (GTDB taxonomy): domain Bacteria; phylum Bacteroidota; class Bacteroidia; order Flavobacteriales; family Flavobacteriaceae; genus Psychroflexus. Next base: position 107,065 of record RRZV01000017.1, read on the forward strand.
TCAATAACTGTATCTATTTGAATACAAAAATAGATGTTTTTATGAGTATATAAAAATAATATTTAGCAAATTTTTCTTCCTGAGTTAAAATTAAACTAAGCTGCAACGGCCATTGTTAACAGGCTCAGTTTAACATTTTTTAATTTTGATAATTGGATAAAGCAGGCTTCTGCTGTTGCGCCCGTTGTAATCAAGTCATCAACTAAAACTAAATGTTTACCTTCAAATGTTTTTTTGGTTTTGAGCTTAAAGTTATGTTCTATAACATCAGTTCTGGCTAATCGATTTTTAAAAACCTGGGTTCTTGAATAATGATGTCGATAAAGGATGTTGTCATTGTATTCACAGTCTAAAACTTGACTAAGGGCTTTGGCGTAACCTTCTACTTGATTATAACCGCGCTGACGTCTTCTACGCGCATGAATGGGAACAGGAATAATAACATCAAAACTTTGAGACCAACTTTTTTGTTTAAGATTTTCGCCGTGCCATAAACCCAAATATCGGCTGATTTGTTCCTGTTGCTTATATTTTAATTGATGAATAAGTTTTTGGGTTTTATTTCCTTTTTCAAAATACAACAAAGCATCAGCATTAGTTAAACGAACACGCCCTTTAAGTTTATCGGTAATTAAATTATCCTTTGAATCTTTCCAGTCGCAAGCCGGAATATCAAACCTGCAATGAGTGCACAATAATTCCTCGCCAGTATGCAAAGCCGATTCACACGACATACAAACTTGCGGAAACAGCAAGTCGATTAAGCCTTTGAAAAGCATAATGCTTAAATTATATCAATCAAGGAAATAAAAAATCCCTCGAAGATTTTTAAGATTCTTCTTTCAAGCTTTCTTAATACCTTGAAAAAATTAAAGCTCCAACGCCTTTTTCACATCACCATCCATTAGCAATTCTTCTGGGTTTTCTAAAGCTTTTTTCACTTCAACAAGAAAACCAACAGACTCTTTACCATCAATAATTCTGTGGTCGTAAGATAGGGCGACATACATGATTGGACGTATTTTGACTTCTCCATCAATGGCTACTGGGCGCTCTACGATGTTGTGCATCCCTAAAATACCACTTTGTGGTGGATTAATAATTGGCGTAGATAACATTGAACCAAATACGCCGCCGTTTGAAATCGTAAACGTTCCACCAGTCATTTCATCAACTGTGATTTTGCCATCTCGAGCTCGTGTTGCAAGATTTTTAACTTCTTGCTCAACACCTCTAAAGCTCAAGTTTTCAGCATTTCTAATCACAGGCACCATCAAGCCTTTTGGCCCAGAAACGGCTACACTGATGTCCTTATAGTCATACGTGATCATTTCTTTACCATCTACCATGCTATTGACCGCAGGATATTCATCTAAAGCTCTTACCACAGCAAGGGTAAAAAATGACATGAAGCCTAAACTCACACCGTGTTTTTCTTTAAACTCCTCTTTGTATTGTTTTCTAATGTCAAAAATAGGCTGCATATCCACTTCATTAAACGTGGTCAACATTGCCGTTTCATTTTTAGCACTCACAAGACGTTCAGCAACTTTACGCCTCAACATGGAGAGTTTTGTTCTGCTCTCGCCACGTTTACCTTTTCCAGGCGTGCCCATAGCGGGTTTTGATTCTGCTTTCACAGCATCATCTTTGGTGATACGGCCATCACGTCCAGTGCCTTTAACATCGTCTGTGGAAATCTCTTTTTCATCAAGAATTTTCTTGGCTGCTGGAGAAGGAGAGCCGCTAGCGTAGGTAGTCTCTCCAGAAGCCTCCCCCGAAGGGGTGGTTTTTTGTTCTGACTCTTCTTTAGAAGATTCTTGTTCTTTTTTCTCGGAGGGACTAGAAGACGCCTGTTCTCCTCCTTTGGAGGATTCAGAGGAGGCCTCAGGCTTATCAGCATCGGTATCTATAAGGCAAACCACTTCGCCGACTTGGACAACATCTCCTTCTTCGGCTTTAAGTGTAATAATTCCGCTAGCTTCTGCGGGAAGCTCAAGCGTTGCTTTATCGCTGTCGATTTCGGCTATGTTTTGGTCTTTTTCTACATAATCGCCGTCTTGGACTAACCATTCTGCGATTTCAACTTCGCTGATGGATTCTCCGGGTGAAGGAACTTTCATTTCTAGAGCCATAATTTTTTCTTTAGTTATTAGCTATGCTTATTAGCTGTTATTTTATTATTTAATAATTTCTGCTACTAGCTAAAGGCTAATAGCTACTATCTTTATTTATAAGTTAAAATTATCTTTCGAAGCATCAAATACATAGTCGATGACTTCTTGGTGTCGTTTTTCAAAGCGTTTAGAACTTCCTGCTGCTGGCGAACCGTAAAATCTTCGGCTACACACTCTAAACGATCTTGCTTTTTCGTAATGCAAAACCAGATGCGAGTAAGCGCCCATGTTTCTGGGCTCTTCTTGAGCCCAAACAATATCTTCAGCGGAGCTGTATCGTTTTAAAACTTTTTCTATCTCCTTAATTGGAAGCGGGAAAAGTTGCTCAATACGCACTAAAGCGACATCATTTCGTTTGTCTTCTTCTTTTCGCTTTAGTAAGTCATAATAAAATTTACCACTACAAAACACCACTGATTTTGTAGGTTTAGGTTTGGCATTAGGGTCATCAATTAAAGTTTTAAATTCTCCATTGGCCAAATCTTCTTTAGTTGAAACCACTTTAGCATGTCTCAGTAAACTTTTGGGGGTAAAAATGATGAGTGGTTTTCTAAATTTAGTTTTAAGTTGTCGCCTTAAAATATGAAACAAATTGGCAGGTGTTGTACAGTTGGCGACATACATATTGTCTTTGGCACAAAGTTGAAGATAACGCTCCATACGGGCTGAAGAATGTTCAGAGCCTTGACCTTCGTAACCGTGTGGCAACAACATGACCAAGCCATTTTGTGTTTTCCACTTGTCTTCTGCAGAAGAAATGTATTGGTCTATCATGATTTGAGCGCCATTACTAAAATCTCCAAACTGGGCTTCCCAAATAGTAAGCGTTTGTGGACTTGCCATAGCATAACCATAATCAAAACCGACTACGCCATATTCAGACAGTAGTGAGTTGTATATATAAAAATGGGCTTTATCGTTAATATTGTTATGTAAAACAATTTCTTCTTCACTATCTTCTACTTTGATAACTGCGTGACGGTGAGAAAACGTACCGCGCTCAACATCTTGACCGCTCATTCTCACGTCATGACCTTCTTCAATAACGGAAGCGTAGGCCAAAACTTCTGCCATTCCCCAATCAAGACTATTCTTTTCAAAATACATTTTATGACGTGTGTCTACAATCTTAGCTGTTTTCCTAAGGAATTTTTTATCTTCAGGAAGTTTAGTAATGATTTCGGCTACACTATCAAGTTTTTTTAGGTCGTAAGAGGTGTCAACTGACTTGAGCATTTGATTTTGGTCAGCATATTCTGCACCTTCCCACTCTTCTTGCATAATTGGTGTGACAAAAGCATTGTCTTCTTTTTTTGAGTCAGCAAGTTTTTCTTCTAAGTCGTTTTTGTAATTTTCCTCTAACGTTTTTACATACTCATCATCGATAACGCCGCTTTCTTTTAATTTACTAGTATAAATTTCTCGAGGATTATCGTGTTTAGAAATAGCCTTGTAAAGTTGAGGTTGAGTAAATCTAGGTTCATCACCTTCATTATGTCCATATTTTCTATACCCCAATAAATCTATAAACACATCGCGCTTAAATTCCATTCTAAAGGCTAGGGCAAAGTGCATGGCGTGAACAACGGCTTCAACATCGTCTGCATTAACGTGTAAAACAGGTGAAAGGGTGACTTTACCAACATCGGTGCAATAAGTAGATGATCGTCCATCAAGGTAATTCGTGGTAAATCCAATTTGGTTATTTACCACAATGTGAATTGTGCCTTGGGTTCTATAACCTTCTAGTTTTGCCATTTGAACAATTTCGTAGGCAATACCCTGACCTGCAATAGCCGCATCGCCATGAACAACGATAGGTAGAACATTTTGTTCCTCACCGAGATGGTGATCGTCTTGCTTGGCTCTAGCAATTCCCTGAACTACAGCACCTACAGTTTCTAAGTGAGATGGGTTTGGTGCTATATTGAGGTTAATTTCTTTGCCAGAATCCGTTTTACGTTTACAGGTCCAGCCGAGGTGGTATTTTACATCACCATCAAACACTTCTTGTTCATAGTCTTTGCCCTCAAATTCATTAAAAATCGCTTTTGTGTCTTTACCAAAAATATTGGCCAGAGTATTTAAGCGACCTCGGTGTGCCATTCCCATCACAAATTCCTTAACGCCTTGATCTGCTGCTTTTTCAATTAAAGTGTCCAAGGCTGGAATTAAACTTTCGTTTCCTTCAAGGGAAAATCGTTTCTGACCGATAAAGTTTTTATGTAAAAAACTTTCAAAAGTTACAGCTTGATTAAGCTTTTTTAAAATGTGCTTCTTTTCATCGTCACTAAACTGCGGCTGATTTTCATTCTTGTATATTCTATCCTGAATCCAAGTAACAATTTCTGGTTTTCTGATGTAAACATATTCTATACCTATAGCATCGCAGAATACACTTTCTAAAAATTCAATGATTCTTCTTAAGCTTGCTTTACCTATTCCAATAATTTCTCCCGCACTGAATTCTTTATCCAAATCACTTTCAGAAAGGCCAAAATTTTCAATATCCAGCTTAGGTCTATATTTTCTTCGCTCTCTAACGGGGTTGGTTTTAGTAAACAGATGCCCGCGCGTTCGGTAACCGTCAATAAGTCTTATGACTTGAAATTCTTTTTGAATGCCCTCAGAGTCTTTGATGTGGCCATTTTCTTCAAAGCTGATATTTTTTTGTTGATTTTCTGATGTAGCCACCTCTTCTACGGTGTCTTTACCAAAATCAAAACCTTGGAAAAAGGCTTTCCAGCTGGGCTCAATGCTATCGGGATATATTAAATATTTTTGATAAAGTTCATCTAACTGCTGGGGATGAATACTGTTTAAAAAGGAAAATGGATCCATAGAGGTTCAGGATTTATATCGCAAATTTAAGAATTTAACTCTAATGAGCTAAAGTTATTTAACGAACACTTAAGCCTTAGTAATTATTTTATAAAAAACTTACAAAATTTAAACTTTTCGTTGCATTAATTCTTGTGCAAAATTGATGAGCTTTTCTTTTTTATTTTCAGGTAAAATTAATTGATCCAGTGATTTTAATGCCTTTTGCTTGTATTCTTCTATACGTTGATTAGAAACTGTTTTGATGTCATATTGATCATAAATTTGTTTAACAGTTTCTATTTTAGCTGCAGTGTTTTTTGGGCTGATACTAAACAAATGTTTTAATTGATTGTGGTCATCTTCAGATGAAATTTCAAGCGCCTTTAGATAGAGGAAAGTTTTTTTGTTTTCTATAATATCGCCCCCAACCTGTTTGCCAAAAGTTTTGGGGTCGCCATAGACATCAAGTAAATCATCTTGAATTTGAAAAGCTATGCCCAAGTTAACACCAAAATTATAGATGTGTTCTTGGTTTTCAACGCCTGAGCCTGATATGATAGCTCCCATTTTAAAGGCACAAGCCACTAAAACTGCAGTTTTTAAACGAATCATCTCGAGATATTCCTCAATACTAACTTGTTGTAAATTTTCAAAGTCCATATCATATTGCTGACCTGTGCAAACTTCTTGAGCGGTTTTGGAAAATAATTTGACTAAAGCAAAGAAACTATGCTGATCGTAATCTTCAAAACACTGATACGCCCAAATAAGCATAGAGTCACCTGATAGTATAGCTGTGTTAATGTCCCATTTTTCGTGAACTGTGGGGTGTTGACGTCTTAAGGGCGCATCGTCCATAATATCGTCGTGAACGAGAGAAAAATTATGAAACACTTCCACTGCCATAGCAGCACTATAAGCATTTTCAGCGTTGCCACCTAAAAGATCGGTTGTCATTAAAACTAAAGCCGGTCTAATGCGCTTTCCGCCAAGGTTTAAAATATAATTGATGGGTTCAAATAAACTTGATGGGGCTTGATTATTACATTTTCGAGTTAAATAAGCATTAAAAGACTCGGTATATTTTGCTATGCTTTTCATTGAACTTTTAATAAAATTTTAAATTGCTAAAATAGAACCTGAAAATTAGATATTTGGTTAAAAGCTTCTAAAATTTAAATTGCTTAATTAATTTCTTAGAAACAAATATTTAATTAATTTTGTTTGATATGAATATTCAATTTCACATTAAAAATCTTTTATACCGGCACGACTGTGTTATTGTTAACGGTCTTGGTGGTTTTGTAGCTCAAAGGCAACCAGCAAAATTAGATAATGGCTATTTTTTGCCGCCGAGAAAGATTTTGACATTTAATCAAAGTCTTAAAAAAAGTCATGACGGTTTATTAGCCAATCAAATTGCAAAAGAAGAAAAAGTATCATTTCAAATAGCACAGCAAAAAATTAAAGGCTTTAGCGAAAAAGTTTTAGAAGCTTTAGAGGATGAAGCCGACCTATATCTTAAAGATTTAGGGCATTTTAAAATGAACACAGAGCAAAAATTGGTTTTTAAGCCTGATAATAGAGATTGGCTTACCGAAGCCTATGGTTTGCCAAAGTTTAAAATAGATCAAATAGTAGTTGCGGCAGAAAACCCTGTTGCTGAAACATCTGCAAAACCTAATGCAACTTCTAAAGTAAAACCAATTAAAGAAGTTCAATCTAGACCAAATTATTGGAAATATGCCGCTGTAGGAATTGTCGCTATAGGTATTGCGGGCTTCATAGGTTATTATCAAAAAGACATTAAAGCCTATAACATTGCCGAACAACAAAAGGCAGAAAAATTAATAGACCAAAAAATCCAACAAAGTAGTTTTTTAGTCACTGAGCCACTTAAAGCACTATCTGTAGAAGTCGAGTCTAAAAAAACAGGTAAATATCATATTGTTGGCGGTGCGTTTAGAGTAAGGGCTAATGTGGATAAAAAAATTAGTCAGCTTAAAAAAGAAGGTTTCGATGCTAAATATATCGGCACCAATAAATATGGTTTGCATCAAGTGGTTTATGCAAGTTTTGAGGATAAGCTCAAAGCTTTAAAAAAACTTAGCCAGATCAAATCTCAAAATAATCCTTACGCTTGGCTTTATGTTAAGGAACTTTAAGATTGGTTTTATACACTATATCTTATCTTTGCAAAAAAAAATTAATGGATATCAAACATCCTAAGGATTCAAAAACAGAACTCACCGATTTGGTTTTACCAAGTGAAACCAACCCTATTAATAATTTATTTGGTGGTGAACTTTTGGCAAGAATGGACAGAGCCGCGAGTATTGCTGCAAGAAGACATTCACGAAGAATTGTTGTGACCGCATCAGTAAACCATGTAGCATTTAATAAAGCCATACCTTTGGGTAGTGTAGTAACGGTGCAGGCTAAAGTCTCAAGAACGTTTAAAACCTCTATGGAAATTTATTTAGACGTTTGGACCGAAGATCGAGAGAGTGGTCGCCGACTTAAAGCCAACGAAGCTATTTATACTTTTGTGGCTGTAGATGATATGGGCAATCCTGTTCCTGTGCCAAAAATAGAACCTGAAACCGAACTTGAAAAAGAACGCTATGCCGCTGCCCTAAGACGTAAACAACTCAGCTTGGTTTTAGCAGGAAAAATGAAACCCCAAGACGCTACTGAACTCAAAGCACTTTTTGAATAAACCATTTTTAAAAATACCACTATGTATACTGCAATTCAACATCTTCATTCCTACTGGGCTTATTTAGTTTTACTCATAGTTGTGTTAGCTACGTTTAACGCTATTGTTAAGTTAGTTGGCAAAAAACCTTTTGGCGCCCATGACTTCAGAATATCATTGTTTGCACTTATTGTTATGCATTTACAGCTTCTTATTGGATTAGTTTTATACTTTTCCTCACCTTATTTCTCTGCATTTTCAGAACAAGGCATGGGTGAAGTTATGGGTAACGACACTTTGCGTTTATACCTTATCGAACACCCAACGACAATGATTTTGGCTATTGTTTTTATAACCATAGGTTATTCAAAACACAAAAAGAAATTGTCCTCAAATAAAAAGTTTAAAACACTCTCCATTTTTTACTCCATTGCACTATTGCTTTTATTATCAAGAATTCCATGGCAAGCTTGGTTTTAGGGTTTAAAATCGTCTTGACTTACTTGGGTCTTTTCCACCAAACTTACTGAATTTATAAGTAAAACTCAGCATGAAATATTGCTCCAAAATAAGCTGATTGGTGTCCTGAATAAAATCATCTCCTGTTGTTCTGCGCGTGTTGATGTTTTGGTCTAAAAGATCGTAAACTTTAAATTTGACAATCGCCTTTTCATCAGCAAAGGTGTAGCCAAGACTGACGTTCCACAACAAAAAATCGGAATCAAAATCTGAACTGATATTTCCGAGTTTGGTAAAATTGATGTCGTTGCCAAAGGTGACATTTTTAGGCCAAAAGGTGGTTAATTCCATCCCGAAATTAAGGTTTGTAAATTCTTCGTCAAGGCTTTGTTGAAGATTGTATGTGGTGATATTGTGCGTGATTCCAAACTCAGGCTCTACATTAATCAGGTCTTCAATTTCGTATCTAAAGTCGATTGATGGTGAAAATCTATAAGATTCACTTCTAAAATTTTGACCATTAGAAAATCCTAAATTTTTATTGTAAATCAGGCTAAGATTACCACCAGCTGTTATGTTCTCTTGGTCATTTTGATTTTTTGATTTTTTAAGACTTTTGTTGATGTAAAAATTTAAATTAGCATTTTGTCCGCCACTAAGGTTAGTATAAGTGGTGGTTCTGACCAAATCCTCGTCAGTAGTTGTTACAGGAACGACTTGATCTTCATTGTAACTGTAGTATGAATAAAATCCGTAGCCGCTTCGCGTTTTAAAATCGTATTTTCTGTAACTTATACTAAAATTATGTACCACTGAAGCATCTAAGTCTGGATTACCTACCGTAATGTTTAAGGGGTTGGTTTGGATTGTAACAGGCTGCAATTGGCTTACGCTTGGAATTCGAGTCGAGTTGTTAAACCAAGAAGACAGCCGAGATTTGTCTTTAAATCGATAGGCCAAATATCCGCTATAAGCAAAAATATTAAAGTCATTATTGAAGTTAACATCCTGAATTAAGTTGTTGGTTTTGAGTTCTGTGCGGTTAAGTCCGCCGCTTACACTTAAAGTTAGCGTGTCATTGTCAAAACGCACTCCTGCTTTGGGAATATGTTTGTTTGCACGAACTGTAAACGCGTTGCTTAAGTCTTCATTCAAGCTTGAAAATTCTCCTGTATTCTCATCAAAATCAAACACATTACGTTCAGACTTTTCGCTTTCGTTGACATATTCATAACTTAAACTATAGAATAAATCATTAAACAAAAGGTTTCTGTAACTTCCAGTAATACTGTATTCATCACGGTGAGAATTGTTTTCAATATTTTGGTTTTGAATTTCAGTATTAGGATTATCGCCAAAAATTTCTCTTGTGGAGTTAAAAAAACTATTGTTTTCTGAGTTGGTATTGGTGTTACTAAAACGTAAAGACGCATAAGCGCCTTTAGTTTTTAGTCTTCTAGAAAAAGAAAGGTTATTGCTAAACGTTTTGTTATCAAATTCTGAGATGTTTTCAGTATTCAGTTGATTGATTTGTTGACCATCGCTATTTAAAGATTCAGAAAAAGAAGAACTTTCATTATCACCCGTTGAAATATTAATATTAGGTCTAATCGAAATTCGAGTTAAGGTATCGGGTTTAATACTGTAGTTAAGGCTTCCACGATGAGAGTCAGAACGATTAATTGATGCGTTTTCGGAGTTGGTAAAAAAGGTTCTGTCGGGTAGAATATTTTCTCGACGTGTAGAAGTTTCATTACGGGTTTTATTGGCTCCGAAAAAATAATTTGATTCTAATTCTTGATTGTCAGACCATTCATCGGCATAACTTACACCAACATTATCAGATTTTGTGATACCACTATTACCACCAAAACTTAATCCATTTACACCAAAACTTCCATTAGAACTTCGTGTGACGCTTCTCACGCTGCCCATCATATCAAAAACTTCATCAAAGCTAAATCCTGGGCTATTGATATTATTAGAGCCCGCGATAACACTAATTCGCGTTTTGTCTTTAAAATAATTGCCAAAGCCGCTCATTGCATAACGTCCATCAGTGCCACCACCTAAGGTTAATCTTGAAAATATGCCTTTGTTTTTATCTTCATCTATGGTGATGTTGATGGTTTTGTTTTCGGCATCGCCATCTTCGCCTGTAAATTCTTGTTCTTTGGTTTTAGTATCGACGACTTGAATTTTTTCTATGATAGATTTAGGCAAATTTTTAGTGGCGATTTTCGGGTCATCCCCAAAGAAAGATTTACCGTTTACTAAAATACGTTGAACCGGTTTACCATTTACTGTTATATTACCATCAGCATCAACTTTTAGACCTGGTAATTTTTTAAGCAAAGCTTCAAGGTTGGCACCGTCGCGAGTTTTAAACGAAGACGCATTAAACTCTAAAGTGTCTTTTTTGAAAACAATAGGCGAGCGGTCTGCTGTTACAGTAACTTCGTCTAATTCATCAGCTGCGGAGTTTAAAAAAATAGTGCCGATATTAATAGGAGATTTTTTGATATTAATGGTTTGGCGATAAGTTTGCATTCCAGTATAACTCACATTTAAGTTAAGTAAAGTATCTTTAGTAAAATCTTCAATTTCAAAATATCCGTTTTGGTCAGTTATAGAATAAGACACCATTGTAGAGTCTTTAAGACGCTCGAGATAAACCGTAGAAGAAATTAAAGCGTCTTGACTTGTACTGTCTTTTACAGTTCCTGTAATTTTGAAAGAATTTTGGGAATACGAGAATAAAAAGCTAAAAACAAAGGCAATAGAAAAAAAATACTTCATAAAAGATATTAGATGTAGGCGTTAAAACTCTATAGATAAATACGACAAAAAAATGACTTTATTACAATAACAATAATTTAGACCACAATTATTAAATTAAGTTAAGGCTTGCGCAATAATACCAAAAAGCATTTTACATTTGCACTTTTAAAATTAAAAATTATGAATATTGCAGTTGTTGGGGCTACCGGAATGGTCGGTCAAGTTATGCTTAAAGTTTTAGAAGAAAGAAACTTTCCTGTTTCAACATTGTTACCTGTCGCTTCAGAACGATCAGTAGGCAAATCTATAAAATTTAAAGGCGAAGATATTAATATTATCAGTATGAAAGATGCTGTAGCTCAAAAGCCTGATATCGCTTTGTTTTCAGCTGGTGGGCAAACTTCTTTAGATTGGGCTCCAAAATTTGCTAAGGTTGGCACAATTGTAATTGATAATTCTTCAGCTTGGCGAATGCACGATGATTACAAACTTGTTGTGCCAGAAATCAATGCTCACGAGCTAACTAAAAATGATAAAATTATAGCCAATCCCAATTGCTCTACCATTCAGTTGGTTATGGCGTTAAAGCCATTACACGATGCTTTTAAAATAAAACGCGTTATTGTTTCAACCTATCAATCTATCACCGGAACTGGCGTTAAAGCTGTAAAACAGTTAGAAAACGAATATCAAGACGCGAAGGGTGAAATGGCCTATCCGTATCCTATTCATAAAAATGCCTTGCCACATTGCGATGTGTTTTTAGATAACGACTATACCAAAGAAGAAATGAAACTCACGCACGAAACCAAAAAAATACTTTCTGACGATAGCGTCAATGTTGTTGCTACAGCAGTAAGAATTCCAGTGGTTGGTGGTCACTCTGAGTCGGTTAACCTTGAATTTGTAAAGTCTTTTGAAATGACTGAAGTGAGAGAAAAACTCAATAACTTTGATGGTGTTACACTTCAAGATAATCCGAGCACTAACACCTATCCTATGCCAATCTATGCTGAAGGAAAAGACGACGTATTTGTTGGACGAATAAGGCGGGATTTTAGTATTGAAAATGGTTTAAACCTATGGATAGTTGCCGATAATTTGAGAAAAGGTGCTGCAACTAATGCGGTTCAAATAGCAGAATATGTTGAAAAAACCTTTTTATCATAAAAGATTTACCAGCACATAACTGATTTTTTGTAATTTATAGGAGATAAAAGCTACTTAATTAACACTTGTTAGTTTGAGTAGTTTTATTATTCTTATATTTTTACAAAAATTTAATTCATGCGTAATATAGTTCTAATTTTTACCTTATTGTTTGTGAGCGTATTTCAGGCTCAAAATTTTGAAAGTGTTATAACTAACTATTTCGATCAAAACTCTAGCAATTTTAAGTTTAACCGTTCGGATCTAAAAGATTTTACTGTCACAGATCAATCTTACTCAAAAAGTATGGATTTGCATAATGTCTATGTGCAACAAACTTATCAAAATACACCTGTCTTAAATGCAATGGGAAGTTTTGCTATCAAGCAAAATCGAATAGTAAACTTTAATCACTCATTTGTTGTTGATTTAGAACAGTTTATTGAAACAACAACGGCTAGTCTTTCTGCAGAAGAGGCGATTAATTCGGCGATTCAAAGTTTAGGCATGGACACGCCATCAAACTTAACACTTAAAGAAGGGATTTCGAATAGCGAATTTATTTTTGAATCAGAAGAAATCTCTACAGAAAATATTCTTGTTAAACTAATTTATGCAAAAGCACCAAATGGCAGATACAGATTAGCTTGGGATTTAAGTATTTTAACTTCAGATGAAACCCATTGGTGGAGTATGTCGATTGACGCCAATACAGGCGATGTTTTAAGACAAAACGATTGGATGTTGAATTGTAATTTTGATGATAATCATTTTAACAGAAAATCTAATAGCAGACAAAACAATGATTTTAAAAAAAATACGGCTCTTAGTTTTGTTACAGACGGTTCACAATATCGGGCTTACCCACTAGGAATAGAGTCGCCAAATCATGGCAATAGAGCCCTGCTTAATCAACCTGCTGACCAAACAGCTTCTCCTTTTGGCTGGCACGACACCGATGGTGTAGCAGGAGCGGAATTTACAATCACGAGAGGTAATAACGTTCTGGCTAGTGAGGATAGAGATGGAGATAATATTCCTGGATATTCTCCTGATGGTGGAGTTAATTTAAATTTTGATTTTCCTATTGACAGCACTCTACCGCCTTCTTTTAATGAAGACGCTGCTATTACCAATTTATTTGTTTGGAACAATTATACTCATGATGTGTGGTTTAATCATGGGTTTGATGAAGATTCAGGGAACTTTCAACAGACTAACTATTCAGGCCAAGGCACTGGCAACGATTTTGTTGTCGCAGACGCTCAAGACGGTGCAGGCTTAAACAATGCTAATTTTGGAACACCGCCAGAAGGCTTTAATCCTAGAATGCAGATGTTTTTGTGGTCACCACCTGGTCCACCAAGTGATCCTTTAACTATAAATTCACCCTCAGATATCGCAGGTGATTATTTTGGCCTTGAAGCTGGTTTTGGGCCTGGATTAACCCCTAATCCAATAACCGCAGATTTAGTTCTCATTGAAGATGATAACAGTAGTTCTACCTCTTCAGACTCTCACGATGCTTGTGACATTATTACAAATGCTAGTGACCTCAGCGGAAAAATTGTTGTTATAAGAAGAGGCGAATGTACTTTTGTAGAAAAAATTGAAAAAGCCCAGAACAACGGTGCAATAGCTGTAATTATGATAAATAATGTTTTTGGCAACCCAATTACCATGGGTGGTGATGGTTCAAATATAAATATACCTTCAATTATGATTTCTTTAGGAGATGGAAGTCCTATTATTACTAAGCTTCAAAATGGAGATAGTGTAAATGCAACTTTAGTTAATAATGGCCCCTTTGAAGTTGATGGTGATTTTGATAATGGGATTATTGCTCATGAATATGGCCATGGTATTTCTAATAGGCTAACAGGCGGGCCACAACAAGCCAACTGTTTGTTTAATGATGAGCAGATGGGTGAAGGCTGGAGTGATTGGATAGGCCTAATGATGACCATGCAGATTAACGATACACCTGAACAACCTAGGGGTTATGGAACTTTTGCCATAAGTCAGCCGACAACTGGTAATGGTATAAGACCCGCAAGATATACAACTGACACCTCAGTAAACCCAGCCACTTATGACTTAACAAACAACTCTAATATTTCTATCCCTCATGGTGTTGGTTTTGTTTGGGCAACAATGCTTTGGGATTTAACCTGGGAATTGATCGACGAATATGGCTTTGACCCTGACTTAATGAATGGAAGTGGAGGAAATAACCTAGCAATGCAGTTGATAGTCGATGGCATGAAACTTCAAAGTTGTAATCCTGGTTTTATTGATGGACGCGATGCAATTTTACAAGCTGATATGCTGGCTAATAACGGAGCCAACCAATGTTTTATATGGAAAGTATTTGCTGATAGAGGCCTTGGGTTTAGTGCAGATCAAGGTTCTTCTTTTGCTAGAGATGATCAAATAGAAGCCTTTGACTTACCGCCAAATATTAACTTGCCTTGTGAGGTGTTATCTGTTAATACTTTTGATGCTAGTTCACTTAAAGTTTATCCTAATCCTGCTGATGACATAATTAGTATAGAAAGTATTTCTGGTAGAATACAAAACGCTAATCTTAAAATTTATGATTTGAATGGTAGATTAGTATTAAATCAAGCAATAAACTTCAACAACAAACAACAAATTAATGTTTCAGAATTAAGCTCTGGTATTTACGTTCTGAAAATTGAAAATTCACGAGTTAATATTTCTAAAAAATTAATAGTTAATTAATCATAGAGTATATCCGTATTAAAAAGCTGAATTTGTTTTAAATTCAGCTTTTTTTATTTTAGTCTTTATGTTAGAAATACATTCTTTAAAATATTCTTATGGCGATGCATTTAAACTTAACGATATAAGTTTAAAATTAGATGTAGGTCAAACATTAGGTATTATAGGTCAAAGTGGATGTGGTAAAACGACATTGCTCAAGCTTATATTTGGTGAACTTGACGCAAATCAAGGCGAAATTTACTGGCATAAAGAAAAAATTCTAGGACCTTCATTTCAGCTTATTGCAGGAAGAGAAGATTTTAAATATGTAACTCAAGATTCTGAGTTGATGCCTTACACCACAGTTGTAGAAAATATTATCAAACCCTTATCAAGGCAACATCTAGAACAAAACATTTCAAGAGCTCGTGAACTGCTAGAGGTTTTAGGCCTTGAAAAATTAGAAAACTCAAAAGTAAAAAACCTAAGCGGTGGTCAACAACAAAGAGTGGCCATAGCTAAAGCATTGGCTAAAACACCTAGATTGCTTTTGCTTGACGAACCTTTTTCGCATATTGATCGTTTTTTTAAAAATAATTTGAGACGTAAGTTGTTTAAGTTTTTAAAAAACCAAGGTATAACTTGTGTTATAGCTACTCACGATAAAGACGACATTATGCCTTTTGCCAACAAATTACTGGTATTAAAAGACGGAAAGAAAATAGCGCTTGATACCCCTTTTGAACTATATAAGAACAATAAAAACTCTTATATCGCAAGTTTGTTTGGTGATTTTAATCAAATTAAAGCCAAACAGATTTGGCCAGATATTGACATCAATGATAACTTGATTATTTACCCTTATGAAATTATTATTGAGCTATCTCAAAGTCCTGAAATTGAAATTATTGATCAATTTTTTGGTGGTCAATTTTTTAAAATCATTGTTCAATGGCAGTCTAAAAAGCTTTTTGTTTTATCAAAAGAACCTCTTGATGTTAAAAAGAATTATAAATTAATTTTTAAGAAAAATGACATTAAGAAGCGGTATAGACTCAATCAGTAAAGCTTTTCTTTGATCTAAAAGAACTTATCATTTGCGTATAAACAATAATTATATTACCTTAGTTAAAACAAAATGATAGCCCATGTCTAAGTTTGGTGAAATCATTGACTTACAAGTTCCTGTACTACTAAACTTTTTTACAGAGTGGGACGAAAATTGTAAGCTCGTACACCCTGTCCTTAAGGACGTCGCTGCCGCTATGGGTGACAATGCTAAAGTGGTTAAAATTGATGTAGACAAAAATCAAGAGCTCGCCGAAGCCCTTCGAATCAAAACTTTACCGACCTTTGTTATTTATAAATCTGGAGAAATGGTATGGCGAAAAAGCGGGTTTATGGAAGCACCTGATTTATTAGCCACGTTAAAAAATGATAAGCTTTATTGACCTCTTCTCAAGTTTTAGACAATATCATTTTTAATTTTATCTATCAAATCATCTTTATCTTTAAAGATGCAAAAATCTCCGTCCTTTATATAGGATATCTGCCCACTTTCTTCACTTACAACTAAGGCTAGTGCATCAGTTTTTTCTGTTATGCCAACGGCAGCACGATGCCTTAAACCAAACCTTAAAGGAATTTTACGGTCATTAGAAACGGGTAAAATTGCACGCGTCGCCGTTATTTTTTCGCCTTCTATTACCAAAGCGCCGTCGTGTAAGGTGCTATTCTTATAAAATATAGATTGAATAATAGGTTCGTTAATTTTAATATCCATCTCATCACCTGTATTCTTTACAAAATCAAGATTAGAACTTCGTCTAATAACAATTAAAGCCCCTGTTTTGCTTTCGCTCATTTTTTCACAGGCATTAATTACCTCATCGATATGGTCTAAAGCGTCTGTGGAACGTTTACTGAAATTAAAATCTTTAAAAATTCCATTCTTATTAGTAATATTTGTCGAGCCAATTAAAAGAAAAAACTTCCGTATTTCCTGTTGAAAAACAACAATCAGCATGACTGCACCAACACTACTAAACAGTCCTAGAAAGCTACTGAGCATTTCCATATTTAAAAAATCGGTGAGCTTCCAGACCAAATAAATAATGACAATGCCTATAAAAATATTAATAGCTACGGTACCGCGAATCAGCTTATATATATAATACAATAACGTGGCTACTAAAAGAATATCGATAAGGTCGAGAATTCTAAAGTCTAAAAAATCTAGTCCCATGTTGTAAAAGTAATAAAAATGCACCCAACCTCAATCATCAAGGTGTTTTAAAAAAAGTTGTAAATTTGAATCATGATTCTTAAATACAAGAAAAAAAGGTTATTGTTTATAAAAATATATTCTGCTGTGGTAGGTGTATTATTCCTGATTAACCTTTGGGCTCTTTTTGCTGAGGGTGATACTTATTTGAATATAATTACTACTGTTTTACTCGCCTTTTTTTGTTTTGGACTATTGTTTTATCAAAATGCTCGATATGACGACCAAAGAATTATAGGACAATTTGGTTGGCCAAAAATATATTATAAAGACATCACAGAAGTTAAATATTTTGCTGGTGATGTTGTCATCAAAACAAAGAAGCGTTCATTTGGGATCAATAAGCAAACTGCAGATGAGGAATCACTCCTTAAATTCAAAGAAATATTAGAGCAACAAACGGAATTTCGACTGAATATAGCTTAAGTGTAACTTTTAAACAAAACTAATGTCTAATAACCTGATACTAAACTAAAATCAACAAACATGAACTTTTCACAATTTAAAACACTTGGTCTTTTGATGTGTTCTTCATTATTTTTAATGGCATGTCAAAATGAGCAGAAAACAGAAACTGACCCGCCTGGAATTGAAACTGAATATATGGACACTTCGGTGAGGCCACAAGACGACTTTTTTACTTACGTTAATGGTAAATGGGTTGAGAACACAGAAATTCCTGACGACCAAGTCCGCTGGGGTGGCTTTGGCATTTTAAGAAAACAAACCGATGCTGATGTCTTAAAAATCTTAAAAGAAGCGGAAGAATCTGGTAAGTATGATGCAGCATCAGATCAAGGTAAAGCCATTCAAGTGTTTAATTCTATCATGGATACCATTGCTAGAAATAATACAGGAATTGAGCCTTTGAAAGCTTCATTTGAAAAGATAAACAACATTGAAAACATTGAAAGTCTCCAAACTGTTTTAGCTAAAAATTCAGTGGAATTAAGCTCTCCTTTTATGGGCTTATTTGTGTATTCAGATCCTAATGACAGTAATACCAATGTCGCATATCTAGGCGTAGGTGGTTTAGGCCTTCCCGAAAGAGATTACTATTTGAAAGATGATGAAGACAGTAAAAAAATAAGAGAAGATTACAAAGTCTTTGTTGCAGATTTATTTGAAATGACTGGTGAAAATCCTAATACCGCAAAATCTTATGCAGAAACTATTCTGGAATACGAAACCATTCTTGCCAAACCACGATTAAATAAAGTTCAACGCCGGGACTTTAGAAACTACAATAATCGCTACGCTGTTGAAGATATAAAAACTTTAACCTCAAGTGTAGACTGGTCAAAATTCATGTCTGATTTAGGTATCGAGAAACAACCTGACACAGTCTTGGTCATGCAGACTAAGTATATGAAAACTTTAGACTCTGTTTTTAAAAACAGTCCGATTGATGATTTAAAAACGCTTGTAAAATGGTCAACGCTTAATAGCGCTGCATCAAACTTATCAATGCCTCTTGAGCGCAGAAATTGGGAGTTTTACAATAAAAGACTTCGTGGCGCAAAAGCCCAAAAACCCCTTGATGAAAGAGCTTTAGCTGTTGTAAACGGTAGTATAGGTGAAGCTGTAGGGAAGCTGTATGTCGATGAAAAATTTCCGCCAGAAGCCAAGAAAAAAGCCGAAGAAATGGTAGCTAATGTTATTAAAGCTTTTAAAACGAGAGTCAACAATTTAGAGTGGATGAGTGATTCTACTAAAGTTAAAGCTATTGAAAAACTCGACAAATTTACCGTAAAGATTGGTTATCCAGATGAATTTAAAGACTATTCTGATTTAGAGGTCAAACCCGAAAATTCTTATTATGAAAACCGTCTGGCTGTAAGTGAGTGGAACTTTAGAGACGACTTGAGCAAAATAGGTGAGCCTGTTGATAAAACCGAATGGGGCATGTCTCCACAAACAGTAAACGCCTATTTTAATCCTTTTTATAACGAAATTGTGTTTCCGGCAGCAATACTACAGCCTCCATTTTATAACTATAAAGCTGATATGGCTGTAAATTACGGTGGTATTGGCGCTGTAATTGGCCACGAAATTTCTCACGCTTTTGATGATAGTGGAGCTAGATATGATGCTAACGGAAACCTTAAAAACTGGTGGACCGATAAAGATTTAGAAAACTTTACAGAACGAGGTGATAAGCTGGCAGAACTTTACAGCAGTATTGAAGTTTTAGATAGCGTTTATATTGACGGTAAGTTTACTTTAGGAGAAAACATTGGCGACTTAGGTGGTGTGTTAGCTGCTTATGATGGTCTTCAAATGTATTTAGAAGAGAATGGAAACCCTGGAAAAATAGAAGGCTTTACACCAGAGCAACGCTTCTTCTTGTCTTGGGCAACAGTATGGCGTACCAAAATGAGAGAAGAAGCCTTAAAAACTCAAGTTAAAACTGACCCGCATTCTCCAGGAATGTATCGCGCTTATGTCCCTTTACAAAACGTAGATGCCTTCTATGAAGCCTTTGATGTTAAAGAAAGTGATAGCCTTTATATTGCTCCAGAAAACCGCGTAAGAATATGGTAGGTAAATTGAAATATTAATTTTTAAAACCAACTTTGCAAACCTGCAAGGTTTTAAAACCTTGCAGGTTTAATTCCCGGTTCAAACACCAAACAAAAATCGAAACAGAAAATCGTGTGAAAATTTGGTAATGCTAATTTTTTAATACTTGAATTTATAAGCCAGTTTTCGTATAAAGCTGGCTTTTTACTTTTTTTAAATTAAAAAATAAATACCAATCTTTAAAATGGATAAAAAATATTTAGAAATTAATCAGAAACTTTGGGATGACAAAACTCCAATACATTTGAAATCAGATTTTTATAATGTCAATGCTTTTGAAAGAGGTGAAAGTAGCCTTAATCCGATTGAACTAAACTTATTGGGAAATCTAAAAAACAAAAGTGTCTTACACCTGCAATGCCATTTTGGTCTAGACAGTATGTCATTAACAAGACTTGGAGCTAAAGTCACTGGTATTGATTTTTCAAATACTGCAATCAATGAAGCAATCAATTTAAGAAATAAATTGGGCTTAGCTACACAATTTGTACAATCTGATATTTATTCTTTGGACGAAAAAATCAACTCAAAATTTGATATTATTTATACATCTTATGGTGTTTTAGGTTGGTTGCCCGATATGCCTAAATGGGCAAAAGTGATAAGCCATTTTTTAAAACCTAGTGGAAAATTGGTTTTAGTAGAGTTTCATCCTATAGTGTGGATGTTTAATTCAGATTTTAATAAAATTGACTACCCCTATTCAAGTGGTCAGGCCATTATTGAGAATACCAAAGGTTCTTATGCTGATTCACAAGCGCCTATAGAAAATAAATCTATAAGCTGGAATCACGGACTTGCTAAAGTATTTCGAGCCTTAATTTTTCAAAATATGGAGATTGAAGACTTTCAAGAATATAACTACAGTCCATATAATTGTTTTGAAAATACAATTAAAGTGAACGAAAACCAATACCAAATTAAAGGACTAGAAAACAAATTTCCACTACTATATAGCATAATAGCCAAAAATAAATAATATAAAATGTTCATATCGTATTAAATTTTAAATTAATGGGTTTGTTTAACGAATAAACGTTATTAAACCAGTATTTAAAATTTATGTCACACAGAGCGCAGGCGAGGTGAAAAAGCGACCATTCGACTGCGCTCATGGAGACATTTTAGCTTAAGATTTAGAATCATCATCATTGCTGGTTTAATAGCGTAGAACCATATTTGTTTATGTTGCGCACTACAAAGTCAGCTTAAAATTTGCTTTTAAAATTATTTACAACTGCATATCTGCAAGGTTTTAATTCCCGGTTCAAACACCAAATAAAAATCGAAATGTTTTAGGGACTAGACTATTTTTTTCTTACTTTAGTATGTATTCAAGACATATTAATCATTCTTTGATAAATCTTTAAAAATAAAAGCATGTCAATAGCCAAACCTTTCAACTTAAACCAATGGATAGAGAACAATAGGGATTTATTAAAACCTCCTGTTGGCAACAAAAATCTTTACAAAGATGCTGAGGATTATATTGTGATGATTGTTGGTGGCCCAAACGCCCGCAAAGACTATCATTATAATGAAACGGAAGAATTATTTTACCAGCTTGAAGGTCAAATTGAAGTCCATATACAAGAAGAAGGCAAAAAACGAACTATGACACTTGGCCCTGGCGATATGTATCTCAACCCGCCAAAAGTACCACATTCACCAGTTAGGCATGAGAACTCAATAGGCTTAGTCATAGAACGTAAGCGCAAGCATCTTGATATTAAGGATGGTTTATTGTGGTTTTGTGATAATTGTAATTATAAATTGCACGAGGTTTATTTTCCACTTAACGATATTGAAAAAGATTTTCTTGAGCATTTCAATCACTTTTACGCTAGTGAAAGCTTAAGAACATGTGACAACTGCGGAACAGTAATGCCAACAGATAAAAGATTTGTGACAGATTAAAGCTTTGGAGTTTTGTATATCAAACTTAACATCAGAGACAAAAAAATCAGCATCAAAACCAACAAAAACGACCACCATAAATCACTAAAATCTGCTACAAAACCAAATAAAACAGGACCAATTAAAAAGCCTATATAGCCAGAACCTGCAATTAAAGAAATAGATCGAGATTTTTCTAAATGTGGGTACCGCCCACCCATTCTAAATAATTCAGGAATTACCACAGAAAGACCAAAGCCTACCAAGCCAAACCCTAAAATAGTCCAAAAAATAGCTTTTAATAACACCAAGCCAAATCCAAATATAGACGTTAATAAGCCTACAATTAAAACCTTTTTACTACCATGTTTATAACTAATAGCATCTCCTAAAAATCGCCCTAAGGTCATAAATACTGAAAAAGACAAAAACCCAATAGCTAACCAGAATGGTTCTGCATTTGATACATCTTTAAGGTATAAAGCGCTCCAATCGGCTACGGCACCTTCTGCTGCCATACAAATAAAACCAATTAACAGTAGCACAAATAATGGCTTAATATAGCTAAAATCAAAAGAGTGGGAATCCTTATGATCTAAATGAATATTGAGGTAAAATTTTGAAAAATAAACATTTAAAATTAAGACCAATCCACACAAAACCAAGACATAACTTAAGGGTATTACGCCAAAATATGCCATACTTAGTGCTCCTAAACCACCACTTAAAACACCTCCTAAGCTGAAAAATCCATGGCTTGCAGACATGATATTAATATCGTGTATTTGTTCTATTTGTGAAACTAAAGTATTCATACTAATATCAATAAAACCTGTGCTTAACCCAAGAATAAATAAAGCTACACACAAAGTCACATAGGTAGAAACAACATATGGCCCTAAAAAACTCAAGCAGACGAAAATTATACCAAGTAAACAGGCTTTGCCTAAACCAAAAAGTTTAATAAGTTTTGGTGCAACCAAAAGCATGACAAAAGTCCCAAAGCCAAAACATAAAATGGCTATTCCCAATTCTGCTTCAGAAAATCCAATTTTAGCCTTTAATTGGGGAATGCTTACCGCCCAAGTGCCAACACAGAGATTAAGTGACATAAAAATAAACGCTGGGGCAAAGAAGTATTTAGATTTTAAAATTAAGCCAAGTGCTTTCATGAGTTATTAAAAGCTCAAATATATACGAAAAATCAACAGTTTAAAAAGTAAAATAAGGGATGTTACTTTATAAATCAAATATTTTAAAATAAAAAAATAACCTGATTTTTAAGACAGGTTATTTTTTTAATAATTATAGTTAATTAAATTTATGTATTTTATGTTTTCACAAGTTCAATAATTACTGTACGGTTATAGGATCTTTGCTCAGGAAGTGTATTTCCAAAATCAGACTTATTCGTATCTTCACCAAAACCTTGAATTTCAAATTTCACATTTTTTTTAATTGAATTTGTAAGTGCTTTTTCAAGGATGTCCTTTACATTATTTGCACGGGCTAAAGAGAGTCTTGTGTTGTTTTTATAATCACCTATTACATCGGTATGTCCATGAATCAAGACTTTGCTATTTACAAGAATTTTTGGAGCAACGATATCGGTGAGATATTTTTCATACATATCAATTGCTATGGCATTATCAAATTCATAAAGAATGCTAAATCTCATAGCCTCTTCAGGTTGAGCTGGAGTCCAAAGAACTACGTTTGTATTGTATTCTTCTATGAATTCTTCACCTTCAGGGGTTGTTCCTATCATTTTTACTTTGAAGTCTCCTTTAGATTGCATTCCTAAGACTGTTTTGCCCGAAATACTTGCTTCATCTTCAGTATAAGGGCCATAATATTTAACCATTCCATTTTCATCTGTTAGCTCGAGTTTCCAGCTTGAGAAAGCCTCTTTTGCGCCTTCAGCTTTAAAAGTAACATAGCTATCTAGAGGTGCTTCTTGAACTTTAAACTTTACTGGTTTCAATGGAGCAGTAGGGCCGCTTTGAAATTCCATTAGCAAAGCTGGAGAATTACTTTCTATGGTGACTCTTCTGTCTTCTGCCAGTAAAAGATCTAAATCTTCTGTTCTTCCTTTTCTATCTGAACTAACTTTTGGCTTGTTTCTTCCTTCAATTGTAATTCTTGATGAATTGATTGAAAAGACATCTACCAAATAAGTTTTAACCGATTGAGCCATTGCTCTAGCATCCTCATTTCCTTTTTCAGAAGATCCTACTAAAGTGATGTTTGCGTTTGGGTTTTTGACCATTCTGTCTCCAAGTATATTTAATACATTGTAATAGATAGTCATGCCACGCTTTGCACGACCAGACATGTCTGTAGGTGTGTTCATTTTGACTTGATCTTCTTTGAAATCTTTTACTTCATCTTTTTTCAGTGTCACATATCTGCTTGGAATCTTGATAGAACCCTGTTCCATATAGATATAATTTCTCAAAGGAAAAGTCTCGGAAACTGAACGTTCTGCCGGAACATTCCTTGGTGAGTTTACTGTAAAACCTATAACTGGTTTTATCTTTTCAGTTTCTTCTTTAACTACAGATTTACGACCTCGACCAAATTTAAGGGCAGCACCAGCTCTAAATGTAGTAACACTCCAATTTTCTGTTGAACGCGGATCTTGACCAAAATAGGGTTGAAAAGCTACGAATGGAGAAAGTACAAATTGTGTTCTTTGTTCATTTGAAGAAAGGGGAATATCAAAACCTGCTCCTATCTGTGCAGAGATAATGGTATTCTCTATATCTCCAAAATCTTCATTGATTTCTGGACTTGCTGTTTGCTCTGGAAAGTCTGGGTTTGTCCCTATTTTATAAGAAAATGACTTGTCTATGTTGAATGCCAATCTTGGGCCAGCATAGAGATAAAGCCCGTTTTTAAAAGGTGCTATTCTCAAACTTGGTTCTACAGTTATATAGCTAAGGTCCGTAGTCAAGTCCATTGGGCAGTTACATTTTGAAAACACTTGATCCCATTCACCTTGGCGACTATCATAACCAGATTGTAGCATAATTCCCCAAATAGAATTTGAGAAGTGATATTCTACAAGCGGAGCCACATAAAGACCTACACCGTCGCCATCTTTAAATGCTGAAGGAACTGTTAAACCTGCATTTAGGCGCTGTGTTTTTCCACGATAGAAATTAAAGTTGGCGCCAGCGGCGACACCAAAGTACCAGTTTGGATTTTCATATTCAGCCTCTTGGGCTGTTGTTTGCATTTGAAAACTAAATGCAACTAAAATAATTATAAATAGATTTTTCATGTTGTTGTTATAATGGGCTGTGATTAGCACAGCCCTGTTTATATAGTATTTCTGTTATAACTTTTTAAGTTAGATTAAGGTTTTGTAGCTAAATTAGTATCTAAGCTTACAGATCCCGTTCTTGTCAAGGCTCTTCCGTTTAGAGTTGCGCCCGTATTAAGAGTTATTGATATATCAGCCAGAACATTACCAAAAAATATTGAGTTTGTTCCAAACGTTGCAGAAGTGCCCACAACCCAGTAAATATTATCTGTACTTGCGCCACCAGAAAGTACAATAAAAGTTCCTGGATCTGTTACTAGCGTTGATCCCATTTTGAAAATCCAGACGGCATTAGCATCACCATTAAGTGTCAAAATTCCCTGTGGTCCTGTTCCTGAAATTCCTGTTGAGGTAGAGTTCACATATAATCCTGGAGCGAGTGTAAGACCTCCTAATTGACCTGGTAATGAAATTGCATTTAAAGTTCGTGACTGTCCATCATTATATGCTGCAGTTAAATCGCTTTTAGCTTGACCAACAATAGGGTTTGCCGTTGTATAAAGCGTCCCATTTACGTTGGTTTGGTTTAAACCGTTAATTGTGGGCGTTGGAAAAGAACCTACGTCACCCGTCAGTAAAGTAGTACTTCCCGTATTTGTGATTCCTGCTCCACCTATTACAACAAAATCTCCAGCAGAACTAAGATCAATTCCGTCTGGGTTGTTTGTATTAATCAATGTAAAGTTAGCAGTGATGGTCTTATTGGCATCCATTGTGATAGTTAACGGGTTGTTGTTTCCATTAGCGTCGCCACTCCAAGATGAAAAT
>RRZV01000093.1 GCA_003931895.1 Mesohalobacter salilacus
TTGTTTAAAGTTAATAAATTTTCAACTTAAACAATGGTCCGAAATTATCGAGGTATTATAGACCTCCTTAAAACCTACGAAAATAAAGAACCCGAAATTGTTTTTCACTGGAATGATCCCGAAACCGAAGCCGAAGGCTGGACGGTCATCAATTCTTTACGTGGTGGCGCTGCTGGTGGTGGCACGAGAATGCGACAAGGTCTAGACCGCAATGAAGTGGTCTCACTTGCCAAAACTATGGAAGTCAAATTTACTGTATCTGGTCCAAAAATAGGCGGTGCCAAATCAGGTATTAATTTTGATCCCAACGACCCAAGAAAACGAGGTGTTTTAGAACGTTGGTATAAAGCAGTTTCGCCATTATTAAAACAATATTATGGCACTGGAGGCGATTTAAATGTTGATGAAATTCACGAAGTCATTCCTATCACCGAACAATGTGGCGTATGGCATCCTCAAGAAGGCGTGTTTTCTGGACATTTTCAACCTACCGAAGCCGATAAAATTAATCGTATAGGGCAATTGAGACATGGTGTGATTAAAGTTTTAGAAAACGCAGATTATTCGCCAGATTTAAGTCAAAAATATACCGTTGCCGATATGATTACGGGTTATGGTGTTGCTGAATCCATAAAATATTATTATGATATTTATGGCGGTAATGTTAAAGGCAAACGTGCTATTATTCAAGGATTTGGAAATGTCGGCTCTGCTGCGGCATTTTATTTATCCAAAATGGGTGCTAAAATTGTCGGCATTATAGATAGAGCTGGAGGATTAATCAATGAAGACGGCTTTGATTATGAAGATATCAAAACTTTATTTTTAAATAAAGATGGTAACGCTTTGTATGATAAAAACATGATGTCATTTAATGAAATCAATGAAAAAATTTGGGAAACACCAGCAGAAATATTCGCCCCATGTGCCGCTTCAAGATTAGTCTCACAATCGCAAATTGACAGTTTAATCAAAAATGGCTTAGAAGTCATTTCATCTGGAGCTAACGTGCCTTTTGCTGACAAAGAAATTTTCTTTGGTTCAATTATGGAAGATACCGACTCACGAGTGAGTTTAATTCCAGATTTTATTGCCAATTGCGGTATGGCTCGTGTTTTTGCTTATTTTATGGAAAGACGTGTTCAAATGACAGATGAAGCAATTTTTAACGACACATCTATAACCATTAGAAACGCTATACAAAATACATACAATCATAATGATTCAAAATTTAATATCAGTCGAACCGCATTTGAAATTGCCTTAAATGAGCTTTTATAACGCATGATTAGCATACTAATAGTAGTATTTGTGTTGGGTTATGTCTCAATAACCTTGGAACACAACATACATTTGGACAAAGCCGTTCCCGCCTTACTCATGGCAACGCTGATGTGGGCTATTTTAGCATTTGGTTTTAATGAAGGCTGGATTTCAGTCATCAATCATCACGGCGATGTTTTTAGTGTTCTTAAATCAAATTCAGAGGTTTCAATTGAACAACAAGGCTTTAAAGATATTTTAATACATCATTTTAGTAAAACAGGAGAAATTTTATTTTTCCTGATTGGTGCTATGACTATTGTAGAGATTATTGATTTACACCGAGGTTTTGGCATCATTAAGAAATTCATTAAAGCAAAAAACAAAAAGCATTTATTATGGACTTTGGGGTCTCTAGCCTTTCTGCTTTCTGCCATAATTGATAACCTTACCGCTATCATTATTTTAGTGGCTTTATTGCGCAAAATTTTAGTGCGGAGAAAATATCGTATTTGGTATGCCAGTATGATGATTATTGCTGCCAATGCTGGTGGTGCTTGGTCACCTATTGGTGATGTTACAACCACAATGCTTTGGATAGGTGATAAAGTTTCAGCTATCGGCTTGACCGAATATGTCGTGCTGCCCTCGATAGTCTGCTTTATAGTTCCATTTTTTATCGCAACCAAACTCAAACCATTTAGAGGTTACGCTATGCGAAAAGAAATGATTATAGACAAAGACGCCGAACGCCTGTTAAGCAGTAAAACTATGCTGATTGTCGGACTTTTAGGTATTGCTTTTGTGCCAGTTTTTAAAGGGATAACAGGCTTACCTCCTTATCTCGGTATGATGTTTAGTTTAGCTATGGTATGGTTGGTGTCAGAATATGTGAAACCCGAAAAAAACATAAGCCCAAAAGACAAGTTTAGGTATTCAACACATAAGGCTTTATCTAAAATTGAATTTTCAAGTATTTTGTTTTTCTTAGGCATTTTATTGGCTGTTGGCGCTTTAGAAAGTGTAGTTTTTGGAGAAATTGACGGAAAAATGGTTGGGAGTTTAAGATATGCTGCTGAATCTGTTTCTAATGCTATTCCTTCAATGGATGTTGTTATTGTACTACTCGGAATGATGTCAGCTGTATTAGATAATGTTCCGCTAGTTGCCGCCTCGATGGGCATGTATGATTACCCTATCGACAGCCCAATGTGGCACTTCATTGCCTACTCAGCTGGTACTGGTGGAAGTTTGCTAGTTATTGGCTCTGCAGCAGGTGTAGCTGCTATGGGCATGGAAAAAATTGATTTTATTTGGTACTTCAAAAAAGTGTCTTGGCTTGCTTTTCTTGGGTTTATAGCAGGTTGTGGATTATTTGTTTTCATTGAAGCTTTTTTCTATGCTTAAGGATGAATTTTTTCGAAAATCTTCAAGATATTTATATTATGTTAAGTCTTCGTAAACATTGTAAGGCTTTTATAGCTTAATTGACTTAGTTTGTGAATTTAAAATTTATTTAATTTGTCAATTAAGAAATCTAATTTTATGAAACTATCGCTTTATACCATTATTTCTATATTTAGTATAGGTATCATTTACAATATTATTGCTCAAAATACTCAGCAAAATTTTTCTTTTGAAAATACTGGCTCTGCCAATGCTTACCAAGTCGATTACTCTATTTGGAACGAACTTTTGCAAAAGCATGTCACTGATAAGGGCTTTGTCGACTACCAGGCTTTTAAAAAAGATGCTGACAAACTTTTAGAATTTACAAATCATTTAGAAAACAACATTCCACAAGAAAGCTGGACCGACAATCAAAAAAAAGCTTATCTCATCAATGCCTACAATGCATACACCGTTCAGCTTGTCATTGAGCATTATCCAGTTGAAAGTATAAAAGATATTGGAGGATTTTTAAGTAATGTATTTAAAAAAGACTTTATAAATTTTAATGGTGAAATGATTTCTTTAGATGATATTGAAAAAGGTATGCTACTCCCAATGGGTGATCCACGCGTTCACTTTGCTGTTAATTGTGCATCGTATTCCTGTCCTAAATTAGATAATAAAGCCTATAAACCTGAAAATCTAAACAGCCATCTTGATCAAGCCGCAAAAGACTTTATCAATTCTGAACGTAATGTTTTATCACCTAATGAAGTCAAGTTATCTAAAATATTTAAATGGTATAAAAGTGATTTTGAGAACAATAACCAAAGCTTAATTGATTTTATTAACCGATACTCAGCGAAAACGCTCCAAAACAATATTGATATTGAATACTTAGATTACAATTGGCAGCTTAACTCTAAAGATAACGCCGATAACACTTGAAAATAAGTGTCATCATACCAACTTACAATGAAGCTAAAGGGATAACAAAAACCCTTAGGGAGTTGCAAAAAAGGCAAAGTGCCAAGGCTTATATTCACGAAATCATAGTTGTTGATGGTCAAAGCCTAGACGACACATTACATCAAGTATCAAAATTTGATGGTGTTAAATCTTTTTTAAGTAAAAAAAGTAGGCCAAAACAAATGAATTTTGGTGCAAAACAAGCTCAAGGTGATATTTTATATTTTTTACATGCCGACTGCTTACCACCAAAAGATTACGACAAATATATTGCTGAAGCTCTTCAAAACAGTCATCAAGCTGGCTGTTTTAGAATGAATTTTGACCATAACCATCCTTGGATAAAATTCATCAGCTGGTTGACAAGATTTAAATATAGAGCCTGTCGTGGTGGTGACCAAAGCTTATTTATAAACAAATCTCTTTTTGAAGAAATTCAAGGTTTTGACGAACGCTACCCTATTTTTGAAGACCACGAAATTTTAGGCAAAATCTACAGCAAAACAAAATTTAGTGTAATTCAAAAGCCTTTGGTGTCATCAGCAAGAAGGTTTCGAGAAAAGGGCATTTTAAAACTTCAATTGTTATTTTGGGCGATATATTTTAAGAAATGGTTAGGTGCAAAACCTAAAGAATTGTTTGTGTTTTATAAAAAATATATTAATTAAAACTTAGGTCTTTTCAGCCTTATAAAGTTCAGCCACTTTTTCGAGTTCATCATACCAATCTTGACTAAACTTTTTGATTAATGCATCTTTAGTAAACCGGTATACTGACGTCTGAAGCGCTTTACCTAATGCGCAAGCTGGCGAACAAATATCCCAACGATGATAATTTACCGCTTGAAACTTTGAAAGCTTTTGAACTCTGACAGGGTATAATTCACAAGAAACGGGTTTTTTAAAATCAATTTTGCCTTCTCGGTAAGCTTTTTCAATACCACATAATGCTATTCCTTTGTCATTAAAAGTCACATAAGCACATTCTTTACCATTGACTAATGGGGTTTCGAGACCTTCAAAATCTGACCTCACGTAAGTGCCTTGTTCCTCGATGGCTTTTCGGCCTTCAGGTCTCAAGCCAGACTTAATTTTGGGATAGATTTTTTCTAAAGTCTCTTTTTCGTATTCTTCAACGGGTGCACCAGCTTCACCGGCAACGCAACATTCGCCTTTACATGCAGAAAGGTTACAGGTGAAATCTTCATCTAAAATTTCTTCCGAAACGAGTGTATCTTGTATTTGAAACATTTGGCAAAGATACAAAAAGACTTAACGTATATTTAATCATTTATTTTGATAAAAGCTTATTGTCAAACTAAAATTTCAGATTACTTTTGCCGGCTAATTTTTTCAGACATGGGTTTAGATTTTAAACAAATTTTTACAGCAGGAATGATCTTGTTTGCAGTCATCGATATTTTAGGTAGCATTCCAATTATCATTGACCTAAGAAAAAAAGTAGGTCATATTCAAAGCGAAAAAGCGTCTATCGTCGCCGCTATTTTAATGGTGGTTTTCCTATTTGTAGGTGAAGAAATTTTAAAATTGATTGGCATAGATGTCAACTCCTTTGCCGTGGCTGGAGCCTTTATTATTTTCTTTTTGGCGATTGAAATGATTTTGGGCATTCAGTTATACAAAGATGACGCGCCAGAAACGGCGGCTATTGTGCCTTTAGCTTTCCCATTAATAGCTGGTGCAGGAACGATGACTACGCTTCTATCCTTAAAGTCTGAGTTTGAAACCATCAATATTATTGTGGCTATCATTGTAAACGTTATTGTGGTTTATGCCGTTTTAAAATCGTCTAAAAAGTTAGAACGCATTTTTGGAAACCAAGGCATAACCGTGATCAGGAAGATTTTTGGTGTTATTTTATTAGCCATCGCCGTTAAACTTTTTGCGACTAATGTGACTAATATTTTATAAATCGTGAGGTAATTATAAAGCTTTTTTTAGTTTTTAAAGTTTAAAACACCTTCTACTTGGGGTTTTAGAGGGTGGTTTGTATTAATTATTTTGCTAGCTCTTTTACAGCAATAGAATCCTTATAAATAGAAATATCATAATGGTCACTTAATGGATATCCATTTGTAAAGTAACCAAAATATTTTTCTATTGTATCACCTTTAAATATGTATTTTAGGTAATAGTTACCATCACCCTTTGTTATACTATCAGTAAACTTTAATTTACAATTTACTTTTTCATCTAAATTGAGTTTTCGATTTAAAAGTAATTTGTCTTGACCGTTTGATATTTGAATTAATTTCACAGACAATTCTGATTTATTTAAAATCTCAAAGTTCACTGTTTCACTTCTATCAAAAGAACAAGATAGAAATAGAATAAGTAGAAATAGTCTTATTTTTTTCATTGGTTTGTTGGTGTATTTTGTGTTTCATTTGTAATACCAAAGTTTGGCGGGGCAATTGGTGGGGTCAATGGATTTAAATACCATAAATCACCATTTTGTAGGAGATTCCAGATACCATTAGAAATTTCAATATCTGTTGTTAATCCTGGCCAACAATCAGAGCAAAATTCAATCCCTTGGTTATTATTATGTAAATCCATTGTTATTTCCATTCCGAGAACTATGGGGACTTCAGATTCATGAGCAACACCGAAGAGTCTAACAACTTCACCGCCATCTCCAACTGCATAAACGTAGATTGAAAAGGATTGTATGGCTTATTCAACAATTGCTTTTTCAATTTTCACTTTTACGCATTTTTTATTCACGAATTTTAATTTCAATTCATATTCAATAAAATTAAACTCATTATGAGATAAAATCTTGTAAATCCATTTCTCATTATCCTTATTTATATCAGGATTACCAATTAATCTTTTGACTTCTTTAGATGTTTTGCCTAAAAGCAAGTTGCTTTCATATAGGTTGTAGAGCATATCGCCTCTGTTGGATTTACTCTCAAGCCACAATTCTGATTTAAATTCCTTCTTATTATCAAAAAACAAATCAGAATAATATAAAATTAGACTGTTAATTGAAATGTAGGCAATAAGACTTAGAACTATAATAATTAAATTCTTGTTTTTAAGATTTTTATTCCTTAAAATAAATTTCAAAATAATATAGATTATAAACAAAATCAGTAAGCCTAATAAAATTATTAGAATTAATCTCATAATTATTGATTTGTTGGGATTAAGATTCCACCTACAATATAGACTAAGTCACCTTCGTCTATAGCGTCAAGAATAGCTTGTTCAACAACATTGTCACTTTCAAAAAAAGGATCTAAGTTAAAACCAATTATTCTACCAATGTTGTTATTAAATAAATCCATATTAACTGATATACCTTCTTCCCCCATTTCATGAGCATCAGCTAAAATCTTCATTAGCTCTGGACCAAACTCAACAGTGCCTTAAGCGTTCCAAAAAGCATGTCTAAAGGCATCAGCCTTACCGTCTGCAATTCCTGTTAATGTTCCATTATTAACTAAGTCTACAGCTCTATCTAGTGCTGTGTTTGAGTTTTCAATATGCATCAATTTAATGGGTGGTGGTAATATTGCAAATAATAATAACTCATACGAATTAGGAGTAATACCATTAATTGTAAAGTTGTTTTCCATATAGTCTTGATCTTCCCACCATTCAAATGGCAGACCATCGTCCTTTCCTGGGTAATCAGTTTCAGTATGAATAGGTTGGCTAGAATTAGTATTAATCAAAATATTAGCTAAATCATCAAAAAACGCCTGCGCCTCAGCGGTGACTTGTCCGTTTTCTGTGTTATTAGCACAAAAACAAAGATTTAATTTTAAACTCACGACAGCTAAGTCATTTATCATTTTTTATTTCATCAATTACTCTGATTTAAAGATACTACTTTTTTTTAAAGACCACCCTCTACTTGGGGTTGTAGAGGGTGGTTAAATTTAGTCAGTATATTTTTTGTAAACTTTAAAGAAATTATCGCTATCCTTTACTAAGAAAAATAGATTATCAATGTCTTCAAAGAGGTTTTTTAAGCTTTCAAATTTTATAAATTTTATCTTTTCTGAGTCCAGTTTATTTAAATTCATTTTTATATCAGAGATTTGAATTTTTTTATCTATTAGTGTCGTAATTATGCTAAATTCCTCAATTCTTTTTTTTTGAGGTTCGCCAAAATAAATAAGATTAAGTTTATTATCAATACCTAAAAAAACATTGTACTTGAAATATTCTTCGGGTATCTCCTTTGCAAAATAAAACCCATAAAATTTTTTTTTAAACTCATAACCTGACATACGGAATCTAGAATCGTCCATTTTGTAATCATTACTAAAATTAAAAGTATCTGGCATAACGACATATAATTCTGACTTTTGAGCACTGCTTAAAAAACTAATTAAAATAGTTATAAATGTTATGATTTTCATTATTGACAATTATTATTACCAGAGTCTTTAACCATACTAACTATAAGGTTGTGATAGACATCAGATATGTTATTTAAGTTTTTCCAATTTACAAATCCTTGAGTATTCCTGAGCCCTGACCAACTCATAAACTCAGAAACTTGTTGTTTCCAATTATTGCCAAATTCTGCTTGCATAGCTGCAACAAAAACAGAAGGCTCACTACTCCAATCATGATTGTTTAATATAAAATCTGAAAGTTGTTGCTGATACGTTTGTGTGCTAAACATATTAGTTGAAAAAATATCATGAGACCATTCAGGTGTCAAATTATTGCTTAATTGCATTGCACAAAACATGGCCTTATAACGCTCAGGCCTTGTTAAAGTATTTAAGTTAACACCGTTGTAATTAGTACCATTAGCACCACACCAATCTGTAAATGCGTTTGGTGCAAATCCTGGTTCTCCAGTATTTTGGTCAAATAATATAATACCTGCGTCACTCAATACATCAAACATAAAAGCGTGAACAAGTTCATGTGCAAGTGTCGTCATAATAGCTAAGTTAGACCCTGTTTGTTCTAAATCACTACTTATAATAATTTTATAAGTGTCTGGTAAGCTGGTATTATTGCCTGAATTAAGCCAACTACCATATGTATTTCCCCAATCTGTACCCGTTGCACCTACATCCATAAATAACCAATTACCAGTACCATCAGCAAAATGATCTAATAAGTTTTGATATAAATTTGGTGAATTATTGTTTTTTAATTTTTCATGAACGCAATCCGTTTTAGTATTGTCAAAATTTTCAAAAATCCTATCCTCCCAAACCACCTCAGCATCGGGGTTGTTTTGTAGCTCTTGAAATGCAGCATCAAAAAACGCCTGCGCCTCAGCGGTGACTTGTCCGTTTTCTAAATTGCTAAGCAAAAAAGTATTAATTTGATTTTGTAAATCAGTATTGAGGTTGTTATACCAATTTTATTGGTTTAGTGGTAAAGTGCTGATAAAGTCGTCTAAAATTTGTTGTTCTACAAAATTGCAATTGCTTTGGCAAATCACAAGACTTGTAGCTTCTGAGCTGCCACCGCCTATACCTCCAAAACCAGGGTTTGAACTTATGACTTTTAAACAATTTATCATTCCTATTTTATCAATTACTCTGATTTAAAGATATTAATTTTTTTTTAAAACACCCTCTACTAGAGGTTGTAGAGGGTGGTTTTAAGTTAAAATAGTTCTGGAAAAATTAATTTATAATAAACCCAACTATTTTTTGAATTTTTCTTCAAAATTTGAGTGTATCCAATATTTGAATGTTTAATATAAACCAAAGCAAACCTATTATCCTTTGTATATAAAGGCTTTGATATAAAAATAGTTTTAAACTGTTTTTTAGAATTATTTTGTGTTTTGGTTTTCCATTCAGTGTTTACATTTTTTTGTTCAATTAAAAAGGCATAATTTTTTAGATTAAAAATCCTTTCTAAAACAGTATCATTTTTAGAGAAACCACTAATTTGTTTGACACTGTCAAGTTTTTTTAATTTATTTTCTAATTCAAGGGTTTTGAAGTACTTTAATTTAGAAATTAAATAAATATTACTATTTGGTTTTTCTAAATAATATTTATTCTCTTTCTGATTTAAAATATAGTCTACAATTTTCCTATCATCCTCAACGGTATGATTTTGTTGAGAAAATAAAATTGAACACGTCATAAACATATTAGTTACAAGGAGTGCCTTTAGCTTGAGGTTCATTTTCTTGTTCATAAAATAATAAGTTATTGTTTTCAGTTTGTTCAGATTCAGACAAAACGTTATCAAAAAGCTCTGTTCCTGACATAGAACCCCATGCTAATTTAACTGCTTCTTCTGGCGTAATATCTATTCCATGAGCATTAGTATAATTAAATAAGCTATTTCCTATATTTTCTATAAAATCAATCATTGCATTATGGATTTCATTATCTAGAGTGGAAAAAGTATCTGGAACTTGATTATCGTAAAAAGCTATGAATGCATTGAGTAAATCATTATAATTTGAGCTATTTGATGTTAAATCTCCATTTATAAACAATTGCATAAGTTGTGCATGTACAAGTTCATGAAGTGCAGTGACTGCAATACCTATGTTAGTGCTGTTATCTAAAAAATTATTATCAAAAACGATATTTATAGTAAAGTTCTCACTGTTTCCAAAAGGAATTGGATTAGTAAAAGCATTTCCTTCTGGAATATTTGTGTTAGAAAATTTAACATTTACCTTGTTGTTTGAATTGAATACTTGGTTGATAAGATTGGTAAGAGGTGAAGAGGTGTTTAATAAGTCTTTAATAATTTGATTTTGGCAATCTTTATCTATTGAATAGATTATCCTATCCTCCCAAACCACCTCAGCATCGGGGTTGTTTTGTAGCTCTTGAACTGCAACATCAAAAAACGCCTGCGCCTCAGCGGTGACTTGTCCGTTTTCTAGATTGCTAAACATAGAATTAATTTTGAACTCATGACATCTAGGTCATTTATCATTCCTAATTTTATCAATTAGTCTGATTTAAAGATACTACTTTTTTTATAAAACCACCCTCTACTTTGGGAATGTAGAGGGTGGTTGATTTCACTCATTAATGATAGGTTTTGTGAGTAAGATATAATTACTATTATCGTTCTTCTTAAGTAATATTTTATATGATGATTCAAGTTTGCCATAAAATTCGCTAACTAAATTATTTAAATTTAATGTTCTTTTGGACAAAATAGGATCATTATTATTTAAAGTATCTATCTTAATTACTTTTAGTGAATAATACTCATAAAAGCCTTGAGGCAAAAACAAACTATTTTTTTCAATAGAATCCTTTTTTTTAACTAATTTACTATCATAAATTTTTACTAAATAATCACCCCTAGTTTTTTCAAAACTCACTAAACTATCTTGTTCATTGAGTTTATATGTTTTCACACATTCTCCCTTCTGAGCTAAAAGATTGATACTGAATAAAATACATAATATTAAATATAGTTTAGCAAGTTGTATTTCCATTTTGATTAAAATTAGTTATGGTATTATTAATCCTATTTTTATCAAGTTGGTTTAGATTAGACCATGCTTGTGTGTTTTTCAATCCAACCCATGATATATCTCTATAAAATTGCATAGAATGCTGGTTATTATCAAAATCTGCCAAAGCTGTTGCTAAAATATCTATGTAATGAGCTGCCATTTGCTCGTGTTGAAACCCATTTGCTCCAAATTGAGTGTAGAATTGTAAAATGCCTGGGAAATCACCATTCGATAACATATTATTTAGCTGTTGTATTGTTAAACCGTTTAAATCTCCACCATTATTAGCAATAGATAAAAGCTTTCTGAACATTTCTGCATGAATTATTTCATGATAAAATGTTCTAGCTACCATTAAAGTTGGTCTATTTGGTATATTATTTGAATTTATTTGAATCTCAATAATAAAGTTATTGGGCGGGTTTGTTTGAGCATTAATGTTAGATGGTAAATTTGAATTTAAACTGAATTTTAAATGAGATACGGGATTAGAACCTAGAAAATTATTTAAAAATCCTTTAATCGTATTACCAGAAGAGTTTTGTATTTTATTCAAAACGCAAT
Source organism: Mesohalobacter salilacus (assembly GCA_003931895.1). Taxonomy (GTDB): domain Bacteria; phylum Bacteroidota; class Bacteroidia; order Flavobacteriales; family Flavobacteriaceae; genus Psychroflexus. The sequence continues at coordinate 11,644 of RRZV01000093.1, forward strand.
CTGCTTTTCCTGTTAAAGTATTGATTATAATTTCCTCCCAATCCACCTCAGCATCGGGGTTGTTTTGTAGCTCTTGAACTGCAACATCAAAAAACGCCTGTGCCTCAGCGGTGTTTTCAGCATCTACACTGTTAAAGAAAAACATAATATCTTCGGCTAAATCTTTATTACAATTTGACGCAGAGTTAAAGGACAAATCATCACAGTCCAATAAGCTATTAAACCAATCCTGCTGCGTCTGAGGAAGATTATTTAAAAATGCTGTACCACTTTGCGATAACATTCCTTTAGGGCTTGATACCGGATGTCCTACAAAGTCATCACCATCTAAATCTACGTTTCCATCATCAGTATTGCAACATGTCCCACTTGGCCAACCGCTGTCTCCATTTGTATCGGGTCCATTGGTATCTACCCCCGAAGAAGCATCATTGCCACTACCTCCACAATTGTCATCATATATAAAAACTGTTAAGTAGCTACATTCAACACTACCGTTCATACAGTCATTGTGGTCAGGATGCCCTACACCTGGACATCCAGTAAGTTGACCTTCATTGTCATCTATAAAATTACAATCATACTCTATTGTTTCAGTCCCTATTACTTGTGGCATACAAGACTTTACAATTGTAGTATCTGTGATTGATTGGTGGCTTATCGGGAAAGCAGTTTGGTTGACTTTTTTATATTTGATAAGATATTGTTGATAATCTCCATTGTGATTTTGTCTTAAAATATAATTTTCGAAGTAATTAGGATTTACAGTATCTCTTACAATGGGGAATGTAAATTGATCTATAGAATCTCCATACAGTATCATTACATCATCATCTACAAAACTAAAATTGTAAATTGATGATGATGTCAAATCTTTTGTTTTGAAAGATTCTATATTTTGCCGAACAAATTTATTGTCTTTAATAAGCTCATTCAATTTTTTATACTGCATATCAATGTTAACATTATAGTTATTATCTATTTGTTGATTAGAGATTTCTTTTAACTCATCCTCACAACTCACAACAAACAGTATTCCAAAACAAAGCAAAAGCGGTTTTATTAATTTATAAAATTTCATAATTGGTTAAATTTTTAAGTTTATAGTTAAGTTTTAAAGTATTTCTGTATCATCAACTTTATAACCTAAGTAAACCCAAATAACCAATTATAATTTTGCGAACTGAGAACTGAGAACTGAGAACTGAGAACTGAGAACTGAGAACTGAGAACTGAGAACTGA
>RRZV01000056.1 GCA_003931895.1 Mesohalobacter salilacus
AAAAGATTACTGGCTTTTCTTTGTCGGGGTGGCAGCTCCGAAGTTTCGGAGGAACCTGCGACCTCTAATTTTTTATAATAAAAAACCACTGATTTTCAGTGGTTTTTGTCGGGGTGGCAGGATTCGAACCTGCGACCTCCTGCTCCCAAAGCAGGCGCGATGACCGGGCTACGCTACACCCCGAGTGGTTTTATATAAAATAATTTGATGGTATCGCTAAGTCAAATTATAATGTCTTGCGGAGAGACAGGGACTCGAACCCTGGCGACGTTTGACCGTCGACAGATTAGCAATCTGCTGCATTACCACTCTGCCACCTCTCCAATGTTTTTAGAACGTTTTTTCTTAAGCGGGTGCAAATATAAATTGACTTAAGACATTTACCAAACATTACATCACTTTTTTGTTTCCTTAATTTAAAAAACAATATTTTTAGCGCTTTTCAAGCACTAAAATTCGTATTTTAGTCATTCAAAATTAAAGCTATGATTAACAAAGTGGTTCAAAATGCCAAGACGGCTTTAGAAGGCGTTTCCGATGATATGACGCTTATGCTTGGTGGTTTTGGTTTAAGCGGTATTCCAGAAAATAGTATTGCCGAGCTCGTCAACAGAAAAATAAAAGGGGTGACTTGTATCTCAAACAATGCAGGTGTTGATGATTTTGGTTTGGGCCTGTTACTTCAAAACAAGCAAATCAAAAAAATGATATCCTCTTACGTCGGTGAAAATGCAGAGTTTGAAAGACAAATGCTCAGCGGAGATCTAGAAGTTGATTTAATTCCTCAAGGGACTTTGGCCGAACGTTGTCGCGCTGCACAGCACGGCATTCCTGCATTTTATACGCCTGCAGGTTATGGTACTGAAGTCGCCGAAGGTAAAGAAGTTAGAGACTTTAATGGTAAACCACATATTCTCGAAAAGGCGTTTAAAGCCGATTTTGCCTTTATTAAAGCTTGGAAAGGTGATGAAGCGGGTAATTTGATTTTTAAAGGTACGGCTAGAAATTTTAATGCCAATATGTGTGGCGCTGCGAAAATCACGGTTGTAGAAGTTGAAGAATTGGTTAAGCCAGGCGAACTCGACCCCAATTTTATTCACATCCCAGGCATTTTCGTGCAACGCATCTTTGAAGGGAAACATTATGAGAAACGCATTGAACAACGAACGGTAAGGTGATTGTTAATGTAATAATTGTTTAGTTTAACAATGTTTCAGTTTATCTTTTCAACTCTAAAACCGATAATTTATAAACCCTATAATGTGAAAAATCCAGCTAAAGAAAAATCAATTGAATTTGCTTTATTGATCATAGAATATTGTGAAATACTAATAGAAAAAAGAAAATATGTTATATCTAAACAATTATTGAAAGCAGGCACAAGTATAGGTGCTAGTATTCATGAAGCCCAAAATGCGGAGAGTAAAATAGATTTTATACATAAAATAAAAATTGCTACTAAGGAATTAGAAGAAACGAAATATTGGCTTATACTTTGTAACAAATCAAAATCATATCCAAATGATAAATTCAATCTTACTGAAAAAGTAAACGAGTTGGGATTAATTTTATATAAAATACTTAGTACGACTAAAAACTCGATTAAAAATCAATAACTTTAATTCATTGTTTAATTGATACATTTTTAAATTATTACATTATAAAGATATGTTAGATAAAAAAGGAATTGCAAAGCGCATAGCAAAAGAAGTCAAAGACGGCTTTTATGTTAATCTAGGGATTGGTATTCCAACTTTGGTGGCCAATTTTGTAAGAGATGATATTGAAGTTGAATTTCAAAGTGAAAATGGTATTCTCGGTATGGGACCGTTTCCTATAGCAGGACAAGAAGATGCTGATTTAATAAATGCAGGAAAACAAACCATAACAGCATTACCTGGAGCCAGTTTTTTTGATTCGGCGATGAGCTTTGGTATGATACGCGGTCAACACGTCGATTTAACCATTCTTGGTGCTATGGAAGTGGCTCAAGATGGTGACATTGCTAACTGGAAAATTCCAGGCAAAATGGTTAAGGGTATGGGTGGCGCTATGGATTTAGTGGGTTCTGCCAAAAATATTATTGTGGCGATGATGCACACCAATAAAGCCGGAAAATCTAAATTACTTAAATCTTGCTCTTTACCTATAACAGGCGTAAAATGTGTAACCAAAATTGTCACTAATCTCGCCGTTTTAGATATCGTAGATGGAAGCTTTAGATTATTAGAACGTGCACCAGGAGTATCAGTAGAAGAGATTAAAACAGCAACTGCAGGCAATTTAATTATTGAAGGGGATATTCCTGAAATGAAATTATAAAATATGACCTACCTTTATATCAAAGCTTTGCATATCATATTTGTAGTCACTTGGTTTGCAGGCTTGTTTTATATTCCAAGATTGTTCATTTATTACATCGAAGCTCAAAATAAACCAAAAATTGAACGGGATATTTTGAGTCCACAACTCTTGTTGATGACCAAAAGATTATGGTATATTATTACTTGGCCTTCAGCAATCATCACATTAATTTTTGGGGTTTGGTTACTGATTTTAAACCCTTCATTACTTACTGTTGGTTGGATGCATATCAAATTGCTTTTTATCGTTATTTTATGGCTTTACCATTTAAAAAATCATCAATTGTATCTAAAAATGAAACGCAACACCCTTTCGTGGACTTCCTCTAAAATGCGTATTTGGAATGAAGTCGCCACTGTTGTTTTGTTTGCTGTAATATTTTTAGCGGTGCTCAAAACAAGTATTGGCTGGGTTTTTGCTGTAATTGGATTGGTAGCTCTTGGCGTACTATTAATGATAGGTATAATAGCCTATAAAAAATACCGTCAAAAAAAAGGCGAAGAATAAATTTAAGATGAAATTTTCATTTAGGCATTCACTTCAACTTAGGATTTTTTTGTCCATGATTGCCTTGGTGATTTTGGCAGCAGGTTTGCTAGTGATAGTTACATCCTACCACTACAAAAAAGAAGCTGAGCAACTCCACCAAGATAAACTTGAGCGAAAAGAAAGTGCCATAAAATCTCATATTGAATATATAAAACGTGTTACAACCTATCCTGTAAAAACAGAAAACCTTCATTTAATATTCAGAGATAAAATTTATGAAATTCAAGATATTCACGAAACTTCAATCAATATTTATGATTTAAAAGGAAATCTGCTCAAGTCCTCTAAAGCTAGTTTTTATAAAGACAGTACCGAAACTCGCATAAAAGATGAAATTTTAGACAGTTTAGCCAACTCTTCTGATAAAAACTACGTCAAAAATTTTACTGAAAACAACCAAAACTTTAAGTCATCGTATTCCTATTTATTAGATAATTATTTTAAGCCTATCGGCATACTAAATCTGGCTTATGTAGAAGACGATGAGTTTATGAACAAAGAGCTAGAAGATTTTTTAAATTTATTGTTGACTGTAAACATTATTATTTTAATTGTTGCGATTGTATTAGCCTTGTTTTTATCAAAATACATCACTAAATCTTTAAGTCAAATCAGTCAAAAGATAAAATCGACAAGCTTAGATAAGCCCAACCCTAAAATCAGTTTTAAAAAGGCGGGTAGCGAACTCCGGCCTTTAATCACAGCCTACAACGACATGATTGATGAGCTTGAAGACAGCGCACAAAAGCTCGCACAAACCGAACGTGAAGAGGCCTGGCAGCTTATGGCTAGACAGGTGGCTCACGAAATTAAAAATCCATTAACGCCTATGCGTTTATCGGTGCAGAGTTTTCAAAATCAATTTAAAAAGAAAACCCTTACAAAGGCTGATATTGATGAATTTGGCAATACTATGATTCATCAAATCGATACCTTGAGTACCATTGCAACCGCCTTCTCTGATTTTGCAAAAATGCCAGTTAATGAAAACCAAATCATTGAAATTAATGATGTTTTAAAATTGGCATTAGATATTTTTAAAGGAGAAAGCATCAGCTTTAAGCCCTCTTCAAACCCCATATTTGTTCAAATTGATAAAACTCAATTGATCAGAATCATAACCAATTTGATTAAAAACGCGATACAAGCAACTCAAGAAGTTGATGAAGCTAAAATTACAATTGACGTAAAAGAGACCGAAAACCACGCCATTATAAAAGTCAATGACAACGGTATAGGAATTTCTGAAGATATTATCAACCGCATTTTTGAACCTCAATTTACCACTAAAAATTCTGGTATGGGCCTAGGCTTAAGCATGGTCAAAAAAATTATAAATAATCATAATGGAAATATTGAAGTTGAATCTAAATTAAATGCTTATACTTCATTTACAATTATATTACCCAAAAATAAATAAACATGAATTATCAAAACATTACACTAGATTACGACAACCGAATAGCTGTTTTACGCGTTAACCGACCTAAAAAGCTCAATGCATTAAATCGTGAAACCATTCAAGAACTTCATGAGGCTTTAATCGAAATTCAAGACGACGATGAAGTTGCTGTAGTTATTCTGACAGGAACTGGCGAGAAAGCCTTTGTGGCTGGAGCTGATATTGCCGAGTTTGCAGATTACTCGGTTGAAGAAGGGCAAGACTTAGCAGCAAAGGGGCAAGAAATATTATTTAATGTCATCGAAAATTTTTCCAAGCCTGTTATAGCTGCAATTAATGGTTTTGCATTAGGCGGTGGTTTAGAATTGGCGATGTCAGCTCATTTTAGAACAGCTTCAACTCATGCGAAAATGGGCTTACCCGAAACATCACTTGGTGTGATTCCCGGTTATGGAGGGACGCAGCGTTTAGCACAACTCGTAGGTAAAGGTAAAGCTATGGAAATGATTATGACAGCAGGTATGATGAATGCAGATGAGGGATATCGTCTCGGTTTAGTCAATCATGTATTTGCACCTGAAGATTTATTAGAAGAAACGCAAAAATTAGCCACTAAAATTTCTAAAAATTCTATGGTAGCCATTAAAGCTGCAATTGAAGCGGTTAACGCCGGATTTTCACATGATAAAGATGGTTATGCTGCAGAAATAAAAGCCTTTGGGGAAGCGTTTGGCACAGAAGATTTTAAAGAAGGGACTCAAGCTTTTTTAAATAAACGCAAACCTGATTTTCCAGGACAATAATACAAAATAAAATAAACCCGCTCCGTCAGGGGCGTCAGAAACCAAACCAAACCAAACCATTGAACTCCATAGGAGCGCAATATTAATAGCCCCGTTAGGGGCGTGATATTAATGCCTCCGTTAGAGGCGTGATATTAATGCCTCCGTTAGGGGCGTCATATTAAAATTAAAATGTTATGGCAAACACCTACACACAATTATATTTTCATGTCGTTTTTACAGTAAAATACAGACAAAATCTTATTCGCAAAGATTGGGAAGATGAATTGTATAAATATATTACAGGTATTGTGTCAAGCCAAAATCAAAAAATGATGATCATTAATGGTATTCCTAACCACATTCATATGCTTATTGGTACAAAACCGAATTGTAATTTATCAGATTTAGTTAGAGATATTAAAGCCAACTCTTCAAAATGGATCAATAGTAAGAAGCTTGTGAATACAAGGTTTGAATGGCAGAGTGGTTTTGGGGCGTTTACCGTTGGGCATTCACAAGTGAAACGTGTGGTAAACTATATTAAAAATCAAGAAAAACATCATCAGAGAAAGAGTTTTAAGGAAGAGTATATCGAATTTCTAAAAACCAATGCAGTGGATTATGACGAGAAGTATGTCTTTGATAGGAGGCAAGGGAATTAATATGACGCCCCTAAAGGGGCTCATAGGACTGCTGTTTTCCAGGTAAATTAATATGTCACCCCTAAAGGGG
>RRZV01000019.1 GCA_003931895.1 Mesohalobacter salilacus
GATCGTTTTGATATTAGATTTGATACCACAACACTTTCTAATGATGATTTTGAATTGTCAGGGCTTTCGATTTATCCTAATCCCGCAAATGATATTCTCAATATCAATTTAGGTCAAAATTCTAGTCAAATTGAGAATTTAACCTTATTTGATTTAAATGGAAGACAGGTCTATCAAAAACAGTTTGAAGATAACCAAACTCAAGAAAGCCAAATTGATGTAAGTCAATTGAGCAATGGGGTGTATCTATTAACTGTTAAAACAGAAAACAATCAATTTGATAGAAAAATAATCATTGAATAAATCAAATTAAAAATTTGCTTAAAAAACCACTCTAAGAGCCTTCAATTTTTTTGAAGGCTTTTAATTTTTTAAAAAGTTAATTTTATATTAACATTTAATTTTTATATTTGCAGAAACTAATTAATCAGGGTGTTATGAAAAATAAATTATTTTTAGTTGCTTTTTTGTGTTTTATGTTTAACTTAACTGCTCAAGTTAACCAAATTTACACAGATTATAATGGCTTTTGGACTTCCTCTTCCTCATCAATAAATGCTTTAAACCCAGACAATTCTCATGAACTATTAGGGTTTACTTTTAATGGTACTACCTATTCTACTGGAATTGATGACGTGAAGCTTAACAACAATAGTGTCACATTTACACCACTTGTATTTAGGGCTTTGCCGATAGCTGACCTCCCAATTTCGGGTGGCGGTAGTTACTTTGTAGGCTTAGGTGAACGTTTGGATGGAATACCTAACGGTGTAGATCCCTCGCCCTCATCTCCTTTTAATGCTATAACAAGCGTTAATCAACCGCCTGCATTTCTTACAGATGGAACTCAAGGTTTAGATTTAGGCACTTGCTTAGCTAATATACCATCGGGTACAGAGGCTAGATTTAATTTAAGTTCTGCTGGTATAGATGTTGCTCAAATTAATGGCGCACCTGATATTTTAGTCTCTCAAATAGCACAGCCAAGTGGTGGTGGAGATCAGCTAGAATTTATTGATAGTGCTGGGAATACTGTGGGTAGTGTGTTAACAATTAATTTTACATCTGAGCCTGTAGTTGCAAATTGGGATGTTGACTTTTATAATTTTAACTCTACCCAATCTAATGCAAATTTTGTAAATACAACAAGACCGCTAAGATTTTTTGCTGCTGATCTTTCTGATTTTGGTATCACATCTACAAATGCTGGAAATGTTGTAGCCTTATTATATAGACCTAGCGGAAGTTCAGACCCTGCTTTTTTAGCTTTTAATGAACCTGCTTTTGGTATAGCAACTCAATTATCAATTGTTAACCCTAATCCTCCAACACAACAAAACTGCGATGGTACACTAACACCAGGATTTTTTGATGTTCAATTGCAAGATCAGGCTGGGAATCCAGTACAGCAAGCTGGTCTTCAAATTACTGCATCATTAGCTTCAGGGCCTGGAAGTTTATTAGGTACAACATCACAACTCACAAATGCATCTGGTATTGCCACATTTAATGATTTAGAATTTGACGTAGGTGGAAATCATATTATTAGGTTTTCATATGCTGGACTTGATGATGCCCTTTCTTCTGTTATTGTAGATGCAACTGGTTGTAATTTAGTTCAATGGACAGGTACTACTAGTAGTGATTGGAGTGATATAACAAATTGGTCACCTCAGCAAGTTCCAGATGGAAATAATGAAGTCATTATTCCTAATGGTGCACCTAACTATCCCGTTCTGGATCAAGATGCTGGAGTTGGGGATTTAACTATGGGAAGTGGTGCAAGTATAGATTTAAATGGGTTTTTATTAGCGCTTAATGGTTCGCTGACTAATGTGAGTACAGGTGCTACAATAGACGCTAGTGCTCCTGGTTCAGAACTTTTCATGTCTGCACCAACAGCCCAAAGTCTTCCAGCAAATTTTGTGAGTACAGGTGTTTCTAATTTTACGGTAGAAAACCCAGGTGGAGTCACCCTAAACTCAGTTATGAATATTTCTGAAGTATTAGACGTAAGAGGTGGTAACCTAGCTACTAACGATTTTGTAACATTAGTTTGCAGCTTTACACCAAGACAAGTGGGACAAATTGATAATTTAGTTGGCACAATAAGTGGAGACGTAACAGTTGAACAGTGTTTTCCAGCTCGAAGAGCGTTCAGATTGGTTTCATCATCGGTTACGACTTCAAATCCTATAAGAGCCAATTGGCAAGAAGGCGCTACCGCATACAACGATAACACAGTACCAGATAACCTTGGTACACATATTACAGGAGTAGAACCAGGTTCTGCCAATGCCACAACAAGTCAAGATGGTAATAATGGTTTTGACTATAATCCATCAGGAAACGCTTCGTTATTTGGTTTTGACAACGCAAATCAAGCTTGGACTATGGTTGCCAATACAGACGTAAACACTTTAAATGCAGGTGAGCCTTATAGATTAATGATAAGAGGTGCGAGAAAGGATGCTACTTTAGGATTATTAGATATTACTACAAACTCCGCTACACCTACAGATACAAAGTTAAGAAGTACAGGAACAGTTTTAAAAGGTCCTGTGAATTCAAATTTTCCTTCAACACCAGCTGCTACACCTTCAAACCAAGTAGCTTTGATGTTAGGAAATCCATTTCAGGCTATAGTTGATATGGAGACGGTATTGAACACATCAACAAACCTCAATCAATCTTTTGTAGTTTGGGATCCAACTTTAGGAGGGACACCTACACCAGGAGTAGATGGTGGACGTGGTGCTTTTGTAACTGTAAATGTTACAAACAATACTAATAACAATGCCAGTAGTGCAATGAACAAATTTCTTCAGCCTTATCAAGCGGCATTTGTTTTAGCAACAGGAGCAACACCAGCACTCACGTTTGAAGAGGTTGATAAGGCAGTAAACCAAAGTCCATTAGATGTCTTTAGTTCGCAAACTTCTGCTCATTACATTAATATGAGATTGTTTGATCAAATCTCCTATAGTAATAATGATACATCAGATGATGGTTTAGTGATTTATTTTTCTCAAAACACATCAAATACTGTAGATGCGGATGATGCACCAAAGTTTTTTAATATTGATGAAAATTTGGCAAGACAAGAAGGAAATAATTTAATGAGCATAGAAAATAGAGCTATGCCTCAAATTGATGAGATATTAGAACTTTATACATCACAATATAGAGTATCAGATTATGTATTGGAATTAGAGATTGGCGACTTCCCAAACAATGAAGTTTACCTATTTGATAATTATACAGATACAGAAGTTGTATTAAATGAAAATGCAATCAACACCTATTCTTTTTCTGTAGATCAATCCATTGCAGAGAGTGTGGCTACAGATCGTTTTGATATTAGATTTG
>RRZV01000013.1 GCA_003931895.1 Mesohalobacter salilacus
TTTACCGTTTTTTATCATCTTTGTTTTGTTTATAAAACGGTCAACTTATATCAGAGAATTACAAAAAAATTGAAAGTTCTTAGACGCTTTATATTGCAAAAACAAATAAACTGATAAGTTCACTTTGAGTGGTTTAGTCTCAAAACTTAATGGTTTTAGCATAAATTTTAGATATAAATAGTTGATATTTGAATTATAAAATTAACGTAGAAGCAGCAGCAAAACCATAGCATTATGAAACCTTTTAAATTTAGTCTGATTTTAATTTTACTCCTTAGCATTGGCTGTAAAGAGCAAGCGAAATATACTAACATCACCATGATTGATAGTCAGGAAATGAAAACCCTGCTTAAAAATGATGAAGTTCAGCTAGTCGACGTGAGAACCGTAAAAGAATTTAATGAAAATTATATCGAAGGGGCAGAAAACATCGTCTTTGACGACAATTTTGATCAAAAACTTGAAGGGCTTCAAAAAGATAAACCTGTTATCGTGTATTGCCGTTCCGGAAGACGCAGTGCCAAATGTGCAGATATACTTGCCAAGCGTGGCTTTAAAAAAATCTATGACTTAAAAGGTGGTATCACACAGTGGATGAAGGAAGGGAATGAAATTGAAAATTAATTCAATTTTTAATAAATACTATATCAAGCTTTTAAAGCTATTTAATAATTTGTTACTTTTATCATGACAACATATTATAATATTTTAAAAGCACATCTAAATTATGCTCATCAAAGTCTATGGCAGTGCGGTATTTGGTGTTGAAGCCACCAATATCACAGTAGAAGTCAACGTGGATACTGGCATCGGTTACCACTTGGTTGGCTTACCTGATAATGCTATAAAAGAAAGTAGCTTTCGAATCCAAGCCGCACTAAAGAATATTGGCTTAAAATTCCCTGGCAAAAAAATTACCGTCAATATGGCTCCAGCCGATTTGCGTAAAGAAGGCTCAGCTTATGATTTAACTTTAGCCCTTGGTATTCTAACCGCTTCCTCACAAATTAAAGCACCGAACATTGACGAATATATCATTATGGGCGAATTATCTCTCGATGGTGGTTTACAACCTATAAAAGGCGCTTTACCTATTGCCATAAAAGCCAGAGAAGATGGTTTTAAAGGTTTTATTTTACCCAAACAAAATGCTAAAGAAGCCGCTATTGTTGATGGACTTGAGGTTTATGGCGTTGAAAATATCACCGAAGTCATCGACTTTTTTGACAAAGGCCAACCCATTGAACAAACCATTCTCAATACCAGAGAGGAATTTTATAAAAACTTAGAACACCCCAAATTCGATTTTTCAGAAGTCAAAGGACAAGAGTCTATCAAGCGTTGTATGGAAATTGCCGCTGCCGGTGGTCATAATATTATCATGATTGGTCCGCCTGGCTCAGGCAAAACCATGCTCGCCAAACGACTGCCCAGTATCCTGCCACCAATGACACTTCAAGAAGCGCTTGAGACGACAAAAATCCATTCGGTAGTAGGAGGCGTAAAAGAACACACCGGTTTAATGGCTAACCGACCGTTCCGAAGTCCGCATCATACCATTAGCGATGTTGCTCTGGTTGGTGGAGGCGCTTATCCACAACCGGGTGAGATTTCTCTTTCACATAATGGTGTGTTATTTTTAGATGAACTCCCAGAATTTAAACGCTCTGTCTTGGAAGTCATGCGTCAACCATTGGAAGATCGAGAAGTCACGATTTCCAGAGCCAAATTTACAGTAACTTATCCATCAAGTTTTATGTTGGTTGCCAGTATGAACCCGAGTCCAGGCGGTTATTTTAACGACCCCGATGCACCTGTTACTTCCTCACCTGCCGAAATGCAGCGCTACCTCAGCAAAATCAGTGGTCCACTACTCGACCGTATTGACATACACATTGAAGTTACACCAGTACCGTTTGATAAACTTAGCGATGAGCGAAAAGGCGAATCGAGTGCCGAAATTAGAGAACGTGTGACTAAAGCCCGCGAAAAACAAGCAGAACGCTTTAAGGACATTGACTACATTCACTACAATGCGCAAATGGATGTCAAGCAAATCAGAAAGTTTTGTGCGCTTGATGAGGCCTCAAAAACTTTACTTAAAACCGCTATGGAAAAACTCAATCTTTCTGCTCGCGCTTACGACAGGATACTAAAAGTTTCCCGAACCATAGCTGATTTAGAGAATGAAGAAAACATTTCTGGTGCTCATATCAGCGAAGCCATTCAGTACCGAAGTCTTGACCGTGATGGATGGTTGGGGTGATTAGTCGATAGTTGGTAGTCTGTAGAGGGTAGATTTTAGTGGGTAGTAAGGATGTAGTTTCTCATTACAAATGAAGAAATTTAACTAAATTGCTTCAATGTGATCAAGGTAATTAGCTAATTTCATTGATTTGTTTTATTAGAATAATGTTTCATAATATTGCTTAATTTTACATTATATGAAAAAAATATACGTCTTATTAGCAGTATCTTTCCTTTGGGCATGCCAGTCCGATCAAAAAAATGAAGAGATGACCAAGCAACAGATTCAAAAGGTAAACATGAATTTTGAAGCGGCTTCAAAACTAGTGGAATTACCTCTAAAATGCTCAACTCAGGAATATCCTAACAAACTCGGTCAAGTCATTGGCGATTCTACTCACTTAAAAACACCACGACAACTGCATCCTGCATTTTATGGTTGTTTTGATTGGCACTCGGCAGTACATGGACATTGGTCTATGGTAGAGCTTCTCAGGCTCTACCCTGATTTAAAACAAGCAGAAAACATAAAAGCAGTTTTGAAATCACATCTGAGTGAAGATCATATTAAACAAGAATTATCGTATTTTCAACAGGACATTAATAGTGGTTATGAGCGCATGTATGGTTGGGCTTGGTTGTTTAAACTCAGTCAAGCACTGTATGAATGGGATGACCCTTTAGCAAACGAACTTTATGAAAATTTAAATCCTTTAATTGAAGAACTCAAATTAAAGTTTAATGCTTTTATTCCTAAATTGATTTACCCGATAAGGGTTGGTGAGCATACTAATACTGCCTTTGCTTTGAATATGATGTATGATTATGCTAAAAGTTTAAATGATGAAAAATTTATCAATACTATCAAAACTGCTGCCATACGTTTCTATAAAAACGATAAAAGCTGTCCTTTAAACTGGGAACCAAGTGGCTATGATTTCTTATCACCTTGCCTAGAAGAAGCCGTATTGATGCAAAAAATTCTAGACCAAAAAGCATTTGAATCTTGGTTAATTGACTTTTTACCACAACTCAAATCCAAAGATTTTAAGTTAGAAGTCGCTAAAGTAAGTGATAGAAGAGATGGAAAATTAGTCCATCTTGATGGTTTAAATTTTAGTAGAGCTTGGAATCTTTTTAAGTTATCTAAAGCTAAAGAACTTGATCACCTCAACCTTATTGCTGTAGAGCATTTTAATGTAGCTTACCCAAATTTAGTTGGCGATAGCTATGAAGGTGGACATTGGCTAGGCTCTTTTGCGGTTTATGCTTACTTAGCGCAATGAAGATTTTAAAAAACATAGGGCCAGGTGCACTTATTGCAGCAGCTTTTATAGGTCCAGGAACAGTAAGTGTTTGCGCACTAGCAGGCCTCAACCACGGCTATAATTTGATTATTGTCATGTTTGTTTCCATGTTTATAACCCTTTTCCTTCAAGAGCTGTCAGCACGACTAGCTATTACTTTTCAAAAAGATTTGGTTGAGCTCATTCAGCATTACTTCAAACAACAAAAGTTCTTAAAATACTTCATATATGTTTTAATTTTTTTTGCTATTGTTTTTGGTAATGCCGCATATGAAGCTGGAAATCTCAGTGGTATCAATATCGGTTTACAAATTATGGAATACAATGCTTTTTTTATCACTATACTAGGCGTTAAAATCAATTATGCCATAGTATTGATTAGTCTTTTAGCCTTTATTATTTTACACATTAAAAGCTATATATACATCGAAAGAACTTTGATGATATTGGTTGCTCTTTTAAGTATATCTTTTATTATTTCTGCTATCATCACAACAGAAGATGCAATGGTTGTATTAAAAGGGATTTTTACCCCTTCAATTTCTTCAGACGATATATTAATGGTAGCTGCTTTAATAGGCACTACGGTTGTTCCTTATAATTTATTTTTACATGCTTCGCTTGCTAAACAGAAATGGAAAAACGTAAAAAACATCAGGAAAATGCGCATTGATACATTTATAGCTATTAGCGCAGGTATACTTGTTTCAGTCTGTATTATTATCACTACTGCAAATGTATCAGGTCATGTAAATGAGATCTTAGAATTAGGAAAAGCATTAGAACCACTATACGGGTCGTTTGCAAAATATTTACTAGGTTTTGGCTACAGTGCGGCTGGTCTAACTTCGGCTATTACGGCACCACTGGCAGCGGCTTTTGTAATTAATAGATTATTTAATCTAAATTATAACTTAGAGAGCTTGGCATTTAAAAGGCTTAGTTATTTTATACTTTTTATAGGATGTATTATAGCTGCATTTGATTTTAATCCAATTACAGTAATAACCTTAGCTCAAATATCTAATGCTATTGTACTTCCAATAATAGCATTAATTATAGTTTGGTTATCAAACAAAATAAAAGTTTTAAACAAAAGTGTTATTACTCACCACATTGCAAGCTTTGTTGTAATAATAATAAGCTTGACTTTATCATTTTCAGCACTCTACAAAATTATTCTACAATAATTTTTCTAGACATTTCAGTATCAGAAGTTGATATTTTAACTATATAAACCCCAGTTGATAATTGCTGATTTGGCTGAATTCTGATGTCTTTGTTTGCATTATCTACAACATCTGAATAAATCAATTGACCTGTCAAGTTTACAATGTCTATATTAACACTTTGCCCTATAAGTTGCTGACTTGAAATTATAAACTGATTATCTCTTACTGGATTAGGATATAACCTCAAATTATTTTTTAGCGTATTATCATCAATAGACAATGTTTCAACATCAAAAACCAATGAAAACCTAAAACCATCTGTACTTGCTGGAATACTATTGTCAACGCTAAAGTTATAAGTATTTAGTGTGTTTGGTGTTAATTCAGCTAAATAATCAAGATAATTATCTTTTAAGTATACAGTAGCTTCTGGATTTAAATCATTTAAGGTTAAGTCTAAACTATAATTTTGCTCTTGATAATTAAACGTAAACAATTGTACAGTGTCATTAACAGCAGGTTGTGTTCTTTTATTAATGGACATATAGTTACCTCCATTGTAAAAGGTGATAGACTCATCAAAATTCCATGCTTTTGCAGCATCATCGTTATCAACTTGGTCTGAATAATTATCATTAAATTTCAATTTAATCCCATCAACCAAAACATTATTGTTTGCCCGTTTTAAATCAATGTTTACGAGTGGAGTCGTTTCAGAAGTTGAAAATGTAGCTGTGGTTAAAGATGATACACTTTTATCATTTTCTTCATAAGTAATAGAAGGACTAGCTCCTGTAGTCTCAATAAAGAAAGCCTGATTAGGTTGTAAAAATTCGTTAGCATCAGTAGCAGCTGGTGTAGCATCAACTAAATCTTCACCTGTAGTTGTGCCAGCATTTAGATCAATAGTAGCATAACCACCACGTGTACCAATAGTTGGGTCATAGACATAAGCGAAATTTGTATTCACATCACTCGTACTCGCAACATCGAGCAAAGTGGTTAAATCGACTTGAGCTTGATAAGGATTGGCTATAAGATTAAAGTCACCTATATTACCTGATAGATTTGCCGCCCCGACAGCTCTTGTTCCTGTCTCTAAAGTTCCTGTAAAACGCAGTGTTGTAGCAGGACCAACAGCAGTATTTGAGTTTAAGGTTGTTGATCTGTCGCCTCTAATTAACAACGCATAAGATTCATCTACATTTAACGTTTTTATGTCTGTATTAGGAATCGGTATCCAGGCTTGACCCGAAACATCCCATGAGAACATGGAAGAGTTACCCGTTCCTGTTGCATCAAAACCATTTGCTCCATTTTGAGAACCAGTAATATGGGTTCCAAATCCTGGGTTGGGATTATTATTAGTTGAAGTATCGGGGTTATTAGCACCTTCTTGCAAATTATCTCTAATACTCCCTGTTGTATTGACTGGTGAACTAATATACCTAAAAGCTCTGTTACTTTGTGGAATTCTACGCTCGACGATAACATCACCAGATATAGAAGCTGTATTTTCAACTGGCTCTAAAATTGCGGTTTGGGTGTCGGTACTTTTGAAAAGCAACTGACCATTGGTATTTAAATTACCATTTAAAAGTTTTACAGAGCTATTAACACTTAAGGTGTCATTAGTATCTAAATTAATAACGGCACCTAATGAATTATCTAGCGTAATTTTTTCATTTTCAAAACCGTTACCTGTAATTTCTTGTGCTGAGTCTGTACCAACTAAGCTCAAATGTGTAGTAGCAAATGAAAGACTACCAGTATTAGTAATGTTTCCTCCTACATCTACAGTGAGATTATCGGCGGAAATACTGCCTAGATTATTTAAATCTGTTGAAATATTGGCATTGAGACCGTTTAGGCTTATATCACTACCGAGAGAAACATGCATACAAAAACAATCAAAATTATCGTTTAATACGGCTCCAGTGCCGTCAACAACAAATTTTTTATCAAAATCTGAAGTATTTGGCTCATTAAAGGTTCCAGAACCATTAGCGTAACTTGTTCCATCCCACTTAACAGGCTCGACTTCTTTTAACTGAAATGTAAAATAATCACCGTCATTAAGTATGACTTTTTCGTATTGTATAGTAGAACACAAAAAATTTGCGGAATATCTTGTAGGCGAATTAAAATCTGGATTATCATCTACAATTAAATCAATATCAGTAGATGAGTCAATCACAGTATTTAAATTGGAAAAATCTAAAATCACATCTATTGTACCAGGGTTACCTTCAACTTGTGTCCGCCACTTAGTTTGGAGTGTACGGCCATCACTCTCTGTTGAAGTACAATCAATTAACAAATCACCAAAATCAGTTTGATTTAAACTGTCACTTGCAACGATAATACGATCGGCATCATCTAAACTAGAAGGATTTTCAAGTGCTATCACACCACTATCAAAATTAGTAGAAGCTTGATCATTTAGTGAGTTTGTTTTACCTACACCTATTAAATTAAAGTCAAAATCTCCTTCACTTAAGCTATCATATACATAATCAATTGAGCTTGAAAAAGGTGTATTGTACTTTGAAGATAAGTGGTTGTGTAACAAGTTCAACTCTTCTTCATTAAGGATGCTATTAAAAAACACAACCTCAGCTATCTGACCATCAAAATATAGATTAGAACTTGTTGAACCTGTTTCAATAAAACTGCCATCACCTCCTGTGGAGCCCAAATTTGCAATGTTATGGGTGTATAGCCTTCCTATATTATTTTGAGTTCCCATAAGACTTCCATTCAAATACCCTTTAAAAGTCCCTGTTTGTGAGGAATTCCCATTAAGTTCTAAGGTAACAACATTAGATGTATTTGGATTGATTGCAGATTTTAAAAAGACAAAACCCCAAGGCGAATCTGTGCCATCTTGATCAACTAAATTCCATCCTGATACGTAAATTTCACCATTAAAAATATAAATATGTAAGCCTCTTAAACCACCACCTTCTTCATAAATACTTTGTCTTGTGTTTACATCGTCTCCTGTTTTAAGTGCAATAGATATTGTTCGCACTGAAAACACGCCATTATTAATATCTAAATTAGAAGAAATACTTAAAAAATTATCAACTCCATCAAATGTCAATGCTGCATTGCCATTAATGCTATTAGCATTATAAATTGGTTGTTGGGATGCATTATTTTGCGAAGCATCATTAGAATTTTCGCCTGTATTATCAAAGACGTTAACGGGGTTTCCGTCTGTAAATTGAAGCGTATTGGCATTAAACCAAAATTTGAGATTGTCTCTTTTTTGCATTCCTGCTGGCACAGAAGTTATGCTTCTGTCTTTTAAAATTTCAAAAGTAAAATAGTCCCCGTTATTTAAGTTAATATTGCCAAAATTTGCTTCACTAACTCCTAAGGAACTACTAGAAACCACCGTTGGAGAAGTAAATGAAGGATTATCATCTATCAGCATGATAACGTCACTACTTGAGGTGGCATTATTGTCAACATCCGAAATATCAAGATCGAGGTCAAAGTTAAAACCTCCATTTTTTGATACGCGCCAAGTTGAATTAAATCTCACAGAATTACTAGAAAGAAACTCCGAACATCTTGCAGAAACCTCCTCATCTTCTAATAAATCAGTTCCCACATAAAGAAAATCACCATCTGTTAAATTTGAGGAACTTAGTTTTACAATACCTGTTCCATAATTCGTGGTGGTATAAAAATCTTGTGCATTCTCTCTTTTGATACCAACCACATTAAAATCAAAATTGCCATTTGAGACATCATCTTGAAGAAACTCGTTATTAGCTAAAAGAGGGATATTGTATTTGGACGACAAATAATTATTGATTAAAGTTCGCTCTGAATTGTTTAAAGCCCTATTATAAATAATGTACTCAGAAATTGATCCACTAAACGGGAAGAGGTCAAGACTATCTCCATCTGGAAATCTACTATTACCATTACCTGACAAATTTATATCACCAGCATGACTATATAAAATTCCAATATTATTATTGGTCTCAAAATTAAAATTATTTAAATATCCGGTAAAAGACCCATTGGTGTTATCCCCTCCATCTTGCTCATAAACAATAGTGAGAATATAGGTTTGAATTGGTGAAATTGGGGTTGATATCTGTTCTATATCAGGATCGCCCCAGGGTGACCCTATACCACTGTCTAACTGATCATAAGCGCTAAAAAATAAATTGCCATTTTCAATATAGATATTAAAACCCCGAATTGCCCCACCTTCCTCGTACAAAACCTGCCTGGTTGTAATATCAGTTCCTGTGGTAAACACTAAAACGAAACTCCTTTCATTCCAAGGTCCAACAGTGTTTAAATCAGAGTTGTTGGCCAGATCAAAAAAATCATTTGTTCCATCAAAAATTAATTCAGATTGGTTATTGAGTCCATTTAAATTCAGTAAAGGCTGTTCATCTGCAGTGCTTTGGGTCAGCGAATTTGCATTACCGCCTTGATTTGTCCAGGTTTGAACTGTTGAAGATTGTGCCTGATTAATGCTATTGGCATCAAACCAAAACCGGTTATCCGCATCAGAACCTACACCGCCTGGTCCGTCGTAATTTTGAGCAAAGGAAAATCCTATTACACCAAAAAAAGCAAAAAGGATTATAATGTTTTTATAATAGAAATTGGTCATAGCATTCTAATTTAAATACAAAAATAATTAAATATTTAACTTAATCAAATTCAATGTTTTAAAATCGTAATTTATTTAATTAAAGATATCGATTTTTGAAGAATTAAATTGTTAGGATAGGTCACTAATTCATCCTCATCAGTACGTAAATGGATTTGAAATGCTTTGATATCCTCAATTACAGCTTCAAGCGGAAAATCTTTATCTAAAATTTTAATTTTATCACCGATTTTAAAAGGATAATAAAAATATAATATGACACCTGCAGTCACATTACTTAAAATTGACCATATCGCAAACAAGCCTATACCAATAACAGCAAATACTGACGAAAATACAAGTGCAACTTGAGATGGCTCAATACCCCATATTAAAAGAATAGCAA
Organism: Mesohalobacter salilacus; assembly: GCA_003931895.1. Taxonomy (GTDB): domain Bacteria; phylum Bacteroidota; class Bacteroidia; order Flavobacteriales; family Flavobacteriaceae; genus Psychroflexus. Next base: position 9,760 of record RRZV01000013.1, read on the forward strand.
ACAACACTGCAAAAGTCACTAATGTGTTGATATACCGAACAATAAGCGTTGTCCTTTGCACATTCACTTCTCTGCGTTTGGCTATACCAACAGCTGCTTTTTTGAATACAAAACGAAGAATAACCAAACTCACAATAATAGCTATTGTAAGAATGATTTCTGATTGGTTGTCGTTAAAAAAAGTTCTCATGATTTACTTAAGGTTTAAACTATCTCTAAGTGACTCGTATTTATTTGCATTTTTAGTCCAATAATCAATACGCATTGATTTCTTGAGCCTCGCTTCAGTTGTATCATTTTTGATCTCTTGCCACTTTAAAATGCTGTGCGGAAATTTAGAATCTTGATAAATCTTTAGTGTTCTGTTAATGTTTTGATATTTCAAAGTCGTTAATAACGTATCCTTGTTTGTGTTTTGGGTAAGTTCTGCATCATAAGCTTTTACGTTTTTATGCTGGAGTCTGAAATATGAAAAATCTGGAATAGCTTTGAGTTGGCCTTTAGGAATTTCCAGCGGATTTATCCTCAACTTTGTCCATAATTCATTTTCTAACAGGTGTTTGTCAAGTTTTAATTCTTGGTCAGCTTCACCTTCAAAATAAGAGTGCACTTTAACGTCAAATTTTTCTCGGTTGTTGAGCTGCATATAAGTTTGTCCACACCATTCTTGGGTTGAAGCGGTGACCTTAACAGCATGAGGTTGGCTTGTTAAAGGCGAAAATACCGATTGCATAATGCTGTAAGGATAAATACCGGTATTAAATTTTTTGGTGTAATTCAGTTTCATAACATCTACCGTTTTGTCTGAGGCGCTATTGGCTTTAACTTGAGCTTTGGGCAAAAAAGGTTCTTTTACAAAAATTAATACTGCAGAGCCTTGACGGGCTTCGCCGTAACGCATTTGAGTTAAATCGTAACTTGCCACTTCGGCTTTTCCATCAAACCAGTGGGCTTTAAATTCGTCACTCAAATCGAGGTAAGCATATTCTTTCACACTTGTTGGGACTTCTTTTAGGTTTTCAATTTGATTTTGCTGACAAGACAAAACAAAAAAGAATAGGATTAAGACCGTAATTTTTAGTAGATATTTCATTTTGTTAGGTTTTGACAAGTTCTTTTAAAGTTTGATAAAACAGATGTGTAGAAAAGCCCATCACATTAAAATAAGAGCCTTTAATTTCTGAAATTCCAATTTGACCAATCCATTCTTGAATGCCGTATGCTCCGGCTTTATCAAAAGGTTTATAATGTTTGATATAATACCAAATATCATCTTCGTCTAAAGGTTTAAAAAACACTTCGGTCACATCACTTTTGACAATTGTTTTATGTTTAGATTTTATACAAAACGCACTTATGACTTGGTGCCAAGAGTTTTGTAAAGATGAAATCATGTCAAAGGCTTCTTGCTCACTTTCGGCTTTATTTAAGGCTTTTTCATTGTGCCACACTATGGTATCACCTGTTACAAGAATATCATTGTCTTTTAAATCTTCGTAAGCACTGGCCTTTAATTTCGCAAGATATTCTGGTATTTCTTCTTTATACAAGCTTTCTGGAAAAACTTCTTCAATATTTTTCAGTCTCACCTCAAACGGAATATTCAAATCCTTTAAAAACTGTTGACGGCGTGGCGAACCAGAGGCGAGAATGATATTGAATTTTTCTAAATTTTTCATATTTTGAATAACATTAGGCTGAAAACCCCTATTAGCATGATAATTTTATAAATGTGACTCAGCAATCTATAATTAACATGATTTTCATTTTTCCAAATTTTATACACCACAAAAAATAGAGGAATGCATACTCCAAAGATAAAGTATAAACTAAAGATAAGACCGGGTTTCAAATAAACTTTAACACCAAAAAACAAGACTGTAATAAGCAGTAATGTCGATATAAAAATGAGCGTATTCATTCGAGATTTTCCAACTAAAATAGGTAAAGTCAATATATTTTGTGCGTAGTCGCCTTTGATGTCTAAAGTATCTTTGATCCATTCGCGATTAAGATTCGCCCAAAAGGCAAAAACACTATAGAATAAAATCCATTTAAAAATATTCTGATTAAAAAACGCACTCGTTTCCATATCAAAATAAAGTACTAAAATAAATGATAAACTCACTAAAAAACTGACCAAAATATTCCCTAAGACAGGAATCGATTTAAAGTCTTGAGCATAAAGATATAATACAACAATAACGCTAATTTCCAGAACAACAAGTGACCAAAATAGAAGTTTATAACTGATATAAAAGCTTATCAAAACAGCTATAAAATTAAATATAAAATAAACTGAGTAGGCCTTTGAAACTTTAATTTTTCCTTGAGCCAGCGGTCTTTTTCGCTTATTTACAAAGTCGGTTTTAATATCAAAAATATCATTGATGACATTACCAGCTGCGGCAATAAGAATCACACTAAAGCTCATCAAAAAAAAATCTAATGAATTGAGATTAGAACCCAAATCAAAATGGTCTAAGAATGAGAATCTAAACAACAGATGCGCAATAAAAATGAGCAATAAGTTAGGCCATCGAAAAAGGTTGAACCAAGCTTTCATCTGATCTATAAATAAGTATTAACTTTAATGATTTGAGGTGTTTTATTAGGTTCAAACCAAACCGCATCCAATTCACCTTTGAGTTGAATAGTTTCACCTCTCACTTCAAGCCAACTGCCTTCTTTTAAACCGATGACATTGACATCGTTAAACACCTGAAATTCTTTGATACGCGTTCTCCGAGTTTCGCCTTTGTGTGTTGAATTTTTATCAGGTTCAAAATAATGGGCATTGATATTGAAAGGCAAAATCCCTAAAGTTTCAAAAGATTGAGGCATGACAATCGGCATATCATTGGTCGTTTGCATATTGAGCCCACAAATATTACTTCCTGCACTTGTGCCGAGATACGGTGTTCCTGATACAATTTTTTGTTTTAAAACTGGCATCAAATCAAATTCTTGAAGCGTTTTAACAAGCAAAAAAGTATTGCCACCACCAACAAAAATGGATTGAGCGTTTTCAATTGCTTTAATTGGATTATCAAATTGGTGAATACCTTTTACAGTTGTATTTAAAAACTTCAAGCCGTCTTTAGCTTTAGCAGTATATTCATCATAAGTTAGACCTGATGGTCTGGCATAAGGCACAAATAAAACTTCTTCGAAATTTTTAAAGTGTTTTGACAAAACAGGTTTCAGGTATTCAAGATAAGTACTTCCGTAAATGGTTGATGTGCTGGCGATAATGCAATTCATTACAGTTTTATTTAAATATTGTAATTTAGTTAATTTTATAGTGACTATTAAGAAAAATTTTGTCGAATTTTAAAAATTAAATCAATTGTATTTATAACTAATTGAAAATCTTATGTTCGAATCCTTCAGCATTGTCATAGCCTTAGTATCTTTATTTAGCTTTATCAATTATAAATTTTTAAAGCTTCCAAATACCATCGCGCTGATGATTATGAGTTTGATTAGCGTCGTGATTTTAATTTCTATTGAAGATATTTTTCCTGGAGTTTACAAGTTTTTCTGTGATTTAGTTATCCATTCCAATTTTGAAAAATTGCTAATGGATACGCTGTTGAGTTTTTTATTGTTTGCTGGGGCTTTGCACGTTAATATCAAAGACTTGGCTCACGAACGCTGGTCGGTTTTGCTTTTTGCGAGTTTTGGGGTTTTGATATCGACCACTTTAGTCGGCAGTCTAGTGTATTTTACTGCCCAACTTTTGGGTGTGGATTTAGCTTTTACCTATGCTTTGGTTTTTGGCGCACTCATCTCTCCTACTGATCCCATTGCTGTTCTAGCCATTTTAAAAAAATACGATATTTCAAAAAGCCTTAAAATGAAAATTGAAGGCGAATCGCTTTTTAATGATGGCGTTGGCGTTGTAGTATTTTCGGCTGTGTTGCTCATTGCTCAGCTCAAACATCCTGAACTTAATGCTGAAGTTGGGCAGGAAGTCGGTCTTTTATTTTTTGAAGAAGCGGTTGGCGGTTTAGCCTTTGGCGCTTTGATTGGATTTATAGGTTATTACAGTATTAAAGCGGCTAAAGACAACCCACATTTAGCTGTAATGATGAGTATTGCTATTGTGGTAAGTGGATATGCGGTAGCATCAATGCTTCACGTTTCTGGCCCATTGGCGATGGTGGTGGCGGGATTAATTATTGGAAACAAATTAGACATCAATCATCTCAAACATCAAATGTGCACCAAACAACTCAATAATTTTTGGGAAATTTTAGATGAAATTCTCAACGGGGTTTTGTTTGTCTTAATTGGCTTATCGCTTCATCTTATCACTTTCGACAATAGCGTCATTATCTTAGGACTTATCGCTATTGTATTGGTTTTATTTTCGCGTTTTATCTCAGTACTTTTGCCTTATAGTTTTTTAAAACACAAAGAATATTCAGCACTCAAAACTTCAGCTATATTAACTTGGGGTGGATTGCGCGGTGGAATTTCTCTGGCTTTAGCTTTTAGCCTGTCTGATTCAACTTATGGAAACATCATTATTCAAATCACTTTTATCATTGTGATTTTTGCTATTTTAGTGCAAGGTTTGAGTATCGGAAAATTGGTGGAAAAATTATTGCCGAAATAGTTTACTTTAGTGACTTAGGACCTTCGCGAGAGAGCTATAATAATTTCAATTAATCATTTTAGATTATTTGATTTAGTCTTGCATTTATCAATAAATTTTCCAGTACAATACGCATTCCCTACCTTTGCAAAGTGAAAACAACAGATAAAAAAGACATACGCGCTTTAAGCAAAGACCAATTGCGAGACTTCTTTGAATCAAATGGCGATAAAGCCTTTCGAGGCAACCAAGTTTATGAATGGTTATGGAACAAAGCTTGCCATGATTTTGAGGATATGACCAATTTATCTAAGGAAACCAGAGCCATGCTTGAAGCCAATTTTGTCATCAACCATATCAAAGTTGACACCCAGCAACGCAGTAAAGACGGCACCATAAAAAACGCCGTAAAATTGCACGATGGCTTTGTGGTAGAAAGCGTAATGATTCCTACTGAAAATAGGACTACAGCATGTGTGTCTTCTCAAGTAGGTTGTAGTCTCGATTGTAAATTTTGTGCTACGGCAAAGCTCAAACGTCTTCGAAACCTCAACCCCGATGAAATCTACGATCAGGTTGTAGCCATAGATAAACAAAGTCGGTATTACAACAACCGTCCGCTGAGCAATATCGTCTATATGGGTATGGGCGAACCACTGATGAATTATAAAAATGTTTTGAAGTCCATTGAAAAAATCACATCTGAAGATGGCTTAAACATGTCACCCAAACGCATTACGGTTTCCACATCAGGAGTGCCAAAAATGATTAAAATGCTGGCAGACGACCAGGTGAAATTTAATTTGGCTGTTTCTCTACATTCTGCTCGTGATGAAGTGCGCACGCAAATTATGCCGTTTAATGCTAAATTTAGCCTAAATGCTTTAAAAGAATCTTTAGAGTATTGGTATGCCAAAACCGAAAAAAGAGTTACATACGAATATATAGTTTGGAAAGGCATTAATGACACAGAAGCTGATATTGAAGCCTTAGTGGAATTTTGTCAAGCCATTCCTTGTAAAGTCAATTTGATTGAATACAATCCCATTGATGAAGATATGTTTACCCAAGCCAATGACAAAGCCGTGGCTAAGTATATGACTACACTTGAAGCACACGGCATAACAGTCACTTTGCGTCATTCACGAGGAAAAGACATCGACGCTGCTTGTGGGCAATTGGCTAATAAAAGTTAATTTTACAAAAACAAACATAAGAGGTTTTAGCATATCCGCCTTTGGAGGAAAACCTGTGAGGTTTGAATTATAGAACTGTTTTATTCCTTCAAAGCCGCAAAATGCTTATAAAAATGTGGAATAGTTTCAATCCCTTTTAAAAAGTTCCATACCCCAAAATGCTCGTTGGGGGAATGAATGGCATCACTGTCTAAACCAAAACCCATTAGAATAGTTTTAGAGTCAAATGCATTTTCAAACAAAGACACAATAGGAATACTGCCACCACTTCTTAACGGAATAGCAGATTTACCAAAAGTGTCTTGAAATGCCTTGTCTGCAGCTTGATATTCTACACTATCGATTGGCGTAACGTAACCTTGACCGCCGTGGTGTGGTTTTACTTTTACCTTGACGCTGTCAGGTGCAATAGATTCAAAATGGTTTTTGAAAAGTTCTGTAATTTCTCTCCAGTCTTGATTAGGTACCAATCGCATAGAAATTTTTGCATAGGCTTTACTTGGAATTACGGTTTTCGCCCCTTCACCAATATAACCACCCCAAATCCCATTGACGTCTAATGTTGGTCTGATAGAATTTCGTTCGTTGGTAACATATCCTTTTTCGCCGTGAACATCGCCAATACCAATTGATGTTTTATAATGCTCCAAGTTAAAAGGGGCTTCAGCCATTTTTTGGCGCTCTTCTTGGCTCAATTCCTCTACTTTATCGTAAAATCCCGGAATGGTAATGCGGTTGTTGTCATCTTGTAAAGACGCAATCATTTGGGTTAAAATGTTAATCGGATTCGCCACAGCACCGCCGTATAAGCCAGAATGCAAGTCGCGATTTGGTCCGGTCACTTCAACCTCTACATAGCTTAAACCTCTTAAACCTGTGGTGATAGACGGATGTTCTTTGCTAATCATACCGGTATCTGAAATTAAGATGACATCGTTCGCCAACATCTCATTATGCTCATTGATATAATCTTCCAGATGTTCACTGCCGACTTCCTCTTCACCTTCTATCATAAATTTCACATTACAAGGCAAAGCGTTTTCTGCCATCATGAGTTCAAAAGCTTTAATGTGCATATACATTTGTCCTTTATCGTCGCAAGCACCACGTGCAAAAATAGCACCGTCGGGATGGATATCTGTTTTTTTGATTACAGGTTCAAATGGTGGTGAATTCCATAAATCTAAAGGGTCTGGCGGTTGCACGTCATAATGGCCATAGACTAAAATCGTTGGCAAATCCGGGTCGATTATTTTTTGACCAAAAACCACTGAATGGCCTTTTGTAGGAAATATTTTGACCCTATCACATCCAGCGGATTCCAGTTGATCGGCTACCATTTGAGCAGCCTTTTGCATAGCATCTTTATAGGATGAATCTGCGCTGATAGAAGGGATTTTCAATAAGTCTATGAGTTCGTTGATAAAACGTTTTTGATGTTGTTTGACGTAGGTTTTGGTGTTCATTCTTTTTAGTTTTTAGTTTAAAGTTTAAAAAAGTTTTTAGTTTCTGGTTTTTCCGAATGGCCTTGCTCTCGGAATCTTCGACTTGTTTGTGGTTTAAATACGTTATTTTTTAAAAAATTAAAGATACAGGATTTTAAAATTTAAAAAGCAAAAAAATGGTCAGCTCCAAAACTATTTATATTAAATGGAGTTTGTTTATTGCGTGAGGGATAGTAGTGAAAAGCCCACAGCACCACGCCAAGAAGCGTGGTGCGAGGACTTGTAACGGATAGCCCGACTCCCGCTTTTTTGCGGGAGGCACGCCCAAATTATTTTACTCTAAAGTTTTAAGCTCTAAACCGTAAACCTGCTCAAAAAGGGATTTGACTTTATCGAAATCTTTTTGCCGAATACTGATAATAAATTGACAACGGATTTTCAGGTCTTGCTCTATAATGTTGAGGTCTAATTCTTTGACCAAGCGCATCACCTCGTTCATCATATCGTATTCGCAGGTGATTTGTATTTGTTTGTCAATGGTATGGGTTTGTATATTGGCGTTTTCTAAAGCCATCTTGGCGGTGGTTTTGTAGGCAGAAATGAGTCCGCCAACACCGAGTTTGGTGCCGCCGAAATACCGCACCACGACGATTAAGCAATTGGTGATTTCAAAAGATTGGAGTTGACCGTAAATGGGCATGCCTGCAGAATTATTGGGCTCGCCGTCGTCGTTGGCTTTGTAAGTCTCGTAGGTTTTGCCAAGCTGCCATGCATAGCAAAAATGACGGGCTTTATGATGTTGGCTTTTGAGTTGCTCTAAGGCATTTTCAATATCATTTTCATTTTGAACGGGAAAAGCATAACCGAAAAATTTGCTGCCTTTGTCTTTAAATAAGACTTCTTTTGAGGGTTGAGATAGGCTTTTATATTCGTCGTTTTTCAAGAGACTAATTCAATTTATAGTTAGCCAAAGCGACTAAAATTATACTCAAAAGGGCTAAGCCAATTCCGATTTTGTTTTTGCGAAACAAATGTTCTTTAAAGAGCAAAATACCAACAATGGTCGATAATACCACGATAGAAACATTGTTGATGACAAAGACAATGGAGCTGTCCAAATGAGGATTGCGTAAGGCTTGAATGATAAAATAAATAGAAAAATAGTTAGGAATACCAAGTGCGATACCGCCGATAATGTCTTTAACTCTAAATAAAGTTTTGTGTTTTATAAATCGAAGTCCAAAGACCACACTTCCCGTTAAGGCTGCAAACAAAAAAATAGAAGCCGAAAATACAGGCGTTTCAATAGAAGGTACAAAATCGTTTTGCAACACTTTTAAACTGGATTCTATAATGCCACTGCCAATAAAAACAGCAAAGGGAAGAAGCAAAGCAGATTTATTAACTTTTAGACCGTCTTTGGTTTTGGCAGATACCAAATACACGGAAACTAAGGCCAGGATAATGCCTAAAACTTTAAGGATAGACAAACTTTCGCCATAATAGAAAATCACAAAAATGACAGGGATACTCAAACTCATTTTACTGGCTACGGACACGACTGACATCCCGTGTTTTTGAGTGGTCATGACCATAAGGTAAAAAATTAATATAAAAAATGTGCCGAGAAATGCCGCAGGCCAAAACCATTCAAAATGATGAATTTCAGTTAAGTTTATGGAGGTGCTTTGAATACTAAAGCCGAGAATAAAAGCTGTGAAATAATTAAAAATCAACGCATTTAACGTATTGATGTTAAATCTTGAAAACGATTTAAAGGCAACATATATAAGCGTTGAAGAAATAACACTAAAGATAAGTTCTATCACAGGTGTAAATGTTTTTGTTGAAACAATTGCGTGACATCATCGGTTTTGGGGTTGAGATGCCAAGTTTGCAAATCTAAACAATTTGCTGTTTCAATATGCGCCTTGGTGTCGTCAATAAATAAGGTTTCTTTGGCTTTTAAATTGTGTTGATTAAGAATAAATCCAAACACCGAAGCGTCAGGTTTTCTGAGTTGGATTTCGTGAGAAAGGTAAAAGCCTTCAAAACATGATTTAAAGTCTTGATAGATTGAAATATGGTGTTTCACCCATTCAATATGCAGGGCGTTGGTGTTGCTCAACAAAAATAAACGGTATTGATTCTTTGCTTTAAGGTTTTTAAGAAAATCTAATCGGTGTTGCGGAAAACTTTTAAGGATACTATTCCAAGCTTTAGTAAAACTTTCTTTGGTTAGTGATTGAAACTTTTGAGTATAAAACTGAATAAATTCTTCGGTTGACATTAATCCTTTTTCATACTTTTTATTAACCGCAATGGTTTCGTGATCAAATTCAGAAATGCCAAAATTTTGAAGATGTTGTTGTGTTGCTGATTTGTCAAGATTGAGAAAGACATCGCCAAAATCGAAAAGAATGTTTTTGATAGGTTTCATATGGATGGTTTTGGTTTCACGCAAACCTGCCTAACGGCAGACGCGGACGTTAAGCCGCAAAGTTAAAAAGAATTGTAAGACTTGTTTTGTTAATATGCTATGGCTACTATGGTTACTATGGTTGGTGTTGTATGTAGATTTTAAGATTAAAACAGTGCCCTTCTGAAAAATCGCTTTACCTCACGTTATCAAAAAATTAATTTTTAGAAAAACATTATTGCTAAGATATTTATAAAATAAAAGTCTTAATAGGCTTAGTAATTAGGGAAGTCGTAATAATCATCTACGAATATGACAATAGTCATAATTTAAGGCTAAGTATTTCAGGATATTTGTATCATCAAATTAAGTGATAGTTAAACCATAAAAATGATAAAAATGAAAACCTACCTCATTCCTAAAATACTTTTTTTAAGTCTTTTTTTTACAGGGATTTATTGTGCCGAGGCTCAATCTAATTATAAGCTTGACCAAAAAACAAGTGAAATTTTGATTGATGGGACTTCTAATATTCACGATTGGACAATTGAAGCTGAAGCATTTAATGGAGAAATGTTTTTTGATGAAAACAAAAACCTTAAGAGTTTAAGTTTAAACGTCCCAGTAAAGCATTTAGAAAGCGGTAAAAACTCAATGAACAAAAATACTTATGAAGCCCTTAAAGAGGAAGAACATCCAAAAATCAGTTTTGTGCTCGATAAAGTTGAAAAAAGCGGCGAAACTTATATAGCTTCTGGCAAATTAAGCATAGCTGGACATACAGAAAATGTATCTATTCCAATAAGTTTTAATGAAACTGGAACCAACAAAAGCATTAAAGCTAATTATAGTATAAATATGGTTGATTACGGCGTAGAACCTCCTACAGCTTTATTTGGCACTATCAAAACTGGTGAATCAGTGACAGTAAAAGTTAATTTAATATATATAAACCAATAAATTTTAATATCATGAAAACGATGAGACTAAGCCTGTTTTTATTTTTGAGTATAATGATCTCGCATAGTGTTTTAGGTCAAAAGCAAAAAAGAGACCTTGACAACTACAGACTACCAGACCAAAGAGGTATTCATACCTTTGAGGCTCCAAAAGATACTGCTACCACATTTGAAGGTGTTCATGTAAGACTTGGAGCGTCTTCAACATTGCAATTTCAAGCTATTGACCATTCTAATAATGGTGCGGTAGAGCTAATTGAAATAGGAGAAAACTTTAATTTAGCTTCTGCAAATTTAGATCTTGATGTTGAACTTTATGACGGTGTTAGAATGCACTTGAGAACTTATCTTTCTTCTAGACACCACCCTGAAGCTTTTGTAAAAGGTGGGTATTTATTAGTAGATAAATTAGACTTCATAGAAGAAGGATTTTTTGAAGACTGGATGCAGTATTTAACCTTTAGATTTGGTCACATGGAAATTAATTATGGCGATGCCCACTTTAGAAGAACAGATAACTCCGCTGCTATTTTTAATCCATTTGTAGGTAATTATCTGATGGATGCTTTTACCACTGAAGTTGGATTTGAAGCTTATTATAGACGTAATGGCTGGATGGGTATGTTAGGTGTTTCAAACGGTAGATTAAATCAAAATGTTGAAAAAACAGACACAGAACCTGTATTTTTAGCTAAATTTGGTTATGATGACCAGGTTACTGAAGATTTGAGATTTAGAGCTACGGGGTCTTTATATCACACTACAAATTCTTCTAAAAACTTTTTGTATGACGGCGATAGAGCCGGTTCAAGATACTACTTAGTTCTTGAAGAAGTCGGTGCAAGTCCAGTAACAAGTTTCAGATCTGGTCGTGTTAATCCCGGACTTTCAACAGAGGTGACATCCATAATGTTAAATACATTCTTAGATTATAAAGGTTTAGAGTTCTTTGGAATTTATGAAAATGCATCGGGTAGAGGTTTTGGCGATACTTCAGATAGAACTTACAACCATTTCGCTGGTGAATTAATTTACAGGTTTGGTAAAACTGAAGACTTTTACATTGGTACTCGATACAGTTATGTTGACGGTGAACAACCTGGAGATTTAGATGTTAGCGTGAGTAGATTACAACTTGGTGCAGGTTGGTTTATGACTAAAAACATTTTGACTAAGATAGAATATGTAGATCAGAATTACAATGATTTTGACCCAACAAGCATACTCGGTGATGCTGAATTTGATGGCATCATGTTTGAAGCCACGATAAGTTTTTAAATTTTGAGTTAGTTCAATAATCGGGTTTGCTTATTCATATAAGCAAGCCCTTTTAATTTAAATATCATGAAATTTTTAGTTTACATACAGTTTGTTTTAGTAGTTCTTATCTTTCACATATCATCCTACAAATCTGCAAAAGTTGATATTTTAAGCACAAGTCACATTGCTATTCAAGGTTCAACTAATGTAAATTCTTTTACTTGTGTTTATGAAAACGAAATAAAACTATCTGATAATGTTGTTAATTATTTTTTAGAAGGAAGCCAAATTAAACTAAAAGACACAGAACTTTTGTTAAGTTCAAATGCATTTGATTGTGGCAATAAAGGCATGAATAAAGATTTTAAATCCCTTTTAAATGCTGATAAATACGAATATATTAAAATTAAAGTACTAAGTATTGTTCCAGATAACGATTGTATTTACGTTACTACTGACATAAAAATATCTGGACATCATCAAGAACATAAATTTATTGTTAATGCATCAGATGATGGTTCTTTTAAAGGGACTTTAGATCTGAATATTTGTGACTTTGGAATGAAACCTCCAACAAAAATGCTCGGCTTAGTAAAAGTCGATGAAACTATTTCAATTGATTTTGATGTATCTTTTAAAATCGATAAGCATTAATCATTCAACTTCAACACAGCCATAAAAGCTTCTTGAGGGATTTCTACATTACCGACAGCACGCATACGTTTTTTCCCTTTTTTCTGCTTTTCTAACAATTTTCTTTTCCTTGAAATATCACCACCGTAACATTTGGCTGTGACATCTTTACGAAGAGCTTTTACAGTTTCACGGGCAATGATTTTTGCTCCAATAGCCGCCTGAATAGGAATGTCAAATTGTTGTCTTGGGATAAGTTCTTTGAGCTTCACACACATTTTTTTTCCAATGTCATAGGCATTGTCAAAATGAATTAATGCCGATAAGGCATCAACGGTATTACCGTTAAGTAATACATCTACTTTAACCAATTTTGAAGTACGCATACCAATCGGCGAATAGTCAAAAGAGGCGTAACCTTTAGAGACAGTTTTTAATCGGTCGTAAAAATCAAATACAATTTCGGCCAGAGGCATATCAAACGTTAATTCTACGCGTTCTGTGGTGAGATAAGTTTGGTTAGTGATTTCACCGCGTTTTTCAATACACAGTGACATTACAGGTCCAACAAAATCAGCTTTGGTAATGATGCTGGCTTTGATATATGGTTCTTCAACGTGATCCAAAGTAGAAGGTTCTGGCAAATCCGATGGATTACTTACGATGATGGCTTCTTCAGGTTCTTTGGTTGTGTAGGCGTGGTAAGAAACGTTTGGTACGGTAGTGATAACCGTCATATCAAACTCACGTTCTAAGCGTTCTTGAATAATTTCAAGATGCAACATCCCTAAAAATCCACACCTAAAACCAAAGCCTAAAGCGGCAGAACTTTCAGGTACAAATATGAGTGAAGCGTCATTGAGTTGAAGTTTTTCCATTGCAGCTCTTAAGTCTTCATATTCTTCTGTATCTACGGGGTAAATTCCTGCAAATACCATAGGTTTTACATCCTCAAAACCTGAAACGGCGTGTTTTGTAGGATTTTGTGCGTCGGTGATGGTGTCACCAACTTTGACTTCCTTGGCGTCTTTGATGCCTGTGATGAGGTAACCCACATCACCAGCTTTAATTTCTTGTTTAGGAAACTGAACCAGTTTTAAGGTGCCAATTTCATCGGCGCCGTAAGCTTTATTGGTAGCGACAAATTTTATTTGTTGATTTTTTTTAATACTACCATCAAAAACCCTGAAGTAAGTTTCAACGCCCCGAAATGGATTATAAACAGAGTCAAATACCAAAGCTCTGAGCGGTGCATTTTCATCGCCTCTTGGCGCTGGAACTCTAGTGATTATAGCTTTAAGGATGTCTTCAATACCAATGCCATTTTTGGCACTGGCAGGAATAATTTCATCTGGACTACACCCAATTAAATCAACAATATCATCTGTGACTTCTTCTGGATTGGCGGAAGGCAAATCAATTTTATTGAGCACAGGTATAATCTCCAAATCGTTTTCTAAGGCTAAATACAAATTAGAAATGGTCTGTGCTTGAATACTTTGAGCCGCATCTACAACCAAAAGCGCACCTTCACAAGCTGCAATAGATCGTGAGACCTCGTAGGAAAAGTCCACATGACCTGGTGTGTCAATTAAATTGAGCACATATTCCTGACCTTCGTAGGTGTAAACCATTTGAATCGCGTGACTTTTTATGGTAATGCCGCGTTCGCGCTCTAAGTCCATATTGTCTAGTAACTGCTCTTGTTTTTCACGAGCTGTTACTGAGTTTGTCGAGTCTAAAAGTCTATCGGCCAAGGTGCTTTTACCATGGTCAATATGGGCGATAATACAGAAATTTCTAATGTGCTTCATAGTCTATTGCAATTGGCTGCAAATATAAGAGAAATGCAAAGGCTTTAGTCTATAGATATATGATTTTTAAAAAATCCCGTAAGTTTGTATCTTCATCATTGACATAAGATATATTTTTAATGTAGTAACAATTCAACATGACTCAGTGCAACATCTCATAATCTCATAACCCTATAAACTTTAAACTAATAAACTTTAACCCATAAACCTATGTCTCAACCCTCAAAACCTTTTGATATTAAAGCCTTTTTCAAGAAACAATGGTCAAATATTTTGTTTTTTGCTGTGGTTTTACTGTTTATCATCCCTAGCAGCAGAATGTTTGTGCAGTCAAAATTAGCATCCTTGTTTAGTGGTTCGCCCAGCTTAATTGCAGCTAATGAGCGTGAAAGTTTGTCAAATTATAATTTGGTTTTAAAAGATTTAAATGGTCAGACGGTTAATTTAAATCAATCACAAAACAAACCCGTGTTCATCAATTTTTGGGCCACTTGGTGTGCGCCTTGTTTAGCAGAAATGCCTGATTTGGATGAGTTGCATAAAACGTTTAAAGATGACGTGGATTTTTATTTTGTTTCTCAAGAGTCTGAAAAGGTACTTAACAAATTTATCACTTCAAAAAAATACAATTTACCGGTTTTTATTCAGCAATCACAATTGCCACAACCTTTAAATAACGATGCTATACCGAGCACTTATCTTATTCATCCTAATGGAGAAATCATAGCTAAAGCTAAAGGCGCTGCAAAATGGAATGATGAAGAAATTCATCAAATGATAAAAAACATGTTGTAGTTTAATGACTATTGAGAAGCTATAAAATCTTCGATATGCTTATCAAAATCGACATTTGATAATATAATTTCACTTTTTTGAATGATACAATCTTTATTGAGAAAGAAAACTTTATTTAAATAATTACGATAAAAAGGGGCGTGCTCTTCAGCCACAATCATAAATTCATTGTCTAAATTAGAATTGTATTTATTTACGGCATCAAGCCACTTATCAGGAAAATTATGGTCAATATTAATACCAATAAATTGTATTTTAGGATATTTAGCTTTAAGTTCTTTTATTTTTTTTATACGTAACTTATGATGACTTGGTGATTGAACAGACCACGAATAAATCACACTTAAATTTTTTTTCATTACATCTTCTAGCACGTGTTTTTTAAAATCCTGTGATCTAATTTTTACATTTTTTAAATCGGCATTTACAATCAAAGAACTTTGAAAATTGACTAAAGAATTTAAGCGCTTTTTCTCTACTTCAGAAAAGTTATATTTTTCGATGAGTTTTGAAGTGTGTTTTAAGTGTTTTTTGGTTTCAGCGTATATAATTTCTTCTTGAATAAATCGCTCTAAATAGCGCTTTCTTAAATTTTTATCGTGAATCAAGCTATCGACTAGACTTATCCTTTGGTCTAAATTATTGTAAGTGTTTAAATTATAACAATCTTTTGAATCGTGATTTTTCTGACATTGTTCAATAGATAAGTTTTTTAAATAATTATCTAAAAATCGTTGATAACCAAAAAGGTTAGAAGTGTTTTGATTTTGAAAATCAATTTTTTTTCTATAGCTGTAAAAATCATTAGCTATATTTTTTGCTTTTTTTTGATTGTATTTATTCATTAAAAAAGCATAGCGCTCTCTCATATCATAAAATTCAAAATCTATGCTTTTTTGCGCTATTGTTACAAATTCGTCACTCAAATTATGTTTTTCTTTTAATTTTGAAAGCCTATTTTCTCTTGAAGTTTTTATTGAATCTGTTTTAAATTGAAAATCTTGTGGAGAGATTTTATAATAGGATAAAATCAGCTCAGAATTTTTTTGGTTAAGTAAATAATTTTCAATCAAAAAATTATTCTCTACCGCACTTGTTCCACCAAAGACTAAAGATTCGTCAAAATCTAGGGTGTTTAACCTTAGCATAATGCTGTCTTTTGGCTCAATATAAACCATTTGGTACTCATAGCCGTGCTTGAAAGTAAATAAGTCTGGTTTTTTTAAATTAAATTGATAAGAAAAATGACCTTTATTATCTACAGAAATACTGTCTATAATTTCGTTTTGCTTCATGAGTAAGACAAAGTCATCTTTGGGATTAACAATGCCACCGCCAAAATAAGTTAGGCTATTTTGGTTCTGCGAACACGCCAAACACAAAATACTAATGAAACAAATAACTAGACTTCTCATATTCATATTTGAAACAAATATAGAATGATGATTTTTAGCCTCTTGTTAACTCATCGTTAAAAGCTTATATCTTTATGATTTGCTTTACACAATAGCAGAATATTCATACTTTTGCAAAAAATTTTGACTATGCTTTCAGTTTCTAATTTATCGGTTCAATTTGGTAAGCGCGTGCTTTTTGATGAGGTTAATACAACATTTACAACGGGTAATTGTTACGGCATTATTGGTGCCAATGGTGCTGGGAAATCTACATTTCTTAAAATTATTTCAGGTCAATCTGAGCCCACATCAGGCCATGTGAGTCTTGAACCTGGAAAACGTATGTCTGTTTTAGAGCAAGACCACAGTGCTTACGATGATTATGCTGTTTTAGAAACGGTTTTGATGGGAAATCAACCCCTCTACAAAATCAAAAAAGAAATGGATGAAATCTATGCCAAAGAAGATTTTAGCGAAGCCGATGGTGAGCGTGTTGGTGTTTTGCAAGTAGAGTTTGAAGAAATGGATGGTTGGAATGCTGAGAGTAATGCAGCTTCTCTTTTGTCAAATCTTGGAATTGCACCAGAACTACACTACAACCATATTAAAGATTTAGATGGTACCCAAAAAGTAAGAGTCTTGCTTGCTAAAGCTTTGTTTGGTAACCCTGACGTGCTAATAATGGATGAGCCGACCAACGATTTGGATTACGAGACGATAAGTTGGTTAGAAAACTTTTTAGCTAATTATGACAACTGTGTGATAGTTGTTTCTCATGATAGACATTTCTTAGATGAAGTCTGTACGCATATTTCTGATATCGACTTTGGAAAAATTACACATTATAGTGGTAACTACACATTTTGGTACGAATCCTCACAACTTGCTGCTCGTCAACGGGCTCAACAAAACAAAAAAGCAGAAGACAAGAAAAAAGAGTTACAGCAGTTTATAGAACGCTTTAGTGCTAATGTTGCTAAGTCTAAGCAGGCAACCTCTCGTAAAAAGATGATTGAAAAATTAGATATCGCAA
Organism: Mesohalobacter salilacus; assembly: GCA_003931895.1. GTDB lineage: Bacteria > Bacteroidota > Bacteroidia > Flavobacteriales > Flavobacteriaceae > Psychroflexus. The sequence continues at coordinate 27,314 of RRZV01000013.1, forward strand.
ACATCAAACCTTCGAGCCGTAGATATCCAGCCATTATTTTTGAACGTGAGCGCGAAGCGGGAAATCAAATTTTAAATATTAATAACTTAAGTGCTGAATTAGATGGCGAAACGCTATTTAGCAAAATCAATATCAATTTAGCCAAAGGCGACAAAACCTTTATTTACTCTAGAGACTCAAGAGCAACTACAGCATTTTATGAAATCATAAATGGCAAGCAACAGCCTCATTCTGGCGATTTTGAATGGGGAATTACCACATCTCAAAGTTATTTGCCTAATGACAATTCAGAATTTTTTAAAGAAAAACTCAGTTTAGTAGATTGGTTAAGACAATGGGCTAAAACTGATGAAGAACGCGAAGAAGTCTACATCAGAGGGTTTTTAGGTAAAATGCTGTTCAGTGGTGACGAAGCTTTAAAATCATCAAATGTGCTTTCGGGTGGTGAAAAAGTGAGATGTATGCTCAGCCGTATGATGATGATGCGTGCCAATGTCTTAATTATTGATGAGCCTACAAACCACTTAGATTTAGAATCTATTACGGCTTTTAATAATGCCTTAACCAATTATAAAGGCAATGTCATCTTTACAACACACGACCATCAATTTGCGCAAACTGTAGCTAACCGCGTCATTGAACTAACACCTAATGGTGTAATTGATAAGTATGCCACTTTTGAAGAATATATGAGCGACCCTACAGTGAAAATACAACGCGAAAAGTTGCTGGCAGAAGCGGTTTAACTTACATTTCCTATAAAACTAACTTAAAATAAGGTCTATTATATCTCTTTGGAAGTGAATAGATCTAATTTAAGCAAAAGTCTTTTTTATAAATATAGGCTGAGTTCAAAAATCAGGTTACAGTTATGTCAGGCAATAACTTACTTCAAACTTTACATCAATTTTTTATCTCTGAACAAAGCAGAGTAAAAGTAGAAAAATTTATTTTGTATCTAGCTTTACTAAGTTTTGCTGTACACCTTATCTTGATTTTTTTGGTAAAATTGAATTTTACTGAGTTTTTATCTGAATCAGAATTACTGAAAAATCCTATTTCTGCTATTTATACGCCGTTCTCATTTATATTGATTTACGAGGTCTATCTCCTTATTTTTTATCTTCCCAAATCATTTACTAATTATGTAACGAAGCAGTACGAAATTATAACCTTGATTATTGTAAGACGCTTATTTAAAGATCTGGCTGCATTAGAGATTACCTCAGATTGGTTTAAAATTAAAGAAGATTTGTTTTTTACTTATGATTTAATAGCGTCCCTAGTTCTGTTTTTTCTGATTTTTTTATTTCAAAAATACGGTAAGCAAAAATTTGAACAAGAGGTTGATTTTACAGAAAAAATACAACGTTTCATACAACGCAAAAAGACAATTGCTGTTTTTTTAGTGCCTTTGTTTTTGATTATGGCTACTTATACATTGATTAACTGGGCAGCTGGCATAAGTGTTGCTAAATCTGAATTACCATCTTTTGAAACCATCAATAACTTATTTTTTGACCATTTCTTTACGGTGTTGATTTTGGTGGATGTACTACTGTTATTGTTTTCATTTTTCTATACTGACCAATTTCATAAAATTATAAGGAATTCAGGGTTTATTATATCAACGATTTTAATTAGAATATCATTTGGTGTGACGGGCTTAATTAATACAGCTTTAATTGTTACTGCTGTTTTGTTTGGACTCCTGATCATTATTATACACAATAAATTTGAGAAGAACATCAAGGCCAGTGAAACTAAAGTTTAAATATTTTATCTGATTTTATTATTTTTGATTATCAAAAAGTCAAATATTATGCAGCTCTTAAGTTTGAAGAAGCACAAAAAAGTGTATTGGATAATATTAATAATTTGTTACTTAATAATTTTGTTTGAAATCTTTACAATCTATCAGAAGTGGTATGTTCCTGAAGTTGTATTCTATGTTTGCCATTTGGTTTTGTTTGTATTGTGGCTTATTATTTTAAGAGACATGATCCGAAATAGATTGTTTAATAAAGCCTTTTGGGTTTTATCCATGTTTATATTAACACCAATCTGTTTGCCAAGTTATTTGTGGTTAAGAGAGAAGTTGTTGAGGTAATCTTACTAAAACTATCAAAACTATGAGAAACCTATTTTCAAAAGTTTTTTCATTAATCCTGGCCACTTGTTCCTATGGACAGGACAATTTTGCTGAAAATGGTTTTCAAGACAAAAAACTTAACATTACGACAGAGCAAGGAAACCTAATTTATGAAAAAGTTAAACAATTTCCTGACAACACTCAAATCTCAATTGCTATCATAGAAAACGGCAAACCCAATTTTTTTGGTGTTCAAAGAATAAATGATACTTTAGTTCAAATAGATAATCATCAAGATATATTTGAAATTGGTTCGATAAGCAAAGTTTTTACTTCCACACTTTTGGCTCAATTTATAGTTGGTGACAAACTTAAGCTAGAAGATCCAATTCAAGAGTTTGTTGATCTTAAAATCAATACTAAAGATACCATTACATTGCTAAACCTTACTAACCACACTTCTGGTTTGCCGAGGCTACCTTCTAATCTCAATTTGTTTTTAGCTGATAAAAACAACCCCTATAAATATTATGATAAAAACAAACTAAAAACTTACTTATCTGAAAAAATCAAATTAAAACATAAGCCAGGTGCGCAATATGAATATTCAAATCTCGGTGCTGGCCTTTTGGGGTATATTTTGTCAAAATATAAGGACTCAAATTATAACACGCTATTAAAAGAAAGTATTTTTTCAAAATACAATATGTCATCATCAACCGCAAATCGTGATGAAGTTAAGCGTCAACTTGTTAAAGGTCTCAATGCTAAAGGAAAAGAGACGCCTAATTGGGATCTAAATGTTTTAGCAGGTGCAGGAGCAATTCTGTCTAATGTAGAAGATATGTCAAAATTTGCGTTAGCCCAATTTGATAAAAATAACGTTGAACTCCAACTCACTCAAAAACCAACTTTTGAAGTTTCAGAAAACATGAAAATCGGTTTAGCTTGGCATATTATTAATTCAGAAAAAGGAGAAAGTCAATTCATTTTTCACAATGGTGGCACAGGTGGCTATACTTCATCTATTGCACTTGATACAAATCGTAAAAACGGTATTATAATCTTATCTAACGTTTCAGCCTTTCACAAACAATCTCGTGAAATTGATAACTTGTGTATTGGTTTGCTAAGAAGTCAATAGTCTTCTAAATTCTAAATACTTTTTGAGATTTATATGTGATTTCTTTGAAACGGTAAAACTTAAAGTAGCTTAAACTCCTCTTAAATCATTTTAAAAACCATTTTTATATAGTTTCAAATTTTTAATTTGTGAATTATATGAAAAACCCATTATTAATTTTTAATAATAAAGGCATTTACTGCACACAAGCCGATGTGTATATCGATCCGTGGAAGCCTGTCAAAAAAGCCATTATCACTCACGGTCACGCCGACCACTCTAAATATGGGCATCAAAAATACATTACTCATCATCTTAATATTCCCATTATTAAACACCGTTTAGGCGAGATCAATGTGAGCGGCGTAGTGTGGAACGAAAGTTTTAGCATAAACAATGTCAAATTCAGTTTACATCCTGCCGGTCATATTATCGGAAGTTCGCAAGTGCGGGTAGAATACAAAGGCGAAGTTTGGGTCGTTTCTGGGGATTATAAAACTGAAGATGATGGTATTTCTGGGGTTTTTGAGTCGATAAAATGCCACAGTTTCATCACCGAATGCACGTTTGGCTTGCCGGTTTTTAAATGGCAACCTCAAGATGAAGTCTTTGATGAAATCAACACTTGGTGGCAGGAAAATCAGGATAACAAAATGACTTCTATTATTCTTGTATATTCATTAGGAAAAGCTCAAAGAGTCCTGAAATATTTAAATACTGATATTGGTAAAATTTATACACACGGTGCTATTGAAAATATGACTGAGGTTTTGAGAACAAATTTTAATTTTCCAAACACGCATAAAATTACAAGAGAAACCTCAAAAGCCGAACTAAAAGGTAACATTGTGATAGCCCCACCAAGTGCACACGGCACCACTTGGATGCGCAAAATGGTGCCTTATGTCACTGCCTCGGCAAGCGGTTGGATGAGTACAAGAGGCGCGAGACGTCGGCGTGCTATCGATAAAGGATTTGTGCTCAGCGACCACGCCGATTGGGATGGTCTAATTTCAGCGATAAAAGCCACAGAATGCGAAAAAGTGATTTGCACACACGGCTATACGGATATTTTTTCAAGATACTTAAAAACAATAGGTTATGATGCCAGAACAGAACAAACCCAATATGAGGAAGATGAACTTCTCGATACGATTAGTTTTTAATTTTAAAAACTAATCTACTCGAAGTGACGATTTGAAAATGTGATAATCTGAATTTAAGATGACAACCATAGTGACCATGCTTCGGCTGCCTGCCCGTCCGTCAGGCGGGCGCTCAGCATCCGTAGTAACAAATAAAAAAAATAAAGATTCTGAACAAATGCTTCTTAGTTCGCATTTTTCAGAATGACAAAACAGTAATCCTATAAACCCATAAATTTATAAATTCATAACCCCATAAACCTCATAAACTCATAAACTCATAAACTCATAAACTTATAACCCCATAAACTTATAAACTCCTAACCTCAACTTGAAAAACTTCGCCCAACTCATACAGCAAATTGACAGCACCAATAAAACCAATAATAAAGTCAAAGCTTTAAAGACTTACTTTGAGCAAGCGGATGATAAAGACAAAGTTTGGACCATTGCTATTTTGTCTCACCGCCGACCACCACGACCAGTCAATAGCACACAAATACGAGAATTTGCGGGTGAGCTTTCTAAAATTCCGGCTTGGTTGTTTGAGGAATCCTATCATATTGTTGGCGATTTGGCAGAAACTATCGCCTTGGTATTACCAAAAAATAAATCCCAAACAGATAAGCCGCTTCATGCTTATCTTGAAGATATGCTAAAACTCAAATCAAAATCAGATGTGGAGAAAAAAGCTTATCTCTTTAAACATTGGCAAAAACTCAATTACTACGAGCGATTTGTCTTTACCAAATTAATGACTGGCGGATTTCGTATTGGTGTAAGTCAAAAGTTAATGACTAGAGCTTTGTCTCAATCTACAGGAATCGACCAAGACGTGTTAGCTTATAAACTCATGGGCGATTGGAAACCTCAAAATACCACCTTTCAATCTCTAATTTTAGAAGAAAATCCTGAAGATTATCTATCAAAACCTTATCCGTTTTATTTAGCTTATGCCGTAGAAGATAAATTAGAAGATTTAGGTCAGCCTGAAGACTTTTTATTTGAGCATAAGTGGGATGGCATCCGCGCCCAACTCATTTGTCGTCAAGATGAAATCTTTATTTGGTCGCGCGGCGAAGAATTGGTAACCTATAAATATCCAGAATTAGCAGCATTTAAAGACCATTTATCTAATGGAACCGTTTTAGATGGCGAAATTTTAGCCTTCCCAAATGAGGATATTGGTGATTTTAAAGACTTACAAAAACGCATTGGGCGGAAAAATATCACTAAAGCCTTACTTAAAAAAATACCTGTCATTTTCAAAGCTTACGACATTTTAGAATGGAAAGATGAAGATATTCGTTCTAAACCTTTTTTGAAAAGACGTAAGGTTTTAGATGAACTTTTTGAAAACTACAAGGAAAAAATAAAACCTTTTCACCTTTCAGAAACTATGCAATTTTCAACCTGGAAAGCTGTAGAAAAAGAGCGCCAAAAAGCCAGAGACATTCGCTCTGAAGGTCTGATGATAAAACGCGCTGATTCAGCCTACGGCGTCGGTAGAAAAAAAGGCGACTGGTGGAAATACAAATCAGACCCCTACAGCATAGATGCGGTTTTGACTTATGCGATGCGAGGTCACGGCAGACGTAGCAATTTATTTACAGACTACACTTTTGCATTGTGGAATGATGACAAAACGGAGTTGGTTACTTTTGCCAAGGCCTATTCTGGTCTTACCGATAAAGAATTTAAGGAAGTTGACCGCTGGATAAAAAAACACACCACAGAGCGTTTTGGTCCCGTTCGTCAAGTCGAAGCTCAGCACGTGTTTGAAATCGCTTTTGAAGGCATCGCCGAATCCAAACGCCATAAAAGCGGTGTAGCTACTCGCTTCCCCAGAATTATTCGCTGGAGAAAAGATAAAACAATTGAAGATGCAAATACGTTAAACGATTTAAAATCCCTATTGTAACTTCATTATGAACGAAACCACGATTATTGATAAAAAAGTAATTTGCTGAGAGCATAAATTCATTAAAAATAATACTTTAGCATAAATTTTAGGTGCATATGGAAATCATTAAAAATGAATCTCAATACAATATTATTGATTGGTTTAAAAAAGTAGTACTTGAAAATTATGTAAACTTTGAAGGAAGAGCAAGGCGCTCAGAATATTGGTATTATACATTAGCCCAAATTCTTTTGATAATATCGGTTTTAATTTTGGGATCTATTTTCATTGGCGCATTTGAATTAGAAATGCTAACCCCGATTTTTGGAGGACTTTATGTTTTATTAACCTTTGGATTACTTTTACCATCATTAGGTGTGGCTGTAAGGCGATTGCATGACACAGGCAAATCTGGTTGGTTTATCCTATTAGGGCTTGTTCCTTTTGGAGGTCTAATATTACTCGTTTTTTATTTACAAGACAGTGATTTAGGCCATAATAAATGGGGCCCAAACCCAAAACAAGAGTTAAATGAAGAATTTTAAATTTTAAGAGGTATTATGACAAAACTCCTAGTTAATTGGAAATTTTATACTTCTTACCCTAATCTCAAACCAATTAAAGTAATCATTAAGGATTAATGAATTTCATCTCTTTACCTAGAGTATTCTAATTTTTAAACAAACTAAGTTTAAAAACGTGATACTTGTCATATAAAAATTGTTTAAGGCCCTCTATTTTTGTATCAAAATAAACTCTATCAAATGTCCATAAAATATTGTTCAGCAGAAGAGGCTGTCAACCTTGTTAAATCTGGTCAACGTGTGTTTTTTCAAGGCGCAGCAATGACGCCAAAAGTTATCATTGACGCTTTGTGTCAACGCTATCAAGAGTTAAGTGATGTTGAAATTATGCAAATGCATACCGAGGGCGAGGCAAAGTATTCGCAAGATCCTTACCAACAAGCTTTTAAAATTAATTCTTGCTTTGTGGCAGGTAACGTAAGGCGAGCAGTTAATGGCTCTAAAGGGGATTATATTCCTATATTTTTAAGCGAAATTGACCAACTTTTTCGACGTAATATTTTACCGCTTGATGTGGCTTTTATACATGTATCACCACCCGATAAGCACGGCTATTGCTCGTTGGGTACCTCTATTGACGTCACTATTGCAGCCATGGAAACAGCCAAGTTGGTTGTCGCTCAAATCAACCCACAAGTGCCACGTTCGCATGGCGATGGAATTATTCATATCAGCCAAATTGACGCTGCTGTCCAAGTAAATGAACCTATTTATGGGCATGATGTCGTTACTCCAAATAGTATAGAAGCTAGTATTGGTAAAAATATTGCCGAGCTTGTTGAAGATGGTGCCACACTTCAAATGGGTATTGGTGCTATTCCCAATGCGGTTTTGAATAATTTGACTAACCATAAACATCTCGGTATCCACACAGAAATGTTCTCTGATGGTATTTTGCCCTTAGTTGAAAAAGGTATCATTTCAGGCGAAAAAAAACGAGTAAAACCAGGCAAAATTGTGACCTGCTTTGCTATGGGTTCTCAAAAATTATATGACTTTATAGATGATAATCCTTTTGTGCATTTTAAGGAAGCCAATTATACCAATGATACCGCTATAATTCGGCTAAACCCAAAAGTAACAGCCATTAACTCGGCGATTGAAATTGATATTACAGGTCAGGTTTGTGCTGATACTATTGGTCAATTTCAATTTTCGGGTGTTGGCGGTCAAATGGATTTTATACGTGGTGCAGCCTTATCTGATGGTGGTAAAGCTATTATTGCTATGCCATCTGTCACTAAAAAAGGCGTCTCTAAAATTGTCCCTTTTCTTAATCAAGGGGCTGGCGTAACTACAACCCGTGCGCACGTTCATTATGTAGCGACTGAATACGGTGTGGTTGATTTGTTCGGAAAAAATATGAAACAACGCGCACAGACCCTGACCTCAATCGCCCATCCCGAGCATAGAGAAGCTCTTGAAAAAGCAGCTTTTGATCGGTTTGGAGAGTTTTGATTTTTGAGTTGAAAGTATTAAAGTGTCAAGCTAGATGCTTTAACACATTAACACTTTCAACTTGACACTTTCAAACTAGTTTTAACTAAGAATTCATAAGATCTTCAATTTCTTCAATTTCAATCGGAATATTGCGCATGAGATTAAAGGGTTCGCCTTTTTCTTGAATGACAAGATCGTCTTCTAATCTTACGCCAATGCCTTCTTCGGGAAGGTAAATACCAGGCTCTACAGTAAAAACTTGGTTAGCTTTCATAGGTTCGTGTAATAAGCCATAATCGTGTGTATCGAGACCGATGTGATGAGATGTGCCATGCATAAAATATTTTTTATACGCTGGCCAATCAGGATCTTCGTTCTGAACATCGGCTTTATCAAGAAGTTTTAAATCGAGTAATTCTGAAGTCATCATTTTACCAACTTCAACGTGATATTCATCCCAAAGTGTGCCAGGAACAAGTAGTTTTGTGGCTTCTTTTTTAACTTTGTTTACAGCGTTATAAATTTGTTTTTGCCGGTCTGTAAACCGTCCTGAAACTGGAATAACGCGCGTCATATCACTACTGTAATTAGCGTATTCTGCACCGACGTCTAACAATATGGCTTGGCCGTCTTGACATTGGTCTTTGTTTTCTATATAGTGTAAAACTGTAGCATTTTTACCACTGGCAACAATTGGTGTGTAAGCAAAACCTTTAGATCGGTTGCTTAGAAATTCGTGCATAATTTCTGCTTCAAGTTCAAATTCCCAAACACCGGGTTTAGTATATTTTAAAATTCTTCTGAACGCTTTTTCGGTAATGTTACAGGCTTGCTGCATGGTATCTAATTCTAATTGGTGCTTAACAGAACGTAGGCGTTGTAAAATCGGGTTACTCTTAGCGACTTGATGTGCAGGATAATTTTCTTTAAGCCATGTGTTAAAACGGTCTTCGCGTGTTTTGGTATCGTGATTGGCACGATAATGCTCGTTGGTATTGATGTAAACGGTATCGGTTTGCGACATGAGTTCGTGAAAGATTTTATGAAAATCTTTTAACCAATAGACAGTTTTGATTCCTGAAGTTTCAAAAGCTTTGTCTTTATCTAATTTTTCGCCTTCCCACACGGCAATATGGGGGTTGGTTTCTTTAAGGAATAAAATTTCTTTGTGTTTGTCTTTTGGGGCGTCTGGAAATAACACTAAAATACTCTCTTCTTGGTCAACGCCACTGAGGTAGTAAATGTTTCTATCCTGTTGAAATGGAATGGTGCTGTCTGCTCCAATAGGGTAAATATCATTGGAATTGAAAACCGCTAAGGCATTAGGTTTCATTTCTGATGAAAAGTTTTTGCGATTTTCTATGAATAGTTGTTTGTCTATGGGTTGATATCTCATAAATTTTTGTTTTGCTCAAAAATACAAATTTGAAAACGTTTCTATAAGTGTAAATCTTAAAAATTAAAAGTGTATCGGTGATTAGGATTTGCGACAGTGGTAGAAGCGGTAGCCCGTAACATAAGCGGCTTTAACAAAGTCACGACAAAAAAGCGACCGCAGGAAGCTCTTTTTGGAAGTAGACTTTTTAAGCCGGTTATGGCGGACTATAGCGGATAACACGGCTGTCGCCATAAAAATAATTTATATCTTTGAAATTAAAAAAGATGAGAAAGATTGAGCATTTGGGTATTGCTGTAAAAGATATAGATGCGGCAACTAAAACCTACGAGGCTTTGCTCGGGAAATCGGCTTACCAATCTGAAGCTGTTGAAAGTGAAGGTGTTAAAACGGTGTTTTTTAAAACCGGAGAAAGTAAAATCGAACTTTTAGGTGCGACACGAGAGGATTCGCCGATTGCAAAATATATCGAAAAACGCGGCGAAGGAATTCATCATATCGCTTTTGACGTGGCTGATATTGAGGCTGAGATTAAAAGGTTGAAATCCGAAGGGTTTCAACTGATAAGTGACAAACCCAAAGCTGGCGCGGACAACAAGCGTATTGCTTTTTTGCATCCTAAGTCGTCGCATGGCGTTTTAGTGGAACTTTGTGAGGAGATAAAACCTTAGTTACAAACTTGAAAAATTGAAAAGAATTATGAAAAAAACACCTTTAGCTGTCATGAAATTTAAAAAAGTTCTTGCCTATTTGATTAAATGCTTTACTTTTGCAAACTGATTTCTTTTTAATTAAAGAGTTAAAAATATTGGTCCTATAACTCAGTTGGTTAGAGTATCTGACTCATAATCAGAAAGTCCCTGGTTCGAGCCCAGGTGGGACCACTTGAATAAACCCTAATGCGTTGATTTTCAATTGTGTTAGGGTTTTTTTAGTGTTTAAATTATACGATTTATGTAAAATAAAAAACGCTGCTCATTTTGAACAGCGTTTGTAAGAAAAACAATAAATAATTTTTATTATTTAGAGGATACGAACATTTGTAGCGTTCATACCTTTTCTGCCTTCTTCTTCAGTGTACTCAACTTGATCGCCTTCTTCAAGGGTTTCGCCGTTAAGACCTGTAACGTGGACAAATATGTCCTTTCCGGTTTCGTCGTTTGTAATGAATCCATAACCTTTAGACTCATTAAAAAATTTAACTGTACCTTCCATAAAATAAATAAATAATTAATTAATAAAGTGCAAACATACAATTTAATTTAAGATGATTTAAATTTTTGATGTTAATAAATTATTTTTTAAGGGTTTAGGTCGTTTTAATTTTTCTATTTTAATATAATTTAAATTATCTAACAAATACCTTCGCTCACCTATTTAGAAAATTATTACTTTTGAAGTAAATATAAATGACATGAAAATAAAATCTATTTCACTGATTGCTTTTACAGTTTTGATGTTGGTTAATTGTAATACTAACCCTTTTACAGGTAAAAAAACCATGGCATTTGTTTCAAATGAAAAGCTGATACCAATGTCGTTTCAGCAATACAATCAGGTTTTAAATGAAAGTAAAGTTCTAAAAGACACAAAAGAAGCAGAAACACTCAAACGTGTTGGTAATAAGATAAAAGTTGCAGCTGAACGATGGCTAGATGCCAATGGTTATCAAGGTTATACAAAGGATTATGAATGGGAATTTAACCTCATTGATGATGACATAGTAAATGCTTGGGCAATGCCAGGTGGGAAAGTGGCTTTTTACACTGGGATTTTACCTATCGCAGAAAATGAAAGAGGTATTGCTACGATTATGGGACACGAAGTTGCCCATGCTTTAGCTAATCACGGTCAACAGCGTATGAGTGCAGGCATTTTACAACAAGCTGGTGCGGTAGCTGGCTCAATTGCTCTAAGTGACCAAGACCCAGAAGTTCAACAAGGTTTTATGACTGCTTATGGCGCAGGTTCTCAAGTATTGGGCATGCTGCCTTTTAGCCGAAAACACGAAACCGAAGCCGACAGAATTGGGTTAACACTAATGGCTATTGCAGGCTATGACCCAACGGATGCCTACAAACTGTGGCAGCGTATGGCAGATGCAGGAAATGGCGAACAACCTCCAGAATTTTTAAGTACGCACCCATCTCATGACACTAGAATTTCTAACCTCAAAGATTGGGCTCCTGACGCTATAGAAACAGCTAAAAAGTTTGGCGTTACTTCGTTTAAATAAAGATAAAACAAAATTATTTCATGAAGTCAATTTTATCTAAAGGACATCCAAAATTGCTTCATGCTTGGGCTTTTTACGATTGGGCCAATTCGGTTTATAGTTTAGTCATTTCGTCTGCAATTTTTCCTATTTATTACGGTGCTTTAACGTTGACTAAAAATGCAGATGGTCAAGTCATCAATGATCGTGTAGAGTTTTTAGGCTTTTCTTTTAATAACGATGCGTTAATCAGCTATACTACAGCTTTAGCTTTTTTAATAATTGTCATAATAAGTCCTATTTTGAGTGGGATTGCAGATAATTTAGGCAACAAAAAACGCTTTATGCAGTTTTTCTGCTATCTCGGCGGAATATCATGTATTGGACTCTATTTTTTTCAAATGGAACTTTTGGGTATTGGTCTCATGTTTTATCTTTTAGGTTTAATTGGCTTTTGGGGCAGTTTGGTGTTTTACAATTCCTATTTGCCCGATATTGCGCATAAGCATCAACAAGATCAAGTTAGTGCTAAAGGCTTTTCGTTAGGCTATATTGGGAGCGTGATTTTATTAGCGCTTTGTTTAGGTATGATACTCAACTACGAGATGTTAGGCTTTGAAAGCGAAAGTTTACCAACGCGATTATCTTTTGTTTTAACTGGAATTTGGTGGATTGGTTTTAGTCAATATAGTTTTTTTTATTTACCCCAGGTTAAAAATGAAGACTCGAAACCGCTAAAGCAAATCATTTATGGCGGCTACAAAGAGTTGAGACAAGTCTATAGAAAAATTAAATCTGAAGACCGGTTCAAACACTTTTTAACGGCTTTTTTCTTGTATAGTATTGCAGTACAAACCATCATGCTTATTGCAACTTATTTTGGTGTTAAAGAAATTCAATGGCCAAAAGGTGATGCCACAACTGGACTGATTAGAAGTATTTTATTGATTCAATTGGTGGCGATTGCTGGAGCTTATTTTGCAGCTAGGTTGACTAAATTTTATGCTAATGAACGTGTACTTATCGGTATCAATATCATTTGGGTTGGGGTTTGTATTTATGCCTTTTTTATTCAGACTCCTGTGCAATTTTATATCGCTGCCTTTTTTGTGGGGTTAGTCATGGGTGCTATTCAAAGTTTGTCGCGATCCACTTTTTCAAAATATATTCCAGAAACGGAAACCGATACCACCTCATTTTTTAGTTTTTACGATGTCACTGAAAAAATAGGTATTGTCATTGGTATGAGTATTTATGCCTTAATTGCGCAATTAACTGGTAATGTGCGCTACGCCATATTGGTACTTTTGCTTTGTTTTGTGCTTGGAATATTTAAACTTTTTCAAATTGTAAAATTATCTAAAAGATAGAACCATCTCATTTTTAACACTTTAAAGCTTAGTTATAAGTCTGAAAAAATTATATTTACATTATTAAAATGCTTTATATGAGTTTGAATCTTAAATATTTATTCTTCTTAAGCTTTATTTTCCTGACAGTGCTGTCTTGTTCAAATGAACCTTTTGAAGGCGAACTAATTTCAGTAGACCCTGATGTTGGCACCGGTGATGAAAATCCTGATGATGAAGATAATGAGGAGCCAGCTGAAACGATTTACGCCACTGCAAAATTAGATGGTGAACCTTTTGTTGGTAACTTATTTGAAGTTGAAAACATCAATGAAAATGCTATACGCTTATCTTTTTTTTCAGACTTACAGCAACAAATTTATTTAATCCTATCATTACCTCCAGTTGTAGGTGTTTTTGATGTGACTTCTACAGAAAATTCAGAATTTGTGTATTCAGGTGCTTTTGTGAATTCTGTTGGGAATGTTTCTGAAAGTACATTCAATTCTATAGCCAATTCTGGCACGATTGAAATTCTAAATTATAATTCCCAAACTGGGAAACTCAGTGGTAAGTTTGCATTTGATGTAGTAACTTTCAATAATAACGGTATCGTTATTTCTGACGGGGAGTTTGAGGTGATTTTGGAATAAAATCAATCAAAAATCGCCTTTACAATCGTCATAATCCCTTTAAAAATACAAAACATGGCGCCAAAAAAAAGCAAAAATCCTATGATAACGACTGGTAAAAAGTAAGCATGCTCTTGATTATTAAATGCTGAATACAAAACAGATGGACCTAAAAGCGATAGCGGTAAAGCTACTGCTAAATATTTGATCCCTTTTTTAAGTAACTCTTTATTGGTGTGTTTTCTGTCCATATGCGATGGCTTGTCTGACGCTTTGATGTTCATCTAATAAGGCTTTAGCTTGAGTTTCGTCGATATGTAAAGCTTCTCGAATCATCTGTACTCCTCGATTGACGAGCTTGTGATTACTCAACTGCATATCTACCATTTTGTGACCTTTCACGCGATCGAGTTTTATCATTAAGGCAGTAGATATCATATTCAAAATCATTTTTTGTGCAGTGCCGGCTTTCATCCGTGAACTACCAGTGATCACTTCTGGGCCGACAACTACTTCTATAGGGAAATCAACAGCATTGGCTAATGGACTTTTAGGATTACAAGTGATGCAACCCGTTGGGATGTCGTGTGATTTACAATCCTTTACCGCGCCAAGCACATAAGGTGTTGTGCCTGATGCAGCAATACCAATCACGATATCGCGTTTGTGTATATTGTATGCTTTTAGATCTTGCCACCCTAATTCAGTATTGTCTTCGGCAAACTCTACCGCTTTTCTAATGGCTTGATCACCGCCAGCAATAAGCCCAATCACCACATCATCACTCACGCCAAAGGTTGGTGGGCACTCACTCGCATCTAAAATTCCAAGTCGTCCGCTTGTGCCTGCACCTATGTAGAATAATCTTCCGCCAGATTTAACTTGTTTAATTACGCTTTCAATTAAATTTTTGATTTGGGGTAAAACTTCTTCAACAGCTTGTGCAACAGTTTTGTCTTCATTATTAATTATTTCAGTTAATTCTGAAACTGATTTTTGTTCTAAATCATTATAATTAGAATTCTGTTCGGTTATTTTTTTAAAATCTTCAGCCATTATTGAACGGTATAAATAAATTGATCGGATTCTGATAAGCTAAAATATCCAAACGGGAAATTGTCTGGATTGGTTTCGTTTACAATATTGCCCCGAACAGTAGCGGGTTGAGTTTGAAATGGACCACCAGCTGAACCTATTTGATTCAATAATACAAACATATAATCGTAAAATTGTTTTGACATCCCAAAATTTCTTATGGTAACTTGATTTCCTGTTTCAAGTTCTTCTTCTCGATATAAGGCAAAAATAGTATTGCCATCAAAAAATTCATCGTCAAATATTTCTGTGGTAGGGAACTGAATAAAATTTACAAAAAAGGTAAATAGATAAAAATTGTCTTCACCAGCAGGATCAGTATAATAGGCTTTAAGTTCAATTTCATCTCCACCAAAACCTGCATCCTTACGTTGAGTTACTGAGTCGATTTTTGCCACTGGAATAAAGGTTTCTTCTGCTGTATAAACTTCATTATCCACTTCTATTTTTAACTTATATTTTTCCATTAATTCGGCATCAAACTGAGCAGTTCTATAGAATCCCGCAGAATCGTGAACAAATTCAAATACTTGTCCGTCATCTTTAGTTACTGTTACTTCTGCGTCCTCTACAGTGGTTAGGCTGTCTTCAAAAAAGCCGCGGGTTTTAGTAATTCTGACTTGTTGATTATTGCCTGTAAATCCTTTTTGTCTGAACATTGAAGCTTCTATGACTAAACGTTCTGGAGCTTCGTTTAAATCCACACTAACAACATCTTCACAAGATAATACTGTGAAAACACAAAATATTAAAATTAAATATTTTTTCATATATCGATTATCACTTGATATTTTAATACTAATATAAACTCAAAACTCAATATTATAACTCACTGACGGTACTATGCCAAAGATAGAAAATCTAAGTGCTTCATTTTGTCCAGTATTTCTGTTTTCTTGGAAACTTATAGATGCCGCATTTCTGCGACTATATACATTATAAATTCCAAAACTCCAATAGCCTTTCCATTGTCTTTCCTTTTTAGGTTCAGGCTTGTAAGTAGCAGATAAATCTAATCGATGAAAAGTTGGTAATCGGTCATTATTTCGGCCTTCAAAAACAGGAATAGTCAAGCCTTGAAAGTTAAACTGACCCACAGGGAAATTGACAGGCTGACCTGTTCGAAGCGTAAAATTGAGATTGAACGTCCATCGTTTATTCCATTTATAGTTTCCTAAAACGGTTAAATCGTGTGTTTTATCATAATTTGCCAAGTACCATTCGCCATTATTAATACCAGGCTCGTTGGGAAATCGTCCTGGTGTGCGTTGCTCAGCACGAGATAGTGTATAGGCAATCCATCCGTTAAGTCGCCCTCTATTTTTCTTAAGCATTAGTTCTAGACCATAACTCCTAGCCTCGCCGCTAAGGGTTTCTTGTTCAATGGCGTCAGCTGCTATTAAATCTGCACCATCTATAAAGTCAAGTTTGTTGTCAGTTGTTTTATAAAATGCTTCAACTGATAAATCAAATTGACTTTGTTTCAAACTTTTGAAATATCCAACTGCAAACTGGTCGAGTTGTAGCGGCTTTAGAAATGGACCACTTGGCGCCCAAACATCAAGCGGTGTTGGTGAATTGGTATTGGATATTAAATGAAGATACTGCGCCATTCTGTTGTAACTAACTTTCACTGATGAATTATTATCAAAAGCGTAAGCCAAAGAAACACGAGGTTCAAGGTTGTGATAGGTTTTAATGACATCAGAACGGCTATCACTTCTTGTCCCAATTGGTTCTGCTCGTTGGTAAATTCCAAATTGTTGATTATAAATTAGAGGTAAATTATTCTCATAAATATTCAATTCATCTTGACCTAAACGAAAAAAACTACTCCATCGCAGACCATATTCTGCAGATAAGTTATCGGTTAATTGGTGTTCTGCAGACAAGAACAATGCGGGTTCTATAGCATATTTTTTAGTGAGTTGGTCTTCCGTAATCCCTGAGTCTTCCCCTGTAGGTTTAATCTTTCCAGGATTAAATACATAGTAAAAGCTATTTAAACCGTAATTGAGTTGAAATTTATCAGAAATATAATGATTAAAATCGTATTTGAAGTTTAAATTTTGAATGCCACTTCTAAAGTTAAATCCAACAAAATCTAAATCTAAGTCGTAAATGTATTCACCGCCAATGATAGACATATTACTAAATAATTGATCGTTAAATACGTGATTCCACCTTAAGTTAACAAAACTGTTGCCATAAATATTTGTGAAGCTACCATCTAAAGAGAAGAAGTCCCGGCCAAAATAACTCGATAGCATCAACTTATTTTTATCGTTAAAAATATAGTTTCCTTTAGCTGTAAAATCATAGAAATAAGCTGAGTTGGGGTTGTCGGTTAACTTTAGAAATAAATGTGCATAAGTAGAGCGTCCACTCACTAAAAAAGAACTTTTGTTTTTTTGAATAGGTCCTTCTACTAAAAGTTTACTTGAAATAACACCAATACTAGCTTCGCCTTGAAATTCTTTGTTGTTGCCATCTTTTTGTTTAATGTCTAAAACTGAAGATACACGTCCGCCGTACTGTGCTGGAATACCTCCTTTATAGAGTTTTAGATCTTTAACGGCATCTGGGTTAAACACTGAAAATAAGCCAAACAAGTGCGATGAATTAAATATAACAGCTTCGTCTAATAGAATTAAGTTTTGGTCTGCACTACCACCACGCACATTAAATCCTGACGAGCCTTCGCCGGTATTGGTAACGCCAGGGAGTTGAACAATGGATCTTAAAACATCAGCTTCGCCAAATACAACAGGGATTTGTTTTATTGTAGATTGTTTAAGGCGGTTTAAACTCATTTCTGGCTTACGGATGTTTTGCTGTTCAAAATCATCTGTAATAGTTATTTCGTCTAGCTGTTCTGAAGATGGAGAAAGAAAAAAATCTTTTTTAATATCGCGATCAAGGCTAATAGTTTCAGTTAATGTCTCAAACCCTAGGTAACTAATGTTCAGCGTATATTTTCCTTTAGGAAGAGTGAGTGAATAAAAGCCATAAGCATTACTGACTGTTCCAGTATTGAGCTCTTTTACTATAATGTTGACGCCAAGAAGAGTTTCGTTATTTTCAATATCTTTTATGCTGCCACTTATGCTAAATTTATCTTGAGAAAAGCAATTTAAGCTATAAGCAATAAGCAATACTGAACAGAAAAATTTCATCCTCGGCTTATGGTTTTGAAGAGTTTTTTAGTTATGATTTAAGTTGACAAATATAAAAGTCTATACAGTCTAATGCTTTGATTTATGTATAATTAAATCTTAAAATCAAGGGTGAAAAATAAAAATTGCTGGGCGTTTGTGCCAATCCGGATTTTCAGTTTGCCATTCTTTAACGCTTTTGGTTATAATATATTCTGAAGTTAACGTTAAGTCAACAGCTACACAGAGTCGGGTTTGAGGTTTGAGCGTTTTCAAAAACGTTTCAAACAACTGACCGTTTCGGTATGGGGTTTCTATAAATATTTGTGTTTGATTGTTTATTTCAGCATGTTTTTCTAACTGTTTGACGCGTTTTTTGCATTCGGCTTTGTCAATTGGTAAATAGCCGTTAAAGGCAAAGTTTTGTCCATTTAAACCACTTGCCATTAAAGCTAAAACAATTGAAGACGGCCCAACTAAGGGGACAACTTTAATATTTTGACGATGCGCAAGGCTAACCACTTTTGAACCTGGGTCAGCTATGCCTGGACAGCCGGCGTCTGTCATTAAGCCAATGTCTTTTCCTTCTTCACAGGGTTTTAAAAATTCAGGAATTTCAATGTCTTGCGTAAATTTATTGAGTAGGTTGATTTCTAATTTGTCTTGACTTTTAGACGGTACAATTTTTTTAATAAACCGGCGCGCTACTTTTTCATTTTCAACAATGTAGTAATTTATGTCTGTAATTTTCTTTCGGATAGAAAGTGGTAAAACTTCCAGCGGTGGTTGGTCGCCAAGTCGGGTTGGTATCAAGTAGAGTTGTCCTTTTTGACCCATATTTTAAGTTATTGTTTTAGTTTTTTATAATCTTCAAATATAAGATTTATAGCTTGGTTTAAAGAAGTATAGCTTAAGCCTATATCTTTAATCGATTTTTTGTTGCTGAAAACCCGTTTTGAATAGATTTGTCTAATTGTATTCAAAGTAATTTGTGTTTTTTGAGATTTAAACAGACCCAAGATATTTTGAAAGATCCAAAGTAAATACAAAAGAGGCTTATTAACTTTGTAATTTGGGGGTTTGCAATCAAAAACTTCAGCTATTTTTTCCATTACAATTTTAAAATTCGTGTTTTCAGCTACTAAGATATAACGTTGATTTTTAATATCAGATTGCATGAGTTTCAACATTGCTTGAATGACATCGTCTACAAAAACAAAACCTGTTTGTTTGGGTGGATAGAATTTAAAGTTATTTAATACTTTATCAAAAATCAATCCACTGCCAGCATCAAAAAAACCAGATCCTAGAATTACCCCAGGATTAACAATAACAACATTTAAACCTTCTTGAGAAGCACGCCAAACTTCCATTTCTGCCCCAAATTTAGTGATGCTGTAGCGGCTGCAATACCGCTCTGAGTCTCTCGGCGCTTGTTCGTCTGAGTTTTTTGAGCCTGTATATTGTCCTAGCGCTGCTACTGAACTAACATGACAAAACTTATCAACCTTATGTGAAACAGCTAAATTAACCATGTTAGCAGTACCTTCAATATTCACTTTTCTCATCATATTGTAGTCACGAGGCGAATTGCCTACCCACGCCGCACAGTGGTAAACGAATTTGATGTTTTCAAAAGTTTTTTCTAACTCGGGGAGGTTTAAAATATCGACTTTAACCCATTCGATATGCTTAATTCTATTATGAAAATCAACAGGTAATAGCGTTTTTAAGAAATTTATGGTGTATTCTTTTTTGTCTTCACTTCGGTATAAAGCTCTTATATTTTCTGTATTATTTAAACACAGTGTTTTGAGTAAATGCGTTCCGAGAAATCCTGTAGCACCAGAAATTAAAATCATTCGGTAAATATAAGCAAATGCGCAAAAGATTAGTTTTTGAAAATAATATCTTTGCCAAACTTTAATAAATAAAAACCTAAACAATATTTTATGCTTAAAGATTTTATAGAAGAAGCAAAATGGCGCGGTATGGTTCACGATGTGATGCCTGGTACTCAAGAGACTTTAAATAAAGAAATGACTGCGGCATATATTGGATTTGACCCTACAGCAGACTCGCTTCATATTGGTAATTTGGTTCAAATTATGACTTTAATGCATTTTCAAAAATGCGGACATAAACCTATTGCTTTGGTTGGTGGCGCTACTGGAATGGTTGGTGATCCTTCGGGGAAATCTGCCGAGCGCAACTTGTTAGATGAAGACACCTTGCAGCACAATTTGAAAAGTGTCCAGAAACAACTCGAAAAATTTTTAGATTTTGAAAGCGACAATGCTGCTGAGGTCGTCAATAATTACGATTGGTTTAAATCTTTTGGGTTTTTAGAATTTATTAGAGACGTAGGTAAGCACATTACTGTAAACTATATGATGTCAAAAGATTCGGTGAAATCTCGACTGGAATCTGGACTTTCATTTACAGAATTTTCCTATCAATTGGTTCAAGGCTACGATTTTTATTATTTGTGGAAAAACAAAAATGTAAAACTACAACTCGGTGGTTCAGACCAATGGGGTAATATAGTCACAGGTACAGAGCTCATCAGACGAAAAGGTCAAGGTGAAGCTTTTGCTATGACCACGCCATTAATCACAAAGGCTGACGGTTCTAAGTTTGGAAAATCTGAAGGAGGAAATGTCTGGTTGGACGCTAAAAAAACATCTCCGTTTAAGTTTTATCAATATTGGATCAATGCTTCTGATGAAGACGTGGAGAAATACATTAAAATTTTCAGTACAAAACCTAAAGATGATATATTAAATTTAATAGCTCAACATCAAGAAGCACCGCATCAGAGATTGTTGCAAAAAACTTTAGCCGAAGAAATCACAGCAAGAGTTCATTCTCAAGACGATTTACAGCTTGCACAAAAAGCGTCTAACATTTTGTTTGGTAAAAGTACTTTAAACGATTTAAAATCTTTAGACGAAAAAACTTTTAGTGAGATTTTTGAAGGCGTGCCAACAGTTTCAATAACGAAAAATAAAATAAGTCAAGGTCTTGATATTATCTCTGCTTTGGTTGGAGAATCTGATTTTTTGAAATCAAACGGAGAAGCTATTAGGGCTTTAAAACAAAACGCTATAGCCGTTAATAAAACTAAAGTGGGAAAAGATTATCAATTGACTTCTCAGGATTTAATCAATGATAAATACGTATTAATCAATAAGGGTAAAAAAAATACTTATGTGTTGAAATTTGAAGCTTAGTTAGGTTATAAAATAACAAAACCCCGACTCAAAAGAATCGGGGTCTTGCATTAACTAACCAATCTATTATGAAAAACTTCATCCTAGCACTTATTTAGACGAGAGAAAGCCATTAAAATTGCATACATTAACATATATTTAACAAATATCTAGCTAAATGTTAAAAGGTTACAACCTCTAATATCGCTATAGTCAAAGCGTCCCATGATTTTTAGCTTATTTTTTTTAACACTTTGGCCTAAATCTTGCGTGGCAATAAAAGAACAGGAATTAATATTTGCTAAATCAATCACGTTTATGCCTCCTGTTTTCTTGAAACTTTCAAAAATATGTAAAGGATCTTCGGGATCTCTGATAAAAACTTTCATTGTAGGTGGTAAATTAAAAACACCATCAGCTTTTGAGTAGGCTTGAGATAGTAATTCTGTCATGCCGTATTCGCTATGAATGTGTTTTACCCCAAAACCTTTTGAAAGCCTTTCGTGTAATTCATCTCGAGTAATTTCTTTTCTTCTGCCCTTCATACCTCCTGTTTCCATAACAATGGTATGATTTAACCTTAGGTTATAGGTTTCGACAAAGTCTAATAAAGCGAATGAAACCCCAATCAACAATGTTTTTTGTTTTTTGGCTTCTAGTTTTAGTAAGGTTTCTTTTAAACGGCTTAAATCATCTAAAAAAAAGCCACTATCTGGATGTCTTGTCTTTTTAATCAAATGATTGACCATATATATTAAAGACGAGCCTTCTCGCTCGAGATAAGATGGCAATAAAGCTAAAATGGCATAATCTTCTATCAAGCCATATTGAGATTGGAAAATTTGACAGAAGTTCCTTTGATAAAGCTCAATATCTGTAATGTGATGTTTGCTTGTTTGTTGACCAGTCGTACCACTACTTGTAAAAACTTTTTGGACTAACTGTTGGCACGATAATATTTGATATTTTTTGAAAAACTCGATAGGTAAAAAAGGAATACTTTTGATTAAACTTACATTGGCTGGATTTTTATTTAAGAGCTTACAAAACTTTTGATAAACCTTGCAATTTTCATATTGGTATTCAAAAACTTTAAAACATAAGCTTTCAAAGTCTTTATCAGATTTAATATTGAATATCTGATTAACGTCCATTCATTTTATTTTAGGCTAAGTTACAATAATAAAAAAAGTGCTACTTAAATTAAGCAGCACTTTTAGAAAAATTGTTTTAAAATACAACCAACTTATTGAATGATTAACTTCTTAGTTGTTGAAGCCTTATTTTGATTGATTTTAACCAAATAAACGCCGCTTTTTAATTGGCTAACGTTGATGTTTTGATTTTGTATTTGGTTAAATTCTAACACACGTTTTCCTAAAACATTATAAACTTCAATATCAAAAGTTTGATTGTTTTGACTTTTTATATTGAAGCTGCCGTTTTGAACTGGGTTAGGGTAAAGGCTGAATACATTATTATCAAAATTACTAATTGATAATGTCGGGTCGTCATTCTCAAGATTTGGCGAAAATAAAGCGCCATTATTACCTTGAATACTTGAGTGGTCTACAAAGTTACCAGTAAAATCAGGACTTCTACCCACAGATTGGTCTGTTGCACCTGCATAGGTAAGAGAAATAACAATGTTGCCTGATGCATTTTTGACTGTCACATCATCGCCGCCGTTGTTAAGTCCTAATCCACCTTCAGATGAAACTTGGACTAAACCAGGAATTCCTGTTGGTGTACCACCACCAAAAACAGTTAAAAATGAATTTGCTGGAATTATAGTATTAGCAGGGAATGTGTGCCTTAAGCTAACAGCATCTTCAACAGTGAATCCAGATATATCTAAATCAGTTGAGCCTACATTATAAAATTCTATAAACTCATCTTCAGTGCCACTTCTAGTTCCGTCACCATTAGCATCACCTGTTGCATCATCTGGCGGTGGGTCAGCTAAAATTTCATTGATTACTAAATCATTAGTAACCGGATCACATACTGAGGTTGGCACAGTTCCAGAAAGCGTAGTTCCATCACAATCACCACCATTAATAGTTAAATCCCAAGCGTCACCTTCGTTAATTCCAGTAAGTGTTATTACTCCATCAGCAATCAAAGCAGGATCATCACCAGCGACTGTTGCGGTAGTAGAAGTTATAGATGTAATTGTACTTTCAACACCAGTGTAAGGGATTTCAACTGTTACTGCATCGTTATTGTCTCCAACAGTGTTAGTGCTACAGTTATAATTTTCAGTTTGAAGCGCAATGTCACAAACTGCACAATCTGAAGTAGGTCTTGGGCCGAGTGTTGGGCATCCGCCAAAAGATGCTAAACTTACGTTTGACAATTCCCAATCAGAATAACCATCAACACCATCATCAGCATATTGAATACCTACAAATACATCTGTTCCCGAAACTGAAGATAAATCAACCTCAATAAGTCCTGAATCTGTTATAGTTTGAGCAGTTGTCCAGGTTGTTGACGATGGACATCCTGAATAAGCTGTTGTGTAGGCTACAACTAAATCTGTAGTACCAAAATTTTCAGTAGCATCAAATATTAAATCAAGATCAGAAACACTAGTCATATCTAAAGGACCAAAAATTAACCAACTTTCTACTAATTCTTCGCATCCACCACCGCAGAAACCATTAGCACTGTAAATGCCGCCATTATTTTCCCAAACACCATTATTAGAAAATCCAGAGTTTTCTGTAACAGTAACAAGTTCAAATAATTCAGTACCTGTACTTAAATCGAAACAAGTGTTAGGAGTTGGGTCACATTCTGCTGCTGGTACCATTCCTGAAAATATTGTTCCATCACAGTCACCGCCATTTAAAGTAATACTCCAGTTATCGCCTTCATTTAAACCAGAAATTGTTATGGTACCATCTGCTGTTAAAGCAGGATCATCACCGCCCAATGTCCCATTAGAAGTAGATACTGAAACAATTGTGTTGTTAGAACCATTGTAAGGAATATTAACTGTTACAGCATCATTATTATCTCCTGCAGTATTTGTAGAACAAGTGTATGTTGCTGGGTTAAATGTAACTCCACAAGGTGAGCCTGAAAAACTGAATGTTCCGATAGGGAAAACCGAAGCACAAGTGTCATTAGTAGTACAGCCATCAGTAGCATTAGATCCACTCAATGTCCAGTTAGACTCTACGAAGGTGCTACCGTCTGGCCCTGTGCTATCTAAGCGATAAACCCAACCGTCTAGGTATTCCCAAGATTGACCTGTGCCATCAACGTTGATATCTCCATAAATGTCAATGACATTGCCGTTAAAAAACAATTCAATTGCGTCATCACCGTTAACATTGGCTGTACTATCAATAAAGTCAGCTGTTAGACCAAAGTATGTTGTGAATTCTACATCATTGGCGGTAAGGTATAAAAATTGTCCACTTGTTGCGGATCCTGAAAAAGTAAATTCTTCGCCATCAGTACCACCGCCATTGTTGGCGCTACCAATACCATAAAGACTTAAGTCTGCAATATCGTTAATGGCATATAGTTCAATAACTTTTGGTGTGCCTCCCGAAAGTGGCCCATCAAAAACACCTGTAATAATAAGATCTTGAGAAAAAGTTGCAAAACTTATTAAACAAGACATTAGTAAGTAAATTTTTCGCATAATTATAAATTTTAAATTTAGTACAAAAGTAACAATTTAATCTTTTATCTAAACAAGACTTAAATGATTTAACCTTATCGTAAACTATGCGGTGATAAATTTATCCATTCTCTTCAGGAATAGCAGACCATCCACGGGCTTTAAGTGGTATTTTTTGATTGGCTCGAGTGATGATATGCACACCTTCATCAGCTGTAGTAATATGACCAATTACACTCAAATGTGGATTGGCTTTAATTTTTGGAAAATCGTCTTGTTTAATTGTAAACAACAGTTCATAATCTTCGCCGCCATTTAATACTACAGTTGTACCATCTAATTCAAACTCTTCACAAGTTGAAATTACACTGGGGTCTAATGGTAATTTGTCTTCAAAAAGGTTAGCCCCTACCTTAGAAGATTTACAAATATGAAGAATTTCAGACGACAATCCGTCACTTATATCAATCATGCTTGTCGGTTGAACCTCTAATTTTTCTAATAATAAAGGAATGTCTTTTCTGGCTTCAGGTTTTAATTGTCGCTCTATGATATAAGAATAAGGGGTTAAATCAGGTTGGTTTTGAGGATTAACTTTAAAGACTTCATTTTCACGTTTTAAAACTTGCAGACCCATATAAGCCGCTCCTAAATCGCCAGAAACGACTAATAAATCATTATCTTTTGCACAACTTCTTTTGGTGATTTTTTCATCTTCTGCAGTGCCAATAGCAGTTACTGAAATTTGAAGTCCTTTAATTGATGTTGTAGTGTCACCACCTACTAAATCAACATTGTATATTTCGCAAGCTTTTTGTATTCCAGCGTATAATTCTTCAAGTGCTTCAACTGTAAACCGATTGGAACAAGCTATGGATACTGTAATTTGAGTGGCTTCTGCATTCATGGCGTAAATGTCAGATAAATTAACAACCACGGCTTTATAGCCTAAGTGTTTTAAAGGCATATAAGCAAGGTCAAAATGCACACCTTCTACAAGCAAATCTGTACTGATTATAGTATTGTGAGTGTGTTTTATAATAGCAGCATCATCACCTATACCAAGTTTTGTAGAGTCTTGAGTTATGTTAAAATTTGTAGTTAGGTGGTCAATTAATTTAAATTCACCTAATTCTGTGAGTTTTGTTTTACTACTTTTGTGATTATCAAGCATTAAGTTATTTTTTTGCAAAACTACATGATTTAAATTACTAACATGAAGAAAACTCTGATTTACATATTTTTTGTTTCTTT
Organism: Mesohalobacter salilacus; assembly: GCA_003931895.1. GTDB lineage: Bacteria > Bacteroidota > Bacteroidia > Flavobacteriales > Flavobacteriaceae > Psychroflexus. Next base: position 53,549 of record RRZV01000013.1, read on the forward strand.
ATTAGGCAATGCTCAAACGCCTTGTAATAATGGACAAGCTGGAATATATCCTTGTAATGGCTATGATCTACAATCTCATATTGATTTAAGTACTTTAAATGCCAATTCGGGTAATGATTCATGGGGTTGGACGGATTCATTAGATAACAAAGAATATGCTATAGTAGGTCTAAATAATGGCACAGCTTTTATAGATATTAGTCAACCCACAAATCCTATTTATCTCGGCAAATTACCTACGCATACCACAAACAGCAGTTGGCGGGATATCAAAGTTTACAATAATTATGCTTTTATAGTTAGTGAAGCCAGTGGACACGGTATGCAGGTTTTTGACTTAACCAATCTTAGAAATGTTACAAATCCGCCTTTAACATTTTCAGAAGATGCTCACTACGATGGTTTTGGAAACGCTCATAACATCGTAATCAATCCAACAGAAGCTTTTGCCTACGCCGTTGGCACACAGACTTTTAGTGGTGGACCACATGTGGTCGATATTTCAGACCCACTTAATCCTGTTTTTGCAGGTGGTTATGCTGATGATTTTTACACCCATGACGCCCAGGTTGTAACTTACAGTGGTACTGACCCAGACTATCAAGGTGATGAAATTTATATCGGCAGCAACGAAGATGAAGTTGTTATTCTCAATGTTTCTGATAAAACGAATATTAGTAATATCTCAACGGTTTCTTATGCCAATATTGGTTACACTCACCAAGCTTGGTTAACAGAAAATCAACAATATCTTTTACTTGGTGATGAAACTGATGAACTTAGTTTTGGTTTTGATACCCGAACCATTATTTTTGATTTAACAGATTTAGATGCGCCAATTGTCCATATGGAATTTACTGGAAACACCAGTGCAATAGATCACAATGGTTATGTGAAAAACGGATTGTTTTACCAAGCAAGCTATAATGCTGGATTACGAGTAATTGATATATCTGATATTAACAATCAAAATATTAACGAAGTTGGTTTTTTTGATTCATTTCCTCAAAATGATAATATCGGGTTCAGCGGTCTATGGAATGTTTATCCGTTTTTTGAAAGTGGAAATATTGTTTTGAGTGATATTGATTCTGGTTTTTATTTGGTTAAAAGTTCAACCTTATCAAATGATGAATTTGTTGAAAAAGACGAAATAAGTATTTATCCCAATCCAGCTGATGATTTTGTCAGTATTAAAATGAAAAGTCAAGCTATAAAAACGATTAAAGTTTATAATCAACTCGGAAAAATGGTAGTGAATCATAACAAAATAAATGCTTTAGATTTTAGTTTTAATGTTAGTAACTTGTCAAGTGGTGTTTATATTTTGAATATCAATAATACTACTAATCAAAGATTGATTGTAAGATGAGGTTAAAAATTTTACATATCAAATTTATAGTAATTATAGCTATTTTACTCTCTTGTGATAGCTCAGATAATGGTAGTTCAATTGATAATAATGACAACAACGAAGAACCCAATTTTGCTTTTCAAAATACTTTAGAAACCCTTAAAACTTTTGGTGGAAGTCAAGAAGATGATGCTATATCAGTAGTTGAAACACAAGATGGTAACATTGCTGTTTTAGGTTTTACACAAAGTAATGACGGCGATGTTACAGAAAAAACGACCACAGATAGCGATTATTGGTTATTAAAATTAGACAAAGACCTTAATTTGATATGGCAAAAAACCTTTGGTGGAAGTAGCGATGATCGGGGTCAAAAAATTATTTCCACAACTGATGGTGGATTTTTAATAACAGGCTTCTCGAGAAGTACAGATGGCGATGTATCAGAAAATTTTGGATTTCATGACTTTTGGGCATTAAAACTTAATGCTTCGGGTGATATTATTTGGGAAAAAAGCTTTGGTTTTTCAGGCAATGACAGAGCTTTTAGTGCTATTCAAACTTCAGATGGTGGCTTTTTTTTAAGCGGCTTTTTAGATGTTAGCGCCAGTGGTGGAGAAGGTAATGATGATGGCAATACACAACGCTCTAAATCTTTGTTTGCCAAACACGGTGTTGGAGAGTTTTGGGGCATCAAACTCGATGCTGATGGACAAACCCAATGGCGTCGCTTTTTTGGTGGAACTAACAACGACCGTTCTTATGATGTTACCGAAGCTCACGACGGCAATATCATTATGATTGGCAGTTCTGAGAGTAACGATTTTGATATTACTAACCCGCGAGGAAGTTATGATATTTGGGTCGTGAAAGTGGACCTTCAAGGCGATTTGCTTTGGCAGAAAAACTTCGGGGGAAGTAGTTTAGAAATTGGTTACAGCATTACCAAAACTTTTGACGGCAATTATGTTTTAGCAGGCGACACCAGAAGTAGTGATGCTGATGTTAGCAATTTTAAAGGGAATACGGATTTTTGGGTGATTAAATTTGATGACAACGCCCAAATGATTTGGGAAAAAACCTTCGGTGGAAGCGATTTTGAGTCCGCAAGAGATGTATTAGAATTACAATCGAATGAACTTCTAATTAGTGGAAGTTCAAAAAGTAGTGACAATCAAGTCTCAGAAAATTTTGGGCAAAATGATGTTTGGGTTGCTTTTACAGATGAAAACGGAAATTTAAAAAATCAACTAAACATAGGCGGTACAAACTTAGACTTTGCTCAAGAGGCCATTCAGCTTCAAAATGGGGAAGTTGTCTTAGTAGGAAGTAGTGAAAGTAAAGACGAACTTGTCACAGAAAATAAAGGCGGAAAAGATGTATTAGTCATAAAACTAAAATGATGGAAACTATAAAACAAATAAGTCTAATTTTAATACTTTGTTTAGTATTAAATGCCTGTAGCTCTGATAACACAAGTCAAGAATTTGGAGATTTAGAAATTAATTTTACTAATCTTGTAGGGGGTAATAATTTAGAATTAAACACTGAAACTTACGCTAAAAACGGTGATGAAACCTATTCTGTTTCTGAACTCAAATACATTATTAGTAATATTGTTTTAACTGATAATAACGGCAATCAGTTTGTTTATCCACAAGCTGAGAGCTATTTTTTGATTAATGAAGCCATTCCGCAATCTCAAAGTATTAAGTTAGAAAATATCAATGCCAATACTTACACGTCAATCACTTTTGGTTTTGGTGTTGATCAAAGCAAATATCCCTTAAATGGTGTGGATAATTTTGTGCCAACGGCTGAAGAACAAGGTATGCTGTGGTCTTGGTCTGCTGGATATAAATTTTTAAAATTTGAAGGTATTTACACTTCAGGTAATGTCACAGACAAACCATTTTTATACCATATTGGTAGCCACGGACAAAATTTAGATAATTACAGAGAAATCACTTTAAACTTTCTACAACCCTTAGCACTAAGCTCTTCAGAAACTCCAGAAGTCAATATCAATTTTGATGTGCAAAAAATATTTAATGCTGATTTTGCTTTGCTTCTTTCCGATAAAGACGATATCCAAATAGATCCTGAAAATGCGCCAAAAATTGTAGATAACATCACCAAAGCTTTTGAAATTGTTTTAAACTAAAACATGAGATTTTTAATATTTTTTATAGTAATTCTAACTTTAAGCGCATGTCAAAATGAAGCTTTAGACGAATCTTATGAAAATATTTCAGATGAAAATGAAGTTCAAGAAAATGTGTTTTTAGATTTGAATATTCCTTCAAATTTTCCTGAACCAACGTACGAAATAGAAAATAATAAACCCACTCAAGCTGGTTTTGAATTGGGAAAAAAATTGTTTTACGATGGACGATTGTCTTCTACTGGAGTGATTTCTTGTGGGTTTTGTCATATTCAAGACTTTGCCTTTACGCATCACACACACATTGTAAGTCACGGTGTAAACGGCGCTTTAGGGACTCGAAATGCACCTCCGTTGCAGAATATGATTTTTATGGAAGATTTTAATTGGGATGGCAGTGTTTCTCATCTTGACGCGCAACCTGTGGTGCCGATTACAACAGAGTTTGAAATGAATGAAAGCGTTACCAATGTGCTCAACAAACTTCAAAATGATGAAGAATATGTTGAGATGTTTAATACAGCTTTTGAAAATGACACCATTGATACCAGAAACATGTTTAAAGCCATTTCTCAATTTGTGATGATGATGGTGTCAACCGATTCAAAATACGATAAAGTGATGCGCAATGAAGGCAGTAGCTTTACGGAGATAGAAACGCAAGGCAAAACTGTTTTTGATCAAAAATGTGCCTCTTGTCACGTAGGAACTTTATTTACAGACCAAAGTTACCGAAATAATGGTTTACCTATTGACCCACAGTATAATGATGAAGGTCGAAAAAGAGTTACAGGAGAAGAAATAGATAAATACAAATTTAAAGTCCCAAGTTTAAGAAACATAGCGGTCACCTTTCCTTATATGCACGATGGAAGATTCCCAACCTTAAGAGATGTTTTAGACCATTATGATTCAGGAATGGTACAAACACAAAATTTAGACGAAATGTTTATTCAAGAAGACGGAAGTTTAGGCATATCACTCAGCGAAACTGAAAAAGAACAAATTATTGCCTACCTCAATACGTTGACTGATGATAATTTTTTATTAGATGATAGGTTTTCTGAGTTTTAATTCTTGTAAAGCAAAACCCAATCGTTGTGAAAAAAATAATCCCATTTGGCTTTAGCCATATCTTGTTTGGGGTCTATTAATTCTTTATATGGCTTGCCATTAACGCTAACCCTTGATTTGACATAAATTTCAATGTCTTCACCTTTAGCTTCATATTCATCCTTTAGGCGTTGCGAAAATTGCCATATCCCATCAGGTTTGGCTAACATACGTTGTTGTTTTTCGGTGAGATAATCGTCTTTTTTTACATAAAAACTTTTACCTGTGGTTTTATTGACAATTTTCATGAGGGTTGATGAATTTTTAGTTCTCAACATCATACGCCAACTCATGCGGTGGCCTTCTTCTGTCCATAACACATCCCCTTTAATGAACCAGTGTCTTAACGGCAGGCAAAACTGAATAACAAGCCAAAGCCCTATAAAACCAGTTAAAGCCTTATGATATTTAGGTAAATTGATTTCAGCCTGATTATAAAAAGGCTTCGATTTTAAAAATTTTCTATTGATAAATTCTTTTGGGAAGAAAAACAAGGTAAAAGCCAAAGACATATAAGGAAATATACCAATATGAAAAATAAAGCTATTGAACAGATGAAAGAAAATACTGATAAAAAATGCGGTATTTCTTGTTTTCTTCCACAATAAAGCTGGCACGATGAGCAAGTCAAACAAAATTCCAAAATAGGCAATAACATAATGCACCCAAGTTTGTTGGAGTAAATCACCGACAAGAAAAAAATGAGATTTGCCTTGCATAAGAAGTTCAGGCACAGTAGCGTTTAGCCAATCAGGATATATCTTGGCCACAGAAGCGTAAGTGTAAACTATCCATAGCTGAGCGATGATAAAAATAATCACCCAATTAGGGATGTGATGACATTCAAGTTTAGGATTTAACCTGACATCAACAGATTTATAGCGATGCGCCGGAACGATACTCATAAAAACCAGAAGTAAAATGAGCAGATAATAGTGGTTGTTATAAGAGGTTTTTTGCATTAAATAAACCGCTGTCCACATAATTGTATAAACCAAGATATTTAAGCGGTATTTAAAACCAATCATAACAAAAAAACCAGCTAAACCCATTACAATATAATAGACATACATCCATTCACCTGGTAAAGGTTGTAAGAAATCAAAGCCAATAAAGTTAAAAGTAAATTCAGGTTCAATTAGTGTTCGCTTGATCCAACCTGTAAAAATTGCGCCCCAAGCTTCTGCAGCAATGAGAAACCCAAAAATGATTCTAAATACAATTAATGGCGAATTATCTACTCGTTTAAACAGAAATTCTTTCATTTTAAAGTGTTGATATACTTTTTAGAAAATTCCTCATCTTTCTGCATTGCAGATTTTAATGATTCTATAGAATCAAATTTTATTTCATCTCTGATACGTTTTAGCAACTGAATTTCAAGTGCTTGGTTGTATAAGTTTCCATCGAAATCAAAAAAGTAAGTTTCTACAGATTTGCTATTATTCTTGGCGATTGTTGGGTTGTGACCTATATTCATCATACCGAAGTATTGTTTAGAGTTAATTTCGGCACTGACAACATAAACGCCTTCTTTTGGTATGATTTTGTAATCTTCTTTAATTTGAAGATTAGCTGTCGGATACCCTAAAGATTTACCGAGTTGCTTACCTTTAACTACTTTTCCTGTCAATACAAAAGGTTTTGATAAATAGGTGTTGGCTAAATCGATTTGCCCTTCTGTAATGGCTTTTCTTATTTTTGTTGAACTCACCGCAACATCGTCAATATCTTGTTTTGAAATTTCTTCAACTTCAAAATCATAGGTTTTAGCAAAATTTTTCAAATCTTCTATATTGGCCGTTCGATTTCGCCCAAACCTGTGGTCGTAACCTACAATGACAACTGCGGCATTTAAATAATCAACTAAATACTGTTTGACGTATTCTTCAGCTCTGAGCCTTGAAAACTCAATTGTGAAAGGCTCAATAACCAAGTGGTTTAAACCTGTATCTGATAAAAAATGAATGCGTTCGTCAATTGTGTTGATGAGTTTCAAATCTTGCTTTTGTTGCAAAACCATTCTAGGATGTGGAAAAAACGTTAAAAGCGTAGAATCTAAATCTTTGTTTTGAGCAACTTCGTTTAAACGATTAATGATTTTACGATGTCCCAAATGAACACCATCAAACGTGCCGATTGTGACTACAGTTTTTCGTTGAGATTTGAATGAAGAAGCAGATTTAAAAGTTTTCACATTAAGTTATTTTCCATTAAAATCATTCATCGTGTTATGTATACCCGCTAATCCAAAGCTAATAATAGCTTTTGAGGCTTTCTCTAAACGTTCGTTTAAAGTTTCTTTCTCATCGTTATCCCAAGTTCCTAAAACATAATCGACTTGTTGACCTTTAGAAAACTGGCTTCCAATACCAAATCTAAATCTTGGATATTGATTGGTATTTAATAAGTCTTGAATATGTTTTAACCCATTGTGTCCGCCGTGACTTCCTTTTGCTTTAATTCTTAAAGTGCCAAAATCTAAATTGATATCATCGGTAACGACAAGTAGGTTGTTGAGTTTGATATTCTCTTGTTGTAGCCAATACCTTACAGCCTTGCCACTAAGGTTCATATATGTGTTGGGTTTGACCAAAACAAAACTTCTGCCTTTTACCTTAAGTGTGCAAACATCTGCAAGCTTTTCGGTTGTAAAAGTTAATTCATTTTCTTTAGCTAGAGTGTCAAGGATTTCAAAACCAATATTATGTCGCGTGTTTTGGTATTTTAATCCTGGATTTCCTAGACCAACAATCAAAAATTTCTTCATTAGGCGATGTAACTATTGATGTTCAAATTTAGGGTAAAAAAAACAATAGCTCAAAAAACAGTGCTGCAAATTCATTTTAATACCGAATGTTATTTTAAATGTCTCCTGTTGGTATAATTTGACATAAAAAAAGCTGCCTTAAAATTTCATTAAGACAGCTTATATGTTGTATAAAAGTTGTTTACTCTTCTTTTTTCTCTTCAGAATCAGAGGATTCAGAGCTTCCTTCAGCACCTTCTTCTCCTTCAGCACCTTCTTCGCCTTCTTCATCTTCGTCTTCATCATCACCTTCAAGTAATTCGAGGTTACGTGAAGTTCTCACTTGACAAATTACGGTATTATCAGGGTGAAGAATGTTATAATCATCACTTTTAACAGCAGTAGTGTAAAGTTTTTGGCCAATTTTAAGTGGCGTAACATCGGCAACGATATAATCGGGTAAGTCTTTAGCTAAACCTCTAACTGACATTCTACGTAAGTTAAATCTCAAGACACCACCATTTTTAACCCCTTTAGGAATACCTTCAGCATGAACTGGAATTTCCATAGTGATTTCTTGGTCATCTTCAAATTTGTAGAAATCCATATGCAAGATTTCATCTGTTACCGGATGAAATTGAATGTCTTGCAATACAGCGTTGATTTTTTTACCTCCGTCAAGCACCAAATCTACGGTGTGAACATCTGGTGTGTAAACCAAATCTTTGAAGGCAATGCTTAGTGCTGAAAAGTGCATAACATCATTCCCTCCGTATAATACGCAAGGAACCTCTCCAGCATTACGTAAGGCTTTTGTTGCTTTTTTGCCTACGCTTTCTCTTTTAGATCCATTAATCGTAATTGATTTCATAGTTGTTTAATTGAATTTATTTACATTAAAAATTTTGAACTTATAGATTTATTATGATGCACAGCTTTCATGACATCTGCAAATAAAGCTGCTGAACTCACCACTTTAATTTTTTTAGATTTCTGTTTTAAAGGAATACTATCTGTAACGATTAGTTCTTCTAGCTCAGAGTTTTCTATTTTTTCATACGCCTTACCAGATAAAACAGGGTGTGTACAAACCGCTCTAACAGATTTTGCACCGCGCTGCATCATAAGCCCTGCTGCATGGGTGAGTGTTCCTGCGGTATCAACCAAGTCATCTACTAGTACTACATTTTTACCAGTTACATCACCAATTAATTCCATATGCGAAATTACATTAGCTTTTGCTCTTTGCTTGTAGCAAATTACCACATCAGATTCTAAAAATTTAGAATAAGCATAAGCCCGTTTTGAGCCACCCATATCTGGAGAAGCTACAGTAAGATTATCGAGATTAAGACTTTTAAGATAAGGAAGAAAAATCGTAGAAGCATAAAGATGATCGACAGGTTTTTCAAAAAAACCTTGAATTTGGTCGGCGTGTAAATCCATAGTAATAATGCGCGTTGCTCCAGCAGTTTCAAGCATTTTAGCTATCATTTTAGCAGCAATAGGCACACGTGGTTTATCTTTTCTGTCTTGTCTTGCCCAACCAAAATAAGGCATAACAGCGGTAATGTGTCTTGCTGAGGAGCGTTTAGCTGCATCAAGCATCAAGAGCATTTCCATTAAATTATCACTGTTAGGATTGGTAGATCCAATAATAAAAACTCGTGTTCCTCTAACCGATTCTTCAAAAGATGGCTGAAATTCGCCGTCACTAAAGTTGAGCCGGTTGATTTTACCAAGAGGTATACCATAAGAGTCTGCTATAGCTTGTGCTAAGGTTTCGCTTTGCGAACATGGAAAAATTTTGGCAACTTTTTCAATTTCAGACATCTTAAAATGCTTTCAGTTTTTGATATGGTTTGCAAAAGTAAAAAATAAATTCAAGCTTTTGGTCTTTCTTTTACTTAAATTCTAATGCTAATATCTCAAATTTTTCTATTTTTGCAATCCAAAATTGCTCAAGTGGCGGAACTGGTAGACGCGCTGGATTCAAAATCCAGTTCTTTCGGGAGTGCGGGTTCGATTCCCGCCTTGAGTACAAATTGTGCGGGTTCCCCCGACGCTTCGGGGCCGCCTTGAGTACAGAAAAAGCTGGATGGAGACATTCAGTTTTTTTATTCAAAAAAATAATTCTCCCCCAGGCAACCCTTTTTAAGTATCTTTCGTCTTTAAAAGAAAGAACCCATTTGTTTTGAAAGTTGTTAATCTACATGCCAAACAAAATAAGCTGATTAAAAAAGCGCAAAAACAAGATCGAGTTTCTCAATTCCGCTTATATGAAAAATATTCGCCAAAAATGCTCGGCGTGGTTCGATACTATATCAAAGATTTACAACATGCAGAAGATGTCCTGCAAAAAGCTTTTTGCAAAGCTTTTTTAAATATAAAAAGCTATGAGTTTCAAGGTAGTTTTGAAGGTTGGTTAAGGCGTATTGTTGTGCGTCAAAGCATTGATTTTTTGAGACAACAAAAGAAAATGATGATACCAACAGAAGATTTTTCGTATTATGAAACTGCCGAAAATCCTTTGGACGAAATCGAAGATATTTCTCATATCCAAAAAGCCATAGATCGGTTGCCAGATGGCTATAAATCGGTGTTTTGTCTCTACGTGTTAGAAGAGTATAAACATAAAGATATTGCTGAAATGCTCAATATAGATATAGGAACTTCAAAATCTCAACTCTACAAAGCTCGAAAAATGCTGAAAGAACAATTGCAAAACCATCAATTAAAATCATCACAATGAAAATTTCTCAAACCGAACATAACATCAAAAAAGACTTAGCTCAAAGGGAATTACAGCCAAGTCAAAATCTTTGGGATGACATAGAACAAGAGTTAGATAAATCCACTAATCCCCAAAAACAAAAACTTTGGTTGAAATACGTCAGTATCGCAGCAGTCTTATGCATCGGGATATTTGTTTATCAAGGTTTAAATTCTGAAACAGTAAATCCTACTCAATTGGTTTTGGAATCTAAGCCAATAATTGAACAAGACATACAATTAAAATTAACCCCGACTACATTTAGTAGTTATGTTGCTTCACCATCTACAGTTCAAACCAAAAATATTTCAAATGTCGAAGCCCAAGTTATTGAAAATTATGTACCAATAAAAAATACTATTGTTGATGAAGAAAAACCTTCTATTGACATTGAGGTTAACAATTTATTGAGTCAAGCTCAAAATACTTTAGCTGAAGCTGAAAAAGAAAAACAATTACGCAATGAAGTCAATGCTTTGTTGGCTAATGCGATACAGCAAACCCAAGATGAAGAACAAAAACAGATTTTGCAAAACCTACAAGCCACAACACTTTTAGCTGAAATTGAAGCTGAAATCGAATTGCAAAAACCCCAAAAGCTTAAAGATAAAATTTGGGAAGCCTTAGTCTCAAACCTTAATGACATTAAACAAGTCGTCGCTCTAAATTAAATATTTAAATGACTGAAATACAGATTTATACATAAACTGATTAGCCACAATTATGTCTCATTTTTAAAATCAAAACCATGAAAACCATTAAAACATTATCACTTTTACTAGCATTGAGTTTATTATCTTTAAACAGCTTTGCGCAAGATACAACTCAAGTCAAACTTGATGACGAAGCCAAAGTTTTACTGTCTCAGCTTAAACAGCAACTTAAAGACATAGAAACAGAAGAGAAAAACAAACTCAAGGACATCATCGCCGAGTTAAACACACAGCAAGCGCAAGATTCCATCTATAGTCCAGAAGATTTTGAAGCCATCAAAATGAAAAATGCAGAGCGAACGGCTCAAAATATTAAAAATCGGCAAGCTGTTATCCAAAATCAAATTGAGTTTTTAAAACGGAATGGCTATTTGGCTAAAGAAATGAATGCCGTTATTGAAGAAAAAAATGATGAAGACAGTGAAGATGACGAAAGCTTTACGATATTTAAGCAAAAAATTAAAATTACATCAGAAGATGACTCAAAAAAGAAAGTAAGATTAACCACTCAAAAAGATTTAATTATTGCTTTTGGATTAAATAATGCCATTCCTGAAAGTGGTGGTTTAAATGATTCGCCTTTTAAAGTTGGTGGTAGTCGCTTCTTTGAAATTGGGTTTTTGTGGTCAACGCCGATTTCTAAGAATAATTTTCTACACTTAGATTATGGATTTTCATTTCAATTTAATGGTTTAAAACCGGAAGACAATCAGATATTAGTTGAAAACGGTGACCAAACCAATTTAGAAACTTTTGAATTTGATTTAGATAAATCTAAGTTTAGACAAGACAATTTAATTTTCCCTGTGCATTTACATTTTAATACCAAAAAAGGGAACGGCGATTATTTCACAAGAAGCGGATTCAATTTTGGGCTTGGTGCGTTTTTAGGTCTCAACTTAAACAACATTCAAAAGCTAAAATTTGAAGCGAATGGTGATGATGAAAAAGTTAAATTTAAAGACGATTTTAATACCAATAATTTCTTATATGGTCTGAGTGCTTACGCTGGTTTTGGTGACACGACCTTGTATTTAACCTATAACATCAATCCTATTTTTGAAGATAATCCTGTTGATATCAATAATGTTCAGTTGGGATTAAGGTTTGCTCTATAAGATAGAATTCTATATAATTTGTTCATGTAAGACCTCACAGATCTCTGCCTGTCACCCTTTGGAGGAAAACCTGTGAGGTTTTTATGTATAATATAACTAAACTTTCCCCGCATATTCATACCCAATATCTTCAACAATGGCTTTCACTTGATCATCAGAAATGTTGCCTTGAATTGTCACGCTGCCAGAAGATAAATCCACATCAACATCATCAACTTGATTGGCTTCTGAAAGGTGTTTATTGACATTGGCTACACAGTGATTGCAGGTCATTCCTTTAATATTGTAAGTGTTTTGTGGTGAATTAGTATCTTTCATAGGTTTTGATTTTTTGGGAATAAGCTTTCTGATTTCGGCGTTTAAAATGAGTAAAGTTAATATTACAGCGGAACCAAAACCTAACCAATGTGGCAACAAATGATGGTTTTGACTCACGACTTCGGTGACACTAAAATATTTTAGCCAAGAGGCTGGCAAAACATAATCGATAATGATACCAAAAAATAATGCTCCACCTATGATACTGGCTAGATAAATGAGTGTCATTCGCTTGCCAATGGCATTCCAAATCACTGTAAACGTAGCAATATTGGTTGCTGGTCCAGCCATTAAAAAAACGATAGCCGCTCCAGGTGAAATCCCTTTCATCAACAAGACAGCAGCAATGGGCACACTGGCAGTTGCACAGACATAAAGCGGAACGCTGGCGAGTAAAACAATGAGCATTGCTAAGATGGGTTCTGATAAAATGCCTTGTTCAAAAAATTGCTCTGGCACCAACATACTGATAATGCTTGCTAAAACCAAACCGATAATCAGCCATCGGGAAATATCTTGTAAAAAGGTGACAAAAGCATATTTAAAAATTCGGTCAAACCAATGCTGTTTTGAAGATTCAACGGCACAATCTGAACAGGACTCGGCATCCTTGATGTCGTCATCGACCTTGTCAAAATTATCGACAAAAAATCCACCAAAAACCCCTGTTATAAAAGCAATAATAGGCCTTACAATGGCATAAGCCCAACCCATTAAGGCATAGGTGACGAGGATACTATCAATTCCAGTTTGTGGTGTAGAAATTAAAAATGAAGTTGTAGCACCTTTTGAAGCTCCTTTTTTATAAAGCGAAACACCTGTTGGAATCACACCACATGAACACAGAGGCAATGGCACACCAAACAAAGCGGCTTTAATAGATGATGCCCAACCCCGTTGCCCTAATTGGCGTTCAAGCCACGCTTTTGAAAATACTCCATTGAGTAAACCAGCAATTAAAAATCCTAAAAGCAAATAAGGCGACATTTCTAAGGTCAGCTCCCAAAGGGTTTGAAAAAATTTTTCTACATATTGCATAAATGCAAAAATACGAAATGTGCATACGTTTACTTGCTAATAGATCTTTAAAATTTTAAATGAGATAATATTATATTGTTCTCGGAATTTTCTCAGAACTAAAGAAATTAATTTGAAAAAGTTAATCTGGAGCAAGCATAAAAATTCAAACTACTATCGAGGTATTGTGTTTTATTTTTTCTTCTCTTTTGAGTACTATTGGTTTTCAACGTTCTTAAAAATATGAAACCCATTCCGAAATTCTTCGGGATGGATTTTCTTCTGCAGAGAGGAAGGGATTCGAACCCTCGATACGCTTGTGGCGTATACACACTTTCCAGGCGTGCGCCTTCGACCACTCGGCCACCTCTCTATTGGGTTTGCAAATTAAAACATAATTGAGGATTCCTACAACTGTTTAGGGTTTTAAAAGCTTTAGCCCTCGCTGACTTCACCACGGAGCGAAGTTTCAAAAATAGTTTTAAACACTTTCATACTTAATCGTTTAGGCAGCATAAACATCATTTTGGCCATGGTAGCTTCTGTGGTCATATCACTGCCTGAAATTACACCTATTTTTTGTAAGCGTTCGCTGGTGTAGTATTTCCCCATTGTAACCTGTCCACCACTGCATTGTGTGATGTTAACCACTGGCACAGATTGATTGATTTTTGAACGAATGCCTTCTACAAACCAATCGTCTGTTTTAAAATTACCGCTTCCAAAACTTTCTAAAACAATGCCTTTAATACAAGGAATATCCATAAGGGATTCAAACACTTTTTGGTTTAAACCAGGAAATAATTTTAACAATAAAATTTGATCTTCCATATCTTTATGCAACACCAAATCTTTAATTTTTCTCACGCGTTTCAAAGCTGAATAATTAACTTTTAGATTAACACCTGACTGGATTAAATCTGGATAGTTTGGCGAATCAAAAGCTTCAAAATGCTCGGCGTTAACTTTGGTGGTTCGGTTAGCGCGATATAGTTTGTATTCAAAATACAAGCCCACTTCTTTGATGACGGGTTTTCCGTTTTGTTTTAAACCTGCTATTTGAATACTGGAAATCAGATTTTCTTTGGCATCGGTGCGCAAATCTCCAATAGGCAATTGAGATCCTGTAAATATGATAGGTTTTGATAAATTTTCTAACATAAACGAAATAACCGAAGCTGTGTAAGACATCGTATCGCTGCCGTGTAAAACCACAAAGCCATCATAATGGCTGTATTGATCGTATATAATTTGTGCCAACTCCCGATATTGTATCAATCCAAAATCTGATGAATCAATGGGTTGGTCAAAACTCAAGGTATCAATTTTGTGATCTAAAAGTTTTATTTCCGGAATTTTAGACAACAAATCGTCAAAATTAAAAGCCTTTAAACTGCCTTGTTCGTCTTCGCGAATCATACCGATGGTTCCTCCTGTGTAAATCAATAAAAGTTTTGAACCCGATGTTGTCATTTTGTTTATTTTAAATTCCAAAAACCTTTTTAGAATTTGCTGTGGTAATTTCAGCAATTTGTTCTAAAGTCAGATTGTATAATTCCGATATTTTTTCTGCAATATAAGTCAAATAAGCACTTTCGTTGCGTTTACCTCGAAATGGCTTAGGGGTCAAATACGGCGAATCGGTTTCTAAAACAATATGTTTCAAGTCAATTTGATTTAAAAATTGATCAATTTTACCATTTTTAAAGGTGACTACACCACCAATACCGAGATGCATATTACATGAAATCGCTTGTAGCGCTTGCTCATAAGTTCCTGTAAAACAATGAAAAATACCATATAAATCATCACCTTTATGCTGTTCTAAAACTTCGAACACTTCATCAAAAGCTTCACGACAATGTATGACAATAGGTAATTGATATGCTTTTGCCAATTCAATTTGGCGATGAAAAGCTTCCTGCTGAATACCTAAAGTATTTTTATCCCAATACAGGTCAATACCGATTTCGCCAACCGCATAAAATTGCCTTTCTTTAAATTGATTTTCAACATGTTGCAATTCTTTGTGATAAGTATCAGGCTGAACTGAAGTCGGGTGCAAACCCATCATCAAAAACATATTTTCGGGATAAGCCTTTTCTAAAGCATACATCGCGTGTGTAGTTTCAGAATCTATGGCTGGTATAAAAAACCGTTTGATGTTTTGTTGTAAAGCATTTTGTATAACTTCATCACGGTCTTTATCAAAAGCTTTACTGTATAAATGCGTGTGTGTATCGGTTAAAGTCAATTGAAAATAAATTATATATTACAACTTAAATTGTTTGTTTTCGGCATTTAGTTTTCTCAACAAGGGACTACAGCGGTAGCGGTCTTCGTGATATTGGTGATATAAATCATCCATACGTTGAACGCACCAATGAACACCGCGTTCATTGGCCCAAGACAATAGACCTTTAGGGTAATTTACGCCTTTGGTCATTGCTAACTCAATGTCTTCAGCCGAAGCAATATTAAGGTATAAGGCATCAGCAGCTTCGTTAATAAGCATGACTAAAATTCTATTTAAGATGTGGTAGCCTAATTTTTCATCTTCTGTTGGCTTAGGGTTAGAAGACTTATCATTGTAGTCATAGAAGCCTTTCCCAGATTTTCGTCCCAAATAACCTGCTTCAGCTAAACGTTTTTGAGTGAATGAAGGCTTATATCTTGGGTCGTAATAGAAAGCCTTAAACACCGTTTCAGTGACTGCATAATTGACATCATGACCAATAAAATCCATAAGTTGAAACGGCCCCATTTTAAAATGCCCCAATTCTGTAATAGCCCAATCTATTGTTGCTACATCGGCTATGCCTTCTTCAAGAATTCTCAGGGCTTCACCGTAAAACGGACGCGCCACCCGGTTGACAATAAACCCTGGCGTGTCTTTAGTTTTTACCGGTGCTTTGCCCCAAGAATTTATCATTTCAAAAACCTGATTATAAACTGCTTCATCAGTTTGAACTGCTGGAATAATCTCAACTAGCGGCATTAAAGGTGCAGGATTAAAAAAATGAACTCCTAAACATCGCTCAGGATGTTTTAGGGCGGAAGCAATTGATGCGATAGACAAAGATGAGGTGTTGGTTGCTATTATTGCATCTTTAGAAACTATTTGTTCTAAATCTTTAAATACTTGTTGTTTGATATCAAGATTTTCGACAATGGCTTCTATACAAAATTCAATCGTTTTAAAATCTTTAAAGCTTTCAGAATAAGTTATCCGATTTAATATACCGTCTCTTTCATCAGTAGTTATTCGTGATTTTTCAATCAATCGATTTAGTATTTTTTCAAGTTTGTGTTCAGATTGCTGTAAAGCTTCAGTATTTTTATCAAATAAAATGACTTGACAACCTTGAGTAGAAGCAATTTGTGCAATTCCGCTTCCCATGGTTCCAGCCCCAATAACACCTATAATCATATTCTATTTTTAGTTCAAATATAGGATTATTCTATTGAAAACCTTAATATAATATTTCGTATTTAAGCCATTCCGTCAAAACAATGGGCTTATAGTTTTAAAGTTTGAATTGTGCTATTTTTAAAACTTTTGGATAAAATAGAAAACAAAACTCACTACACTTTTAAAAAAGCAATACAGTGTTTATTAAAATAAATAGGCTGCTCCACATTTACCACGTGTCCACAATTTTCAATCACTTGCAGTCTTGCATTGCATTGTTGTTGAGCAATTTTTTTTATACTCGGCAGGAATAAATGATCCTGTTCACCCATGACGTATAACGAAGGGCTATTTGTTTCTTTTTCTCTAAATAATTTTAAAAGCGGGTTGATTTCTGAAGCTAATTTGAACCAGCGAATAAATTCTTTCTGATATAACTTTTTGGCTTCATTGACAAAAAGTAAACGAGAGGCTTTATGGTTTTTACGCGGCATAATGATAAAGGCAAAAAGTTTATATAGCAACATATAAGGCACAATCGATTTAAAAACCACACCAAGTTTCATCAAAAATCGCGAGCGCACATTAAGCTTCATGATAGCGCCACCTAAAATCATTTTATTAACACGTTCAGGATAGTTTTCGGCAATATTTCTAATGATAATTGTGCCGAGAGAAATTCCAATAAAATGAGATTTCTCAATCTTTAAGTGGTCTAAAACCTCTATGATATCAAAGGTTATACTATCAAAAGTATAATCATTATTAAAACTATCTTTGAGTTTGGGTTTAGAGTTACCATGACCTCTCAAATCTAAAAGTAAAACATTAAAGTGCAACTTAAAATCTCTAATTTGTTTAAACCAAATCGACGAACTGCCTCCAGCACCATGAACAAAGGTCACCCATGGTTTATTCTTGTCATTGAGGTATGTTGTGTAGTGTAACATTTCGGCTAAAATATGTCATAAGACGCTATTAAACAACTCTATTATAATAATTTAGAAAGCTTTTAAGTATTGATTATTGGTGTTAATGGAGATTCTCTTTAAAATAATCAAAAGCTTTTAGCATTCGAGAACCATACCAACTGAAATACTCACCATTGACTAATTTTATTTTTGATTGGTCTGTGGGTATTTCAGGAAAGTGTTTGGTTTTAAATGGATAAGGTTCTGATGATAAAAACAATAGGTCTAAATCAGGTAGGTTATTGATATCGATTGTTGGGTATCGGTCTTGGTCAGCAAATACATTTTTAAAGCGATTCAGCTCCAAAATATGGTTGATAAAAGTATTACCGCCAACAGCCATCCACGGGTCACGCCATATTAAATACGCTACTTTTTGAATGGGTTTATGTTTAATATTTTGTTGAAATTGGTGTTGTTTTTGCTGTAGAGTTTCAATTATATTTTCAGCACGAGTTTGTGCGTTTAAAATTTCCCCGTAATCTTTTATCAACTTGATATTATCTTCTAAAGTTTGAATATCAGAAATATGCACTGTAGCAATATTTTGAAGACGCTCAACCATAGGTTTGGTGTTTTCTTCTTTATTACAAAAAATAATGTCAGGTTGTAAAGCCTCAATCTTATCAAAGTGCACTTGTTTAGTGCCACCAACAATGGTTTTTGTAGATTTTAAATATTTGGGATGAACACAAAATTTGGTGATGCCAACAATTTGTTTTTCAAAGCCTAAATCTGCCATAAGTTCCGTTTGACTCGGGACGAGTGAAATGATGCGTTGTGGTGTTGAAGTTACCTCAACTCGGCGATTAAGGAAATCCTGGATAATCAAGTTTTTTTTGAGTAAAATAGCAAAATATAGAGAATAAAAAAAGGTCTTCCTAATAAGAAAGACCTTTGGTACTCGGAGCGGGACTTGAACCCGCACGACCGTTAATGGTCATTGGATTTTAAGTCCAACGTGTCTACCAATTCCACCATCCGAGCAGAAATATTTAAAAAATGAACTTAAAATAAAAAAGAGCGAAAGACGGGATTTGAACCCGCGACCCTCACCTTGGCAAGGTGATGCTCTACCCCTGAGCTACTTTCGCGTAATATAATTTTTCAAAGTACAAAGGTGCGACCTTAATCCACCTCAGGCGGATGATGCTCTACCCCCGATACTTCGAGAAGCTACTTTCGCATTCGTGCAATAAAATTGCGGATGCAAATTTAAGCTTTTTCTTATAATGTCAAAGTAAATTGAAAATTTATTTTTTTGGTTTTGATACAAGTTTTTAAAACTTCCTTTTTTTCAATTTGATGTCATGATGCTTTTTCAGTCTTATGATGTGCGAGGTTTTTCAATTAATTGAAAATCAATATATTTATAATATACCTCATTTGATTTATCTTATGTGTGAGATAAAAAAACACAATATTATCTTATGTATAAGATAAAACAGACCATATCTGTTTTACGTACAAGACAGATAAATAAAATCAATTATAAATACTCTATTGTTTTCTTCTACGATAAATGTTATTTACGTTTCGGCTCAAGAATCCGCTTAATTTCATTCAATTTCATCAGTGCTTCAACAGGCGTTAAGGTATCGATTTCTAAATTTAAAATTTCTTGTTTGATGTCTTCTAGCAAAGGATCATCCAATTGAAAAAAACTGAGTTGTGATTCCTGTGTTGCTGCTTTCAAGGTTTCTGCTGGATCTTCTGTGGCGTGAGCTTCTTCTAATTTTTTCAAAATGCTCTCCGCTTTTTTCACGACGTGTTGTGGCATCCCTGCCATTTTAGCCACGTGAATTCCAAAACTATGTGCACTACCACCAGGTTTTAAGGTTCTTAAAAACAAAATTTTATCCTTGTATTCTTTAACCGCCACATTGTAGTTTTTAATCCGTTCAAACTTGTGGGTCATTTCGTTAAGTTCATGATAATGTGTTGCAAATAGGGTTTTGGCATGTGACGGATGTTCGTGTAAATATTCGGTAATCGCCCAGGCGATTGAAATGCCATCATAAGTGCTCGTGCCGCGACCAATTTCGTCGAGCAAAACTAAACTGCGCTCGGAAATATTGTTCAGAATACTTGCCGTTTCGTTCATCTCTACCATAAAAGTCGATTCGCCCATAGAGATATTGTCACTCGCGCCAACACGGGTAAATATTTTATCAACTAAACCTATCTCCGCGGATTCTGCGGGGACAAAACATCCCATTTGTGCCAGCAAAACAATGATAGCCGTTTGACGAAGTAAAGCCGATTTACCGCTCATGTTTGGGCCAGTAATCATGATGATTTGCTGTTCATCACGGTCGAGAAATACATCGTTGACAATATAAGCTTCACCATCTGGCAGTTGTTTTTCAATTACAGGATGTCGCCCTTGTTTGATGTTTAAGTTAAAACCATCATTGATTTCAGGCTTATGATATTGATCTTCTAGTGCTAACTGCGCAAAACCACAAAGCACATCCAACTTGGCGACTAAAATGGCATTTTGTTGCACAGGTTTGATGTAATCTTGACACCATGTGACTAAAGTATTGTAAATTTCAGCCTCAAGCACACTGATTTTTTCTTCAGCACTTAGTATTTTAGCTTCATAAGTTTTAAGTTCTTCTGTGATGTATCGCTCAGCATTGACTAAAGTTTGTTTTCTGATCCAATCTTCAGGAATCTTATCTTTATGTGAATGACGGACTTCCAAATAATACCCAAAAACATTGTTACTTCCTATTTTTAGCTTCGGTATGCCTGTCCGTTCAGATTCTCGTTTGAGCATCTCGTCAAGATAATCTTTTCCCGAATAGGCCAAATCTCTAAACTCGTCTAATTCCTCGTGATAGCCTTTTGCAATAACATTGCCTTTATTGAGTAAAACTGGGGTTTCAGGATGAATGGCCGTATTTATTTTCTCTCTTAACAATTCGCAAGTATGCAAATTATCTGCTATGACTTTTAAGGCTTCGTTGTCATTTTTAGAGAGTTCTGTTTTAATCGGAATGATTGCTTCTAAAGAGTCTTTAAGATGAAGCAATTCTCTTGGGTTGACTTTTTGGGTGGCAACCTTAGAAATTAATCGTTCTAAATCACTGATTTGCTTGAGTTGATTTTGTATGCTTTTCAGTAAATTTTGATTTTGATTTAAAAACTCAACAGCATTTAGGCGTTCTTCTATTTTATCTTGTTGTTTTAGCGGTAAAGACAACCAGCGCTTGAGCATGCGGCTACCCATGGCAGAAATGGTTTTGTCAATCACATCGAGAAGCGTTACCGCCTGCTGAGAATTGCCGTGATATAACTCGAGATTGCGAATGGTAAAGCGATCCATCCACACATAGGCCTCTTCACTGATGCGTGAAATGTTATTGATATGCTGCAATTTATCATGTCGGGTTTCTGATAGATAATGCATAATTGCCCCACTGGAGATAATGCCAGATTCGAGATGTTCAATGCCAAAACCTTTTAGCGAATTGGTTTGAAAATGCGCATTTAAGGTCTCTTGGGCATAATCAATTTTAAACAACCAATTATCCTGAAAGAAACAATTAAAATCTTCACCAAAATTGGTTTTAAATTGGTTTTTATAAGATTTAGACACCAAAACTTCACTAGGCGAAAAATTCTGTAAAAGTTTATCTATATAATCTTTTGGACCTTCTGATGTTAAAAACTCTCCTGTTGAAATATCGAGAAAAGCAATGCCAATATTGGTTTTTTCAAAGTGAATGGCACAAAGAAAATTATTAGACTTGCTGGTTAATACCTCATCATTTAAAGCTACACCTGGTGTAACTAATTCCGTTACGCCGCGTTTAACGATTTTCTTAGTCATTTTTGGGTCTTCCAGCTGATCGCATATCGCTACCCGTTGACCAGCTTTAACGAGTTTAGGTAAGTAGGTATTAAGTGAATGGTGTGGAAAGCCAGCCAATTCTGTGCGCTCGCTACCATTATTTCGATTGGTCAATACAATGTTGAGAATTTGCGCAGTTTTAACCGCGTCTTCACCAAAGGTTTCGTAAAAATCACCGACACGAAACAACAACAAAGCGTCAGGATGTTTTTGCTTGATCGCATTGTATTGCTTCATCAAAGGCGTAATCGATGCTTTTTTCTTGGTCAAAATATACGGTTTACGAGTTTTTGCGAATTTAACTATTAAGACTGATGTTTGAAAGTGTAAATGTGATATTTTGGTAATTTGCTAATATGGAAATATATTGACTAAGGGGTAATTTTGATTCTATGGTCACTTTGGTTGCTATGGTTGCTGTGGTTACTGTGGATATTGTGCATTTCTCCTTCGCTAGCGCTCGTTTGCAACGAATGCCTTTAAGAAACATCAAGATTTTGCGTTGAGTATAGTCAAATTGAAATTCATACTTTTGTATTCATCATAAAAAGGTAAATGCGAAAATTAAAAAACGAAGAACTTAATCGCTTAAGTGTTGAAGATTATCAATCGGCTAAAAAAGCGAAATTGATTTTAATTTTAGACAATATAAGAAGCTTAAATAATATCGGTTCGGTCTTTAGAACAGCAGATGCGTTTAGAATTCAAAAAATATATTTGTGTGGCATTACAGCTCAACCACCTCATCGCGATATTCAAAAAACAGCGCTTGGCGCAACCGATAGTATAGAATGGGCTTACGATAAAGAAACCCTTAATGTTGTTAAGAAATTAAAGCAAAACGGTGTTAAAATTTTAAGCATCGAACAAGCTGACGAGAGCTGTATGCTTCAGGACTACAACTTTAATCCTGATAAAACTTATGCCATGATTTTTGGCAATGAAGTTAAAGGTGTTCAACAAGCGGTTATTGACCAAAGTGATGAGGTTTTAGAAATCCCACAATTTGGAACTAAGCATTCCGTGAATATTTCTGTGAGTGTTGGTATTTGCTGTTGGCAATACATCCAATCTTCAGATTTTCTAAAATAAAATCCCATATATAACATTCGTTTTAAGCAATGTATTTCATTATGTAAAAATATATTTTTAGATTTGCCTAAAATTATATTTAATGAATTTAAAATACATATTTAGCATAGTAATAATATTTTTCTTATCGCATATTTTTGCTCAGACAGGGCAAATCAAAGGACAAATTATTGTTGAAGATAATCAAGAGCCATCTGTAACGGTTTGGATTGAAGAGTTAGAGGAATATGTAAATACAGAAAACAAGCGTTTTATATTTAAAAATATCCCTGAAGGAAAATACACGTTAAAAGTATCTGCCATAGGCTACGAAACGACCTTTAAAAGGATAAATTTAAAGGCTAACCAAACTTTAGAAATTAAAATTCGGCTTTATCCTGCGTCAAATATTTTAGACGAAGTGATTATTATAGACCGACAAACGGGATTAAACTCTAAAACACCATACAATTTTATTCCTGTCAGTCTTGACCGAATTGAAGGTAAAAGTCACCCTTCTGGTGTTATGGGGATTTTACGTGAAGTTCCCGGTGTTTATGGTGCTGAGTTTGGTCAAGGCATTGTAAAACCTTTTATTCGAGGTTTGGGCTTTAGCCGTGTGGTGACCATTTTTCAAGGTAATAAACTCGAAAATCAACAATGGGGTGCAGACCACGGACTTGGCGTTAACGATTTGGGCGTTAAAAGTATTGACGTTATCAAAGGCCCAGCTTCTGTGTTGTATGGTTCAGGGGCGCTTGGCGGTGTGATTTTGATAAAAGATGATGAGTTTTATAAAAACGCTAAACAACTTTCAGGTAATTTTGGCACGTCTTTTAATTCGGTTTCAAATGGTTTGAGAGCGTTTACATCTGTTGGTCAAAGCTTTGAAAATGATTGGTTTTTTGGTGTAGATTTGGCTTATGAAAATCACGCCGATTATAAGTCTGGCGATGGTGATGTGATAGGCAATAGTCGCTATAACGTCGCGACTGCAAGAGTGCATTTTGGAATTGATAAGGACAATTTTGACAATAAACTATCTGTAGCGTTTAACACTCAAAATTTAGGTATTATTGGAGATGACGAATTGCAAAACTCTAATGCCACAAGTAGAAACGACCGTGATATGCAATTGCCTTATCAAGAAGTTACAGATGTTTTAATTTCCTATAATCAACGTATTGACCACGGCAATTTTGAGTCTGTTTTTCATTTGTCTCATCATTTTAATGATAGAAAGGAAATTGAAACTGCAGACAACCTCGTCGATTTAGGGTTTAAACAACACAATACATTTTACAATGCTAGGATTAATTTTGATACGGGAAAATTTAGTCATAACTTCGGAATTCAAGGTAATTTTCTCAGTAACGACAATCAAGATGATGTGTTAGACATTTTAATTCCAGATGCGCATTACACAGAAAACGGAGCTTATTATATGGTCAATTACGAATGGAAATCGTATTTCTTACAAGGTGCTTTACGTTATGATTACCGGCACGTTAAAGCAGATGCTAGCGATGAGCAATTTGTAGACGCTGGATTTGTGCTTCCTGGCGAACCTGAAAGTCGAACTTTAACTTCAAATTTTAGTGGATTTACGGGTTCAATGGGTTTGACTAAAAATTTTGGAAATCATCAAAAGTTTAAAATCAATATATCATCGGGTTTTCGTTCGCCAGATTTAGCAGAATTATTTTCATTTGGCCAGCATCCAGGCACGAGTCGGTTTGAAATTGGTAATGCCAATTTTGAACGTGAACAAAGCCTTCAGCTCGATTTGAATTATGCCTTGAGTTTAGATCGGTTTCGCTTAGATTGGTCAGTATTTGGAAGTCAAATCGATAACTTTATTTTCTTTTCTGATACCGGCGAAACCCAACCTGAATCGGGTTTACAGATATGGCAATATCAACAAGTAGAAGCCCAGCTCTATGGTAGTGAAATCAATTTACAGTATGTGGCATTACCCCAAAGACAACTCAAACTCAATCTCGGAGCAGCTCTAGTTCGTGGTGAAAATCAAGATTTTGATGAGCCGCTAACTTTTATACCGCCAGACAATTTAAATTTTAAAGCAGAATATAGGTTTGGTGAACTTCAAAAAACTAGTGTATTTTCAAAAATACGCGCTGTTGGCCGCCAAGACAGACCAGGTTTTAATGAAGAAGAAACACCCGGTTATACCTTGCTCAACTTAGGGGCAAAACATCTTTTTGATTTTGGAAAAGATTACAAATTAGAAGCTTCACTGGTTTTTCAAAATTTATTGGACGAAACTTATGTGGATCATTTATCCATTTTGAGAGCTTTCAATATTCCGAGTCCAGGACGAAATATGATGCTAAATTTAAGGTTTAGTTTTTAGGATATTTTTCTGGGCTAAAAAAATATCAGATTTAACAAGAAACCACCATAGCCTAGCTAAATCTTTAAAATCTGTATATTTGCCGAGATTTATAAATAATTATGTTGCAAAAAAAGTTTGTATTTGTCTTTCTGATATTTTTTATGAGTGCCTTTTTTTTTACTAATCACAGTTTTAGCAGTGATGAAAAATCTTATGTATTTAAAAGTCAAAAACATTTAGTCCAAAAAACTGAACATCTTAATGTAGCAAAAACAGACTACGTTTCGTTGTTAGGGGAGAAACTCAAAGAATTTAAATCTAAAATTAATCGCAAAGCAAAAATTAACGACTTTCATGGTGTAGTTTTAGTTGCTTATAAAAATCAAATTATATTTAATAAAGCTTTTGGATACAAAAACCCGATTGATAAGACAGAATTATCAATTCACGATGCTTTTGAGCTAGCTTCAGTTAGCAAACAATTTACCGCCGCTTCTATTTTAAAACTTGTCGAATTAGGCAAAATTGATTTAGAAAAACCTTTTAAAACCTATTTTCCAAACTTTAAATTTGAAAATATTCGCGTTAAAGATTTACTCAAGCATTCTTCAGGATTATGGGATTATATGAATTTAACAGAAGCCTACTGGAACAAATCCAAAGCACCAGATAATTTTGAAATAATTGAACTTCTAAATAATCACCAAACTACATTAAATTTTAAGCCTGGCAGAAAATTTGATTACAATAATACAAATTATGTGTTATTGGTAACTTTGATAGAAAAAATTAGTGGTAAAAGTTTTAAAGATTTTTTGAAAGACCAATTTTTTCAGCCTTTAGGTTTAAATGATATTTATGTTGGTATAAATAGTAGAGCAAAAATCAAAGTGGCAAATGCTTATCAAGCTTATGGTCGTGGTTATATTAAATTACCGCCGAGTTATCATAATTCTGCTCTCGGCGATAAAGGGATTCACACCACAGCAAGTGATTTATGGTTGTGGTTTAACGCCTTAAAAAATCGCAAATCTATATCTCAAGCATCAATAAATAAGATGTTTAACCTTAACAATTACACAAATTATAACTATGGTATGGGTTTCCGAACGCAAGTTGGTCGTTTTGGTGAGCTTGAAATCTATCACGATGGGTTATGGGATGGGTTTAGAAATGGTCTGCATTATTTTCCTAAAGATGATTTAACTTACATTGTCTTAAGTCATACCCAAAATAGAGAAAAGGTATATTTTCAAAATTATTTAGAAAGACATGCTAAAGTTTTACTAAACCAATTGAATAAAAAAGATTTTAATAATTCTGTATCTAACCTTTAAAAAGTATTAAAAGACTGGTGTATATATTTTTTAAAGCTCATAAGGTTTTATTTTTGCGCTTATGTTAAAGCGATATTTTATACAATGTTCATTTTTGGGTCAAGATTATGTAGGCTGGCAAAAACAACCAGACCAAAAAAGCGTACAATCTACTATCGACAAAGCCTTATCAACCATTTTGCAGGAACATATAGAGGTTATGGGTGCTGGCAGAACTGATACAGGTGTGCACGCTAAATATTTTATTGCGCATTTTGATTCGAAACAAAATTTAAATCAGTTCAATAATTTAATTTATAAAATCAATACCGTTTTACCTACTGATATTGCCGCTCAAAATATTTACAATGCTGATGCTCATCATCATGCACGATTTGATGCATTATCCCGAAGCTATCAATATCGTATCTGCACCAGAAAAAATCCATTTGAAATCCATTCGGCTTACTATATCAAAAATGATTTAGATGTTAAACTTATGCATAAATGCGCTCAGCGCTTATTGGTTTTTTCTAATTTCAAAAGTTTTAGTAAAGTCAAAACTGCTGTGAACACTTTTGAATGTGATGTCATTAAAGCTGAAGTTAAAAAACAACAGGACGATCTTGTAGTCTTTAATATTTCAGCCAATCGGTTTTTACGCAATATGGTTAGGGCTATCACAGGAACTTTAATTGACGTTGGTTTAGGAAAAACGAATTATGAAGAATTTATTAATATCATCAAGTCTCAAGATCGCCGAAGGGCAGGAAAATCTGTTCCAGCTCAAGGTTTATATCTTACAGATATCAAATATCCTTATCCATTAAAATCAATATATGAGCAAAACTAAAACAGGCAAAGCTTTTGATATTGGGTTATTTAAACGTGTTTTGGCCTTTACCAATCCGTATAAAAAAACCTTCTATTTTGTTTTGTTTTCAGCCATCGCTCTAGCAGGCTTGAGCATGCTGAGACCTCATTTCTTGGGTCTAATTGTGGATAACGCGCTTCCTGAAGGCAATAAAGAATTGTTAGTAGAATTAATCGTTTGGATGCTTCTGGTGCTGATGGGCGAAGTCATTTTTCAATTAACCTTTATTTATTTTGCCAATTGGTTGGGGCAAGAAGTCATTAGAGATATTCGCGTCAAGCTTTTTGAACATATGATTAATTTCAAAAAGCAATACTTCGACACCTCAGCGGTTGGTCGATTAGTAACACGTGCGGTAAGCGATATTGAAACTATTGCGAGTATCTTTAGTCAAGGTCTGTTTATGATTTTAAGCGATTTGCTCAAGATGATAGCTGTCTTGTTGTTTATGTTTTACAAAAGTTGGCAGCTTACCTTACTTGTTCTTACCGTTTTACCTTTTGTGTTTATAGCTACACGTATTTTTCAACGCAAAATGAAAATCGCATTTGAAGAAGTCAGAACGCAAGTCTCTAATCTAAATTCATTTGTTCAGGAGCGGCTCACAGGGATGAAAATCGTTCATATCTTTAACCGTGAACGCAAAGAGTATGATAAGTTTAAAGATATCAACAATAAACATAAAATCGCTTGGAATAAAACTGTACTTTACAATTCTATCTTTTTCCCTATTGCAGAAATGTCCATTTCTGTCACTATAGGTTTGTTAGTATGGTTTGGTGGTTTACGTGTTGTTGAATCCGACACTTTAAGCTTAGGTATAATTGTAGCTTTTATAGAATATATACGAATGCTATTTGCTCCATTAAGACAAATAGCTGACAAATTCAATTCTCTTCAAATGGGTATGGTAGCAGCCAATCGTGTTTTTGGCATTCTTGACACAGAAGCCTACATCGCCAACACAGGGAAATTACAACCTCAAAACCTCAAAGGCAAAATAACCTTTGACAATGTGAGGTTTAGTTACGTCAAAGACGAAGAAGTCTTAAAGGGCATTTCTTTAAAAGTGCAACCCGGCGAAACCATTGCTATTGTGGGTGCCACTGGGGCTGGTAAAAGTACAGTCATTAATCTTTTAACCCGATTTTACGACATCAATAGTGGCCAAATTTTAATTGATGATCAAGACATCAAAGACTACGAACTCAAATCTCTACGAAAATCTATTGCCGTGGTGCTTCAGGACGTCTTTTTATTTGCAGAAAGTATTTTATACAACATCACTTTACACGAAGACAAAATAACTAAACAAGATGTTATTGAGGCCGCAAAATCTATTGGAGTTCATGATTTTATCATGTCTTTACCAAACGGTTATGATTACAACGTTAAAGAACGCGGCGCCATGTTATCGTCTGGACAGCGCCAACTTATTGCCTTTTTAAGAGCTTACGTTTGTAAACCAAGTATTTTGATTCTTGACGAAGCTACTTCATCTATTGACAGCTATAGTGAGCAGCTCATTCAAAATGCTACGGATAAAATCACCCAAGATCGTACATCAATCATCATTGCACACCGATTGGCTACAGTTAAAAATGCAGATAAAATTATCGTTATGGATCAGGGGCAAATTATAGAAACAGGTACACATAACAATTTGCTAAAAAACCCTGAGGGCTATTACACAAAACTATATCAGGCACAATTTGAAAGTGAAGAAGCCGAAATTGAGGGCTAATTTTATCTTATCTCTTTTTATTCATAATTATAATATTAATTTTGAACTTTTATTATAGTAATTATGATTAAAACACTGAATATAATTTTTTTGATTTTTTGCTTACAAAGCCAAGTCTATGCCCAGATGAATTTTATCAACGAAGAAGGAGACAACGCCGAGATTCCAGAAATGCTTATCACTAAAGGATGTGAAGCCTTTAAAGGTGATGATGATAGATTGAGAAAATGCATGTCAGTAGCATTAAAAAATAATTTGCAAAAATATATGCGATTTGGCAAAATTGAAAGCTCCTTGAATGCGGGGAGAAATAAATTTTTTATCAATATCGTAATTGAAAAAGACGGAGATATCTTTACAACTAATAGAGACATTCATCCAAAAATTAAAAAAGAAATTGAAAGGAGCATCAAAAAAATGAAATTTCTTAATCTAGAAGTTTTAGGCGATTACAACAGTATAAAATTTACTCTACCCCTAAATATTGTGACAAAGAAAAAAGGCATAAAAGCCTATTACGACAATAGTCAGGTTGTAATAGCTAATACAGAAGAAGATTTAGATAGACTTCCAGCGACCGGGTTTTGCAAGTTTTATAAAAAGAGTGATGAAAGAAAATCATGTGTAAAGGAAAGAGTTATCGTTTTCTTATATAACAGTGTAGACAGGACAAAGCTCAAAGATGTGTTTGAAGAAGGTCTAAATACTGTTGAATTTAAATTTATTTTAGATCAAAATACTCAAATCAAAAATTTTGAAATGAAAAATAAAAGGCAAATAGTTATAACCTCTTACTTTAAGTCTATTGTTGAAAAGATAAATTTTATAAGCCCTGCTTATGTTGGTTTAAAACCTCAGGAAGTAGGATTTGACATTAAATTAGTCTACCATAAATAACTTCAAACGACACACTTAAAAAGCCTATACAAATTAATGCATAGGCTTTTTTATATTTTATAATTGAATTTAAGGCTTATTAACCATTCATAGACACTAAAAACTCTTCATTACTTTTAGTCTGCTTGACACGATCATTAATAAACTCCATGGCTTCAACAGGGTTCATATCACTCAAATATTTTCTCAACACCCACATTTTTTGAAGTGTGTTTTCATCGAGTAAAATATCATCACGACGTGTACTTGAAGCATTAAGATCAATAGCAGGGAATATTCTGCGATTGGCAATTTTGCGATCTAATTGCAACTCCATATTACCTGTACCTTTAAATTCTTCAAAGATCACTTCATCCATTTTTGACCCTGTATCAATAAGTGCAGTGGCTATGATAGATAATGAACCTCCTCCTTCTATATTTCTCGCTGCACCAAAAAAGCGTTTTGGTTTGTGCAATGCATTGGCATCTACACCACCACTTAACACTTTCCCGCTTGCAGGCTGAACCGTGTTGTAAGCTCTAGCTAAACGTGTGATAGAGTCTAAAAGAATAACAACATCATGTCCACATTCTACTAATCTTTTTGCTTTTTCAATCACAATATTAGCAACTCTAACATGTTCGTGCGCTTCTTTATCAAAAGTCGAAGCGACAACTTCACCTCTGACGTTGCGTTGCATATCGGTAACCTCTTCAGGGCGTTCATCAATGAGTAAAACAATTTGATAGACTTCAGGATGATTAGCAGCAATAGCATTGGCCACATCTTTAAGCAACATAGTTTTACCCGTTTTAGGCTGTGAAACTATCATCCCTCTTTGGCCTTTGCCTATAGGCGAGAACATATCAATAATTCGAGTAGAAATCGTTGAATCTTTATCGGCAATATTTAATTTTTCCTGTGGAAATAATGGCGTTAAATGCTCAAAAGATACGCGATCTCTTACCACTTTAGGATCGATACCGTTTATCTTTATAATTTTAATTAAGGGGAAATATTTTTCACCTTCTTTTGGTGGTCTTACTTCACCGAGAACTGTATCCCCTGTTTTTAAACCAAAAAGTTTGATTTGTGATTGTGATAAATAAATATCATCAGGAGATGACAAATAATTGTAGTCTGATGATCTCAAAAATCCGTATCCATCTTGCATAATATCCAAAACACCTTCAGACTCAATTAAAGCATCAAACTCGTAATTTGGGTGTCTGTATTTATTCTTGTTTTGAGAATTATCTGATTGATTATTCTTATTATGAGATGGTTTAGAATCAGAATTTGACTTCTCTGAATTCTGATCTTTAGCTTTTGGTTGAGACTTAGGGTTATTTTGCCTATTGTCATTTCGACTTTTATCTTGAGTCGTTTGTTTAGGCCTTTGCTGTTTTGGGTTAGAAGATTTTTGACCCTCATTATTTTGGGATGAGGACGGATTCTTTTTCGGCGTACTTTGAGTCGGTTTGGCTTTTGTGTCGTGATTATTATCTTGCTTAGGTTTAGCCTTATCGTCACTTTTACTTCTCCTTGAAGGTGATGGCTTAGATTTAGCCGGGGCTGATTTCTGTTTTGAAGCTTGAGCAGAATTGCCTTTAGATGGACTGCCTTTAGCTGACTTATCATCTGTTGCAGATCCGTTCTTTTGTTTTTCCAGATAAGACTTAACCTCATCAGGGTTTGTCGCTTGAAAGTCTAAAATTTTGTAAACTAAGTCGAGCTTTTTAAGTCCTCTAAATTTTGGAATAGATAATTCTTTAGAGATGTGTTGTAATTCAGTCAATTTTTTTGACTTTAAATCTATGATTTCAAACATGTATATAAAAAAGGTTTGTTATTAGCAATTGTTAAATTGTTCAATTTAATTCAGGAAGAAAATTTTTGTTGAATATGAAATGATTAAGTTGTGTATGAGATACATGCAACTTTGCAAT
This sequence comes from Mesohalobacter salilacus, assembly GCA_003931895.1. Classification (GTDB taxonomy): domain Bacteria; phylum Bacteroidota; class Bacteroidia; order Flavobacteriales; family Flavobacteriaceae; genus Psychroflexus. Next base: position 85,302 of record RRZV01000013.1, read on the forward strand.
GCAATTATACAACTTTATTTTGTTTTCTCTATAATTTTTCAAAAATAATCCTCTATTTTTGCATTCAAATTAATTTAAATATGATTCAACGCATTCAAAGTGTGTACTTGTTTTTAGTAATTTTAGCCAATGTTATTGCTACATTTACGCTTGGTGAACTGCTCAACAAAGTTGCTAGTTTTATTGAAAACTTTGAAATTGAATACGTTATCTACTTTTTATTAGTTGCTGTGTTGTCGCTATGGAGTTTGATTACTTTCAAAAAACGAAAGTTTCAACTCAAAATAGGTCGACTTAATTTATTTGTGAACTTTGTCGCCTTAGGCTTTTTGACATATTGGTTGCTAATTTTACCTGGAGAAATTAATTTTTCTGAGAAAGGTATTGGGCTAGTCATACCCGTCATTTCTATCGTTTTTATTGTTTTGGCTCAAAAAGCCATCAAAAGGGATGATGAGCTCGTAAAATCTGCTGACCGTTTCAGATAGCCTTTGCCTTAGTATATTAGTGCACCCTGACGATTCTGTCAGGGTTTTTTTATTGAATAAATTTAGTGTAACTCAAAACGATGCTGTCGGTTATTTATAAGAAATATCTATACCTCATAATTTCAAACAACTTTTATTCTGCAAGAGCTACATCAAATTTCATTACATTGCATTTAAATAAAAGTTATGAGATTCCACACCCGAAAATGGATCAAACCCGAAGACCTTAACCCTAACGGCACCTTATTTGGCGGTCGATTATTAGAATGGATAGACGAAGAAGCTGCGCTTTATGCCATAATCCAGCTTGAAAACCACAAAACCGTTACCAAATACATTTCAGAAATTGATTTTGTAAGCTCGGCTAGACAAGGCGAAATTGTAGAAATCGGTATAGAAGTCGTCAAATTCGGCCAGGCATCACTTACTCTAAAATGTGAAGTCCGCAACAAAATGACAAGACAAACCATCATCAAAGTGGATAAAATAGTGATGGTCAGTTTGGATGAAGAAGGTAAACCTAAACCACATGGCAAAACCAAAGTTGAATTTGTAAAAGACCGCCTTAATGATTCTTAAAATTGATATTAAAGTGGAGCCGAACGTTAGAGTAATCAAACAGACTTAAACAATTCGCGCCCTTGCCATTGGCCTTTAACTTTATAGACCTGAAACCGTGAAAACAATTCTTCTTTATACCAATTGTATTGTCGCGTCATGCTAATAGCTTTACGGTGTTCTTGACTTGTGTAGGCGTATGCTTTAGCATAATCCATGTTTTCCCATAAACTTAAAGTTGCCATTTCCCAAATCGGTAATTCGCCAAAACCTTTGGTATAAACTAATCCCTCAGCATTTGCAATCGGCCGCTGAGCTGTTGGCACATATCGCCAAAATCGCTTCAATTGAGACGTCTTAATGCTTGCCCGTGTAATAATAGCCACTCCCAAAGGGTTTTCATCCAAGCTGTCGTGCGACTTAAAGGGTTGTTGCTTAGACCAAAACCCATGTGCAGTAATTGATTTCAGATACAGACAACACAAACTATCAGCATGAAATTGGTAGTGCTTAACCAAATCTGAAGTTTCAAAAAATTGCTCAGCACTCGCCTCATCGTCCCAAACCTGAAGCAGTGCATACACCGACCAATCGGGCTGTGGTTTAAAACCCTCTTTACCACTGCCTAAAAGTTTATAAAACCGCAAACCTTCAACCGATTTCAAATAGGGTTTAGCCATTTGCATCATCTTCAATGCCCAAAACTTATGGGTAAAGCCATTATAATTTAATAAACACAATGTCGCGATTTGTTTCATTTATAATAATTTGGGCGGCTGAACCGGTCTTTCCGCTTGTAGTTCTTAAGCCTTAGTCGCAAAACGGACAATTGCACAAAAGAGCTTCCGTTGGTCGCTTTTTGTGCAAGCCGTTTTAGATGCGCCCAAGACTCAAGAAGCTATCGCTGCAATACCTGCCGCAGATTCGAACAATATAAAACAATTATATGTGTAAAATCCAAACATAGTAAATCTCAACACAATTTTACATATTGTTGTGCTCTTAAAAAATGTGTTCGAATTTAGCTAAATCAAATATATCCCATATCTTTACTTCAAAATTTTAAACCATGAAATATAACTTTTTGCTTTATCTGTTCACATTATCTTTTTTCTTAAACACATTCGCTCAGGAGACTGATATTAAGTCTGTTAAATCTCATCTTGAGTACCTTTCTTCTGACGACCTTAATGGTCGTTTAACTGGAACTAAAGGTATTGATAAAGCTGCCGCATATATTGCTAAATACTTTAAAAGTATCGGCATAAAACCTTATTATGAATCTTATCGTGACACCTTTTATCTCAAAAAACAAACGGTCGCTTATAATGTTATCGGTCAAATAGAAGGTAACGATCCGCTATTAAAAAATGAACCTTTAATTATCGGTGCCCATTATGATCATATTGGTAATAGTAAAGCTATCGAAGGCGACAGTATTGCAAACGGTGCTAACGACAATGCTTCAGGAACCGTTGCAGTCATGCAATTAGCTAAAGCCTTAATAGACACTAAACCAAAACGCCCTATTCTATTTGTCCTTTTTGATGCCGAAGAACAAGGCTTATTAGGTTCTAAATATCTTGCCGAAAAACTCAAAAGTGAAGATGTTAACCCCTACGTGATTTTTAATATTGAGATGGTTGGTGTTGCCATGCGTGACAAACCTCAACAAGCCTATCTCACAGGTTTTGAAAAATCAAATTTTGCAGATATTTTTAATGGTTATGCTGATCAGAAAGCCGTTATTTTTTTACAGCAAGCCAAAGAATATCACCTCTTTAAACGCAGCGATAACTATCCTTTTTTTCAAAGTTTTGAAATTCCTGCACACTCCGTTTCTACATTTGATTTTACTAATTACAGTTATTATCATCACGTCGACGACGAAGCCCCATTGCTTAATCCTGAACACATCCAAAGCTTAGTAGATTTATGGGCGGAACCTCTTTTAAAAATAGCAAATCATTCAGAAAAACTTATTAAACTCAATAATTAATGTCTAAACATATTGTCATCACAGGCACAAGTCGTGGCATTGGTTTTGAATTGGTTAAAAATCTATCAAGTCAAGGCCATCATATTTATGCCTTATCTAGAAATTCTAAGCCAATTGCAGAGCTCAATCTCAAAAACGTGTACAGTTTATCTTGCGACCTTAGTGATGAATTATCAATTGATAATTCTATAAAAGAAATTAAAGCACAAACCTCTCAAGTTGATATTTTAATTCATAATGCAGGTCAATTTCTCAATCAGCCTTTCGAAAAAACAAATATTGCTGATGTAAAAGCGGTTTATGAAACCAATGTTTTTGGGGTATTTAGCTTAACTTCAAAGCTATTAAACGCTTTTTCTAAAATAAATCATATCGTCAATATCTCAAGCATGGGCGGTATTCAAGGCAGTGTTAAGTTTCCCGGCCTTGCTGCTTACAGCTCAAGTAAAGCCGCGTTGATTGGTTTGACAGAACTTTTAGCCGAAGAATATAAAGAAACTGATATGGCTTTTAACTGTCTGGCGCTCGGAGCTGTTCAAACCGAAATGTTAGAAGAGGCTTTCCCGGGAATGCAAGCTCCCGTAAGTGCTCAAGAAATGGCAGCCTATATTGCTGATTTTGCGTTGACAGGTCATCAATTTTACAACGGAAAAACGCTTCAAGTGTCTAATTCAACCCCATAAAATATGTCTTCGGTTTTAAAGACATATTTGCCTGCTAAAGCCGTAACCTCGGTTGAAGAATTGCTGAAAGTTTATAAAGTTCACCTCAAGATTGTCAACGAGCGTCAATCTAAACACGGTGATTATAGACCTATGCCCGATGGTAGACATCAAATCACCATTAACGCCAATTTAAATCCCTATCGATTTTTAATTACACTAATCCACGAAATTGCCCATTTATTGGTCTTCATCAATTACGGTCGTCATACCAAACCGCACGGCATAGAATGGAAATTAACTTTTCAGAAATTAATGCTACCGCTAATTAATCCACAAATATTTCCTGAGCAACTATTACCTTTGATTGCTAACCATTTCAAAAATCCAAAAGCCAGTAGCGATACCGATGCCAGACTGTCTATTGCTTTAAAAGCCTACGACCAACCTACAGATAAAAGTTATATTTTTGAACTTCCAAAAGGCACACAATTTATTATTCCTAACGGCAAAATTTTTATCAAAGAAGAAAAATTAAGAAAGCGGTATAAATGCAGAGAATTGTCTACTGGGCGCCAATATGTATTTCAGCCCAATGCTCAAGTTGAAGTTTTGAAGTGATTTTTCGGAGTAATAGAGAGTCCCAAATATTGTTGGTAGTATTGAAATTAAGCTTAAAATACAACTGTTATACATTATTTTTTTACTAAAAATCATTTTTTATTGATCGAACTCACTTTAATATAAATTTTTAATTTTACTTTGAGTTTTATTTAAAAATATGGAATCTAAAGAAAACAAGCAAGAGGAAGAGCAGAAGAAAAAAGCAGACGAAAAACAAGAAAAAGAACAGGATAAAAAGGAAGAACAAGTAAGGAAAAGTTTTAAAGATTCTTACGGCAGCTTGCGGTCGTATCTTTTGCATTTGCTTGATATAAGAAAAGAAACTGACAGAGATTCTACCATGGAAGCCATCTTAAAAGATATTCCATTTAGAGGTCATAATGCCTGGATTTTGATTTTTTCCATCATCGTAGCTTCAGTAGGTTTGAATGTGAGTAGCACTGCTGTTGTGATTGGCGCCATGTTAATCTCTCCACTAATGGGACCAATTGTCGGTCTCGGTTTTTCTGTTGCCATTAACGACTTGGACACCTTAAAACGATCATTGGTCAATTTAGCGGTTATGGTAGTTTTAAGTGTTTTTACGGCATTTTTATATTTCTCTATTTCCCCTTTAACTGAATTAACTCCAGAATTGGCAGCACGAACTTCACCTACAATTTTGGATGTTTTGGTCGCTATTTTTGGCGGACTCGCGCTCATCATTGCTAAAACTAAAAAAGGAACAATCGCTTCTGTCATCTTTGGTGTGGCTATTGCTACAGCCCTAATGCCACCACTTTGTACAGCTGGTTATGGTTTGGCGGTTTGGGATTTGAGTATTTTTGGTGGGGCAATGTATTTGTTTACAATCAACACCATTTTTATTGCCTTATCTACATTTTTAGTTTCAAAAGTTTTACGCTTTCCATTAGTGCGCTACGCTAATTCTCTGAGAAGAAAACGCATCTCTCAGTTGGCTACGGTGATTGCCATCGTAGTTATGTTACCAAGTGTTTATCTTTTCTACGTTTTACTCAAAGAATCTTACTTTGAAAAAAGTGCAAAGGCGTTTGTCACGGAAGAATTAATGGTTTATAAAGACGCTTATTTACAAAAAAATGCCACTAATATTGAATACCACGAAGAAGGCAATTCAATTATTGAAGTTTCTTTTTTAGGCAAAGAAATTCCAAACGAAGTCATCAGTTTATGGAATACAAAAATGAAGTCTTATGAAAATTTGAAAGACACCAAACTTAGAATTTTACACAATGAAAACTCTGATAATTTTAATGAATACAAATACATTAAAGAATTAAAAACTCGAGATTCTTTGGAGTTGATTGACAGTCAAAAGCAAATTCAACTCTTATCTAGGAGACTAGACTCTATAAGAAAATCAAATCGTAAGCAAAATATTCCTTTTACTGATATTGTCAAGGAAATTAAACTGAATTATGAAAAAGTCACCGATGTCGCTTATGCAGAAATGTTTATTGCTAGAAATGATGTTTTAGACACAGTCCCTTCCTTTAGATTAACATGGAAAGCTGAAATGACATTGGCCGATAAAAAAATATTCGAAAACAGGATGTCTAATTGGTTAGCTTATAAAATAAAAGCTAAAAAGGTTGATGTAGAAATAGAACCGACAGGCTTAATAAGTAAAGAAAATTAATACCCTTTTTGCTGCGCGACTCTTACTTTTCTAAATAAATCTGAAGAATAGACAAAATCCGTGACAGCTTTGTTATCGGTTTTATGAATTAGGTCTTTATTGCCTTCCCAAGCCAGATGACCGTCTTCAAGGTAAACTATTTTTTCGCCAATTTCAAAGACTGAGTTCATGTCATGGGTATTAATGACTGTGGTAATTTCAAATTCGTGGGTAATTTCCTGAATTAAATTATCAATAACCGTAGCCGTTCTCGGGTCTAAACCGGAGTTGGGCTCATCGCAAAATAAAAATTTTGGTCGGTTAACGATGGCTCTGGCTATTGAAACTCTTTTTTGCATTCCTCCACTTATTTCACTCGGTAATTTGTTATTAGCATTCGTTAGATTAACCCGTTTAAGTACTTCATAAACGCGATCTTTCATTTCAGGTTTTTTTGCTTTGGTTAGCATTTTTAAAGGAAACATCACATTTTCTTCAACCGTCATAGAATCAAACAACGCTCCACCCTGAAATACCATCCCGACTTGTTTTCTTAACTCGCGCCTTTTTTTGGGAGTGAGTTCTTCGTAAGTTTTTGAGCCATAACAAATATAACCATCATCAGGAGTGAATAAGCCTAACATACATTTGAGAAAAACTGTTTTTCCAGATCCAGATTGCCCAATAATTAAATTGGTTTGACCTTTTTCAAACGTGGTGCTGATGCCTTTTAAAACATCTAAATCGCCGAAAGATTTATGTAAATTTTCTACTTTAATCATTAGCTTAATAATAATTGAGTGATGATGTAATTAGAAACAATAATAATAACACTAGTCCAAACAAAAGATGTCGTTGAGGCTTTGCCTACTTCAAGTGCACCACCTTTCATATAATAACCATGAAAAGAAGGTACTGTAGCAAGAATAAAGGCAAAAATTATAGTTTTGATAAAGGCATAAACTAATTGAAAAGTGACAAAATCTTCTTGTAAGCCTGATAAAAATAATTCGCCATCGACAAAACCACCAAAAACACCAGCGACATAAGCCCCTAAAATCCCAACAAACATTGAAATAGCAATGACAAAAGGGTAAAACATCATAGCCACAATTTTGGGAAATACCAAGTAATTTAATGAATTAATGCCCATCACTTCTAAAGCATCAATTTGCTCAGTAACACGCATAGTTCCAATACTTGAAGTGATATACGAACCGACTTTACCTGCCATAATGATAGACACAAACGTGGGCGAAAATTCTAAAATGATAGACTGCCGAGCCGCGAAGCCAATTAAAGATTTTGGAATAAAGGGATTGTTTAAATTCAATGCCGTCTGTATCGTCACTACCGCTCCGATAAAAAATGAAATAAACACTACAATTCCTAAAGACCTCACGGTGAGGTCATTCATTTCTTGAATGATCAAATTTCTTAAAACACTTCCCTTAGTGAAACGTTTAAAAGTATCTTTAATCATTATAAAGTACTGACCCGTACTTGAAATGTAGTCCATACAACTTATTTAAAGCCTAAAAATAGAAAAAAATCTCAGCTTGCAATTTAACTTTAGGATAAACTTTTAATTCTCTAATAATTGTATTTTTGAATAATTCAAAATTTAAACATGAAAAAACCGCTTTTACTTCTATTTATCATCTTTATTTCAAGTTTTATAAACGCTCAGAACAATTCTGAAAAACCAAAGTTAGTCATCGGCGTAGTTGTTGACCAGATGCGGTATGAATATCTACACCGTTTTGAAAATCACTATTCTGAAAACGGGTTTAAACGCTTAATGCTAGAAGGGTTTTTTGCGAAAAATACCCACTTTAGCTATATCCCAACTTACACTGGACCTGGTCACGCTTCGGTTTATACGGGTACAACACCAGCTAATCACGGTATTATTGCTAATGGGTGGTATGATAAATTTAAAAACGAAAGCGTGTATTGCGTTCAAGATGATGAAGTCAATTCTATTGGTGTAAACGGTAAAGCTGGACAAATGTCTCCACACCGTATGTTGACCACAAGTATTGCCGACCAAAACCGTTTGCACACCCAATTTAGAGGAAAAACTTTTGGGGTTTCGATTAAAGATCGCGGTGCTATTTTGCCTGCTGGACATACGGCTAATGCGGCATATTGGTTTGTAGGTGGTAATGAAGGAAAATTTATCACAAGTGATTTTTATCTTGACGAACTCCCTAAATGGGTGACAAAATTTAATAGAAAAACCAAGCAGTATTTTAAAAATTGGGAGACTTTACACCCTATAGAAAATTATATTGAAAGCGGAAGCGATTTAAATGATTATGAATTTGGGTTTAAAGGGAAATCTTCAGCGACTTTTCCATACAACTTGAAAAAATTAAAATCGGAAAATGACAATTTTGATATTTTAAAACCTACGCCGTTTGCCAATACCATGCTCACTGATTTTGCTGAGAAATTGATTGAAAATGAAAATTTAGGTCAAGATAGTGACACGGATTTTTTAACCTTAAGTTATTCCAGTACCGATTATGCAGGCCATAATTTTGGGGTTAATGCTAAAGAAATTCAGGATATGTATATACGTTTAGATCAAAATATTGCAGATTTACTGAATTATTTAGATGAAAATGTAGGTAAAAATAACTACACCTTGTTTTTAACATCAGATCACGGTGCCGTTCACGTGCCTAATTATTTAAAAGGCAAAAAAATTCCTGCGGGTTATTTTGAGACTGAAAAATTACAGAATGCGGTCAAAGACTTTGTTGAAGACCAATATAAAAGTTCTAAATTAATAGAAGGCTTCTCCGGTCAACACATCTTTTTTGATTACGATGAATTAGAAGACCACGATGTCGAGGCTGATGACTTACAAGAAGCTTTGTATTATTTCCTTTTACAATATGACAAAATAGATCGGGTTTATACTCGTGATATGATTGAAAACTCTAGCAGCTCAACTGCATTTTCTCGCAATGTTGCCAATGGTTTCCACCCTAAACGCAGCGGTGATGTCATTTATATTTTAGAACCAGCCGTTATTTCGTATCCACCAAAAGGCTCTACGCACGGCAGTTATATGAGCTATGACACACAAGCGCCATTGTTATTTTACGGTCACGGTATCAAAAAAGGGCAATCTTATCAGAGTTATTACATCAAAGACATCGCTCCTACTTTAGCTGCTTTATTAGGCATTGCTCAACCCAATGGCACAACAGGTAAAGTGATTGGTGAGGCATTGAAGAAGTAAATTTTTGAGGAGGTTTCTTTTTTTTAAATTAATGAAATTCGATTAAACCTTTGATGTTCTAACTATTATTTTCTTAGTTTTGAGAAATATAAATTTATTATGAAAGTTCAATTCAGATTATTTATTATGGCAGTAATTTCCATTTTTATGGCAAGCTGCTCTGATGATGATGTTCAAAATTCAGTTTTAAATATAGCAGATGTTGAAGGCTCTTGGACGCTATCTGAAATCAATTCTACACCTGTTGTAGATTTAGAAAATAACGGCAATACAGATGCCAATTTAATGAATCAAACATCTTGTTTTGATGGAATGAGTCTAGATTTTGACACCAGTGGAAACTTAACTGTTGTAACTTCAGAGATTACTTTTGATGCTAATACAAATCCAAGCTTTAGTTGCTCCCTTCGTACAGATTCGGGCAGTTATATAATATCTGGTAATGATTTAACCGTGACTATTCCTGTTTCTGGCAGTCAAGAAACAGAAACTATTGTGGTTAATGTTCAAAATAATATGTTAAGCTTTAGCCTTACACAAAATGGCATAGCTCAATTTTTTAATGTTCCTTCTGGTGAATCGTTTTCGGCAATTAACGAATTAGAGTTTGTTTATTTAAAAAATTAATGCGCCTCCAACCAATTATCTCCTACACCGACTTCAACATCTAAAGGCACTTTTAATTCATAAGCGCTTTCCATTTCGGATTTGATAAGGGGTTTGAGTATATCTAATTCAGATTTATGGATATCAAAAATCAATTCATCATGAATCTGAAGTAGCATTTTAGACTTGTAGTTTCCTTCCTTCAATTTTTTATGAATATTGATCATCGCGACTTTAATGATATCTGCAGCACTACCTTGAATTGGGGCATTCACCGCATTGCGTTCAGCACCACTACGCACCATACCGTTTGAAGCGTTAATGTCTTTCAGGTAACGTCTTCTGCCCATCACGGTTTTGACATATTCGTTCTCTCGCGCAAATTCAATCTGTTGATCTATATAATCTCTCAGTTTTGGATAGGTTTTATAGTAGGTTTCTATCAACTCTTTAGACTCTGATCGACTCAAGTTGGTTTGATTACTCAATCCAAAAGCTGAAACCCCATAAATGATTCCAAAATTGACAGTTTTAGCTTGACTTCTTTGTTCACGAGTCACTTCATCAAGTTTGACATCAAATATTTTTGCTGCAGTTGACGCGTGAATATCTTCACCATCTTGAAAAGCCTTAATCATCGTTTCTTCTTCGCTTAAGGCCGCAATAATCCGCAATTCTATTTGAGAATAGTCAGCCGCTAATAAGGTGTAATCATCATCTCTCGGCACAAAAGCTTTTCGCACCATTCGGCCGCGCTCTGTTCTAATAGGTATATTTTGAAGGTTGGGATTGGTTGAACTCAGTCGACCAGTTGCGGCAACAGTTTGCATAAATTCGGTATGCACTCGTCCTGTTTTCTTTTGAATTTGTTTGGGCAGTGCGTCAACATAGGTGTTTTGTAACTTGGTTAAACCACGCCAATCTAACACATCTTGAGCAATTTTATGCTCTTTGGCGTGATAAGACAAGACGTCTTCTGCTGTTGAATATTGACCTGATTTTGTTTTTTTAGGTTTTTTAGCAATTTTTAATTTCCCAAATAAAATTTCTCCGAGTTGTTTTGGCGAACCTATATTAAATTCTTCTTCGGCTTGTTCGTAAATATTTTGTTCTAATGCTTTAATATCTTTATCCAATGATTTTGAAATTTCTTTCAACACTTTTTCATCGACTTTGATGCCTTCAATTTCCATATCCGCCAGAACACGGACCAATGGAATTTCCATTTTATTAAAAAGCGGTTCGTTGTGTGCTTCTTTGAGCTCTTTTTCAAAAAAGTGTTTGAGTTGTAAAGTAATATCAGCATCTTCAACGGCATATTCAGTGATTTTTTCGAGTTCAACATCACGCATTGAGCCTTGGTTTTTACCTTTCCCAATGAGGTCTTCTATTGGCTTTGGGGAATAATTAAGGTAAGTTTCTGCCAACACATCCATATTGTGCCGCATATCAGGATTAATGATATAGTGCGCCAACATCGTGTCAAATAATTTACCCCTAACTTCGAAACCGTGATTCTTTAACACCTTTAAATCGTATTTTAAGTTTTGCCCAACTTTTTCAATGTTTTCATCTTCAAAAAATGCTTTAAGTTTTTCTAATCGCTTATCTTTTTCTGTTTTATTTTCAGGAATTGGCACATAAAATCCAGTATGACTTTGCCAAGAAAAGGCAACACCCACTAATTCAGCATCTAAAGTATTCAGCCCTGTCGTTTCGGTATCAAAACAAACGGAGTCTTGTTGGCTCATTTTTTCAACTAAAATATCAATCGCTTTATCAGTATCCGCATATTGGTAATGGTGGTCTGTATTGTCTAAAGATTTATAACCTTGAAAGTCTTCAGCTTTTACATCTTCCTTATCAGTATCATTACCGAACAAAGAATACTGACCACTACCAGGGGTTTGTTTAACATCTTTGTTCTTTGAAACAGTTTTAGGTTTTTCTTCAGCACCTTCATTGAACATTTTTAAAAACTGCTCCGTTAATCGGCGAAATTCTAAATCTTTAAATATGTCAATAACTTTTTCAACATCGGGTTTGCTCAATTCGTATTCTTCAGCATTAAAAGTAACCTCACAATCCGTAAAAATCGTGGCTAATTTTTTGGACATTCTGCCTTGCTCGGCGTGCTCTTCCACTTTTTCCTTCATCTTCCCTTTCAGTTGGTCAGTGTTATCCAAAAGCGCTTCCATACTACCAAATTGCTTGATAAATTTCTTGGCTGTCTTGTCGCCAACACCCGGTAAACCAGGAATATTATCCGACGCATCACCCATCATACCGAGATAGTCAATAACTTGCTCAGGGCGTTCAACACCGAAGCGTTTTTGTACTTCTGGAATGCCCCAAATTTCAATAGCATTACCCATTCTGGCGGGGCGATACATAAAAATATTTTCACTAACCAATTGTCCAAAATCCTTATCAGGCGTGACCATAAAGGTTTTGTAGTTTTCTTTTTCGGCTTGTTTAGCCAAGGTTCCTATAATATCATCAGCTTCCATTCCTGAAATTTCAACAACGGGAATGTGCATTGCTTTAAGAATATCTTTTATAACCGGAATAGACTGTCGAATCACGTCTGGCGTTTCATCGCGATTGGCTTTATAATCTTCATAAATCTCGGTGCGCTCTGCACTACCATCTTTATCAAAACACACGGCCAAATGATCTGGGTTTTCGCGCTTGATCACATCAAACAAGGAATTGGTAAAACCCATAATAGCTGAGGTGTCTTTACCTTTAGAATTAATTCTTGGATTTTTAATCAACGCATAATATCCTCTAAATATTAAAGCATAAGCATCAAGTAGAAAAAGTCTTTTTTGATCTGGCATCGTATTAATTTATGATTTATGATTGTAGATTTGTGATTATGGTTTTAAAAACTAATTTTTAAGTCGTTTTTTAACGGTTTTTGAACTTGAAACAAAGATAGCGACTAACTCATTCGCTTCTTGGATTAATTTTTTGACTTTAAAGTCTTCGATAATGAGATGGAGTTCATCAATCATTTCAAGCCAAAATTGGGTCTCGTCTGCTTCTTCTATAACTATGCCTATTTTAAAAATAAAATCCTTATCGCTTTTTGCTCTACAAGTCGCTCTATAATTTGAAGCTACTGATGTTGAAGATCTTATAATCTGTCCTGAAATAGTTCTACCAATATGGGTATTTGGTAATTTTTCAGCTAATTTTATAATTGCGATAGCAAAGGCTTTAGTTCTGTTTTTTAATTCGCTCGCTCTCATTATATATATATACTAGTAATTCATTCTAAAATCATCATTCTAAAATCATCATTCTAAAATCATCATTCTAAAATCATCATTCCAAAATCATCATTCCAAAATCATCATTCCAAAATCATCATTCCAAAATCA